>JANQMU010000091.1 GCA_028279875.1 Rhizobiaceae bacterium
CCAGCGAAAGCGCCAGGACATCCCTTGTCTTGGCCGGGTTGATGATCCCGTCATCCCAGAGCCGGGCCGCGGCATAGAGCGGATGTCCCTGGGTTTCGAACTGATCGATGACCGGCTGCTTGAACGCTTCTTCCTCGGCCTCGCTCCAGCTCTGTCCCCGTCGCTCGATGCCTTCGCGCTTGACCGTCGCCAGCACACCGGCCGCCTGCTGACCGCCCATTACGGAAATCCGGCTGTTGGGCCAGGTCCATAAAAACCGCGGCTCATAGGCCCGTCCGCACATGCCGTAATTGCCGGCGCCGAAGGACCCGCCGACCAGAAGCGTGATCTTTGGCACGGCGGTGGTCGCCACAGCGGTCACCAGTTTGGCTCCGTCCTTGGCGATTCCGCCCGCCTCATATTTGCGGCCGACCATGAAGCCGGTGATATTCTGCAGGAAAACGAGCGGAATCTTGCGCTGCGAACACAGTTCGACGAAATGCGCACCCTTCTGGGCGCTTTCGGAAAACAGCACGCCATTATTACCGATAATACCGACCGGCATGCCATGGATATGGGCAAAGCCGCAGACCAGTGTCGGCCCGAACCGCGCCTTGAATTCATCGAACCGCGATCCGTCGACAAGCCGGGCGATGACCTCCCTGATGTCATAGGGCGTCTTGAGATCCGGCGGCACGATGCCGACGATTTCCGCCGGATCATAATGCGGGCTTTCCGGCGTCTGCAGGTCGGCATGGACAGCACGCGGCGAATTGAGATTTGCGACCGCCCGGCGGGCAAGCTCCAGCGCATGGGCATCGTTGCGGGCCAGGTGATCGGCAACCCCGGACAGGCGGGTGTGCACATCGCCGCCGCCGAGATCCTCGGCGCTGACGACCTCTCCCGTCGCCGCCTTGACCAGCGGCGGACCGGCCAGAAATATCGTCCCCTGCTCCTTGACGATGATCGTCTCGTCGGACATGGCCGGCACATAGGCGCCGCCTGCCGTGCAGGAGCCCATGACCACGGCGATTTGCGGCAGTCCTGCCGCCGACATGTTGGCCTGGTTGAAAAAGATCCGGCCGAAATGGTCGCGGTCGGGGAAAACCTCATCCTGGTTCGGCAGATTGGCGCCGCCGCTGTCGACCAGATAAATGCAGGGCAACCGGTTCTGCGCGGCGATCTCCTGCGCCCTTAGGTGCTTCTTGACCGTCAGCGGATAATAGGTTCCGCCCTTGACCGTGGCGTCGTTGCACAGGATCATGACATCGCGGCCGGAGACGCGGCCGATCCCGGCGATCAGACCCGCCGAGGAGATATCCCCGCCATACATGTCCCAGGCGGCGAACTGTCCGATCTCCAGAAACGGCGAATCGTCGTCGAGCAGCTTTCGAACCCGCTCGCGCGGCAGCAATTTGCCGCGCGACAGATGTCGCTCCCGGGCTTGGTCGCTGCCGCCCTTTTCGACCGTCGCGGCCACATCGCGCATTTCGTCGATGAGTGCGCTCATATGTTCGAAATTGCTTCGATAGGCCGGCGACGACGGCGAAATCTGTGAGGTAAGAACGGCCATGCAAGGACCCCGCCCGGAGAATGACTATGCCGTCTCGGCGAAGATTTCGCGGCCGATCAGCATGCGCCGGATTTCCGATGTCCCGGCGCCGATTTCATAGAGTTTTGCGTCACGCAGCAGCCGGCCGGTGGCATATTCGTTGATATAGCCATTGCCGCCCAGCGCCTGAATGGACTCCAGCGCAACTTGCGTGGCCTTTTCGGCCGCATAGAGGATACAGCCGGCCGCGTCCTTGCGGGTCGTCTCGCCCCGGTCGCAGGCCGCCGCCACCGCATAGACATAGGACCGGCAGGCATTCATCGTCGTATACATATCGGCCAGCTTGCCCTGCATGAGCTGGAATTCACCGATCGGCGTATCGAACTGTTTGCGCTCATGGACATAGGGCACGACGATATCCAGCGCCGCCGCCATCAGGCCGACCGGCCCGCCGGCCAGTACGACGCGCTCATAGTCAAGCCCGGACATCAGGATCTTGACGCCCTGCCCCTCTTCCCCCAGCACATTGTCATAGGGCACTTCGCAGTCTTCGAAGACAAGCTCGCAGGTATTCGAGCCGCGCATGCCGAGCTTGTCCAGCTTCTGGGCAGTGGAAAAGCCGGTCATCGTCTTTTCAATGAGGAAGGCGGTGATGCCCCGGGGACCGGCATCCATATCGGTCTTGGCATAGACCACCAGCGTATCGGCATCCGGCCCGTTGGTGATCCACATTTTGTTGCCGTTGAGGACAAAGCGGTCATTGCGTTTTTCCGCGCGCAGTTTCATCGACACCACATCCGACCCGGAACCGGGTTCGGACATGGCCAGCGCGCCGACATCCTCGCCCGAACACAGGCGCGGCAGATAGCGCTGCTTTTGCGCTTCGTTTCCCCAGCGGTTGATCTGGTTGACACACAGATTGGAGTGGGCGCCGTAGGACAGGCCGACCGACGCGGAAGCGCGGGAGATTTCCTCCATGACGACCGTGTGCGCCAGGTATCCCATGCCGGTCCCGCCGAATTCGGGGTCGGCGGTCATGCCGAGCAGGCCGAGCGCCCCCATCTCGGCCCATAAATGCTGCGGAAACTGGTTGGACTGGTCGATCTCATCCGCCAGCGGCGCGATTTTCTCCTGCGAAAAGCGGTGGATCATGTCCCGCAACTGCTCGATATCGTCGCCGAGCCCGAATTGCATTCCGGTGGTGAACATGGGTCAGCCCTCCTTCATTCCGACGGCACCCCTGATCATGTCGATGTAGAGTTCCTCGATCTCCTGCAGGGAAAGCCGGCCGTCATATCGGTACCAGCCGGTGACCCCGGTCAGCATGGCAATCACCGCCATCGTCGCCACATGGAGATCGCCGACCCGGAAGACGCCCGCCGCCGATCCGGCTTCCAAAATGCGGCGCAGCTTGATTTCGTAGCGCCGCCGCAACTGCTCGACCTCGGCAAAATTGTCCTCTTCGAGATTGCGCAGCTCCATATAGGAGATGAAGACATCATCGCCACATTTGACGTGGTAGCGAAGGTGAAACCGGACAAAGGCGATCAGCGCCTCGGCCGGCGCCAGGCTCGGATCCTCCTGCTCGTCCCAGGCCTTGAGCAACCGCTCCATGTGCTCGACCAGAAGGCCGCGCAAGAGGTGCTGCTTGGTCGGAAAATGATTGTAGATCGCCCCGGCCTGCAGATCGATCTCCCGGGCGATCTGGCGCATGGAAACCGCGGCATAGCCGTAGCGGGCGAACAGCGACACCGCCGCATGGCGCACCTTCTCCGCCGTCTCAGCTCCAACCGAACCCACTTTACGCGCCATGGTCTTACCGCGTCGGGTCGAGGCGCCCGACTACCCCCAATTGTCTTCCGGTTACCGCTCCTGCCCGGCAATCCCGGCTGCGTCCAATTAAATGAACAAACGTTCAATTACTAGCGGACGACCGCTTTGTCAACAGGCAATCGCTATTTCAAAACATGCACTTGGCGTGGCCCGGAACGAGTTGCATCGTCACGACAGCCACCGCTTACGGCGCTTATAGTGCTTGACGTCGCGAAACGAGCGCCGTCCCTCGCCGCCAACGCCGAGATAGAACTCCTTGACGTCCTCGTTTTCGCGCAGCTCCGAAGCCGCACCGTCAAGCACGATCCGGCCCGATTCCAGAATATAGCCATAGGTCGCATAGCGCAGCGCGATATTGGTGTTCTGCTCGGCAAGCAGGAAGGAAACGCCCTCCTGCTCGTTGAGCCGCTTGACGATCTCGAAAATCTCCTCCTGCAATTGCGGCGCCAGCCCCATCGACGGCTCGTCCAAGAGGATCATTTGCGGGCGTGACATCAGCGCCCGTCCGATGGCCGTCATCTGCTGCTCGCCGCCGGACGTGTAGCCCGACTGGCTGGCACGCCGCTCGCGCAGACGCGGAAAATAGCCATAGACCATCTCAAGGTCCTGTTTGATCGCGGCATTGCCGTCCCGCCGCGTATAGCTGCCGGACAGCAGATTGTCCTCGACCGTCAGGTGCCCGAAACACCGCCGCCCCTCCATCACCTGGATACAGCCGCGGCGAACCAGCTCATTGGGCGACAGGGCCTGGACCTCATCCTTCTTGAAGACGATCGAACCCTTGGTCACCTCGCCGCGCTCCGCGTGCAGCAGGTTAGAGATCGCCTTCAGGGTCGTCGTCTTGCCGGCACCGTTGGCGCCGAGCAGCGCCACGATACCGCCGTCCGGAACGGTCAGCGACACACCCTTCAGGACCAGGATCACATGGTCATAAATCACCTCGATATTGTTGACCGCCAGAATGGCATCGGCGTCATGATTCACATCGGCGGCAATGGCGGTGTCTTGCATGGCTCTTCAACCTGAAAGCAGGAAATCTAAAGGATCCCCTCCCCGGCACGGGCCGGGAAGGAAGCTGTCGATTTCGGCCTACATGGTGCAGGCTTCGTTGATCGGCCACGGCTTGTTGGCCTCGGCGTATTCCATGGCCTTGACCTCTTCAAGCACGCCGACCGCATCGCCGTCGGCCGCCAGTTTGTCGGAAACAGGCGCGAATTTGGTGCCATCCCATTCGAGCATCCAGGCACCCGCATGGCCGGTATGATTGGCGCAATTGGTGGCGAACGGCCCGATCATGCCGCTCATGCCCATCTCGGCAATGCGGGCATCATCGATGTTCAGGTTTTCGAGGCCCCAGCGAAGCTGTTCGGCGTTGACATTCTTGACGTCGAAATGCTCCTGGGCGGCGCGGATACCCTCAACGAGGATCATCGAGATCAGCACGCCACGCTGATAGAACACGCTGTTGATGTCGTTCGGGTCTTCCATCAGGGATTTGCCCGGATCAACGACGTATTTCTTGATGTCGGCCATGACAGGCGCGTCGGCAACCGGCACGCTCCAACTCAGCGATTTGTAGCCCTTGCCTTTGTCGCCGACCGTTTTCAGGTCACCGTCGTGGCCGGACCACCAGATGCCGATGAACTGATCCATCGGATAGCGGGTCTTGACCGCCTCGGTAATGGCGCCGGCATTCATGGCGCCCCAGCCCCACATCAGCACATAGTCCGGCTTCTCACGCCGGATCTGCAGCCACTGGGCGGACTGGTTCTGCATTTCCTTCAGCCCGACCGGGATTGGAAGGAATTCGAAAGCGTGTTTGTTGGCCATCGCCTCAAACAGCGGAATGGGCTCCTTGCCATAGGGATGATCGAGATGCAGCAGGGCAATCTTCTTGCCCTTCAGATTGTCGAGATCGCCGTCCGACAGATAGTTGAGCATCATCGATGCCCCGTCCCAATAGGACGCCGGCGGGTTGAAGGCCCACTGGAAGACCTTGCCGTTGGCCATCGGCGAAAAGCCGTAGCCCGGTGCCAGGATCGGAATCTTGTCGACATTGGTCTTCGGCAGGACCTGCAGCGTGATACCGGTCGACCAGGGCTGCGTCACCACGGCCTTCGACTTGGTCTTCTCATAGCACTCGACACCCTTTTCGGTGCTGTAGCCGGTTTCACATTCGTCATAATCGATCTTGACGCCATTGATACCGCCATCACGCTCATTGAGCATCATGATGTAGTCGCGCTGGCCGTTCATCAGCGGAATGCCGGTGGCGGCAAAGGGTCCGGTGCGGTAGGACAGGTTCGGAGCATAGATGCCGTCCTCGGCGAAGACCGCCGGTGTCGCCACCATGGTTCCGATACCCAATGCCGCGCCGAGCATTGCTGTTTTGAGATACGTCTTCATGTTTTCTCCTCCATGCGTTCGTTTCTCCCTATTGGATCGGGCGAACTCACCCCGGTTCAACGCGGCGGGCGGATGCCCGCCGCAACTTTCAGTGCGGGAACGGCCAGATGATCAGCTTCTCCCGTATAATGGCCCAGAAGCGGGCCAGTCCGTGCGGCTCGATGATCAGGATGGCGATGATCAGCGCCCCGATGATCATGATGTTGAGATGTTCCACGACCGCCGAATTGAGCTCCATGCCGACGGCTTCCGGCAATATGTTAAGAATGACCGGCAGCGCGACGATCAGGATGGCGCCGAGATAATTGCCCAGGATCGAGCCCAGCCCGCCGATGATCGCGATGAACAGAACGCGGAACGACAGCGGAATGTCGAAAAGATTGGGCTCCGCCGCACCGCGCCACAGAAACACGAACAGCGCGCCGGAAACGCCGACGATATAGGATGACACCGCAAAGGCGACCAGCTTGGCGCGCATCAGATTGATCCCGACAAGCTCCGCCGCAATATCCATGTCGCGCACGGCCTTCCACATCCGCCCGATATGCCCCCGGGTGATATTGATGGCGAAGATCGTCATCACTGTCACCACAAAAAGGACGAAATAATACTGAACGAAAGAGGATGCCGTCGGCCCGGCAACCCGGATGCCGAACATGTCGATATTCGGCACCTGGATGGCGCCGGAGGCGTTGTAATTGTACAGCCACGCCCATTTTTCGAACAGCCAGACCAAGAAGAACTGCGCCGCCAGCGTGGCGATCGCCAGATAAAATCCCTTGATCCGCAGCGACGGAAGGCCGAAGGCGACACCGACCGCGGCCGCAAAGAAGCCTGACAGCGCAATGGCGACCAGCAGGTTCATCTCAGGGAAAATCGTGATCAGCTTGTAGCAGGCATAGGCCCCGACGCCCATGAAGGCGCCGGTACCGAGCGATAGCTGGCCCGCATATCCCGTCAGGATATTGAGCCCGAGCGCGGCGAGCGAATAGATCAGGACCGGGATCAGTAGCGCCTGAAAGACGAACTCGTTCGCCGTGAACGGAAAGATCACCCAGGCAAACAGCAGGATCACGCCCATCAGCACCGCGTCCTGGCGGACGCGGAACAGTGCGTGGTCGCTACGGTAGTCGGTCTTGAACTGGCCGGAAATGCGATAGAACATGACGAATACCCGGAATCAGACGCGTTCGATAATTCTCTCACCGAACAGGCCCTGCGGCCTGAACAGGAGCACGATCAAGGCGAAGACGAAGGCGAACCAGGTTTCGGTATTGCCGCCCAGCAAAGGCTGCCCCCAGTAGATTTCGAACAGCTTTTCCAGAACGCCGATCGCCAGCCCGCCGACAATGGCACCGCTCACCGATTCAAGCCCGCCGAGCATGATCACCGGCAACGCCTTGTAGGCAATCACCTCAAGAGCAAAGGAAACACCGGCGCGGGCGCCCCATACAATACCGGTGGCCAGCGCGATGATGCCGGCGATGAACCACACCAGCACCCAGATGGTGGACAGCGAAATGCCCACGGAAAGCGCCGCCTGGTGATCGTCGCCCAGGGCACGGATGGCGCGGCCCATCTTGGACCGGTTGAGGAACAGCAGCAGCACGAGGACCAGCATCACCGCGCCGACAACGGCGGTGAGGTCCTTCTGCTCGATCAGCACAAAGCCGCCAAACGGTTCGAACTCGAAGCTTCCGGTCGGAATTCCCAACTGTTCGGTGATCATGACCTTGTTTTCGCCGCCGAAGATCAGCTCGCCGAAGCCAATCAGAAACAGCGTGATGCCGATGGTCGCCATGAACAGGATGATATCGGGTTGGTTGACCAGCGGACGCAGCACGACGCGCTCGATGGCAATGGCCAGCAGGTACATGACCCCCAGCGTCAACGGCACCGCCAGCAGGGCCGGAACGCCCCTCTCGTGCAAGCCCACCAGCGTCAGCGCCGCGAACACCACCATGATGCCTTGCGCGAAATTGAAAATCCGAGAGGATTTGTAGATCAGCACGAAACCCAGCGCGATCAGGGCATAGAGCACGCCCGAGACCAGCCCCTCCCAAACGACCTGCATGAAGAAATCCGGGGCCGCCGCCATGTCTTGAAACGGTGTGACGAGAATAGAGTTGAAGAATTCCATCCGATTATCCAGTGCTAGTGCGGCACGCCCAGATAGGCGTCGATGACATCCTGATTGTTTCTGACTTCGTCGGGCGTGCCGTCGGCGATCTTCCTGCCGTAATCAAGCACCACCACCCGGTCCGACAGGTCCATGACGACGCCCATATCGTGCTCGATCAGCGCGATGGTCGTGCCGAATTGCTGGTTCACATCGAGCACGAAGCGGCTCATATCTTCCTTTTCCTCGAGATTCATGCCCGCCATCGGCTCGTCGAGCAGCAGCAGCGAAGGCTCCATGGCCAGCGCCCGTCCGAGCTCGACCCGCTTCTGCAGCCCGTAGGGTAGATTGCCCACCGGCGTGCGCCGGATATGCTTGATCTCCAGAAAGTCGATGATCTCCTCGACCCTGGCGCGGTGCTCGATTTCCTCGTCGAGCGCCGGCCCCTGCCAGATCATTTGCCAGAACAGGTTCCGTTTCATCATCACCGAGCGGCCGGCCATGATATTGTCGAGGGTCGTCATGCCCTTGAAGAGGGCGACATTTTGAAAGGTCCGCGCAATGCCCTGCCCCACCGCCTGGTGCGGCTTCATGGACCGGCGTTCCTTGCCGCGGAACACGATGGTCCCCTGCTGGGGTTGATAGAAGCCGTTGATCACATTGAGCATGGAGGTCTTGCCGGCGCCGTTCGGTCCGATGATGGCGCGAATCTCGCCCTTGAGCACATCGAAGGACATGTTCGTGATGGCCTTCACGCCGCCGAAGGAAAGCGAGATATTGTCGACATTCAGCAACATCGCACCCGGTTCGATACCGTCATCGGCCGGTTGCGTGCTTTGTGTGAGTTCGGCCATTATTCGGCGGCCTCCCGTGTAACGGAGGCGGTCGGATGCACCGTCATGTCCTTGATCTTGACGGTCGCCGAAATGCTGCCCTTGCGGCCATCCTCATAGGTGACCTCCGTTTCGACGAATTTCTCCGTCGAGCCGTCATAGAGCGCCTCGATCAGCGGCGCGTAACGCTCTGCGATGAAACCGCGCCGGACCTTCTGGGTCCGCGTCAGTTCGCCGTCATCCGCATCGAGTTCCTTGTGCAGCACTAGGAACCGGGCGATCTGCGAATCCGCCATCAGCGGCTCGCTCGCCAGATCCCGGTTCACCTGTTCGACATGCTCGGTCATCATCTCATAGACCTGCGGCAGGCCGGCGAGTTCCTGGTAGGAGCCGTAGGAGATATTGTTGCGCTCAGCCCAGTTGCCGACGGCGACGAGATCGATGTTCAGCAGCACGCTGCAATAGTCGCGGCCATCGCCAAAGGCGACGCATTCGCGGATATTGGGAAAGAATTTGAGCTTGTTCTCGATATATTTGGGCGCAAACAGCGACCCGTTGAGCAGCTTGCCGACATCCTTGGCGCGATCGATGATCTTCAGGTCGCCGCGACTGTCGAATATCCCCGCATCGCCGGTCTTGACGAACCCGTCCTCGGTCACCGTCTCCTTGGTCTTTTCGTCGTCGGCATAGTAGCCGACAAACATACCGGGCGATTTGAACTGGACTTCGCCATCATCGGAGATCCGGATTTCCACATCCGGCGCCGCCTTGCCGACCGTATCGGCGAATATCTCGCCATCCTTCTGCGCCGTGACATAGAGAAACGCCTCGGTCTGGCCGTAAAGCTGTTTGAGATTGATGCCGAGCGAGCGGAAGAAGGAAAACAGATCCGGACCGATCGCCTCGCCGGCCGTATAGGCGGTACGGATATTGCTGAAACCCAGCGTGTTCTTCAGCGGCCCATAGACCAGAATATTGCCCAGCCCGTAGGCAATCCTGCCGGCAAGCGAGACGGAACGCCCCTCGAGAATGGCTTCGCCGTGTTTTTTCGCCACGCCGAGAAAATAATGGAACATCTTCTTCTTGATGGCCCCGGCATCTTCCATCCGGATCATCACGCTGGTCAGCAGCCCCTCGAAGACCCGTGGCGGCGCAAAATAAAAGGTCGGTCCGATCTCGCGAAGATCGTGCTGCACCGTCTCCTGGCTTTCCGGACAGGCCATGCACAGGCCAGACACATAACCTTGCGCGTAATTGAGATAGTGATCCCCAACCCAGGCCAGCGGCAGATAGGCCAGCACACTGTCATTTTCGGTCAGATTGTCGAACTTCACCGTGTCTTCGGCCGCCTTGACAGAGTTCCGGGCCTTCAGCACCACACCCTTTGAGCGGCCGGTGGTGCCGGACGTATAGAGGAATACCGATATCTCCTCGCCATCGGCGTCATTGATCGCCTGCTCCCAGGCCGTGGCCCGGCCGCTGTCCGCCGCCAGCGCCTTACGCCCGATCTCCTGTATGTCCGCGAAGCTCTGAAGATGCGTGTGGTCATAGTCGCGCAGGCCGCGCGGCTCGTCATAGATGATGTCGTGCAGTTCCGGGATATCGTCGGAAAAAGACAGCAGCTTGTCGACCTGCTCCTGGTCCTGCACCACCGCCAGCTTTATCCCCGCATGGTTGAGAACATAGGCCATTTCTTCGGCGACGGCATCGGCATAGACCGGCACCGGGATAGCACCCAGCGCCTGGACGCAGCAGAAGGTCCAGTAAAGCCGCGGGCGGTTGGCGCCGACAATGGCGACCTTGTCGCCGGCCTTCAGGCCCTTTTCCTCCAGGCCGATGGAAAAGGCGCGGACTTCCTCGAACTGCTCGCGCCAGGTCCAGCTCTGCCAGATGCCCATATCCTTGTGCCGCATCGCCGTTCGTCCGGCGAAACGGTTGGCATTGAGCAACAGATATTGCGGAAACGTCACCGGTACACGGCCGGCATTGCTGCCCGTCGATGGCATGGCCCAGCTTCTCCTCCCGTGCCAAAGGCCCTCAACCTTTTGGCGAAGCACAGGCGCTGTTTTCTTCTTATGGTCGCCTGTTAATTAAATGAACGCTCGTTCCTTTAATCAAAAAATGCGAGCCAGCGCAAGCGACTTTCGTATGACTTTCGTATGAATGTTGCGGAATATCGGTCACTACGGCAAAGAGATTCCCGTCTTGCCGGATATTTTGCAACATTCATTCGTTGAAGGCTTGGTTGCCCAACCAGGCCCTCTTTTCACCCGCTAAGCGCGCAGAACGAGCGGACCGGTCATCGGGCGGTCGATCCTGAAACCGGCTATGTCGCCGCCTTGACCAGTTGCCGCTGCACGCCGAGCCCGTCGATCCCGAGTTCCATCCGGTCACCGGGCTTGAGATAGACGGGATCGGGCTTCTGTCCCATGCCGACGCCGGGCGGCGTGCCGGTCGAGATGATATCGCCCGGCTGCAGGCTCATGAACCGCGACAGATAGGAGACCAGAAAGGCGGCCCCATAGACCATCGTCGCCGTGCTGCCGTCCTGATACCGGTGGCCGTTGACCTCCAGATACATAGGAAGCGCCTGCGGGTCGGTGATCTCGTCGCGGGTCACCAGATAGGGACCGACCGGGGCGAACGTGTCGGCGGATTTTCCCTTGGCCCACTGGCCGGAACGGCGGATCTGAAAGTCGCGCTCGGAAACATCGTTGAGCACGCAATAGCCGGCCACATAATCCAGCGCCTCGTCTTCGGAGACATATTTGGCTTCCCTGCCGATGACGATGGCGAGTTCCACCTCCCAGTCGGTTGCCGCCGATCCGCGCGGGATCTCGACATCGTCGTTCGGCCCGCAGATCGCCGAGGTTGCCTTGAAGAACAGCACCGGTTCCGGCGGCACCTCCATGCCCGCTTCGGCGGCATGATCGGAATAATTCAGGCCGATGCAGACGATCTTGCCGACACCGGCCACGCAGGGACCGATGCGGACCGTGTCATCCACCTTCGGAAGGCTTGCCGGATCCAGCGCCCGCAGCCGGTCCAGTTCTCCATCGTCCAGCACCGCTCCGCCGATATCGTCCACATAGCCCGACAGGTCGCGGATGATTCCGTCATCCCCCATCAGCCCTGGCTTTTCCTGACCCGTTTCCCCGAACCGCAACAGTTTCATGCCAATTCCCCAATTGATGGGCCGGTCCCCTGACCGACCACTAATGAATGAGATCGCCGTCATCGATAGTGGCAAATGGTCCGATTGTATAGCCGGATCATTCGCCGGATAGAAAGGCCTGGTAATCCGCCGCGACGGCTTCGGCGGCCGCATCGAACAGCCGCTGTCCCTGGTCAGGGCGCGCCAGCGCAGAATGGGAGCCGACCCGGCCGTCCGGGAACCGGGCACGGTGTTCGTCCGGCGGCCCGTGCCGGTCGCCCGCATGGGCGCGGATGAAATCGGCCGAGAGTTTTTGCGGCGGCGCCAGATCCTCTGCTTCCACGATGCGATGCCGCGCCTGCGTTATGGCGATTTCCGATGGCGTCGCATGCATCCCCTCCCAGTCGCCATACCAATCACGCCGCAGGACATTGACCGGCTCGAAATCCCACCAGTTTCGCAACCGGCACGGCACCGATTGCTTCTCCAGGACGCGGCGCATCGGCTCGACATTCGCCCCATGGCCGTTGAGGACATAGATATGGCGAAAGCCGTGATGAACCAGCCCGTCGACGATCTCCCCAGCCACGCGGCCGAACGTCTCGGCGCTGACCGACAGGGTTCCCGGAAACGACATGTTGAACGGCGCCGGCGCATAGCCGAGCGGCGGTATCACCAGCGCGTCGGCGATCCGCGCCGCTTCGGTCGCAATGCCGTCGGCGCACAGCGTATCGGTGCCGATCAGCCCGATCGGACCATGCTGTTCGGTCGATCCGGTCGGAAGAATGACGCCGTCGGAGCGCTGCAGATAGGCTTCGATCTCAGGCCAGGTGGACTGGGCAAGCTGCATCGTCAGCCGCTGACTTCCGATTCGATCCAGGCCGCCAGGGCGGGCCGGTAGGTCGCCAGTTCAGCGGCGACGACGGGATCGGCCCGCAGCGCCGCCATGTAGCGGGCGACCGGTTCGGGCAGCATGATGCCGAGCTTCATCGGCCCGTCGAGCTGGCTCAGCATCTCCAGCGTGATGGCATAGCCGCAATCGCACAGGCTGAGATGTTTGCCGGTCATCAGCGGCGATGGCGTCGCAATGCGCGCAAGCTGTTCGATCCGCCCGGCAATGACCCCGGTCTGGCGAGCGACGAAATCATAGTCCCTTTTCGACGGATCGACATGGTCGAACAGTGCCCTCAGGCTCGGCTCCAGGCGGGTGTCGTGAAACCGGGCCAACGCCCGCGCCTGCGCCCGCTGCCGCAGATCGGCCGGCCACATCGGCGGCTCCGGCGCCAGCTCATTGAGATATTCGTTGATCGCTTCCGAATCAGCCAGCAGAAAACCGTCATGATCAATGGCCGGCAGCGTTCCGTAAGGCACCAGCGCCTTGTACGCATCGCTACCATAACCGCCGGGCGGCAGGACATCCTCGAAATCAAGCCCTTTCGCCCGCAGCACAAGCCGCACCTTGGCGCTGTAGACACTCGGCGGTATCGAATAGAGCTTGATCATGGATGTGCTCTCAAAACCCATTGCAGAAATGCTGTTCTCACGTTGATACTAAGAGCACGTTGATACTAAGAGTCCATCTACGAATTAACAAATCCGAGCCATCGTGATTCCTCCGCTTGTTTGCCAAACTTCGGTGAAGCGCAGCTCCCTTTCGCTCAACCGTTAATTCAAAGATGGCCTCTCATCTGTTCGAAATATATGCATTTCGGTTGTTCGCGGTGCAGTTTTACAGTGTTTGCCCCGACCGCCCCCGCGCCGCCAATACAGACGGGGCGCTGCCAGATACGAGAGTTTTAGGAGACGTTTCGCAACTGTTCCGACTTTCGATCCGTGTTCGTGGGAGCAATGGTCAGGAATAAACGCCGATATTCCCGTCCGTTTTCGCATTCAACTTGAACAATAAAGATCAATTTCTAAGTGTTTTCTTGCCGTCGGGTCCCAGTTCGTGCAAGGGCAGGTCCAATAAGGCTGGTCTTCGTACGGTTCAGCCCGCAAGCATGTCGTACCCTTCACGGCATGACAAACCATAGAAAACTGAGAGTTTTCTTTGTTCACGCACTCTCCGGCATATGTCTTGGTCTGCGATGGCCCGATCTCTTCCGAATAGGTGCATTTGGGTTCACTGCATTGCAGATGCACAAATGCCTGGGCCGCACTTGTCCAGGAAGACAGGGCGCCGCCGACTAACAATATCCAAACCAAACCTTTCATAGCTTTCTCCCATCTTCTGTCCGTGTTCTCGAAGACAATCGTCGACAATAAAGACGGATGTTTCCGCTTGGTTCCACACCCGGTTCCTGCATAAAAGACCAATCGCTATGTTTTGTTTTATTGCTTTCGATCAGTTGCAGGACATTGCCGTTTGCAGGTGCGATTCGTCAAACAGACCGAAATACTTTTGTGCCGCCGCATTCTTCAAAACCGCCATTCCCATCAGCGGCAAACCGAAGGACTGGAAACGCACTCGCCGCCGGGATGATACTGGTGCCGACCCCATCGGTCACCCCAGCAGTGCAGCAATTCACGGGCTTCTTTGCGCGCTGGCGATGAGCGCTTTCATTCCGGCGACATAGTCGGCCGGAAACTCCAACTCGTCGAGGCCCTTCAAGATCGGACGAACGTAGTCGTCGGACGGCGAAATCGACGGTGTGTTGCCGGGGATCGTATAGGTGAGAGAGTCGATACGCTTTCCAGCCGAATCGACAAGCGTCACCGGTGTGTGAACCCAAAGGTCCCGACCGGAAACGGCGCTCCTGTCCATATGGGCCATCTCCTCGCTGCTCAATTCGTATTGCACACCATAGGTGACCGCATCGGGGTCCGGATCCAGGGTACAGCCGGTCATATCGCCGCGCGGGCATTGCGCGAATCCCATGCGATAACCGTCAAGCCGCATGATGCCGAGCGAGCGTACGCCCGGCGCGATGCGCTTCATCGCATCGAAGTCCAGAAGCGTGCCATAGGCGAAGTAATACATTGATTTTCCTTTCATTTTGACAAAACAATCCCTTCAGCGGCAAGCCACCACTGTTGAACGTCCGCTGTCATTTCGAGGTGGAACCTGTGTCTTCAGGCTCGGTTAGCTGGCCTCCCGGATGTTCTGGAGACCGGACCACGTTTCCGGGCGGGCAGCCTCTGCCCGTAACTCCGTAATCTCGTCATGACGATGACAGGCCGCCCAGTGACCGGGAGCGACCTCGCTCAAATCCGGTTGGGTCTGTCGGCATTTCTCGACGGCAAAGGGGCAGCGGGCGGCAAAGCGACAGCCTTGCGGCAAATGCACAAGGTCCGGCGGCGTGCCCGGTATGGCAATGGGTTCGGCCTTGCGGTCGAGATGCGGCAGTGAGTTTTTCAGCCCCAGCGTGTAGGGGTGCACGGGTGCATTGACAACCTCTGCGGTGGGACCTTCCTCGACGATGACCCCGCCATACATGACCGCAATCCTGTCGCAGTTCTCAATCACCAGCGCCAGATCGTGGGTCACCAGAAGCATGGAGAAGCCCAGTTCCGCCTGAAGTCTGCGAATGCGCCGGAAAATCTGATCCTGCACGATGACATCGAGCGACGTCGTCGGCTCGTCGGCCAGCACCACACGCGGATTGAGGATCAGAGCCATGGCGATGATCGCCCGCTGGCGCATCCCGCCGGAAAACTGGTGCGGATATTCCCGAATGCGCCCCGGGTCGACACCGACGAGCTCAAGCATTCGCTTGACGCGCTCGAGGGCGTCCCGATAGCTGCAGCTTTCATGCGCTCTGATCGCATCGACGATCTGGTCGCCGACCCGGTGAACGGGGTCGAGCGCATTCAGCGCGCTTTGCGTGATCATCGACATCCGGGCCCATCGTCGCTGCCGCCTTCGCTCCTTGCCCGCCACTGTCAGGTTTTCGCCTTCGAGAAAGACGGCGCCTCGGACAATCTCCGCATTCTCCGGCAACACGCCCATGGCCGCCTTGAGGAATGTGCTTTTTCCGCAGCCGGACTCGCCCACGAGGCCGAGATTGCTCCCTGTGGCCACCGTCAGGCTGACCTTTTCGAGGGCATGCGCAATACCACGCTCGGTCCGATAGCGGACCGAAAGCTCGGAAACCGACAGCGGCGGCGTTCCGGCCTCAATGTCTGCGCAGGCGCGGATTGACAACTTGCTCATAGGCACGTCCGATAAAATAGACCGAGGAAACCAGAATCATGATTGCCAGGCCGGGCGGAACGACCCACCACGGCGCGCGATACATCATCTGGGATGCAAAGGACTGATAGATGATCGATCCCCAACTGACGACATGGGGGTCGCTGTAGCCGAGAAATCCGATACTGGCTTCGGTGATGATCGCCCAGGCCAGGGCAAAGGCAACGTTGACGAGCGCCAGCGGCATGATGTTCGGCGCAATCTCGCGATAGAGGATTGTCCAGTCACTGGCACCGGAAATCCGCGCCGCAGACACGAAGGGCATCTCCTTGAGCGACAGCACCTGTGCCCGAATGACCCTGGATGTCGATCGCCACATCACCAGCGTCATGGCAATGATGATGGTCCAGATGCTCCGGCCGGAGATCGACAGGACCACGATAATGAACGGCAGGAAGGGAAGTCCGAGAAATATGTCGGTAATGCGCATCAGGACGGAGTCCACCCGGCCGCCGAAATAACCGGCGATCAGTCCGACATTCACGCCGATCAGGACAACGCCGAATGCCGTCAGCAGACCGACCAGCATGGCAGGCCGCGCGCCCCACAGAATCTGGCTGAAGATATCCCGCCCCAACACGGTCGTGCCCAGCCAGTGCTCAGCGGTCGGTCCCGACAGGCGCAGGAGCTTGCCCGCCGCATCATAATTGCGCTCCATCGGCTGATAAGGCGCGATGAGTGGCCCGAAGACCGCCAGAAACAGGCAGAGGCAGAAGACATAGAACGCGATTTTGCCCACAGTAGTTTGATTGACGGTCCGCACGAAATGTCTGGCAGTTCCAAAAAAGCCGCCGCCGGCGCCCGTCCCCGACAAAACGCCGGTCGGCTCGACTTCGGGTGTTTCGGTGGCGCGGCTATTCATAAACAATCCTCGGGTCGAGAATTCCATACAGGAGATCGGCCGCAAAGGTTCCGATGACGGTCAGCACGGCGATCAGGAAAAACGCGGCCTGGACGACGGGAAAGTCCGACCGCTCGACACCCTGGATCATCAGCAGACCGAGCCCCGGCCAGGAAAAGACTGTTTCGATCACCACCGAGCCGGCAACGGCCCAGGCCAGGATCATCGGAATGGTCGTGGCGACCGGCAGAAGAGAATTCCGCGCGGCATGATGAAACAGGACGCGCCGCTCCTTGAGTCCCTTCATGCGCGCAAGCTCGATGAAATCCTCACCGATCGTGCTCAGCATGCTGGACCGCATGAGCAGCAGGGGAAAGCAGATCTGGTAGGCCGTGTGGACAAGGAATGGCAGCGCAAGGTGATGCAGGAAATCGGCACTGAAATACATCGACAGGGTCTGTTCGGGAAACTTGCCGGGTGTCACGATATGTCCGGCGGGAAACAGGTCGAGTCTCAGGGAAAAGAACAGGATCGCCAGCATGGCCACCCAGAAAACCGGAGCCGATTGAAAAGCCGTGGCCAAAAACACCACGCCGATCTCCGATTTCCCGCCTCGGTACCAGGCCATCACCGCCCCGATGATCGCACCCAACGCATAGGCCGTGATCATCGAGGGAAGGATCAGGACAACCGTATTGAGAAGCCGACCCTGAATAAGCTCGCTGACGGACCGCGACGTCTGAAACGAGACACCGAAATCAAAGCGGGCGTAGTTGCCCACATAGATCAGAAACTGCTGGTAGAGCGGCTTGTCCAGCCCGAACTGGGCTTTCATGGCGGCCTGCGCCTTGGGGTAGAGAGCATCGCTGATCACCGTCATCGTCGGATCACCCGGCATCAGCCGAAACAGGAAAAACATAAGCACCAGCATGGCGCCGAGTGTGAGGACCATATGAAAGAGCCGCGTGACGATATAGCGCCCCATGATTCAGGCCTCCATCGCGATCGGGACGGCGGCGGGCCCGCTCTCGGCCAGCAGGTGGCATGCGGCGTCCCGCCCCTGATAGCGGGTCAAAGCAGGCTCGCTCACCGCGCAGCGTTTGACGGCAACCGGGCAGCGGTCCACAAATCCACAGCCGCCGGTCGGTGTGATCGCGTCGGGCATGGCGCCCTTGATATCGGCCGCCTCACGACGGGCGCCGGGCACCGGCGACGGGATCGAGGCAATAAGCGCCTTGGTATAGGGGTGCGCGGGCGCGGTCAGGATCTTCAGAGCCGGCCCCGTCTCCACGATCTTGCCCAGATACATGATTGCCAGACGATCGCAGATTGTCGACACCGTGGCGAGATCGTGCGTGATGTAGATGAGCGACAGCCCCGTCTCGCGCACCAGGCGGCGAAGCAACCGGATGATGTCCCACTTGATGGACACATCCAGCATGGAGATCGGCTCATCGGCCACCAGGAATGTCGGGTTCAGTATGATTGCCCGGGCAATGCAAAGCCGTTGGCGCTGCCCGCCGCTCAGCAGATGTGGATGCTTGCCCAAATAAAGGTCCGGTGGGCTGAGCCCGACTTGATCCATTGCCGCGAGCACCCGGCGGCGGATTGCCTTGCGATCCCTTTCGCCCTGATAGACGAGCGGCCTTGAGACGACCTGAAAGACGTCATGGCTCGGATTGATGGAACCATAGGGATCCTGGAAGACCATTTGGACTTCCCGGTGAAATTCCTTCCGGTCCCTGTCTCGCAGGTCGGAAGCGTCCTGACCGTTGATCCGGATGCTTCCAGCGGTCGGCGCCTCCAGCCCGGCGAGCATCTTGGCTGTCGTCGATTTTCCGCACCCGCTCTCACCGACAATGCCCAGAACCTCTCCGTCACCCACCCTGAAGCTGACACCATCGACCGCCCGGACCAGTTTGTGGCGATCCGCCGAGAAGAGTGCCCGGAGCCCGGTTACGACCGGATAGTGTCTTACAAGATCTGTGACCTCAATCATGTCGGCAACGGGCTCGGACGGCGGTTTTATTGGGCAGGGAAGTGCAGCCGGCCATCTGCATCCCAGGTGAATCCGGCCTCCTCCAGCATTGATCGTGCCAGATCGAGATTGAACTCAGGCGGCGTCAGATTGCCATTGTGCCAGTAGGCGTTTGCCGGCACAATCGATGATGCCGAACGGGCGGCCAGGCCACCCAGCACTTCCTCGATGATTGCCTCATAGGGCACCGCGTGCGCCAGCGCGCGGCGAAGATCCTTGTTCCAGAAGACCGGCCCCGTGACCTTGTAGCGAACCGAATTGTATCCGTTCGACTTGGCCTGATACAGCTTGATATTGTCGAGCGCCCTGTATTCGTCGATGGTCGTCGGCACCACCGGCTGAAAGGAGGCATCGATTTCACCCTTCCTGAGCGATTGCATCACCACCTCGGCGGACCCATAGACAATGCTCAAAATATCCGACTGGGGCATGCCGAAATGGTCCTTTCGCGCGGTAAAATACTGTTCCTGGCCTTCCCTGCGGTATCTGACCGTGTAAGCGCCGCTGCCGACCGGATTGTCATTTGCGAAGTCCTGCGGCCTGGCGATGCCGAGATCATCGACAATCGTCTCCCAGATATGTTTGGGCAGGACATATACCTGGCCAAGCGTGTTCATGACGAATGGCGCATAGGGCTGGTTGAGCTTGAAACGGACCGTTTGCGGATCAGTGACGGTGACGGATTCGAGCCGATCGAGATATTTGGTGAAATACGCCGATTCCCATTTTTTCATGTAGTCGAAGGAGAACTTCACATCTTCCGCGGTCACCGGCTGGCCATCGGAGAATGTATGACCCGATCGGATCCTGACGTCCACGGTCACATCGTCGACGACATCGATCGATTCCGCCAGCCACATGCGTGGTGAGCCATCCGGCGCAAGCATCACCAATGTGTCGTAAATGAGCGCCAGGTTTGTCAGGTCTTCATTGGTGCTGGCAACGAGAGGATTCAACGTTGTGTAGTCGACCGTCCAGCCAATACGAACCGGCCCGTCATGCTTGCTCTTCATGCGCATGATGTTGGCATTCGCACGAATGCCCTCGGGCGAATCCTCGTAGCCGATGATCTCCATATTGTCGGTATTGATGGCGTGGGTGCTGATCGAATAGCTGATGATCGCTTCCGGCGGGTCGTTGTACAACTCCTCCTGAAGCTCGAAGATGACCTTTCGCCGTTCTTCCGGATCGTAGATACCCAGTTGCTTTTCACCCAGCGCGTCCACTTTCGGATTGCTGTATTCCCCGACATTCCAGTTTCCCGGTGCCGAATTGGCCGAGTTGAACTGGGCATTGGTGAAAAAATCCGGCTCAAGACGCAGAGGCGTTCCCGACAGGGAAGAGAGCACCGCGTCGAATTTGTGCTCCTTGAACCACAGGGACAGCATCGGATTGGGAAATGCCACCGGGTTGACATTCACCTTCAGACCCAGTTTGCGCCACTGCTCGGCGATGTAATTGGACGATTCCGCGTAGTGCATATATTTGGCGGCCGGCCAGCTCAGAAAATCGATCTCCGGCACGACCTCACCGGTCTGCGATTGCGCCACCGTGGGCATCGTGACCAAACTTATGGCAAGCAAAACTTTCCGAAACATCATGTATCCTCCTGTACGGAAAGAGATATATTCCCTTCCGTTCTTATGGTTTTCGCTGACTTTGGGTTGAAAACAACAGAAAATTCCCGTCCTTTTTCGCATTTTCCGGCTGTCAATTGTTCCTCATAGGCGTAGATTGTGACCAACAAAGGAGGGAAGTAAATTGAGAATACGACATGAATAACAGTCCATATTGGAATGGAATTCGATTTGTGGGCCTTGATGTCACATGAGACGGACAGTTCCTCCAACCAGTTCGCTCGCATGTTTTGAAGCCACGGTTCGCCATGGCAGCGTGACCCAGGCGGCCGAGGAACTCAACCTGACTCAAAGTGCGGTCAGCAAACGCATTACGGCGCTTGAGGCCTATCTCGGACGCACACTGTTTCTGCGCAAGAACCGCCGATTGATTGCGACACCGGCCGCCAGGGAATACGCAAGGGAAATTTCAGACATCATCAACCGGATCGAGATCTCGACGACCAAGCTGATATCCTACGGTCGGCAGGGAGGCGTGCTCACCGTTGCCGTTCTGCCGACATTCGGTTCCCGCTGGCTGGTGCCCCGGCTTGGTGGCTTTCTGTCCAGCCATCCAACCATTGAAATCAACCTGATTTCGAAAATCAGGCCGTTCGATTTCGATGAGGAGACCGCTCATGTCGCAATTCATTTCGGCCAGCCCCAGTGGCCGAGAGCGCACTGCGAATATCTGATGGACGAGACCGTCATAGCAGTTTGTGCACCGTCCCTGATCGGCTCGAAACAGCGGGTACTGTCGCTCGAAGAAATGAGTTCACAGACGCTCATCCAGCATACGACGCGTCCTCACCTGTGGCGCGAATGGCTCACCCAGGCGGGCGGCTCCACGGGCAAGGCCTTGGCCGGGCCGCGTTTCGAATATTACTCGCTGGTCATCGAGGCGGCCGTGGCCGGCATCGGCATTGCCGTCCTGCCTGAGTTTCTGATCCGCAACGAATTGCAGCGCGGCCTGCTGGTACGCGCGCATCCCAGCGCCTTTGTCTGCAGCGAAAAGTATTTTGCCGTCTATCCGGAGAAGTTTGCCGACAATATCAATATTCTGGACTTCGTCGGATGGCTGAAATCGCAGTGTCTTCAGGAGACTTCCGTTACAGACATGGTGATGACGCGCTCCGGCCCGTGATCTCGGGCGCGGCGATGTCAGGCGTCAATTGCGATGCAGGCCACCCGAATGCAGCGGCGCATTGAGGATTTCCGTGTTTCGAACCCGGCGGGCCAGCCGGTTGTCCATCAGCCGCTCGGTGGCGATCCGCACGATGCCCAGCACCAGGAGCCAGACCAGAAGATAGACCCAGATCCAGCCGATCAGCGTCCAGGAAATGGCCGGCACGAACCAGCCGAAGCCGCACATCAGGACCGCCAGCGCCTGGGTCGCCACCATGGCCACCAGCAGCGGCATTGCCGGATAGGGTGGCCGGAAGAACCAGTCCTGGGTGCGGGTCACCAGCAGCAGCAGGTGGCCGCCGGCAATCAGTTGCAGGAACATCGCCGTCTGCAGGTGCGATTCGTCATACAGGCCGAAATAGTGCTGTGCCGCCGTATTCTTCAGAACCGCCATCCCCATCAGCAACAGGCCGAAGGACTGGACGATCGACGCGAAGCCGAGCACCGCCGATACACCGAGCAGCCGGCGCATGCGCCAGCGGATCGGCCGCGGCGAAACGGCCGTATTGTCATAGGCGATCGTCATGATCGGCAGATCGTCGAGCAGCGACATGATGACGATCATGATCGCCGTCAGCGGCTGGAAGTTCAAAAAGACGGTCGACAGCACGACGAGAAACATGATGTCCATCGTCAGCGCCACCCGGTAGACGGTATAGCTGGTGATGCGGCCGAAAATGCGCCGCGCCTCGTCGATGGCGTTATCGATCACCGAAAGGCCCGGCGCCGTCAGGATCAGCGCCGCCGCGCCGCGTGCCGCATCGGTGGCGCCGGAGACGGCGGTCCCGCAATCGGCCTGTTTGAGCGCCGGCGCGTCATTGACCCCGTCGCCGGTCATCGCCACCAGATGGCCGCGGCGCTGCAGCGCCTTGACGATGGCGTATTTGTGCTCGGGAAACACCCGCGCAAAGCCGTCGGCCTTCTCAATGGACTCGGCGATCGATTCAGGCACGTGATCGGGATCCATATCCTTCGGAAACGCATCCGCAGCCGGGATGATATTGGTGCCGAGGCCGAGCTGCCGCGCCGTCTCGCGAGCGATGGCCGTATCGTCGCCGGTCACCATCTTGACGGTGACGCCCTTGGCCCGCACCTTCTCGATGGTCTCTTCCGAATCATCGCGCGGCGGATCGAACATCGGCAAGATGCCGATGAGGCTCCACGTCTTTCCGTCATCAAGTGACCGCGCAACGCCCAGCGCCCGGTAGCCCTTCGCCCCGAGTTCCATAACGCTCTGATCGACTTTCTTGACAATGTCGTCCGGCGGTTTGGCCAGATCGACAATCGCATGGGGCGCACCCTTGGCGACCTGCATCGTGCGGCCGCCCGTGTCGCGGACGACCGCCTCGGTCCGTTTCGACACCGGATCGAAGGGAACGAATTTCGTCACCGTGAAGGCTTTCAACGCCTCTGGATCGGCCAAGGCCGCCAGAACGGCCGAGTCAATGACATCACTGTTTTCGCTCCGTGACGCCAGCGCCGCCACCAGTACGATGTCCTGCGGGTCGGAAGCATCAAGCGGGATCGGATCGCCGAGGGTGAGTTGATTTTTGGTCAGCGTGCCGGTCTTGTCCGAGCACAGTATGTCGACACCGGCCATCTCCTCGATGGAGGCGAGGCGCGACACGATCGCCTTCTGCTTCGACAGCGCCAGCGCACCGAGCGCCATGGTGATTGAAAATACCGCCGGCATCGCCACCGGGATCGAAGCAACCAGCAGGATCAGCACGAACTGCACGATGTCGAGCGCGTCCGCCACGCCCCAATTGTCGGTGATGACAATATCCCGATAGACCTGCACGGCGACCATGATCAGCGCCAGCACCACGGCAACGGCGATCAGGAAATTGCCGATCTCGAACATCGCCCTCTGGGCATGGCTGACGCTGCCCGCCCCGGCCACCAGCTTGGCGGTACGCCCGAAAAAGGTGTTGGCGCCCGTGGCGATGACGAGTCCATTCATCTCGCCCTGCTTGACGATACTGCCCGAATAGGCCGCATCGCCGACCTTCTTGGTCACCGGCAGCGATTCACCCGTCAGCGCCGCCTGGTCGATCGACGCAAAGTCTCCTGTGACAAGCCTGAGGTCGGCCGGAACGATGCCGCCGAGCCGGATCTTGACGATATCCCCCGGCACCAGTTCCGCGGCATCCACCGTCCGGTAGGCACCGTCGCGCAGCACGGTCGCCTGGGACGCAAGGCTCTTCTTCAGGGCCGCCAGCGCGTTGGAGGCCTTCAAGTCCTGCCACAGTTCCAGGCCGGCATTGAACACCAGCAATCCGAAGATGATGATGAAATCGTCCCATCGGCCGAGAAACGCCGAGACCAGGGCCGCCGCCTCGATCATGAAGGCGATGGGCCCGATGAAATAGGTCAGGATCCGCGCGGCCAGACTTTGCCGTTTTTCCGGCAGGGCGTTCGGGCCGTAATGCTCGAGCCGTTGCCGGGCCTCGTCTCCCGCGAGTCCCTTTTCGGCATCCACACTGAGGCTGCCCAAGGCATCGGCGACCGGAATCTTTTCAAGGTTTTCCTGTCCTGACGGATCGGACACAGCAAGACCTCCGCGCATCAAGTGCCGGCACTTTGGGCAATAATCGGAGGTCTGGCAAGTTGCCGCGACCAGCCGCTACCCGCTTCCCGGTTCGTCCGGCTCGAAATCGAACCGGTCGGGAATCGCCAGCCCCGCGTCGAGGTGATGCCGCACCGCCCGCAGCGATACACCGTCGCGATAAAGCCACGGATCGCCGGTCTGCTTCTGCCATGCCTCCATCTTGCCGCGCAGCGTCAGCAGCGTTTCGCGATGGGCCGGATCGTCGGAGAGATTGCGAACCTCTCTGGGGTCCTCGATGAGATCGAACAATTCCTCCGGCCGCCTTCGAATATAGTCCTGGAGCGGACGCGCGCCGATCTGCGCCGGTTGCCGGTTGCGCATGCCCTCCCAGGACAGGGAACCGTAGAGGTCGCCGGAAAACGGAAAGTCCAGTTGCCATGCGACATTGCGGTGATATTTGAAGCGCGGCGTGCGCAGGAACCGCGCCGGATAATAGTTGGTGATCTCGTGGAATGTGTGGGAACCGAAGACGATCCGCCAGTCGTCGAGCAAGGTTTCCTGCTCCATGATCGGCAGCAGCGACCGGCCCTGCCGCACGGATATATCCGGCTCCGCACCCTGCCAGTCGAGAAAGGTCGGCAGCAGGTCGGTGAAGGAAACGAGATTCGGATTGGCGATGCCCTTTCGCGCGCCGGGGCCCCTGATGATCAGCGGCAGATGGATTCCCGCATCATAGAGTGTCGTCTTGGAATTGAGGAACGGTGCGCCGTTGTCGCTCAGGAAAACAACCAGAGTATCGCCGGCGAGCCCGGCCTTTTCCAGTTCGGCCAGGACGAGGCCCACGCCGCGGTCGAGCCGGTGCACGGACCGGTAGTATTCCACCAATTCCTGGCGCACCTCCGGCAGATCGGTCAGGAAATGGGGCACGGCCACTTCGCTCTCCCGGAACCGGCGTTCATCCCGGTCGTCGTCGAATTCGTGATTGCCGAAGCCGCCGCGGGTCATGTCGCGATGCGGGTCGATGAAGCCGATGGTCAGGAAGAACGGCTGGCGCCGCGCCGTGGCCTCCTTCAGGAAGGAACCGGTCTGCTCCGCCACCCAGCGAATGTCGCGGGTCCCGCTTTCGGCCCTGATATGCCAGGGATAGACGGCTGGCGGCCCGACATGGACCTTGCCGATAATGCCCGTCAAACAGCCGAGCCGGCCCAGCAGCGCCGGAGCGGTTTCCACATGGTCGAAAGTCATGAAATGGTGGTGATCGTGGTGCAGCCCGTATTGCCCGTTTTCATGGGCATGAAGGCCGGTATAGATCACCGATCGGCTGGCCGAACACGACGCGGTGCTGGTGAAGGCCATGTCGAAACGGGTGCCCTCGCCCGCCAGCGCATCGATATGCGGAGTTTCGATCCCCGTCGTCCCGTAGCAGCCGGCCATGCGCCCCAGATCATCGGCAATCATCAGCAGGATGTTTTTCGCCATCACTTCAATCCGCCGGGTCGATCGCGATCGGTTCATGCGTCCGCGGAAACTGCGACAGCACCTTGCCGGCGATTGCGATCGCCCGTTCGAGTGACGGCCTGAGCGGCATGCCGCGCGCCACCGCGTCCAGATAGCCGGCATTGAAACTGTCGCCGGCCCCGACCGTGTCGATCAGGTCGAGAGGCCGCGCTTCACATCTGACGATTTCATCGGCCCTGACCGCCAGCGCGCCTTCAGGACCCATCTTCACGATCACCGTGGCTTCCGGCGGCATGGCGGCAGAGAGCGCATGGGCAGCCTCGGCGACATCGTCAAGGCCGGTGAACGCGCAGGCTTCCTTGTCATTGACCAGCAAATGGTCGCACCGCTCGATCCAGGCACGCATCACCGCACGCTCGTCTTCGGTCCAGCATCCGGGAGGCCAGCCCGGATCGAGCGCCACCCGGGCGCCCCTTTCGCGCAGCCATTCCTGCAGCGCGGCCTGATCGGCTGTGAAGGCCGGCATGGTGAAGGCGCCGCTGATCAGGACAAGTGCATCCTCGAGCGGCCAGTCCGCCAGAAGCGCCCGGAACGTCGACAGATCCGTGTGATCGAGATGACCGGCCGACGACAGGAATGTGCGTTCGCTGTCCGGGTGAAGAATGCCGACCGTGTAGCTTGTCGGCTTCGCAAGGCGCTGCAGCCGGTCCAGCGGACCGGTGAAGCGCTCGCCGATCACATCCCCCGCCAGGTCGGTCCCATATGTGGTCACGAAGCCGAATGTGCTTCCGAGACGCTGCAGCACCAGGGCGGTGTTCGCCGCCGACCCGCCGATGCGCAAATCACTGTGTGGAAAAAAGGCTTCGGTTCCGCGGTCGGGCCATGCGTCCAGATGGCCCAGAACGATATCCAGATTGGCGTTGCCGATGACACAGATTGGTCTTTGCGCACGCGCCGGATTCCAATTGTCTTGCGTCACGAGGTCCCCGTCATCACTTTCGGCTGCACGGGTTTGCCGGCCTGGTCGAAGAAATGCAGGGCATCGGCATCCGGGGTCAGTCCGACCTTATCGCCTTCCTTGATCCGGCCCTGCCCGGCGACTCGCACATTGATCAACCCCGCATCACCGGTCTCCACATGCGCGAACGTATCGCTGCCCAGCGCTTCGACCAGCGTGACTGCTCCGCGCCACTCTCCGCCATCGCGCGAAAGCGTGATGTGTTCGGGCCGGACACCGCAGACCGCAGCGCCAGCCTGTTCCGGAATCCTGCCGGAGATGAAATTCATGCGCGGGCTGCCGATGAATCCGGCGACGAATTGAGACGCCGGACTGTTGTAGAGGTCCAGAGGCGTGCCGACCTGTTCGACGATCCCGGAATTCAGGACGACAATACGGTCGGCGAGCGTCATGGCCTCCACCTGGTCATGGGTCACATAGATCATGGTGGTGTCCGGCAGTCGCCTGTGCAGGGCGGCGATCTCCAGCCGCGTGTCGACCCGCAGCGCCGCATCCAGATTGGACAGCGGTTCGTCGAACAGGAACACGCGCGGCTGGCGGGTAATGGCCCGGCCGATCGCCACCCGCTGCCGCTGTCCCCCGGACAATTGCCTGGGTTTGCGTTCCAGATAGGGCGTGATCTGCAACATCTCCGCGGCCGCGTGGATGCGGTCGCGTATTTCATTGGCCGCGAGCTTCGCCTGTTCCAGTCCGAACGCCATGTTTTCATAGACGCTCATATGCGGATACAGCGCATAGCTTTGAAAGACCATGGAGATGCGTCGTTTGGCCGGCAGCACATCATTCATCCGTTCGCCATCGATGAGAAGGTCGCCCGATGTGATGTCCTCCAGCCCGGCGATCAGCCGCAGCAAGGTCGACTTGCCGCAGCCGGACGGTCCGACGAAGACGACGAATTCCCCCTTTTCCAAGACAAGGTCGACATTTTTGAGGACCTCGACAGTGCCGAAGGATTTGAAGACTGCGCGCAGTTCGACGGATGCCATGGCCTAACCCTTCACCGCCCCGGCGGTCAGGCCGGACACGATCTTACGTTGGAATACAAGAACGAGCGCCACCAGCGGCAAGGTGACGATCACCGACGCCGCCATGATATTGCCCCACGGAACCTCGAATTCGCTGCGCCCGGAAATCAGCGCTATGGCGACGGGAACCGTGCGCTGTGTGTCGGTCGAAAGGAAGGTGAGCGCAAACAGGAACTCGTTCCACGCATGGATGAAGGCAAGCAACCCGGTGGTCACCATGGCCGGCCACATCAGCGGCAGAAACACGCGTCGAATAATGGTCAGCGAAGAAGCACCGTCCATGATCGCCGCCTCCTCGATCTCCATCGGCAGCGCCCGCATGAAGGTCGTCAGAACCCACACGGTAAAGGGAAGCGTGAAGATCATGTAGGAAAAGACCAGCGCCCACAGGGAATTGAATAGCCCGAAGGCGCGGATCAGCTCGAACAGGCCGGACAGAACGGCGATCTGCGGGAACATCGAAACCGAAAGGATGGTCAACAGCAGCAGGCCGCGACCGCGGAACCGGATGCGCGACAGCGCATAGGATGCGGTCACCGCAAGCGCCAGCGAAATGATCACCACCACGGTGGCGACGAACACGGAGTTGAGGATCTGGCGGTCGAAGACGCCGTCGGTCAGCATCGACCGATAGTTCGACAGATCGATCGACGACGGCAGGTAGTTCACCTCGAATAGGGCCTGCCCGTCCTCCAGCGAGGTGAGGATCGCATAATAGAACGGAAAGATCGCCTGCAGGACGATCACGACGACCAGCGCATAAAATCCGACACGTCTGGCCCAGACACCCATCTCAGTCCTTCCCTTCCAGATCCATGCGCGTCAGATAGATGAAACTGATCGTGATTAGAGCGATGACCAGGAACAGCAGCGTCGAGGCGGCCGACCCGTAGGCGAAGCGGTCATAATCGAACAGGTTCTCGCGGGCGAAGACCGACATGGTGCGGGTGGCATCGGTATTGGGCGTCAGCACATAGACGATGTCGAAGACCCGCAGCGCATCGAGCGCCCGGAAGACGACGGCCACCAGCAGCGCCGGCATGATCAGCGGCAGCGTGACCTTGCGGAACAGCCGAAAAGGCGGAACACCGTCGAGCCGAGCCGCCTCGTAGATGTCGCCCGGAATCATTTGCAAGCCGGCGAGGATCAACAGCGCCATGAAGGGCGTCGTCTTCCAGATATCGACGATCAGGATCGCGATCATGGCGGTGTCGGGCGATGCCGTCCAGGCGATCGGCTCGGAGATGATATGCAAATGTTCGAGCATATCGTTGAGGATGCCGAACTGGTCATGCATCATCCAGGCCCACATTTTCGCCGAAACGATCGTCGGAATGGCCCAGGGGATCAGCACCGCCGCCCGCACGATGGCCCGCCCGGCGAATTGCTGGTTGAGCACCAGCGCGATGATCAGCCCGAACAGGGTTTCGAAGGCGACCGAGACAACGGCGAACAGGACGGTGTTGAACACCGAGCGCCACCAGCGCGGATCGACCAGCAGGCCGAAATATTCGCCGGTTCCATTGCCGTAATCGACATATTCGAGATAGTTGCGAAACCCGACCCAGCGCGCATCGCCGATCAGGTCAAGCGACGCGTCGGTAAAGCCGAAATAGATGGTGCGGTAAAGCGGATAGAGCGCGACGCAGGCGAGGACCAGCAGCATCGGCGCCAGGAACATCCAGGCCGAGCGCACCCTTTCCCGTGACAGCCGGGATGTTGTTTGTCTTGCGCGCAAATGTCCGATCCGCGTGTGAAGCGCGGGCCGCAGGGCCCGCGCTCGAAGGAGGCTTGTCTTACCAGGCCGAGCCCTTGAGACGTTTCAGCTTGGCTTCCAGGATAGCAAGATTTTCCTCTGCGGTGCCATTGCCGGACATGGTGTTGTGGACCGCCGTCCAGAACTCTGAGGACACTTCGTTATATTTCCGTTTGGTCGCCGCCGACGGACGCGGCAGCGCATTGTCCACGACCGGCTTCCAGAGCGGAATGAACTCCTGCTCGCGTGCCACATCCACGTCGGTGTAGACCGCATTCAGGGTCGGCGGGCGAGACGTGACGATGGCGCGCTCCTTCTGGTTTTCATAGTTGTTAAGGAACCGCACCAGCTCAATCGCTTCGTCCTGGTTCTCCGAATATTTGGAAACGCCGAGATGCCAGCCGCCAAGCGTCGCCGCCGAGGAGGTGCCGTCACCACCGGTCGGCAGGGTGGTGACCCCGAACTTGCCCTTGACGGCGCTGTCATCGCCGGCAGCCAGCGCATAGGCATAGTTCCAGTTACGCATGAACACCGCATTGCCGGACTGGAACACGCCGCGTGCATCTTCCTCCTTGTAGTTGAGCACGCCGGCGGGCGCGATGTCGCCGACCCAGGATGCGGCTAGCGTGATGGCCTCGGCGGCTTTCGGATTGTTGATGGCGATTGTGCCGTCATTTTCGACGATGCGCCCGCCGCCGAAGCTGACGATCCACTCCTGAGCGTTGCAGGTCAGGCCTTCATAGGCCGCGCCCTGGAACACGAAGCCCCACATATCGTCATTGCCCTCGGCCCGTTCGGCCTCCATGATCTTCTTGGCCGTCGCCGTCATTTCCTGCCAGGTCGCCGGCACCGCCTCGCCATGTTTGTCGAGCAGGTCCTGGCGGTAATAGAGCGCCGGCGCGCCAAGGAACATCGGCAGTCCGACCAGCTTGCCGTCGACCATCTGGCTTTCCAGCGCCGCCGGCACGTAATCGGCCTTGATGTCCTCGATATGGGGCATCAGGTCGATAAAATGGGTGGCAATCTGCGGCGCCCAGATGACATCGAGACGATAGACATCGATATCGCTGGACTGCGCGGCGAGCCACAGCTTGTATTGTCCGAACTGGTCGGTCGTCGATTCCGGCATCGATACGATCGTCACCTTGTGGCCGGTTTCGGCCTCGAACTTGTCGAGCTGCGAGCGCAGGATCTCCTGGTCACGGCCGACCGAACCGTGCACGATGGTCAGATCCGCCGCCCAGGCGACGCCCGTCAGCAGGGTTGCCGCAAGCGCGGCGCCGATTATCGGTAATCTCGTCATGAGTCTTCCTCCTTTATTGACGTTTTGAACAGGTTGGATTGCGGCCTTTGTGGCCGTGGTGGTCATGGTTCGCCCTCGCAGTGGATCGGAGAGGACCAGGCCATCTGTCCGTCGCGCTGGATCAGACGGGTGTAGATCGTGTCACCCGCCTCCAGGGCGCCCAGCGCGACGCTGCCGCCGAACCGCCATTCATGGGCCAGCGGCAATTGGTGAAACCGGTAAGCCGGGCTGTCGATCGGGCCGAGA
>JANQMU010000099.1 GCA_028279875.1 Rhizobiaceae bacterium
GGCGCAGGCTTTGGAGCCATGGGGGCAGTGCATCGAGATGGGAATAGATGTCGAGGGCAGGCCGCAGGCCGGTCCGCACGTCGAGTGACCGGGCCAGGAGATGTGCCGTGTCGTCGAGCCTTTCCGCCGGGCTCGCGACCATTTCGGTTGTCATCTGGCACGACCGCGCGGGCGGCGAATTCCTTTCGCTTGCGTTCGTTTGCCGAGGTGGCCGACAGGCCCGGTATCAGGCCGGCGAACCATGAGCACGGGAATGTCGGCGTGTTTCAAGAGGAAGCTGGACACATTGCCGGCCGGAACGTCGGAATAGCCGCCGTGGCCATGGGACGACAGCACGACCAGATCGACGGATTGCGGGCTGAGAGCGCTGGAAAGGATGCGGCGGGCATCGCCATTTCTCAAGATGACGATGTGAACGAGGATGTCGACATCGGACAGGGATTCGCGGATCCGCTCCAGATAGGCCCGCCCAGCCCGTTCATTCCGCGCCACGAGTTTCTGCTGGAGCTGCATGTCATGGGTGTTGAGGGGCCCCGATTGCAACAAATGCGGCTTCGGTGTCGCATGGACGAGAACCAGCTCTGCCTTGTGATGGGCCGCGATCCGCACGGCGACGGGAAGGGCGCTTTCGGCGCGGGACGAGCCGTCCAGTGGAACCAGGATCCGCGTGTAGCGGACGGTCTTTACTTCCGGCATCGCGGCCGGCACCAACAGCAGCGAACCGTCGGTGTTTTCCATGACCCGCCGCGCCGTTTCGCCGATCCGGCTCGGTGTGCGGTCACCGCTGCGGCAGAGCGCGGTGATATCGCCGGCGCCGGCGTCCGAACATCCGCCGATCTGCTCTGCCGAGCGGCCTTCCAGCACCCTGGTGGCAATCGGCCGCGTCCGGGTCTCGAAGCGGCCGGCGAGACCGGAGACGAACAACTGGGCCTCCCGCCTGTGCATGTCCCACTCCACCGGGTCGAACGGCTTGTGCATCCTGTCCGGTTCGATGACATGAAGCAGCGACAGTTCCCCGTTCAGGGCCTCGGCGATCGCGCCGGCGTGGGGAATGACCCGGGAGGACAGGGGGGACCGGTCCACGCAGGCGATGACACGCGGCGCATGATTGCCCGGCGTGACCATGGGGGCTTGCCCCACATTTCGTTGGTTTTCCTTTCTGGCAGTGCTCAGGGACATCGGTTCTTCTCCTCGCAAGACGGAACGGCAAACGCGGTTCGGACCGCGCGCGGTGACGGGACGAATTGGGGACAAGGCACAATGATCCGAAAAACGCCGGGCGTTTTGACCGCGATCAAATCCGGGCGTTCAAAATGATCGATTCGTCGGCTTTGCCGCCGACTCCGGACGGTCTGCGGCCATCAGTGCCTCGACATCGCGGCGCCGGCACAGCTCCGTCCCGGACGTCATGGCAGCCGCCGCGCCGGCGGCGATGGCGAACCGGAAGGCGTGGTCCACCGATGCGCCGCCGGCGAGCGCATGGACCATGGCGCCGACGAAACTGTCGCCGGCTCCAACCGCGGATTTGACTTTGACATGGATTGCTGCATGCCTCAGCACACCATCGGCATTGGCCAGCATCGCGCCTTCGCGGCCCATCGAAACCGCAACATGCCGGGCGCTGCCGGCCTTCACGATATCCAGTGCGGCGGCTCTGGCCTCGTCCTCATCGAGTTTGGCGCCAGCGAGCCCTTCCAGTTCCCCCAGGCTTGGCTTGACCAGGAAAACACCGGCTGAGGACAACGCCTCGCGCAACGGGTCACCGGACGTATCGAGGACAAAACGGGCTCCCTTTTTACCGGCGATTGCGGCGATCTGCGAAAAGGTGTCGACGGGCAGACCGGCGGGCAGGCTACCGCTGGCGACGATATAGTCGCCCTCGAACCGCCCGATGAGATCGAGGACCGCGTCCAGTTCGTGTTTCTCGACAGCCGGTCCCTCCGGCACAAACCGGTATTCAAGGTTCGTCTTGTGGTCCTGAACCATATAGGCGATGCGGGTCGGGCCGCAGGTCCGCACCCGGTGGGCTGTGAGCCCCGTCGCCGCGACACATTCGTCCAACAGGACGCCGGTTGCCCCGCCCGACAGATAGACGGCTTCGGCCTCGCCGCCGAGTTCGCGGATCACCCGGGCAACATTGATGCCGCCACCGCCGGGATCGTGTCTCTGGTTGGTGGTTCGGATCTTGAAGGTCGGGCGCACCATTTCCGCGTCCGACGAGATGTCGACGGTCGGATTCAGGGTGACGGTAAGGATCGCGGTCATGCCTCACCGGCGGCCGCCCGCCGCTCCGCCTCTGCGACATGGGATTTGACGGCGATGAAACTGTCGGGCGTCACCGAGATCGAATCGATGCCGCATTTGACGAGAAACTCCGCGAATTCGGGATGATCGCTGGGTGCCTGTCCGCAAATGCCGACCTTGGCATCCGCTTCATGGGCGGTGGAAACCACCCTTTCGATCATCCATTTGACCGCGTCGTTCTGCTCGTCGAACAGGTTGGCGAGCAGTTCGCCGTCCCGGTCGATCCCGAGCGTCAGTTGCGTGAGGTCGTTGGAGCCGATCGAGAAGCCATCGAAATGGGTGGCAAAATCCTTCGCCAGGATGACGTTCGCGGGAATCTCGCACATCACGTAGATCTCAAGCTGCCGATCACCACGCTTGAGGCCGTTTTCGGCGAGGATTTCGAGAACCCTTCCCGCCTCATCCGGCGACCGGCAAAACGGGATCATCATGATCACGTTGGCAAAGCCGAGTTCATCGCGCAGCTTGCGGATGGCCCTGCATTCCAGAGCGAAGCCGTCCCGGTATTGCGGCGAATAGTAGCGTGCCGCTCCGCGGAACCCGATCATCGGATTTTCTTCCTCCGGTTCGAAGGCAGCGCCGCCGATGAGATTGGCGTATTCGTTGGTCTTGAAATCGCTCATGCGCACGATCATCGGCTTCGGATGGACCGTGGCGGCGATGCGGGCCAGCCCGCGCGACAATCGGTCGACGAAATAGTCGGTTTTGTCGTCATAGCCCTCGGTGAGACCGGCAATCGTCTCGCGGGCGCTTTCATCGCGCAGGGTCTCGTAATTCACCAGCGCCATCGGGTGGATCCGGATGTGGTTGCCGATGACGAATTCCATGCGCGCCAGGCCGACGCCGTCCGCCGGCATCTGCCACCAGCGGAACGCCGCCGCCGGATTGGCCATGTTCAACATGACCTTCGTGCCGGTTTCGGCGATCTCGTCCAGCACCACATCCTTTGCCTCGTAATCGGCGATGCCCTCATAGACAAAGCCCTCCGCGCCTTCGGCGCAGGACACCGTCACATCCTGCTTCGTATGCAATTGACGGGTGGCATCGCCGGTCCCGACGATGGCCGGAAGGCCGAGTTCGCGGCTGACGATGGCCGCGTGGGACGTCCGGCCGCCGTGATCGGTAATGATCCCGGCGGCGCGTTTCATGATCGGCACCCAGTCGGGATCGGTGTTTCGGGCGACCAGAATGCTGCCGTCGACAAACGCGTCGATATCGTCGGGGCTTTCAAGCAGGCATACCTTGCCGGCGACAATGGCGCCGCCGACGCTGGAACCCTCGGCCAGGACGCGACCTCTCGAATGGATCGTATAGGTCTTGAAGACAGACGTGTCGCGCCGCGACTGTACGGTCTCCGGCCGGGCCTGCACGATGGAAAGCAGGCCGGTTTCGCCGTCCCTGGCCCATTCGATGTCCATCGGGCAGCCATAATGATCTTCGATGGCGCAGATCCAGCGCGACAGGTCGATGATGTCTTCCTCGGACAGGACGAAGCGCGCCCGCTCGGCCTTTGAGGTGGGAACATTCTCCGTGGCATCGGAGCCGCTCCCGTAGATCATTTTCTGTTCCTTGCGGCCCAGCCTCTTTTCGATGATCGGACGAAGCGCGGAATTTTCAAGCAGCGGCTTGAAGGTGACATATTCATCCGGGTCGACCGTGCCCTGAACGACATTCTCGCCCAGGCCCCAGGCGGCGTTGATGACCGCGACCTTGTCGAAGCCGGTTTCCGGATCGATGGAAAAGGCAACGCCGGAGGCGCCCTTGTCGGCGCGCACCATGGCCTGGACGCCGACCGAAAGCGCCACCTTCATGTGGTCGAACCCCTTGGCGATCCGATAGGAGATGGCGCGGTCGGTGAACAGGGACGCGTAACAGCGGCGGCAGGCGGCAAGCAGTTCCTTCTCGCCCTGAATGTTGAGCAGCGATTCCTGCTGGCCGGCGAAACTGGCGTCCGGCAGGTCCTCGGCCGTGGCGCTGGACCGAACGGCCACGTCGGTCTCCGGCTTGCCGGTCCGCAGGGACAGTTCCCGATAGGCGGCTTTGATGGATTCGGCGATATCCTGCGGCCATTCGCCCCGCAGGATCGCGTTGCGGATCGTCTGTCCGGTGTCGGAGAGCGAGGCCGATCCGTCCTGAAATCCGGCAAGGGCTTCGGTGATCAGCGGTCGCAAGGCGTTCTGATCGATAAAGGACCAATAGGCGTCCGACGTCGTCGCAAAGCCGTCCGGGACCCGGATGCCCTTCGCCGTCAGCGCGCTCAGCATCTCACCGAGCGATGCATTCTTGCCGCCGACACGGGCGACATCACCGCGGCTGCAGTCGGCCAGCCAAACCAGATTTTCTTGTTCAGGCATAAATTCCATCCTCCGTCGATCGGGTCTTTGACAATAGATTGGCGGGCGCGATGCGAATTGATCATGGTCAATCGCGGCAGCGATCCCGCGATAAAAAGGCGCTGCCTCCGATTTGACACCGGTCAATGCGACGGTTGGGGCGCCTCAATATCCAGTGGCCGACGCGAAGGGCATGGAATGATGGACAATGCGGTTTTCAGGACCAGCGGGCTGACCAAGATCTATCGGACTGGCGATGTCGAGGTCCGCGCCCTCAACGGTGTCGACATCACGCTCCATGCCGGCGAGATGGCGGTGCTTCTGGGGCCCTCGGGAAGCGGAAAATCGACCTTCCTGAACATTATCGGCGGGCTCGACACCGCGACCAGCGGCACGGTTTATTTCAAGGATATGGAGCTGACATCGTTCAGCGAGCGGCAGCTCACCCGATACCGGCGCGACCATGTCGGCTTCGTCTTCCAGTTCTACAATCTAATCCCCAGCCTCACGGCCTGGGAAAACGTCGCCCTGGTCACCGAGGTTGCACGGGCGCCGATGACACCCGATGAGGCGCTCGCCCTGGTCAATCTTGGCGATCGCACGACGCATTTTCCGGCGCAATTGTCAGGCGGCGAACAGCAGCGCGTTGCCATTGCCCGGGCCATTGCCAAGAATCCCGAGGTGCTGCTGTGCGACGAGCCGACGGGCGCGCTCGATTCCAAGACCGGAATCATCGTTCTCGAAGCGCTTGCCAAGATCAACCGGGAGCTCGGAACGACGACCGCGATCATCACCCACAATGCCGGCATCCAGGAGATCGCCGACCGGGTGGTGTCGTTCATTGATGGCGCGGTTTCGCAAACCCACATCAACGAGGCGCCGATCCAGCCGGCGGATGTGGTCTGGTAGCCATGGGTATGCTCGACAGAAAACTGGTTCGCGATCTCGGCCGGCTCTGGGCCCAGGCGTTGGCCATTGCGCTGGTCATGGCCTGCGGCGTTGCGACGATCATCATATCGGTCGGCGCCCATCGCTCGCTGGAGGAGACACGCACGGCGTTTTACGACCGCTACCGGTTCGGTTCGGTCTTTGCCTCGGCGGTGCGCGCACCGCGCCATCTGCAATCGCGGATCGAGAATATCTCCGGCGTCGTTTCCGCCGAACTCAGGGTCATGGAGCCGGTGCTGATCGATGTGGAGGGCATGCGGGAGCCGGCGTCGGGCATGGCGGTCTCCATCCCCGATTTTCGCGAATCCGCAGTCAACCGGCTCTATGTGCGCTATGGCCGCCTGCCGGAACCCGGCCGGCAGAACGAGGTCGCGGTGGTCGAGACCTTCGCCGACGCCCACGGCTTCCGGCCGGGCGATTCCTTCGAGGCGATCATGAACGGCCGCAAGCGGACGCTGACCATTGTCGGCATCGTCCTGTCGCCGGAATTCATCTATTCCATCGGCCCCGGCGACATCGTGCCGGATGCGCGCCGCTACGGTGTTTTCTTCATGTCGCTGAAGGGGCTTGCCGGCCTGTTCGATCTCGACGGCGCCTTCAACAATGTCAGCGTCACGACGCTCAGAAATGCCGACAGCCGGCATATTATCGACGCGCTCGACGACATTCTCAAACCCTATGGCGGATCGGGCACCCATGACCGCGACGACCAGATATCGCATGCGTTCCTCGATGCCGAACTGGATCAGCTGGAGGCGATGTCATCGATTATCCCGCCGATCTTCCTGGCGGTCGCCGCCTTTCTGGTCAATATGATCCTGTCGCGGCTGATCGCGCTGGAACGCGAACAGGTGGGCCTCCTCAAGGCGCTCGGATACAGCAATCTCGCGATTGGCGGCCATTACGCCAAGCTGGTGGTGGCCATTGCCCTGGTGGGGCTGGTTATCGGCTCAGTCACGGGCCTGTGGCTCGGACGCGGATTGACGCGCCTTTATGCGGGTTTCTTTTCCTTCCCGTTTCTGATCTTCCGCCAGAGCATCGATCTTTACGTACTTGCCGGCGGCGTGACCGTGGCGGCGGCGCTGGCCGGCGCTGCCAAGGCCATCTGGTCGATTGTCGTGTTGCCGCCGGCGGTGGCCATGCGGCCGCCGGCGCCCTCGACCTATCGCAATTTCTTCCTGGGTCAGCTTCAGCGGCTCGGCATCTTTTCACAGCTCTCCATCATGGCGTTCCGGCATCTGATCCGCTGGCCGGTCAGATCGTTCCTGACGGCGCTCGGAACCTCGATGTCCGTCGCGCTGCTGATCACCTCGATGTTTTCCTATGATTCCATCGACTACATGATCGATACGATATTCTTTCGTGCCGACCGGCAGGATGCGACACTGACCTTCGCCTCCGACCGCGGGCCCGACGCTCTGCTGGCATCGGCCGGGCTGCCGGGCGTGCTGCGCGCCGAGCCCTTCCGGCAAACGGCCGCTAACTTGCGCAACGGGCATCGCGAATTGCGCATGGCCATCGTCGGACTGCCGGAAGACACCGATCTCTCCCGCGTCCTCGATCTTGATCTCAACGCGGTATCGCCGACCCCGCAGGGCCTCATCCTGTCGGAGCGTGTGGCCGAGAAGCTGTATCTGCGTCCGGGCATGTCGGTCGATGTCGAACTGCTGGAACGGGACGGCCGGACGGAGACCGTCACGGTCAGCGGACTGGCGCAAAGCTATGTGGGCCTCACCGCCTATATGCGGATGGACGCGCTCGACCGGCTGATGCGCGACGGCGCGCGGATTTCCGGAACGCGGGTATCGATCGACAGCGATGCGCTTGCCGATCTCTACGAAGCCGTCAAGGAAACGCCGGCCATTGCATCGATCGCGCTTCAGGGAAACTCGCGCAGGAGCTTTCGCGATACGATCGAAGAGAACATCACGACCATGACGTCGGTCTATATCGCGCTGGCCGTCATCATCACCTTCGGGGTGGTCTACAATTCGGCGCGCATACAGCTTTCCGAACGCGCGCGGGAACTCGCCAGCCTGAGGGTCTTCGGTTTTACCCGCGCCGAGGTGTCCAGCGTTCTGATGATCGAGCTCGGGGTGATCGTCCTGGTCGGGCAGCCGCTCGGCTGGCTGATCGGCTATCTCATGGCCTGGGGCCTGGTAATCGGCTTTGAAACCGACCTGTTCCGCATTCCGCTGATCATCAACCTGTCGTCCTTCGCCACGGCAAGTCTGGTTGTCCTCGGCGCGGCGCTCGTCTCGGCGCTCATCGTGCGGCGGCGCGTCGACAGACTTGACCTGATCCGTGTGTTAAAGACAAGAGAGTGAATTCAATGCGCATCTGGATGAAACGGCTGGGATTGCTGGCATTGGCGCTGGTCGTCATTGCGGGCTTCTATCTGGCCATGCGGGAGCAGCCGATCGCCGTGGATATCGTGCAGATATCCGCCGGACCGATGAAGGTGACCATCGACGAGGAGGGCGAGACGCGGGTCAAGGACGTCTATGCCGTGTCCTCGCCGATTGCCGGCTATCTGGACCGGACGACGCTGGACGAGGGAGAGGCGGTCAGAGCCAACGAAACCGTCATCGCCTCGATCCATCCGCTCGATCCGCCCTTTCTCGACCAGCGCACACGGGCGGAGCTGACGGCGGCGGCCGAGGCCGCGCGGTCCGCCGTGGCGCTCGCCAAGGTCGAACTGCAGCGGGCGCAGACGGCCTATGCGCTGGCGAAATCCAACTATGAACGGGCCGCCCAGCTCGAAAAGACGAAAACCATATCGATCAGCCAGTTGGAGCGCGCCTACAGCGAAATGCAGCTTGAAAAGGCGCAGATCGACAGCACGGAGGCAACCATCAAGCTGCGCGAGGCGGAGCTCGCCAGCGCCGAAGCGCGGTTGCAGCAGCCGACCGACCGGACGGATTCGCGGATCGATCGGGACTGCTGCGTCAGCATCGTCGCGCCGATCGACGGCGTCATCCTGAAGGTGCTGGCGCGCAGCGAACAGGCGGTGTCGCCCGGCACCCTTATCGCTGAAATCGGCGACCCGCGAAATCTCGAAATCGTCGTCGACTTCCTGTCGAGCGATGCCGCGAAGATCGATCCGGGTGCCAATGTCTCGATCACCGAATGGGGCGGCCCGGAGGAATTGCAGGGCACCGTGCGGCGGGTCGAGCCGGCGGCCTTCACCAAGGTGTCTTCGCTCGGCATCGAGGAACAGCGAGTCAATGTGATCGTTGACCCGCAGGCCGTGCCGGCGACTCTCGGCCATGGCTATCGCGTGCTGGCCCGCATCGGAACCTGGGAAAAGGACCATGCGCTGCAGGTGCCGATCAGCGCGCTGTTTCGCACCGATGGCGACTGGGCGGTCTTCGTCGTCGAGGACGGCAGAGCCGTGCTGCGACCGGTCGCCATCGGCCAGATGAACGACCGCCACGCCGAGGTGCTGGACGGGCTCGGCGAGGATGCGACCGTCGTGCTCTATCCCAATGACATGCTGAAAGACGGAAGCCTGGTGGAAACCCGGTCCGCTGCGCGGTGATGGCCGTTTGCACCCTTGTCGCCGACGATAGCCGCTGTTGCGATGCCGGAATTTGATCTGCCGCAAGGGCAGCGCCGGTGTTCCGGTTAAATTTGCCTCCGGCACGTCATGGAGGTTTGTGAATGAACGGTTTTCCCAAAACCGCCCTGTTTGGCATAATGTTGCTGATCGCGGCGGCGTCGACCGGTCCGTCCCGGGCCCAGTCCGCGGATCCGGCTTGGCTGGATGCGCTGAGGATGCAGCTTGAGATGGATGAAGCCTGTGAGGTGAACTATTTTATCAATATGCGTGAAGGCCGTATCGGAACGAACGACTATTTCGAGGCGCGGGTTCAGTGCGTCGATGGCCGCATGTTCGATGCCTCGCGGACCGAACCCGAAAAGACATTCCTCATCAGGCCCTGCGGCCGGGCCGTGTGCTGAGCGGTTGCGGCCAGTGCGGGGGCACGTCCGGCATTCGCCTGCGATGACAGGTCGGGCGCGAAACGGCTGCGATGGAAACCCATAGCATATTGCTGGCCCTCGGCGGCCTGCTGCTGTGCGGCCTTGTGGCGGACGCGCTGGGGCGCCGGACCCGCCTTCCGCGCGTGACGCTGCTGATCGTGTTCGGCATTGTCGCCGGACCGTCCGGCCTTGATTTCCTGCCCGAGGCGTTCAATGGCTGGTATGAGTTTCTGGCGACGATTGCCCTGACCATGGTTGCCTTCCTGCTTGGCGGCAGGCTGTCGGCCGATGCCCTGCGGGACCACGGAAAGGCGATCCTGACGATTTCCATGGCGGTTGTTTCCGTCACGGTCCTCGTCGTCGGTTTCGGCCTGATCCTGGCCGGCGTTCCCATTGTCCTGGCGGTCCTGTTGTCGGGCATCGCCACCGCCACCGCACCTGCTGCGACCCAGGATGTGGTGCGCCAGACCGGGGCGCAGGGTCCCTTCACCGACACGCTGCTCGGCGTCGTTGCCATCGACGATGCCTGGGGGCTGATCATCTTCAGCGTGCTTCTTGTCATCGCCAGCGCGACGGTCGGCGAATCGTCGCTGGCCATTCTCGCCAGCAGCCTCTGGGAAGTCGGCGGTGCGGTGGCGGTCGGCCTGCTGGTTGGCCTGCCGGCGGCCTATCTCACCGGCCGGCTGAGGGCCGGCGAACCGATGCAGTCGGAGGCGCTGGGACTGGTGTTCCTGTGCGCGGGGCTGTCCATCTGGCTCGACGTCTCCTTTCTTCTGGCCGGTATGGTCGCCGGCGCTGCGGTTACCAATCTGGCGGCCCATCACAGTCGTCCGTTTCATGAAATCGAGAATATCGAATGGCCGTTCATGGTGCTGTTTTTCGTGCTGGCCGGGGCCAGTCTCGACCTTGGCGGCGTCGAGACGATCGGCGTGGTGGGCGGCGCCTATATCGGTTTGCGGCTGTTGTCGCGGGTGATCGGCGGCTGGCTCGGCGCGTCGCTCGCCGGCGCGCCCGATCTGCACCGCCGCTGGATCGGCCTGGCCTTGGTTCCCCAGGCCGGCGTCGCCCTCGGCATGGCCCTCGTCGCCGGCGACCAGTTGCCCGATTACAAGGACATCCTGCTGACCATCGTCGTCGGCACGACCATCATCTTCGAACTGATCGGACCGGTTTTGACACAGATTGCGTTGCTGAAGGCGAAGGAGGGCAGCGAACAGCCGGGGGATTGAGAGCTCGTTCGTTGGGCAGGTTTCGGCTCAGTGCAAAATGCCACCTTTGGCTATTTTTCAGCCCGCTTCCGTTTCCCGTATGAAGCATTTTGATTGCGATATGGGAAAATATGCGAGCCTTGACCTACTGCAGCGCCCATTTCTGGGTACTCACAAACCCTCGATTGAGAGAGATACCAACGGCAGCAAGGAGCCCGGAGCGGTCAAACGTGATTTTCAAAAGCAACTATGAAATTGATCCCTGCAACTCACTCCTAAGGATAGCCACAACCTGTGCCAACGAAGGACCTTCTACAGGCGGCGGTTCGGGCCTTTCACAGAATTCTCGCCAAACAAAAAAGGTAAGCTCTGCCCCATCCGTTGCATTGATCTGGCTGTTGTCACCAAAATCCTCGAGTACACGATACCGAGGGTCGTTCCAAAACAACTCTTCGACCCAAGTGTAGATGGGAATCAGATGAAAGTGAATCGGATAGCCTGGCGTGTGCCCAAATCTGCCTATGTAAACTCTGGTTGGTTGGAGTTTGGTTTGTATTGCGCGCTGTACATTTGCCAGCAATGGACCAAGCGACATCAGCGCTTCGTCTGGCAACTCCGAAAGGTCGTTCGCTTGGGTTGCCGACCCAAGCATCAGATATCCGGGCAATGCGGAATCAATTCGGTGATTCAGCAGCCAATGCTCCGTCTCATAGATTCGAAACCGATCAGGGATCATTACAAGCCGCTTCTTCCAGACTGTAGATACTAGATACCGTAATATGCAGAAATGCCGGTCGTCCGCAAAAAACCGAAATTGACATTTTGCCAACCACCAAATGTCCAAATTGTCCGCACACCCGATCTTGGGATGTCATTTTGCACTGAGCCGAAATCTACCCCTTCATCTTCGGCAACTTCGCCTCAGTGCGACATTAGCAGCGAAAGGTTGGCGTTCGACAGCAGATCCCGTGTCGTGCCGCCGAGCAGCCATTCGCGCAGGCGCGAATGGCCGTAGCCGCCCATGACGATGAGATCGGCATTTGTGTCGACGGCGTGCTGGAGCAGGGCTTCTGACACGTCCTTGCCGGCGCTGGGGATCGGATCGACCGTCACATTGAGGCTGTGCCGGGTCAAGAACGCGGCCATGTCGTCTCCCGGACTGGGTCCGGACGCATTGCCGGGCGGGTCGATCAGGACAAGATGGACGTCCTGCGAATCGTGCAGCAGCGGCAGGCTCTGGTGGATGGCTTTCGCCGCCTCCGGTTCGCCGTTCCACGCCATGACGACCCGCTTGATCGGCAGCGGCGACGTGCCGCCTGAGCCGAGGATCAAGATGGGCCGTCCCGATTCGAACAGGATGCCGTTGAACGCATCGGTCGCGGCCTCGTTGCCGGGAACCACGCCGTTCGCAAAGACCACGAAATCGGTATAGAGCGCGTGCCGCGACATGGTCTTCGCGATCAGGCCCCTGTCGATATATTCGGCAAGAACAGATGCGGAAAGATAGGTTTCCTGCAGCATGCTCTCGATTTTTGCGGCGCGCTGATTGGTGTCGCGGACCGCCCGGTCATAGGTTTCGCTGAGATAGAAATCGGGCAGGCCGCCATACATCGCCGTCGGCATGGATTTCATGATGCCGAACGCGACCACATTGAGATGGGCGCCCAGATCCGCGGCAAGCGCGATGACGGGATTGATGTTTTCGATGGGCTCATCCACCGAATGCACGGCAAGAAGCGTGGTGACGGCCATTGTCTGTTCCTCATTGCGGTTGGCGGTGCCTTTCGCTCCAGTCTAAGCGGCACCGGGAACGTCCGGTTGCGCTAAATCAAATCGCAGCGCCGGATGCCTGCCGACGGTTCGATTGCCAGTGTGCGAAGAGCTTGACTGCTTCGGGAATGATGACGACGGGCGCGCTGAGCGACAGCACCAGGATCCAGATTTGCGGATCGAAGGCGGTGGTTCGCAGAACCGTCTGCAGCGGCGGCCAGTAGACCGCGGCGACCTGGGCCGCAAGCGTGAGAAAGAGGGCCACCAGCAGCCAGGGATTGGAGAAAAAGCCGATCCTGAACCAGGGAAGGGTCAGCGACCGGAAGGCCAGGACGCTGAATTTTTCCAGGAATATCATCGTCGTGAAGGCGACGGTCTGGGCGACGACGACGCCATGCTCCAGCACGTGATAGAAGGCGAACAGGCTGGCCGAGCCGGTGTAAAGGGCGAAGAGCAGGATGACGAGCAGGCCGTTGCGGCCGACAATGTCCTCGCGCGGCGAGCGCGGCGGCTGGCGCATCACGTCGGCCTCGCTACGCTCAAGGCCGAGGGCCAGCGCCGTCAGCCCGTCGGTGACCAGGTTCATCCACAGGATCTGAACCGGCAGGAAGATGATCGGCCCGCCGATCAGGATGTTGGCGACGATGGCCGTCACCTCGCCGGCATTGGAGCTCAGAAGATAGCGGACGAATTTCCGGATATTCTGATATTGCCGCCGGCCTTCCTCGACGGCGCCGACGATCGACGCGAAATTGTCGTCCAGAAGGACGAGATCGGCGCTGTCCCGGGCGACATCGGTGCCGCGAATGCCCATGGCGATGCCGATATCGGCGTGTTTGAGGGCCGGCGCGTCATTGACCCCGTCGCCGGTCATCGCCACGACCTTGCCGCGCGCCTGCAGGCAGTTGACGATCCGCATCTTGTGATGCGGTGCGGTCCTGGCGAAGATGGCCCCCTTGTCGAGGTGTTCGGTGAGGGCGGCATCGTCCATTTCGTCGAGACGGTCCCCGGTCACGACACTGTCGCCCGGCAGGTCGAGCATCCGGGCGATCGCCAGCGCCGTGCCGGGTCCGTCGCCGGTGATCATGATCACCTCGATCCCCGCCGCCATCGCCGTGGCGACGGCGCCATGGACCTCGGCCCGCGGCGGATCGATGATTCCGGCAAGGCCCAGGAGCATCAAGCCGCTTTCCATCGCCTCGTCGGAGATATCGGGTGAGGAAACGGGTTTGGTGGCGACCGCAAGGACGCGTAATCCGCGCGATGCGATGTCCTGATAGGCCCGCTCGACGGTCTGGCGACGGTCGGCATCGAGTTCCAGCGGACCAGACCGCCCGGCAATGTGGCTGCACAGGGGCAGCAGAACCTCCGGCGCGCCCTTGGCGTGGACGTGCAGGCGCTCTCTGTCGCGCACCATCACGCTCATGCGCTTGCGCTCGGACGAAAAGGGGATCTCGCGAATGATGCGGTCATCGGGCTGCGGCGGCAGGCCGGCCTTGCCGGCAGCCACCAGAAATGCGGCCTCGGTGGGCTGCCCGGTGATCCGCCAGTCGCCGTCCCGTTCAAACAGCCGTGCGTGATTGCAGCTTGTCGCGGCGGTCAGGAAGTCGGTCAGCAGCGGACAGTCTCGAAGATCGATCGGCCTTCCCTGCACTTCGAAGCGGCCTGACGGCGTGTAGCCGGTGCCGGTGACCGACACGGTTTCCGGCTCCAGCCAGACCTGTTTCACCGTCATTTCGTTTTCGGTCAGCGTTCCGGTCTTGTCAGTGCAGATGACGGAGGCGGCGCCGAGGGTCTCGGTGGCCTGCAGGCGGCGGGTGAGGGCGCGTCGGCGGACCATGGCGCTGGCTCCGAGGGCCAGCGTCACCGTGACGACAGCGGGCAGGCCTTCGGGGACGATGGCGACGGCAAGCGACAGGCCGGTCAGTACCATCTCGGCCGCGTCCTTGCCGCTGAACCATCCGAGCGCGATGATGAGGACGGTGAGACCAAGTGCAAACAGGCCGAGATTTCGGCCGAGCGCGCCGACCTTCTTCTGCAGAAGCGTCGGTGTCGGCGGCAGCGCCGAGGTCATCGCCGCGATTTTCCCGAATTCCGTCGCCATGCCGGTCGCCAGGACCAGGCCCCCGGCGCGGCCTTCCACCACGCTCGTTCCCATGAAGGCGCGGCCAAGGCGGTCGTCCGCCTCGTCCGCCGTGGTTTTGGCAACGCTTGTCGATTCGCCCGTCAGGACTGATTCATCAATGCGCAGGCCGGCGATATCCTGCAGGCGAATATCGGCCGGAACGCGGTCGCCGGCCGACAGCAGGATCCGGTCGCCAGGCACGAGGTCAGCGGCGTCGATCGTCTGCTCGCGCCCATCGCGCAGCACCGTTGCATGCGGGGAGAGCATGGCGCGCAGGGATTCCAGCGTGCGTTCGGCCCGCCATTCCTGCAGGAACCCGAGAAAGCCGTTGAGGGCGACGATGGCACCGATGGCCGCCGCGTCGATGAATTCGCCCATCGCCAGCGCAATGCCCGCGGCGACAAAGAGAACAAGGATCAGGACGCTTGCGAACTGGCGCGCAAATATCGCCCACCATGGCGCAACGCGCCGGGTTTGCAGGATGTTCGGACCATATTGCGCCAGGCGTCTGGCGGCTTCGCCACTGCTGAGGCCATCGGGGGTCGATATCGGCACTGTCATCTCCGCACCTCCCCGTCTGCAACGCATTTATCCCGGGCGGGACCGTATCGATTGCCGCAAAAGGAGATTTGACGAAGGTCAATATGGGCCACCGCGAACCCGTCAATAATCCCATTTTGGACACCTGCAGTCGAGCTCGTGGAGAGAGCATTCATGTTCAAGAACGCGATCACTCTGTTCGAAATATTCGGCTTCAAGATCCGCGTCGATCCGAGTTGGCTCCTGATCGCGGCGCTGATCGTGTGGAGCTTGTCGACGGCCTATTTCCCTGCCGCCCTGCCGGGCTATTCGCACTATGACTATATCGCGCTGTCGATTGCCGCCATGCTCGGGCTGTTCGGCTCGCTCATCCTGCACGAGCTTGCCCATGCGCTCGTTGCCCGGCAGTTCGGTCTTCAGATCGGCGGCATCACCCTGTTCATCTTCGGCGGCGTGGCCGAGCTCGAACAGGAGCCGCGCAATCCGAAATCGGAGTTCTGGATCGCCATTGCCGGGCCGGCCATGAGTTTTGCCCTGTCGGGGCTCGCCTTCGGTGCGCTTTATGCCCTCGATATCAGCGGCGTGTCGCAATCATTGCATGAAGTCCTTGCCTATCTCGGTGTGATCAATCTCATCCTGGCGCTTTTCAACCTGGTGCCGGCGTTCCCGCTGGATGGCGGGCGGGTATTGCGCGCCCTGTTGTGGCGGATGAGGGACGATCTGCTATGGGCGACGCGCATCGCCAGCAATCTGGGGACCGGATTCGGCGTCTTGCTGATCGCCTCGGGGGCGCTGGCGCTGTTCACCGCCAATTCGGTCGGCGGGCTGTGGCAGATCCTGATCGGGTTCTTCGTCATCAATGCGTCGACCGGCAGCTACCGGCAATTGATGATCAAGACGGCGCTCAGGAATCAGACCGTCCGGTCGCTGATGACGAGATCGCCGATGACGGCCGATGTCAATGACGATGTCTGTTCCCTCGTCGAGGCCATCATGCTGCCGAAGAATGTCAGCTTTGTCCCAGTGCTCGAGGGCGACCATCTGCTGGGCTATGTCGACACGTCGCTGGTGCACGGCATCGACCGCGAGAACTGGTCGGCGACCCGGGTGAGCGATATCTTGGTTCCCGCCGGGACCGACAACACGGTGCCGGCCGACATGCCGATGGATGCGCTGTTTGAAAAAATGGCCAGAAGCGGCCGGCGCAAGATGCTGGTCGGCCAGGACGGGACTCTGGACGGTGTGATCTCGCTCTCCGATCTGATGTCCTATCTGGCGATCCGGCAGGGCCTCGGCCTGTCCGGCGAAGAGGGCAGGCCGCTCTGTGCGCCGTCCAAACCGGACCGGCGGGCGATCTGAAGCAGGTGACCCGTCAGTTCGAAAAGAGAACCGGCATTGTCATGTGCTTCAGCAGATGCGTCGTCGTCGCGCCGATGGCGAAGTCGTAGAATCGGGAATGGCCGAAGGCGCCGGTGACGATCATGTTGGCGCCGGTTTCGGACGCCTCGTTGAGCAGGGCGTCGCCGATTTTGATGTCGGTATTCTCCCAGTGGCCGACGGTGGTGCGGATGCCGTGGCGCTCGAGCCCGCTGGCGACCTCCGCCGCTGATGGGCCGAGATGGTTCGCATCCCGCTCCGTATGCGACACCCACATGACCGTCGCCTCGCCGCCTTTGTCGCGCAGGAAGGGAATGGCGTCGTGCAGGGCTCTCGTCGCCTCGCGCGTGGCGCTCCAGCCGATCATGACCCTGTCGCCGAACTGCTCATAGCTGCCGATATTGGGAATGACGACCACCGGCCTGCCGCAGCCCTGGATCACATCCCTTTGAATGTCCGACTGATCAGCCCGGTCATGGTCGGGGTCGGCCTGGGACATGACGACGAGATCGGCAAGGCGGGCCTGTTCGATAATCTGGCCGCTGGCGCTGCCGGCATCGGCGTTGACCAGCCGCCACTCATTGGGAAAGGTCTCCTTTGCCGTTTCCCGCATGAACACCTCGCGGATCTGTTCCGCCTGGCGGGTCTGGGCGTCCTGGAAGGCCTGGATCGACTCAGGCGTCAGGTGAACGGCGACGCCGGGATGGATCAGCATGGTCTGCCGTGTGTGAAAACCGATCAGATGGGCGTCGAACCGGCGGGCGAGGTGACAGGCCGCCTTGGTCAGGCGTTCGGCATTGGCCTCGGTCGTCAGGCAGACGACGATGGTTTTGAAGGACATGGTTTCAGCTCCGTTTCTCAGACGCGCCGGGGCGCATGTGGACCCGGCGCGGCAACAGTTTCGGCCGTCAGTCGCCTTTGGTCACAGAGATCTTTCTGGTCCTGGCAGCGATTTCCGGCGGTTTCCTGATGGTGATGGCGAGGATGCCGTCGGCGAATTTCGCCTCGACGGCGTCGGGATCGATGTCGAAGGACAGCGGGATCGAGCGCGCAAAACTGCCATAGGACCGTTCCACGACATGGAAATCCTTCTTCTTTTCCTCCTTTTTGGCCGATTTCTCGCCCTTCAGGGTGAGGATATTGGCCGAAACGGAAACATCGACCTCGTCTTCACCGACTCCCGGCAGTTCGGCGGTGATCTCGACGGCGTCGTCGCTTTCGCTGACATCCAGCCGCGGCACGACCCGGCCGCCGAAATCGGGAAAACGTCCGGTTTCCAGATGCGGCACCAGGCTCTTGAACTCGTCGAAAACCCGGTCGATCTCTTTTTGCAGGGACTGGAATGCCGGAGCGCCCGCCTTGTCATGGCTGAAAAGCGAGGGAAGAAAAGAACGTGTCATCTTTCATCTCCTTTGTGGCCGGCTGCTCGCTTGCAGCCGGAAGATGTCACAATCGATGGGCCATGTCTCGATTTGAGGTGAATCGGGGTCCCTCAAATCGCCAGCACATGGGAAAAATGCTCCGGCAGCCTGGCCGGGGCGATCGCCACGAGATCTTTCGCGACTTCCGCTGTGACATCGGCTTTGAGCTGCTCGGGGAGCTGCTTGCGCAGATGCCCCAGCATGGCCGGCGGCGCGCACAGGATCAGCCGGTCGAAACGGCCGGCACGCCGCTGTTTCAAAAGGTCGGCAAACAGGCTACGGGCGAACTCTTCGCCGGGATGCCGGTTGCCCTGATGCGGCTCCATCTTGTGACGCAGTGATCCGACGCTGCCGAAGGAGCGGCCGGGACGGTCTTCGAATTCAGCCTGCTGCGGTGCGGTCCAGCACAGATCCGCAAGCGACCGAAGCCCGTGCCCCGGCCCGGTGTTTTCGGCGATATGGGCGCGGTTGGCGTCGGCAATCAGGATCCAGGTCTTGATCGGTTTCATGGTCGCATCCATTTTTCGACGACAGAGGATAGCGCACACTTGAACCGGTCGCATTGATCGCGATCAATTCAGCCGGTGAGCATGCCGATCCAGTGGCCTGCAATATAGGCGATGCTTGCGGCCGCTGCGCCGATGAGAAGGGTTTCCGATCCGGACCGCCACCAGCTCGACAGGGCCCAGCGACTTTTCATCGCACCGATCGCGAAAAAGGTGATGCCGGTCGCGATGATCGCCGTGGTGAACGGGTCCGGCAGGCGCAACAGAAAAGGCAAGAGGGGCACCGACCCGCAGACAAGAAAGGCCGAGAAGGTTGCGAAGGCCGCGGGCAGGGGCGCCGGGATTGCTGCCGGCATGCCATATTCCTCGGCAACCATCATGTCGACCCAGACGGTTTCATCCGCCGTGACGGCATCCACCGCCTGCTCCAGGACATCGCCGCGCAGGCCCTTGAGCCGCAGGATCTGGCGGATTTCCTCGCGTTCCCCTTCGGGAATCTCGCGAATATGCTTGCGTTCGACCTCCCGAAGTCGCTTGAGATTGTCCAGCTCCGCCTTGGTCGCCGAATAGTTGCTGGCGGCCATAGAAAACCCGTCCGCCAGCACATTGGCAATTCCCAGGGCGATAATCACGGTTCGCGAAAACCCGGCGCCCTCGACGCCGGCGACGATGGCAAAGGTGGTGACGGCGCCATCGATCCCGCCATAGACGAAGTCGCGCAGGTGGGAACTGGTCGACGGTCGGGTCAGCCGTTCGCGAATGTCCTCCGGCGTGTGGCTGTGTTCCATGAGCCCGCTCCGTAATGTCGCGATCTCGAGGGATTTTCGGCCGAAAACGGTGCGGCCGGTTTGAGCGAGATCAACAAACCGGGCCAAAAGGCGCGTATCCCTGCGGGTCAGGAAATGCGGATATTGTCGATGATGTGGCGCACGCCGGGCGCGGCCCAGACGGCGCGCTTGATCAGGTCGCGCTCATAGAATGCCTTGACGTGGCCCTCAAGGGTCACAGTGTCGCCGGAGACCGAGATCCTGATGCCCTCGGCTTCCTTCTCGGAACTGCGCCGCAGGGCGTCCTCGATCTTCTTTTTGACGTCGGCCTGTGTGAGATGGGCCTTGAGGGCGATGCGGTTGGAGACGCCCTTGATACCGGCGACATGGCGCACCTGCTGCTCGACATGGTCGCGCTGGTGCTGCCATTCGACCTCGCCGCTCAGGGTGACGAAGCCGCCCTGCACCTTGGCCTTGACGGTATTGTCAGGAATCGAAACATTCCACTCCAGCACATGGGCGATGCGCTCGGCGATATTGCTGTCGTCACGCCGGTAATCGGTGGGCAGGTTGACGTCGATCTCGTCGGCGACCGCCAGGACGCCGCGCACCCGCTTCGCGGCCTCGCCGGCGGCGAATTTCTCCGGAAAACTGGTTACGTGTCCGCTCAGGGTCACCGAACCGTCCGATGCGGTGACGCCGATATGGGCGTCATTGACCTTGGTGTCCCAACGCAGTTCGTCCAGAACCCGTTGCTTGAGCGTCGAATCGGCGATCATGTCTGTCTCCTGCCACTGTTGTTTCGGATGATTCAACGTTGCAAAGTTGCAGGACGGGCGGTTGATGTGCATCAATCGCACTTGTTATTTGCGAAGAAGCGGGTCGGGCGGCGTGGAAACGGACAAACCGGAGAGAAAGGGCAAGCTTGAGGCGCTGCTGGATGCGGCGGTCGATTCCATCGTGACGACCGACGGCGACTCGATCATTCGATCGGCCAACGTCGCGACCGAAACGCTGTTCGGCTATTCGGCCGACGAGATGATCGGACAGCATGTCAGCCTGCTGATGGGCAAAGCCTGGGTGTTGCGATATGCCGCCAGGACCGGCGAAAAGCCGGTCATCGGGCTGGGCCGCGAGGTCGATGGCCGGAAAAAGGACGGCTCGACCTTTCCCATGCATCTGACGGTGACCGAGTTCTGGACCGGGGAGGAAATCCATTGTTGCGGTATCATCCATGATCTGACGGCCAGGAAGAATACCGAACGGGCGCTGGAGCGCTCGCAAAGGCTGGAAGCCGCCGGCCAGCTCACCGGGGGCGTTGCCCATGATTTCAACAATCTGCTGACCGTGATTACCGGCAATCTGGAGTTGCTGGCGTCTCGGGTCGAGGATCCCGAGCAGCAGATGCTGCTGAAGGAGGCACAGGCGGCGGCCGAAATGGGCGCCGACCTGACCACCCAGCTTCTCGCCTTCGCGCGGCAGGGGGTGCTGCAGCCGGAGGTCATCGATGTCAACCGGCTGGTCCGCAACCTTTCAAGCATGTTGAAACGGACGCTGGGCGGCCATATCGACCTGCGCACCGAACTGCCCGACGGGCTATGGAACACCCGTGTCGATCCCGGGAAATTCGAGAACGCGCTGATCAACCTTGCCGTCAATGCCCGCGATGCGATGCGGACCCATGGCAGCCTGATCATCGAAACGGCCAATGTCGTCATCGATCAGCAATATACCGCCATCGAAGTGGGGATCGCGGCGGGCGATTATGTCCGCATTTCGGTTTCCGACACCGGGGCCGGCATGGCCGACGACACCATGCAGCGGGCGTTCGAGCCATTCTTCACCACCAAGCCGGCGGGCCGCGGTACCGGGCTCGGCCTGTCGATGGTCTACGGATTCGCCAAACAGTCGGGCGGCAATGTCACGATCTATTCGGAGGAGACGATCGGCACGACGATCAATGTCTATCTGCCGCGGCACGGTGTCGAGGAGGAACCGGGGGAGTTGCCGCTCGACGGTCTGGCGGGCGACGATTTCCGCGGTTCGGGCGAGCTGGTCCTGGTCGTTGAGGATGATCCGCGTGTCTGCCGGCTCACCCTGGAGCGCCTGAAAACGCTGAATTATCGCACCATCGCCGCGACCAGCGGCGGCGAGGCGCTGGAAATCCTGGGTCGGACGCCCGACATCGACCTGGTTTTCACCGACCTTGCCATGCCGGGCGGCATATCGGGATATGACGTCGCCGATCATGTGCACCGGCTTTACGAGGGGACCGCGGTGTTGCTCACCTCCGGCTATGCGGAAGACCTGATGAATGCGCGGCGGCTCGGGTCCCGTTCCATCCGGCTCCTGAGGAAGCCCTACAAGCAGGCGGACCTTGCCCGGCTGCTGCGCGAGGTGCTGGAGATTCACCGCCGCTCCCTGGAGGAACGGTGACAGACAATGTTTCCGTGGCGGGTTCTAAAACTCGCTCTGCGTGACGTCGGCGACCAGTGTGTAGCCGACACCGCGGACCGTCTTGATGATCGTCGGATTGGCCGGGTCGGGCTCTATCTTCTTGCGCAGGCGGGCCACCTGGTTGTCGATCGCCCGGTCATAGGGGGTCCATTCCTGGCCGCTGATCTTGTCCATGATCTGGTTGCGCGACAGGACCCTCTTGGGATTTTCCAGAAAGACGGTCAACAGCTTGAAATCATTGGTGGTCAAGATGTGTGGCACATCGCTTCCCACCTTCGTCAACTGGTATTTGCACGGGTCGGCTATCCAGTCGGCGAAGCGGAATATCCGGTCTCCGGTGGGTTGCGCGACGGGTTCGGCCTGCGACGGCGGGTCACCGGACCGGGTTTCACTGCGCCGCAGGACGGAGCGGATGCGGGCGAGGACCTCGCGGATGTGGAAGGGCTTTGAAATATAGTCGTCGGCGCCCATTTCGAGCCCCACCACCTTGTCGATGATGTCGCCCTTGCCGGTGACGATGATGATCGGAATGCTGGACTTGGCGCGCAGGCCGGCGGCGATGGTCAGGCCGTTCTCGACGCCGAGATTGAGATCGAGCGTGATCAGGTCGACCGTGTCCTGATCGAGGCATCGATGGACCGCGTCGCCGCCATCGGCTTCCAGAACCCGGTAATTCTCCGTCTCCAGGCAGCGGCGAAGCAGAAGACGGACCTTCGGGTCGTCATCCACCACCAAGATTGTCTTTGCCTGTTCGGACACAGAGCACCCAAATCACAAGAGCTTTCGCGATATGACCTCCGCGACACGCGCCAATGCCGCTCCGCGGGTTATAAAGCAGTTGCCGGGCAACTCAAAGCGACATTCTGATACGTGACTGATACACAGCCGATACAGGGCTGCCATTGTGAGGTTACCTCGATGCGCTCTTATGGCTCCAAATCTTCGGGATCGAATATCAGGAGCCAGCAATGTATGTGACATCTCCGGTCGGCATCTTCGAGAATTCGGAAATCGTCTTGCCGCGTTTCGTCGAGGCGGAAACGGCAAAACACTGGCATTTCAGGACGGCGGAAGCCGGCCACCGCCTGTTTTGCGAAGGCGATGACGCCAAATATATCTACGAGATCGTCGAGGGCGTGGTGCGGACCTCGAAACTGCTGTTCGACGGGCGCCGGCAGATCCTGTCCTTCGGCTATCCGGGCGACCTTGTCGGCCTCAGCCATGACTGTTTCTATCACAGCGACTGCGAGGCGGTCTGCGATGTCAAGCTTCGCGTCCACCACAAGAATGCCTGCAACACATCGATCGAAACGGAACCGGAATTCGGCAAGAAGCTTCTGAAATTCGCGGCCGCCGAGGTGAACAATATGCAGGAGCATTTCATCATGCTCGGCCGCAAGTCGGCGACCGAAAAGGTCGCCTCGTTCCTGGCGGCGCTGCTCGACAGGGTCGGCGAGAAAGACCGGTCGAGGACCTGTTTCGACCTGCCGATGTGCCGGTCGGACATTGCCGATTTCCTGGGTCTCACCATCGAGACGATCAGCCGCACACTGACCAGGCTGCGCGCGGACGGCGTGATCGAACTGCCGAAGAAACACCGGGTCTGCGTCCGCAATCCGGCCATATTGCGGGCGCTTGCCGAGCGGGAATAGGCCCGGCTGACCGGTTGATCGACATCAAGACCGAAGGCCTTATACTGTTGGATAATCGATCATGGTGCGAACACGTGGAAAACGGGTTCGCCGAAGTGATTTGGAGACACGCATGATCAGTACGGATGTTTACCGCGAGCGCCTGCAGGCAAGGCGTGCCGAGCTTGTCGAGCGGATGATCCAGCTGGAGGACTGGCTGGACGACCCGGCGGATCAGGATGCGGTGGAACGCGCCACGGAACGCGAATCCGATGAGGTTTTCGAGGCCCAGGGTCTGGCCGGGCAGCAGGAGGTCACGGCGATCGACGCGGCGCTGGCGCGGATCGACAACGGCATGTACGGCATCTGCATGTCCTGCGGCGAACCCATTTCGGAGGCGCGGCTGGATGCGGTTCCGCATGCGGCGCTGTGCCGGAACTGCATGCGCTGAGAGGCGGTCTTAAAAGTCCGCCGGAGCGACGTTACGCTTCAAATCGCGTCATCGGCCCCGTGGCCGCAGCGCAGCCCTGTCGCGGCCCGGTAGCATAGCGATCGGTGCTCTGGCGCACGACCCGGTCCGCGGCCGCGGCATGAAGCGGTGCCGAAAACAGATAGCCCTGGCCGTAGGTGCAGCCCAGTATCTCCAGTTCGGCCGCTTCGTCCTTCGTCTCCACGCCCTCCGCCGTCGTCTTCAGCCCCAGGCTGCGGCAAAGCTTGATGATCGATGAAACGATCTGATAGGTGCCGTTTTCCCGGTGAAAGCCGCGGATGAAGGATTTGTCGATCTTGATCGTGTCGAAGGGCAACTGGCTGAGATAATGCAGCGATGAATAGCCGGTGCCGAAATCATCCAGGGAAAACCGGATGCCGTGGCGCTTCAACCGGCCCATTGCCTCGCGCACGGCCAGGGTGTCGCCGACCAGGGTGTTTTCGGTGATTTCGATCACCAGCCGGTCCGGCTTGAAGGCCTCGGCACGGAGCGTCGTCAGCAGGGTCTGCGCAAAATGTTCGTCGGCGAGCTGAACGGGCGACAGGTTCACGGCGACCGGAACGGTTTCCGGCCAGGCGCGGGCCGTTGCGCAGGCCTGTCTGAGGATATCCCAGAATAGATCGGCGATCAGCCCGGTTTCCTCGGCGGCCGAAATGAAATCGCGCGGCGGCAGCATGCCGCGGGTGGGATGGTTCCAGCGCGCCAGCGCTTCGAGGCCGGCGAGCCGCCCGTTGCGCAGGCCCATCCAGGGCTGGAAAAACGGAATGAACTGACGGCTGTTCAGCGCCTCGACGATCTCCGCCTTCAATTCGGCCCGTTGCCGTTGATCCGCATTGAATTGCGGGTCGTAAAACGTCGTGGCGTTGCCGGCCGTTGCCCTTGACCGGTGGACAGCGACGCTGGCGTGCTGCAGCAGTTTCTCGCGGCTCCCGGCATCGTCCGGAAACACGGCCACGCCGAGGCTGGTCGTCAGCGTTGCGGTGAATGTGTCGAAGGTGATCGGCCCGTTGACGAGATCGCGAATGCGCCTGGTGGCGACGGCGAGACCGTCGGTGTCGTCATCGGCGCTAATCAGCAGCGCGAACTCGTTTCCCGTCAGCCGTGTGGCCAGATCATGGTCCCGAAGCAGGTTGCGCAACCGGCCGGCGACGGTCCGCAATACGTCGTCGCCTGCCTGATGGCCCTGGAGATCGATGACCTGGTCGATGCCTTCGAGATGCAGGATGACGACAGCGAAACGGGTGCCCAGGCGGCGGCCATCGCCAATGCGCCGCAACAGTTCCTCCTCCAGATACATGCGGTTGGGAAGACCGGTCAGCGGGTCGTGGCGCACCAGATTGTGCAGGCGTGTTTCTTCATGCCGCCGCCGGCCGGCCTCACGCCAGACCCGGATGACCGTCATCGCCAGCAGGGCCACCAGCGTCGCGAAGCCGGCAATCAGAAGCTCGTCGAGTTCCCACCCCTCATGGATGCGGGTGAACAGATACAGCCGTTCAAATGCGTCGGTCTCAATCAGGATAACGGCCAATATCGCGCCACAGAGGACAATGGCGATATAGGGCAATAACTCTGCGGCAAGTCCACGATCGAAAAGCCGTGCAATCATAATCGTGTCTCACATTTTATATTGTGTGCCCAGCCTCCGGCTTTCTGGTTAATAATTTGTTACGTCTTGGTGCACATATTTTTGAATTCAAATAAGTCCCGGCCTGAAGTGGCCGGAAAAACTTGAATACCCGGAAAACGATCTTTTTATATTTATTTATTCAGTTTAATTTCTCTATATATTGAAATAAAGTAGAGATAAAACGGTATTGCCGACACGAAATGCGTTGCCGGGCCGGTCCGACAGGCGCGGGGAGATTCGATCGCGGCCGGGAGAACGGCGTCGTGGATGGGACGGTTCACGAACACCGATAAGCGATGACACAGCGCCTCTCGTCGCTGGTGATGACCCGGACCGTCGTGCGCATGCTCTGGCGGCCGCAGAACAGTGTCCGGCCCTCTGCGGCCGGCACGCCGCCGTAAATCGGCAGAACCGCGCCGGAGCGCGTGCGGGTGTAAATG
>JANQMU010000008.1 GCA_028279875.1 Rhizobiaceae bacterium
ATCGTTGCCGTGCCGGTCACATGCACGGCGGCGTAGAGCCAGCTCGGAACCTGGTTTTCGCTGCCATACCAGTCCGGGCTGACATAGGCGTCCGGCCCGCTGTAGGCAAGCAGCGCCTTGCACCCGTCGCCGATGTGCGAATGGATCGGATTGGCGCGGGCCACATGCAGGTCGATCCGTAGCCCGCCATCGGCGTTTTCCTCGACCAGAAACGGCACATGCACGCCGAAGGGCGCCTCCGCCGCCGTCGGGACGACGAACAGCCCGAAAGCCCGTTCCGTGAGGATCGGCAGTGCTTCCGCCGTGTCGATTTTGAAAGCCGGATTCAGATACATGATGGGATGTCCTCTCGCCTGCGCCGCATGGTGTCGGATGGTGCGCGATGGGGCAAGAACCAATTCGGGAATTTGCCCTTTGCCAACATCACCGATCTGGAGTAAACACATTGCCCGGCGGAATGCGCCGATTCTTTGTCATCGAGAGTCCCTGATCGTCCTGCCTGGAAGGCAGGCTCCGGCAACCATTGAAAGATCTCGTTATGTCATCTGGAATGTTCCGGTCGGCCGCCATTCTTGGCCTTTTGTCCTGTGTCGGACCGTTCGCTATCGACATGTATGTGCCGGCAATGCCGGCAATCCGAGCCGATCTGGATGCCGGCGTTGCCGCAACCCAGATGACGCTGACGACGTTTTTTATTGCTTTCGGCATCGCGCAACTGGTTTACGGGCCATGGGCCGATCAGGTGGGTCGCAAGCCGCCGCTTTATGTCGGGCTGGCCATCTTCATCGTCGGGTCGCTGGGCTGCGCCTTCGCACCGACCATCGATTGGCTGGTTGCTTCGCGGTTTGTTCAGGGATTGGGAGCGGCTGTCGTCATGGTGATCCCGCGGGCGATCATTCGCGACCTGCACACCGGCACGGAGGCGACACGACTGATGGCGATGATCATGCTGGTCATCAGCGTCTCGCCGATGCTGGCGCCGCTCGCCGGCAGCGGCCTCATTCTTGTGACCGGCTGGCGGGCGATCTTCATCGCGCTGTGTCTTGCTGCTGTGTGCAGCCTGTTGATGACCGGCTATCTGCTGCCGGAAACGCTGAAACGCGAACACCGCGTGCCGGTGAACACCAGGAACATGCTGCGCGGCGCCGGCGTCCTGCTGGGGGACCCCATGTTCATGGGACTGACCTTTATCGGTGGCTGCGGCATGGCGAGTTTCTTCGTGTTCATCGCCAGCTCTTCATTTGTGTACACAGGGCAATTCGGTTTGACCACGACCCAATACAGTCTCGCGCTGGCGGTCAATGCGATCGGCTTCTTCGCCGCCTCGCAATTTGCCGCGGGTCTTGGGGAGCGGTTCGGAAGCCGCCGCGTGGTCGCTGGCGGGGTCTCGGCATTTCTGTTCTTCGCGGTCGCCGTGCTGGCCATTGAAATTGCTGGCTATGCCAGCCTGCCCGTGATCATCTGTTTCCTGTTCGGCGCCAATGCCGGCCTCGGTCTGGTCATTCCCACCACCATGGTGATGGCGCTCGACCCCCATGGCGAGATTGCCGGGCTGGCATCATCGCTCGGCGGGACCCTGCAGATGCTCACCGGCGGCGTTGCGATCATGATCGCCAGCCGGTTCTTCGACGGCACGGCCCTGCCGATGCTTGCCGCGATCGCGCTGTGCGCCGTGGCAGCCTTCATCCTGTCGCGTCTGGTCCTTTCCGGAACCGTGTCGGGCCAGACGGACCGGGCACCGCTTTAGGATCTTTTGGTTTCCGCTTTGGATTGAAGGGGCCCTCTTGACCGCGGCGCGAAACCACGAAATCAATCAATACGATTATGGCCGAACTGTCGGTGATTGCCATGTTCCGCTCATGCAGAGCGGAGTGGGCGCGACTCAGGGTATTTATGCCTCTCAATGACACTCTCATTCGCCAATTTGGGATCGATCCGCGAAATTGGATCCGGGGACTGGAGCAGCGCTCAGCTTGCTGGCGCCATCATTGCGCGTGCGTCCGTATTGGCACAGATGGGGATCGGGCATCAGTCGACAGTTGCCCTGGTTCATGGAAATTCCGCGCAGTTTTTTATCGACCTCCTGGCCGTCTGGGCGACCGGGGCGACGGCGGCGTGCCTCGACCCCGCTTTGACCGAGCGGGAACTCAAGACCGTCATTGCGTTTCTTGATCCTGAAGCGGTCCTGTGCGGTGAGAACTCAATGCACATCGACGAAGACGTGAAAGCCGTCTGCCTGTGGGATGTGCTGTCCGCGACGGAAGAAGACATTGCGCCGGAGATTGCAGGCAGCGGCAATCCGGCTCTCATTTTGTTCACCTCGGGGACGACCTCGGACCCTAAGGGTGTCGTGCTTGGTTTTGACGCCATCGCGACGCGCATCGGACTGAACATCTCGGAAATTGGCAAAAAGTCCCTGGCGCGGACGCTGCTCACCCTGCCGACCCATTTCGGTCATGGGCTGATCGGAAACGCCCTGACGCCGCTTTTCTCTGGCGGCGAATTGGTCATTCCGGCACCGGAAACTGCTTTGCATAAGGATCTCGGGAACCTGCTGGAGACCTTTGGCATCACATTTCTCACATCGGTTCCGGCGCTTTGGCGCCTGGCGATGAAGTTTGGGGATGCGCCGCAGGCAGGCAGCCTTCTTCGTGTCCATGTCGGTTCGGCCCCTTTGACGTTGGCGTTATGGCGTGACATCGCGCAATGGAGCGGTGCAACGGTTTTCAACTGCTACGGCATGACGGAAACCGCCAACTGGATAAGCGGCGCCTCCTGCCTCGCCCCAGACCTGTGCGACGGGCTGGTTGGGAAACCATGGGGCGGGACGGCCGCCGTCCTGGCTCCCGACGGCACGATATCGTCTGCGGGCCATGGAGAAATCCTTCTGCGGTCACCATCTTGGATGACCGGCTATCTGCGCGCCCCCGAGTTGACGAAGCGCGCATGTCACGGTGACTGGTTTCGCACCGGTGATACCGGTCGCATTATGGAAAATGGCGCCATCGTCCTGGCCGGGCGTCTGAAAGACGAGATCAACCGCGCCGGTTTCAAGGTTCAGCCGGCAGAGGTCGATGCATTGCTCGGCTCGAACGCGGCTGTCGAGGAGGCCTGTGCTTTTGGCCTGCCGGACGCTGTGAGTGGTGAAATCGTTGCCGTTGCCGTCAAGTTGGCGCCGGCATCAATGGAAACGCAGGCGAGCCTCAGACGCTGGTGTCTTGACCGCGCGCGGCGTGAACTCGTTCCCGAACGCTGGTTTTTCGTCGAAAAAATTCCGGTAACGTCACGCGGCAAGACCGATCGTGATAAGGTCCGCAAATACTGCGTTGAAGAACATCCGGCATCCCGGCACCGTCATGACACCGCCCGATGACAACAACATGCTGAAGCTGACGACCGACCGGTTTTTACTCAGAACCTGTGTCGCTTCGGATGCTTCCGATCGCTGGATCGGGTGGGCGGCAGACCCCGAGGTGATGCACCCCCTCAACGCTTCGGTTACTCAATTCACGCGGCAGGGACTTGCCGACTATATTGACCGGTTCGACAATGAGCACCGTTGTCTGATCGGAATTTTCTTGAAAAAGGGCGGGCTTCAAATTGGATTCTACATTCTCGATTTGAACGAGCGACACCGTCACCTGGCGATGAATGTGGTCATCGGGGACAAGGATTGGTGGGGCCGGAAAGTAGTTCTTGAAACGCGCGCGGCCCTGCTGGACCACTTTTTCGCCTCGGGACGCGTCGAAAAGGTCTTCGGCACACCGATCAGCCGCAATTTTCCTGCTGTTTTCAATTACAAGGCACAGGGCTGGACCCTCGAGGGAACATTCAGGGGCCATTTGACCTCGGCCCGGGATGGAACACGCCTCGACCAGTACCAGTTCGCCATGCAGCGGGAGGACTGGATCAGATTACGGGGATCTGGCTGAGCCATGGTCCGGGCTGATGGAAACATGTCGGCTGCGCGGGACCTCATGGCACAGGTGCTCGATTTACCGCCAGCCAGCGTCCCCGATGATGCCCGAATTGGAGCATTCGAGGCTTGGGACAGCCTGGGGCATTTGCGGATCATGCTGGCGATCGAGATTGAATTGGGGCGTGAACTGGATGCCTCTGAAACGGTCGAGATCGAATGCCTCGCCGACATTGCAGACATACTGGCTTCACCGTCGTGATTTTGGCCTCTGGGTGCAGGGCGCCTTTAACCTGAGATTTTATTCCCGCATGTCAGCGGAAAAATCCAAGTGTTTTTTACGCCAGTGTTGATGTCCGAATCAAACGTCGATGTCAATGTTGCAGTTTCCGTTTTTGCCACTTGTAAACGGATCACTTCCTGCCCTCGTCGTGCCCTCGGGGCATGTGCAGCCCGAATGCTCGGAGAGCGTGAAAGTGCCGCTGGCCGGACACAGATTGGCCGCTGTGGCGGCGGTTGCGAGGCTCGGGAATACCGGAATGTAGGTCGCTGGATCGTCCTCGCGGTGGCGGCGGATCAGCGATTTGTTTTGTTCCGCGCCCAAATAGAAGCGGATGCCGGCGGTTATCCGCGTATCGCCGGATTCACCGACGTTTCCGTTTGCGAAGACCGACATCGGCGTGCCGCGCCATTGCGACAGATATTCGAACTCCGCCGCTCCGAAGCTCTTTTCATCCACGTAGCGATAGCCGGCTGTCAGGCGCATATTGTCCCGCGGATAGTAGGACAGATTGAGTTCGGTAAAAACATGATCGTCGTCGCTATTGAGAACGGCCAGCCCGCCCTTCGTGCTCGGAACGTTGACGCTTTCCCATCCGGCAATTCCACTCAACGTGAAGCGGCCCCTGTAGAGTTCCCCTTCAACCGCAAAACGCGAAATATCGATCGAGTCCCAGGTGTGGAAGCTGCCGTAGAAACCGAACAGATAACTTGAAGGATCCCGGGTGAAGAGATGCGCCGCACCCCCGCCCATGGCTTTGCTATCGATGGTTCCAAGCGCAGCATCAAACTGAAGGCCGTAGGCGTGCCCCAGGGGCATCGTCAGGCTGCCCTGCAATAACCCGCTACCCTTACCGTCAAACGCGCCGCCCTCGGCGCTGAACTTTGTGTTGAAACCGGAGACCGCAGGCCCCGAGCCATAGTCATCCGCATAGGCGACAATCGGATGCGGCGCCGCCAGTATGGCTGCGGTCAGCAGTCTCAAATAGCGTGTATTGCCCGGCATATCCCCTCCCATCATGGAAACACGACCCCAATCCTTTCATAAGGGGTGCGGGTAGACGAGACAAGCCTGTACCGTTGCTTGCGGGCGTTTTGCCTGTGAATGAGGCAACAATTCAGCATCAGATCACGCCTGCATGCGGCATCTAATATGCGATCGTCCGGCAAACCCGCTCTGGTGGCATGATGCCGGGATCTGTGGCGCTCTAACTCACATGCGGTGGCCGCATTTCGTGAATCGCTGCGCGGATTTTGCGCCAGGTTTCCGCTTCCTCGGCCTTGCCCTCGGCCTGTTTGGCGCCGGCTCTTTGTGCTGCCTCGGCTTCGGCCTTGTCACCATGCGCCTCCAGCAATTGGCGCGCATGTTCTACGATGCTCGTTGCTTTCATGGTCTCCTCCATGGTGAAAAGATGATTGTCGATGGAACACGGTCCTTACGCATTGAGGCAGGTCAATCGGCACAATAAACCGGTTGTTCGCCGCATGCGCCCGTGTTCCGGGTCCGCTGATTGAAAATTTAGTGTGACCTCGGCGACATTGCCAGTATTTGTCGGAAATCCTATATTTTTCAAATTCTTACGGAGACCAGTATTCAAAGATTTGTGGACCTTGAACGGCGATGGGAACCGGGACCGACCCCGAATGCCCGTTTGAAGCGCCGCGAAAAGGACGGAACGGAAGCGTAGCCGCAACGGCTGGCGATTTCGCCCATATCGAGATTCGTTGCGCCAAGCAGCCAGCGCGCTCTCATCAACCGCCAGCGCGTCAGATAATCGATCGGCGGCATGCCCACCGCGGATGTGAAACGCTGGGCAAAGCGGGCGCGCGACATACCGGCCAGCCTGGCGAGTTCCGCAACCGTCCAGGGCGCGTTCAGCCGTGTGTGGATCGCCTGTAGGGCACGCGCCAGATGGACATCGGACAGGGCGGCCATGAATCCGTTCGTCCGGTCGCCCGCAGCGGACGTCATGTGACGGACGGTCTGGATGAACAATATCTCCAGCAGACGGGCCAGGATGCCGTTGGTCCCCTGTGCCTTCAGGTCGGCCTCCAAGCCAAGCAGCCGCATGGACGCGGCCATCCAGGGATCGCTTCCCAGCTCCGCCGGCCGAAGGATCATCAGCGGCGGCAGGTTCGCCAGTACCGGGTGATCGACGGCCTCGTCGAAATGACAGAACCCGCACAGCAACCGGGTTTGGCTGTCGCCGTCTCCGTAGCGCAGCACCCCATTGGCGAAATCGCCTTCTGCAAGGAGGTCCGCGAGCGATTTGGTCTCCGACTGCTGTCCGACCGCCAGAACCTGCGCGGCACCGTTCGGAATGACGGCAAGATCACCCTCCTGCAATGACGAAGTCGAGGCACCCGGCACGGTGATCCGGCATCGGCCCTGCCGGACAAGATGAAACCGGATGCGCCGGTGCTCCGAAGGGATTTCCACGGAAAATCCGCCACGCAACACCGCCCGGAAATAGAGGTCACCGCTGATCCGCAGAGTCGAAAATACATCGGAAATGATGTCATTATTGTCCATTTACACGAGATAGCGAGACGATCTGATATATTTTCTGGATGATGGAAGAGTGTCAGCACGTTCATGTCATGTCAACAATCGAAGAGACGAAACACATTGAAAGACCTGTTTCATGCCCCTCGAAACCGCCCTGGCGCTCATCGGCTTCGCCTTCGTCATGTCGATCTCACCGGGCCCGGCAAATTTCCTGCTTTTGGCCTCCGGCGCCAATTTCGGCTTCGCCCGCTCGCTGCCGCTCGTGTTCGGCATCAGTCTCGGCTTTCTCACAATGGTGTTCTGCGTCGGCATCGGGCTGGGCGGACTGTTTCGTGCCTGGCCGGTCATCTACACGGTCCTGAAACTCGCCTGTGCCGCCTATGTTCTGTGGCTGGCGCTGAAGATCGCCCGCAGCCGGTCGCTGGGCGCTGCGGATGGGGAGACGATGGCCGCGCCGATATCTTTCGTCCAAGCGGCTTTGTTTCAACTGCTCAATCCGAAGGCATGGGCCGTTGCGCTGATCGTCACCGTTTCCTACACCGATCCTGATCGATACATCACCAGCCTGATCGCGATGATCGCGCTTTTCGCCCTTGTCAATCTGCCGTCGATCAGCATCTGGGCGATCTCCGGAAATCTGCTCCGCACCATTCTGCGGCACGGGCGCAGAATGGCGGTTTTCAATATTGTGATGGCGGTCTTGCTGGTCGGTTCGATGATACCGGTGCTGCTCGGTTCAGTCTGACCCGTTCTGTGAAATCGCCACGGCTGTCATGATCTCGGCCGCCGCCAGGGCGGCAATGACCTCAGGCCGCTTGTCCCGGACGGCGCTGCCACCGATCGGGCAGACGAGACGGTCGAGATCCTCGCGTTTTCCGCCGGCCTCCCTGACGTACCAACTGGCGAGACTGGCGCGTTTGGTTTTCGACCCGATCATGCCGACATAGGCCGCGTCCGGGCGGGCGAGGGCGGTCTGCACGATCAGGAAATCCAGCGCGTGGTCATGAGTCAGGACAACGAAGGCTGAGCCGGCACGGGCAGCGCCGATGAGGGATTCCGGCATGGCGACCAGCCGCTTGTCGACATCGGCCGTCGCCGCATCGAGTTCGTCCCGGCGGGTTTCGACAAGCACGGTGTGGAGGGGCAGGGGGCTCAGCGCCAGCGCCAGCGCCTTGCCGACATGTCCGGCGCCGAAAACATAGACCTCGGGCAGCGCCGCATCGCGTTTGCGGCGTTCTGCAATCAGTGCCGCTGCGGACGCTTCGTCGATGCGGGTCAGGCTGAGCGTCACATTGCCGCCACAGCACTGGCCGATTTCCGGTCCGAGGGGGATAGCCACGGACCCGCTGTCCCTGTTGTCTGCGATGAGCGACCGCGCCTCGTTGATCGCCATCATCTCAAGCTGGCCGCCGCCAATGGTTCCAAATAGCGTGGTGTCCGACACCAGCATCCACGTTCCCGCTTCCCGCGGCGTCGAACCGCGCGCCTCGGCAACCTCGATCTTGATCGCCGCATTCGCCTTTTCGAGGAAGCGCGTGAGTTGTGCGGCGCGCGGTGCCATCCCGGGTTCAGACCTTTCTCAAACGCTCGACCGCCATCAGGATCCGCTCCGGCGTTGCCGGCGCATCGAGCCGTGGGCAGTGCCGGTAGTCGGCGACGCTCGCCACCGCCATGGACAGCGCCTCCAGCACCGAATTGGCCAGCATGAAGGGCGGCTCTCCGACGGCCTTGGACCGCCTGATGGTGCGTTCCCTGTTGGTCGACCACGCGGCAAGCTCCACATTGAAGACCTTCGGCTTGTCGGAAGCAACGGGGATCTTGTACGTCGAGGGCGCATGGGTGCGCAGCCGGCCATTGTCGTCCCACCACAGTTCCTCGGTTGTCAGCCAGCCCATGCCCTGGACGAAGGCGCCCTGGACCTGGCCGAGATCGAGGGCCGGATTCAGCGACTTGCCGACATCATGCAGGATGTCGACGCGGTCGACATGATATTCGCCGGTCAGCGTATCGATGGTGACCTCGGAGACCGCCGCGCCATAGGCGAAGTAGAAAAACGGCCGGCCCTGACCTTTTTCGCGGTCCCAATGGATCTTCGGCGTCTTGTAGAAGCCTGCGGCCGAAAGCTGCACGCGGGCGAAATAGGCCTGTTTGATGAAATCCGGGAAGGCGATGAGTTGATTGCCGACCTGCACATGGTTGGGCACGAAGCTCACCTGTTCCTCCGGCACGCCGTAATGCTCGCTGGCAAAGGCGACAAGCCGGGTCTTGATCTGCTCGGCCGCATTGGCGGCGGCCATGCCGTTGAGGTCCGAGCCCGATGACGCTGCCGTTGCCGAGGTGTTGGGCACTTTGCCGGTGGTCGTCGCGGTGATGCGGATGGTCTCCAGGTCCACCTGGAATTCCTCCGCCAGGACCTGGGCCACCTTGGTGTTGAGGCCCTGTCCCATCTCGGTGCCGCCATGGTTGAGATGGATCGACCCGTCCTGATAGACATGCACCAGCGCGCCGGCCTGATTGTACCAGGTGGCGGTAAAGGAGATGCCGAATTTAACCGGCGTCAGCGCGATGCCCCTGCGCAGCACAGCGCCCGTCGTATTGTAGTCGAGGATGGCCTTGCGGCGGCTTTGATAGTCGCACGACGTTTCCAGCTCGTCGACGATACGGGCGATGATATTGTCCTCCACCGTCTGGTGGTAGGGCGTGACGTTGCGGTCCTCGAGCCCGTAGAAATTGGCCTTGCGGACATCCAGCGGGTCCTTGCCCAGCGCATAGGCGATTTCCTCGATGATCCGCTCGCCGCCGAGCATGCCCTGGGGGCCGCCGAAACCGCGAAAGGCGGTGTTGGAGACCGTATCGGTTTTCATCGGCCGCGACGCCAGCCGCACATGCGGGAAATAGTAGCAATTGTCGGCGTGGAACAGCGCCCGGTCGGTGACCGGCCCGGACAGGTCGGAGGAAAAACCGCAGCGGGCCGCAAACACCGCATCGACCGCTTCGATGCGTCCGTTATCATCATAGGCGACATCATAGGTGACATGGAAATCGTGCCGCTTCCCGGTGGCGATCATATCGTCATCGCGGTCCGGGCGGATCTTGACGGCGCGGTTGAAGCGTTTCGCCGCAATGGCGGCGATGGCGGCGAACTGGTTGCCCTGGGTCTCCTTGCCGCCGAAACCGCCGCCCATGCGCCGCGTGAAGACGGTCACCGCATTGGAGACCGTCCCCAGCGCATGCGCCACCATGTGCTGGACTTCGCTCGGATGCTGGGTGGAGGAATAGACCGTGACCTCATCGTCCTCGCCCGGAATGGCCATGGCGATGTGGCCTTCCAGATAAAAATGATCCTGGCCGCCGATCCGCATTTCGCCCGACAGCCGGTTGGTGGCCGATTTCAGGGCCGTGTCGACGTCGCCATTGCGCAGGGTCAGCGGATCGGTGACGTGCGGATAGCCGGCCTCCACGGCTCCGACCACATCCGTCTGGTGAACATGGTCCTGATATTCGACCCTTGCCAGCGCCGTCGCTCGGCGGGCGGCTTCCCGTGTTTTCGCGATGACCGCGAAAATCGGCTGGCCGTAGAAAGCGCTGTGTCCGTCGGTCAGGACCGGCTCGTCATGCCGCGCCGTCGGGCTGATATCGTTTTCGCCGGGAATATCGGCGGCGGTCATCACGCCGACCACGCCCGGCGCATTGCGCACCGCCTCCAGATCCATGTCGGTGATCGTCGCGTTGGCACGCTGCGACAGCCCGAGATAGGCGTGCAGGGTCCCGACGGGCTCATTGATATCGTCGATATATTCGGCTGAGCCGGTGACATGTTTATGGGCTGAATCATGCGGCCGGGGCGTGTGGACCCCGCCGGATATCGCTTTTGAATCTCTGGGCTGGATGGTCATGATTCAGGCCTCCGCCAGCGCGCTTTCGTAGCGGCTGACCTGCACCGCGTCTCCCCGGGTTTCGAGGAAAAACCGCTTCAGAAGGTTTTTGGTCGCCAGCATCCGGTAATCGGCGGAAGCCCGCCAGTCGGTGAGCGGTGTGTAATCGTCCTCGAATGCCGTCATAGCGGCTTCGATGGTCGCCTCGTTCCAGGCTTTGCCCGTAAGGACCGCCTCTACGGCCAGGGCTCGTTTCGGCGTTGCCGCCATGCCGCCGAAGGCGATGCGCACCGAGGCGACCCGCCCGGCCTCATCGAGCGCCAGCCGGAACGCGCCGCACACGGCCGAGATGTCCTCATCGCGGCGTTTGGAGATCTTGTAGACCGCGAACCGGTCGCCCTCCGGCAGATCCGGAACGTGAACCGAGGTAACAAATTCGCCCGGTTGCCGATCCTGCTTGCCGTAATCGATGAAGAAATCCTCCAGCGGGATCGTCCGGCTGGCGGCGCCCTTGCGCAATGTGACGCTTGCGCCGAGCGCGATCAGCGGCGGCGGTGTATCGCCGATCGGTGATCCATTGGCGATATTGCCGCCGACCGTGCCCATATTGCGCACCTGTTCGCCGCCGATCCGGTCCCAGAATGCGCCCATGGTGGGGTAGCGTCGCGCCATTGTGGAAAACGCCTCCGTATAGGTGACACCGGCGCCGAAGGTGAGGCCCTGCGCATCGTCCTCGATCGTCTGCAATTCCACCAGATTGTTGATGAAAACCGCCGGAGCGATGTCTTTCATGTGTTTGGTGACCCAAAGCCCGACATCGGTAGATCCGGCGACAATAGTGCTGTCCGGATAGGCCTCAAGAACCTCGGCCAGATCGTCGATGGAGCCCGGCACGATCACCTTGCCACCCTCCGAGTCGATCTCGACCCGGCATCCGTCGCGCATTTCGGCGAGTTTGGCGCTGATGGCGTCATGCGTGACGGTCAGCTTGTCGCCGCTGCTGTCGGTATCGCCCATGGCCTTGGCGGCGTTGAGGATGGCTTCATAGCCGGTGCAGCGGCACAGATTGCCCTGCAACGTCTTTTCGATCAGCGGCGCATCGGGCTTTGGCGTTTCCAGCCACAGGCCGTAGAGCGACATGACGATGCCCGGCGTGCAGAAACCGCATTGCGATCCGTGATGATCGACCATCGCCTGCTGCACCGGGTGAAGGCGGCCATTGAGGTCGCTCAGATGTTCGATGGTGACCACGTGGCAGGCATCCAGCGAGCCGACAAAGCGGATACAGGCATTGACGCTCTCATAGACGAGCCCCCTGGTGCCCAGCCGGCCGACGAGGACCGTACAAGCGCCGCAATCGCCCTCGGCGCAGCCTTCCTTGGTGCCGGTGAGTTGCCTTTCAAGGCGCAGATAGTCGAGCAGGGTGAGGGTCGGCGTGACATTTTCGAGATGCACGACGGTGCTATTGAGGATGAAGCGAATCTCGCCGCGCGTCGCCTTTCCCATGGTTCCGACCCCTGCTGGATTTATAATTCTTCCAGCCTATCCTAGCGCGGATTGTGCAAAAAGAACCAAGGCGCCGGACAAAAGACTTTCAACCGAATCAGCAAAATGCAGCAGGCACGGCAAGATTTTCTTGAAAATGGCGGATGATCGGTCGGTTGATCCGCGGCCGATCTGCCATGGTTTTCAGCCGCTCAATTGCCGAGGATCGCCGGTAGCCGCAGGCCGTTTTCCCGGGCGCAGTCGAGCGCGATGTCATAGCCGGCATCGGCATGGCGCATGACGCCGCTTGCCGGGTCGTTCCACAACACCCGCGCAATGCGCCGGTCGGCTGCTTCCGTTCCGTCGCAGCAGATCACCATGCCGGCATGCTGCGAAAAACCCATGCCGACGCCGCCGCCATGGTGCAGGCTGACCCAGGTGGCGCCCGAGGCGCAATTGAGCAGCGCATTGAGCAGTGGCCAGTCGGAGACCGCATCGGAGCCGTCCTTCATCGCTTCGGTTTCGCGGTTCGGCGAGGCGACCGAGCCTGAATCCAGATGGTCACGGCCGATGACCACGGGCGCCGACAGTTCGCCGGTCCGCACCATCTCATTGAAGGCGAGGCCCAGCCGGTCACGCTGACCGAGCCCCACCCAGCAGATGCGGGCCGGCAGGCCCTGGAACGCGATGCGCTCGCGGGCCATGTCGAGCCAGTTGTGAAGATGCGGATCGTCGGGAATGATCTCCTTGACCTTCGCGTCCGTCTTGTAGATGTCCTCCGGGTCGCCCGACAGCGCCGCCCAGCGGAAGGGTCCGACGCCGCGGCAGAAAAGCGGCCTGATATAGGCCGGCACGAAACCCGGAAACGCAAAAGCGTCCTCGAGCCCTTCGTCCAGCGCCACCTGGCGGATATTGTTGCCGTAGTCGAGAGTCGGAATGCCCCTGTTCCAGAACTCGACCATCGCCGCCACATGCACCTTCATCGAGGCGCGAGCCGCTTTTTCGACGGCCTTGGGATCGCTTTCGCGCTTCTCCAGCCATGTCGCCATCGACCAGCCCTGCGGCAGATAGCCGTTGATCGGATCATGCGCCGAGGTCTGGTCGGTGACGATATCTGGCTTGACGCCGCGCCGTACCAGTTCGGGAAAGACATCGGCCGCATTGCCCAGGAGGCCGACCGATTTGGCTTCGCCCGCCTTCGTCCAGGCGTCGATCATCGCCAGCGCTTCGTCGAGCGTGTCGGTGCTTTCGTCGAGATAGCCCGTGCGCAGGCGAAACGCGATACTGTCGGGATTGCATTCGACCGCCAGACAGCAGGCGCCGGCCATGGTCGCGGCGAGCGGCTGGGCGCCGCCCATACCGCCGAGGCCGCCGGTCAGGATCCACCTCCCGGTCAGATTGCCGTCATAATGCTGCCGGCCCGCTTCGGCAAAGGTCTCGTAGGTGCCCTGGACGATGCCCTGGCTGCCGATATAGATCCACGATCCGGCCGTCATCTGGCCGTACATCATCAGCCCCTTCTTATCGAGCTCGTTGAAGTGATCCCAGTCGGCCCAGTGCGGTACCAGATTGGAATTGGCGATCAGCACCCGCGGCGCATCCGCGTGGGTCTTGAAGATGCCCACCGGTTTTCCCGACTGAACCAGCAGCGTCTCGTTGTCCTCGAGCGTCTTGAGGCTGGCGACGATCCGGTCGAAACTGTTCCAGTCGCGCGCCGCGCGGCCGATGCCGCCATAGACCGTCAGCTCATGCGGATTTTCCGCGACATCGGGATGCAGATTGTTCATCAGCATGCGCATCGGCGCTTCCGTCAGCCAGGATTTGGCATTGAGTTCCGGGCCGGTCGGTGGGTAGATGTCGCGTTTGTTGTGGCGCGGATCGGTCATTGTCATTGTCCCTTCGGCAGGATCCTGTTGATGGTTCGCTCATCCAGATCGGCATCGACCCAGATGATGAGATCGGGCTGGTCACCGCCTTTGTCGTCGACAAAGACATGATAGCAGCGCCAGCCGTCGCCGGGCGGCCATTGCGAGCAATAGCTGTCGTCCTGAACCCGCCAGCGACCGACGGATGGGCGGCGGCCATCATCAAAATCCGTTCTGCCGCCGCGTTCGAATGTCTGCCGTGTCGTTTCGCCGATGGCGACGATCTCCGGCAGGAGAGCAGTGATCTCGGCGCCGCCGAGCCGTCGCTCGGCGGCCTCGGCGGGCACGGTGAACAGCAAGGCGAGCAGGAGCCACCGCATGTCAGTCGCCGCCTTTTGCTTGGGCGTAGGCCCAGGATTCAATGGCCTTGAGGATGGCGCGCAAATGCCGGCGCAGCGTCTCGGTCTTTTGCGGATCGAGATCGAAGGGCGCGGCTTCGGCCGCAAGGTGGGACGACTGCGTGAGTTCCATCTGGATGGCGTGGATTCCGTCTTCTGGCCGGCCGTAATGTCGCGTTGTCCAGCCGCCCTTGAAACGGCCATTGACGACGCTGGTAAAGCCCTCGGCCTTTGCACACAGATCGGCCACGATCTCCTGGAGTTTTGGAGCGCAGGTCGTACCATCATTGGTGCCGATATTGAAGTCCGGGAGGATCCCGTCGAACAGGAAGGGGATTTTCGAGCGAATGGAATGGCAGTCATAGAGCACGGCAATGCCATGGCGGGCCCGAACGCGATCAAGCTCGGCCTTCAGCGCCGCATGGTAGGGCGCATGAAATGCGTCCCGCCGTCGTCCGATCTCGTCTTCATCCGGTTCTCGGCCCGGCCGGTAGATCGGGCGGTTGTCGAAATCGATGACCGGGCACAGGCCGGTGGTGTTCTGGCCGGGATAGAGGCTGGCGCCCGTCGGGTCGCGATTGGCATCGATGACGTAACGGTGGAACACCGCTCGCACGCTGGTCGCCTGCGGCAAGAGGCCATCATATAGGGCATGGATGTTCCAGTCCGTGTCGGCGAGCGCCCGGCCGGTCTCGTTGAGATCGGCGAGGATAGCCTCTGGGACGGCGAGCCCGGTATGCGGCAGGCCGAGAACGACCGGGCCGTCGCCCCGTTTGACCTCGACCGGGTTCATGCCGTTTCTCCGAGGCGCACATGGTCGGCGACGCCGCCGGTTTCGACCAGCGCTCCGGAGCGGACCAGTGCGCCGGCGGCAGCCAGATCATCGGCAAGATAGCGGTCTTCCTTGAGCGGCGGTACGTCTTCCCGCAGCCGGTCGATGATCCGCTGCAGCGTGGCGCTGGTGCGTAGCGGTGCGCGAAACTCGATGCCCTGCGCACCGCACAGCAATTCGACAGCAAGAATGTTGGACAGATTGCCGACCATGCGCTCCAGCCGCCTTGCGCCATGGGCAGCCATCGAGACATGGTCTTCCTGGTTGGCACTGGTCGGTGTGGAATCCGTACTGCAGGGATTGGCCAGATGCTTGTTTTCACTCATCAGCGCGGCAGTGGTGACCTCGGCGATCATATAGCCGGAATTGAGACCGGGCTCCGGCGTCAGAAAGGTTGGCAGGTCGTAATTGAGGGCCGGGTCCACCATCAGCGCCACACGGCGCTGGGCAATGGCGCCGATCTCGGCGATCGCCAGGGCGATCTGGTCAGCGGCGAAGGCGACAGGTTCGGCATGGAAATTGCCGCCGGAAATCACGTCGCCGGTTTCGACGATCACCAGCGGATTGTCGGTCACCGCATTGGCTTCGATTTCGAGCGTGCCCGCGGCCTGGCGCAGAAGATCCAGGCAGGCGCCGGTCACCTGCGCCTGGCAGCGGATGCAATAGGGGTCCTGCACCCGCTCATCGTCTTCCCGATGGCTTTCGCGGATCTGCGATCCATCCATCATCGCCCGGATGGAAGCCGCCGCCTCGATCTGCCCGCGATGGCCGCGAAGCGCGTGGATTTCCGGCCGCGTCGGCGCCGTCGATCCCATGATGGCGTCCTTGGTGAGCGCACTCGTCACCAGCGCCGACTGCGCGCAACGCCAGGTCTCGAACAGGCCGGCCAGCGCATAGGCGGTCGAGAATTGGGTGCCGTTGATGAAGGCAAGGCCCTCTTTGGGGCCAAGCGCGATCGGCTGCAGCCCGGCCGCCTCCAGCGCCGCGCGGCCCAGCATCTGCCGGCCCTGATAGTCGGCAAGGCCCTCGCCAATGATCACTGCCGTCATATGGGCGAGCGGCGCCAGATCGCCCGACGCGCCGACGGATCCTTGCGACGGCACGACTGGCGTGACATTGCGCGCCAGCATCTCCTCCAGCAATTCGATCAGCGACCAGCGGACACCCGACGCGCCGCGACACAGCGACAGGAGTTTCAGCATCATCATGTAGCGCACGATGCGGGCGGGAACCGCCGGTCCGACGCCGCAACTGTGCGACAGGATGAGATTGCGCTGCAAGTTGGCCGTATCGTCCGGTTCGATCTTGATGCTCGCCAGCTTGCCGAAGCCGGTATTGACGCCGTAGAGAGCGGCCTCGCCCCTTGAGGCGGCGGCAATCAGCTCGGCGGCGGCATCGACGGCCGGTTTGCAGGATCGATCCACCCGCACGGCCGCGTCGTCCCGGTAGATCGATTCCAGTTCCGCGAGCGTCACCTGGCCCGGCCGCACCGTGATCGTCGTCATGACACGCCTTTGAATAGTCGCCGATGAAGCGGATTGAACCCGACACGATAGGCAAGTTCCGAGGGATGCTCGACATCCCAGATAGCAATGTCGGCGCCCATGCCCGCTCCGATCATGCCGAGATCGAGAAGCCCCAGGGCCTTTGCGGCTTCCCGTGTCACGCCCGCCAATGCCTCTTCCGGCGTCATGCGGAAGAGGGTGCAGGCCATATTGACACACAGCAGCAGCGACGAGACCGGCGAGGATCCCGGATTGCAGTCGGTGGCGACCGCCATGCCGATCTCGTACTGGCGGAAAAGGTCGATCGGCGGCATCTTCGTTTCGCGCAGCGTGTAGAACGCGCCGGGCAGCAGAACGGCAATCGTTCCGGCTTTGCCCATGGCGGCGACACCCGGCTCGTCGATATATTCCAGATGATCGGCGGAGAGCGCACCATAGCGCGCCGCCAGCGCTGCACCGCCGAGATTGGAGAGCTGTTCGGCATGCAGCTTGACGGGTATCCCGAGTTCGGCTGCCCGTTTGAACACCCGTTCGATCTGATCCGGCGAGAAGGCGATGCCTTCGCAGAACCCGTCCACCGCATCCGCAAGGCCTTGTTTATGCGCGGCGTCCAGAGCCGGGATGCAGACCTCGTCGATATAGGCGTCGGCGCGATCGGCATAGTCCGGCGGCACGGCATGGGCGCCGAGGAAGCTGGTTTGCACGCGGATGTCGCGCATCTCCGCGATCTTGCGCGCAACACGCAGCATTTTCAGCTCGGTGTCGGTGTCGAGCCCGTATCCGGACTTGATCTCGATGGTGGCAACGCCTTCGCCGACAAGCTGGTCGACCCGCAGAAGAGCGGCATTCAAAAGATCGGTTTCGCTGGCCGCCCGTGTGGCCTTGACGGTCGAGACGATGCCGCCGCCGGCACGGGCGATCTCCTCGTAACTCGCGCCGTTGAGCCGCATCTCGAATTCCCGCGCCCGGTTGCCGCCGGCAACGATGTGGGTATGGCAGTCGATAAGCGCCGGGGTGATGAGACGCCCTTCGACATCCTCCGTCGCTTCATACCGATGGGCGTCCGGAAGATCGGCGACTGGTCCGACCCAGGCGATCTTGCCGTCAGTGATGGCGACGGCGCCGTTTTCGATCAGGCCATAGGCTTCGCCTGCCGGTTTCATTGTCGCGATATTGGCGTTGACAAGGGTCGTATCGGGCATGATTTCGCGGATTTCGGGTTTTGCAATTACCGATTATTATGTATATGCATAATAAAATTATGTCAACGAGATGATGGCCGCCATGACAAGCCTGTTTGCCAACAAAGCCCTGCTGTCGGATGGCTGGGCCGACAATGTTCGGGTCGGATTTGACGCGGCCGGCACCATCGTTTCGGTGGAGCGGGATGTCGGGCGGCAAGCCGAAGACACCCATCTCGGCAACGGCATACTCCTGCCGGCGCCGGGCAATCTACACAGCCACACCTTCCAGCGCGCCATGGCCGGCATGACCGAACACCGCTCCGCCAGCAGGGACGATTTCTGGACCTGGCGGACGCTGATGTATCGTTTTCTGGACGTGCTCGAGCCGCAGGAGATCGAAGCGATCGCCGCGCTCGTCTACCTGGAAATGCTGGAATCGGGCTATGCCGCGGTTGCTGAATTTCATTACGTCCACCACCGGCCCGGCGGCGGGGCCTATGACAATATCGCCGAATTGTCGGAACGGATTTTTGCCGCCGCCGTCGCGACCGGGATCGGGCTCACCCATCTGCCGGTGCTCTACAGCTATGGCGGGACGGACCGGGCGGATCTGGCGGGCGGGCAATTGCGCTTCGGCTGCGACTTGCCGCGTTTCGCGCGCCTGCACGACGCCGCACGCGGCGCCATGAAAGGCCTGCCGGCGGATTTCAGTATCGGCCTTGCGCCGCACTCGTTGCGGGCGACCGCACCGGAACAGTATGACGAGATCGCCGCGCTGGCGGGCAACGGTCCGATTCATATCCACGCAGCCGAGCAGCAACGGGAAGTGCGCGACATTGAAGCCTGGCTTGGCGCGCGGCCGGTGGAGTGGCTGCTCGACAATGCCGGCGTCAACGAGAATTGGTGCCTGATCCACACAACCCATATGAGCGACGCCGAAACCCGTTCCCTGGCGCGGTCGGGGGCCACGGCCGGCCTCTGCCCCATCACGGAAGCCAATCTCGGCGACGGCGTGTTCAACGGCCCGGCCTATCTGGAGGCTGGCGGCGGTCTCGGCGTCGGGTCCGATTCCAATATTCGCGTGTCGCTGTCGGAAGAGTTGCGGCAGCTCGAATACAGCCAGCGGTTGCGACACGAGGCGCGCAATGTGATGGCAAGCGATGCGGCGTCCACCGGGACGCTGCTCTACGGCAAGGCGCTCAAGGGCAGCGCCCGGGCGCTGCAGCGAAACAGCGGTGCGCTGGAGGCCGGCCGGCTGGCCGATATGGTGGTGCTGGACGGCGACCATGTCGCCCTGTGCGGCCTGCGACCCGAACAGTTTCTCGACGGCTGGATCTTCGCCTTTGACGACCGGCTGGTCCGCGATGTCTGGTCAGCCGGGCGGCACTGCGTGAAGGATGGCCGCCACACGGCGCGCGATGCGATCGAACAGCGTTACAGGACAATCCTGAAAGGGCTTATGGACAGGATCTAGATCGAGCCATGCGATCCTATAAGGACATCCACAATATCCTGCTTGAGCGGATCACCGGCGGCGACTGGCAGCCGGGCGTTCTCGTCCCGGCGGAAGCCGATCTCGCCGAGGAATTCGGCTGCACCCGTGTGACGGTCAACCGGGCCATGCAGGCACTGGCCGATGCGGGCCTTCTCGAACGGCGGCGCAAGGCCGGCACGCGGGTGGTGCAGCGGCGCAGCCGCGATGCGGTGTTGAA
>JANQMU010000112.1 GCA_028279875.1 Rhizobiaceae bacterium
GGTCCCCAAACCCGTTCCCATCCCGAACACGGCCGTCAAATGCCCCAGCGCCAATGGTACTGCGTCTCAAGACGCGGGAGAGTAGGTCATCGCCAGGTCCGTTAAACGCAAGAAACAACTTCTCAAAACAACGCTCAGCAATCAGACCGACAAACCGCTGCCCCAGCAGCGATCCTTGTCATCAAGTCGAAGGCACGCAAAACAGTTGACGCGGGGTGGAGCAGCCCGGTAGCTCGTCAGGCTCATAACCTGAAGGTCGCAGGTTCAAATCCTGCCCCCGCAACCAAATAAAAAGCCGCTAACTCAATGAGTTAGCGGCTTTTTGATTCTGGATACCGAGTGTTGAGATTTTCTTCCGGAATCATACCGGAATCAATTGAAAGAACGCCACGGCGTATCCCGGCGTAGAAACCATGCCTTTACCGGCAGGACTACAATCGGTCATAAAATTTCTGAATCAGATTTGCTGTCTCTTTGACCGCATGCTTCCCAAGAAAAGCGTGGTGTTCGATCGCTGTGTTCTCAACCGTCAAATCATCGACAATTGCGCCGTAGCCATTGTCCGCTGCCAAGCCCATAAGGTCAGATTCAGGGCCGCGAATGAGCAACCCGCGCCCCTTGAAGCGGTCGAAAGTGAAATGACGCCCAAACGAGGCGTGGGTCTGCACCGCGCGAAGCGTCTGGTTCAGCTCTTCAACAGTACGGCACATTTTCAGGAAGTTAGGCGAATAATGCTGCACCGAAGACTGCGAGTGCAAAAAGGTCATGTCTGCGTCAGTGATATCCCCTATCTTTTGCGGCCTTGTCTCGCGACCGGCAAACAGGCAGTTGAGGACTGCGGCATCAAAAATGGCTTGTGGCTTGTGTTTGCTGGTGCGGATTGCTGTCCACAAGGAGTCCGTCAAAACTGAATCACCAAGTCCTTTGTAACCTTCGATCAATACAACACCGGCTACCGGCAAACCTGCAGCCTGCAAGCGCACCGCAAGGCAGTGTGCCAGATCCGTGCCATAACAATACCCGCCCAGCACGACCGGACGGCGCGCTGTTTCCAGGATCTGCACGGTGTATAGATCCAGCATTTCATCAAGCGTGGTCGCCGTGAACGAACCTGCTACGCACGGATTGTGCCGAGCTGCCCAGAATGCACCATTTGCTGCCAGCGCATCGGCCAGCCTTGCGTAGGTTTTCGCAAGACCGTAAACATCATGGAGAAAAAACTGGTCGAACCGAGTTGTCGTCCAAGCACTATCGAAGCCCTGCAGCATTTCGAAATTTCGTGTATGCCTCGCAACAGAGGCAGGAGCGATTGTCGATAATCCAACTGGATCAGTGTGTTTCGAATTCATGGCAAAGAGACTTTTCGTTGAGGCAGAGCCGGGTTGGAGCGAAAACGGGCGTAGGTTTGTCGCATTGCCGTGGCAGAGGCGATAAAATCAGAGGTTGATTTGCCGAAATCTGCGACAGCAGCTGCGGAGTTCGTTTTCTCCGGTGGGGTGCAGGTGATCTGGCGCAACCGATCCGCAATGCTTTGGTCGTCACCCATATTGACAACCTCGACATGGGAGATTGCAGGACCCACAATCGCGGTGTGCGTATACCACATATCGCGCAAATATTGTATCTCGATACCGGTGAGCTCGGCCTTGCCTCCGAACCGGCGGATGGCGTCAGGCAGGCGCCCCAACCGCCCAGCGACATGGACTGGAACGACAGCGCAATGAGCTGACCGAGCCAGCAACCCGACCGAACGGGACCACGATCTTTCTTGACCCCGCGCAGACCCGTAGGCCGGACGCGGCACACCACCAGCGGGCATGACGAATAGATCACCACCCGATCGTAGATGCGCTTTCGCCTGGCGGAACGCCAACGCCTTGCGCGCAATATCGCCGACACCCATTGGGACTGGAATGAGCTGAGATGGACGATGTTCCTGCGAATTCATCAGAGCATCCCAGAGCATGACCTTTGAGCTTGTGCCAAGAACGTTGGCCACAAGCAGCATGGTCAGCGCATCCACTGCGCCTTTCGGATGGTTGACGACAAACAGGCACGGTACTTCAGGATCGAGTGGTCGGTCCAACGCACAATGCAGCTTGATGGACATCGATACATTGCGGGCAAGCGTGTGCAAGTCGGCAAGGTCCAACTGCATCACACGTGCGATGTTCTCAGGGTTGCGTATGAGGGACTTGTGGGCACGAAAAGCCGGAAAGAAGCGAAGCCCACGCCCCAAGGCGCCACAAAAGTCTGCAGAGATTCGACCGAGCGCGCGAAAAATGTGTTCAGTTGTTACCACAGCCTAGCCTTTGAAATCCCGCATTCTCTGGCCAAAAAGGTCGTTGAAGCGAGGTCGTCCTCTTCGTTCGGCAAATACACTTGCCTCCGAATCAGGATCTGTTCCCATTTTCGATTGCGATCTTCGGCGATTGTCCGAGCCGGGACTTATTCCTTATTGCAATTGTCGATGACGCGATTCGCCTTGCCTTGGGAGCGCTCAACATCGCCAGGATCGCCTACTGTAACATCGGTTGAAACGCCAACGATGTCTTTGATCCGCTTGGTCAGAAACGAGGCTGCAGCTGTCTTGGACATTTCATCGGTGGATTCGGGTGTGGCCTCGACATGAACCCGCATGGCGTCCATCCGACCGGCCTTGTAAAGTTCGATCTGATAATGGGAAGCAAGGCCGCGGGTTGCCATGACCTGTTCTTCAATCTGGCTGGGGAAGACATTGACACCGCGCAAGATCATCATGTCGTCGCTACGGCCGGTCACCTTGGCCATGCGGCGCATCGAACGCGCTGTTCCGGGCAGCAGGCGGGTCAGGTCGCGCGTTCGGTAGCGGATCATTGGCAGCCCTTCTTTGGTAAGAGTGGTCAACACAAGCTCGCCGGTTTCACCATCCGGCAAGACCTCACCGGTGGCGGGGTCAATGATTTCCGGAAGGAAGTGGTCTTCCCAGATCACCGGACCGTCCTTGGTTTCGACGCATTCGCAAGCGACGCCGGGACCGATGATTTCGGACAGGCCATAGAGATCGACGGCATGCATATCGCAGACGGACTCAATCTCGACGCGCATTGCCTCGGTCCAGGGTTCGGCACCCAAAAGACCCACTTTGAGCGAGCTTTCCCGTGGATCCAGTCCCGCCTTGTGGAACTGTTCAATGATATTAAGCATGTAGGATGGCGTGACAATAATTCCGTCAGGCTGGAAATCGGTAATCAAGCCGACCTGTTGTTCGGTTCGCCCGCCACCCATGGGGACGACGGTCGCACCCAGACGTTCAATGCCGTAATGCATGCCAAGACCGCCGGTGAACAAGCCATAGCCAGCGGCGTTGTGGACCATGTCCCCTTTTCGCAGTCCTGCCGCCCGCAGTGACCGTGCGCATAAATCCGCCCAGATTTCGATGTCCCGTTTCGTGTAACCCACCACCGTCGGTTTGCCGGTTGTACCCGATGATGCGTGTAGCCGAATCAAATCACTCCGCGGCACCGCAAAAAGGCCGAACGGGTAGTTGTCACGCAGGTCGTTTTTGCAAGTGAAAGGAAATTTCGACAGGTCGCACAGCTGTTGCAGATCGTCCGGATGCACACCCGCTTCGTCAAAGCGCTCCTTGCATTTCGGGACATTTTCAAAAGCGTGGCGTATAGACCATTTCAAACGCTTCAACTGAGTGGCGCGGATTTCGTCGATTGAGGCGATCTCGATCGGGTGCAGCTCGGCATTGTTCCGAGACATGAAGTTCATCGCGTTGCTCCTACGGTCGCTCAGCTATCCAACCCGATGCAAGCCACACATCGGCTGAAAGACATCACCTTGCCACTCACCGCTTCGCGCGAAGCCGTTTGATCCTACCCAAGATCGATACCGACCACTGCGACTGGAACGACAGCGAAATCTGATCAATTGCCTGGCATTGCGCTTATTTGTATACAACAATGGAATTTGTAAAGTTAAATTTAGGTAAGCTGGCCCAAATAGTGAAAATTTGTGACAAGATGTGTACATCATATAGCCTCTTGGCCATACCGCCGCAAGGCAATCTTTTTCGTAAGCGGTAATTTGACTCCACCTTCCGCGCAGGTTTGCGATCTGCGGCTACGTGCGAGATGTATTTTCTCACGGAGTAGCTCCACAGTTGATCGCTCCACAGTCGAAAGCGGCAACAACTTTGCGCCTGTCCAAGCCTTCAAACTCGAGTTGTTCGCGGTTACAGTGTGTTCGCATGGGATCCTTCTCCAGAACCTGATAACTGTTTATGGTAAAACAAGTTTCTCAGAATTCCTGGGGCCGATGCACCCATTACTTTGGGAAGTCCGACGTCTTTACCCCTGACCGCAAGCTGACCCCCTATTGGTGGGACCGAAGCCCAAGGCCGGAACTGGCCGAGGTGGTGCTTCCTGCAAGCGTCGATGTGGCCGTTGTGGGCTCGGGCTATACAGGCCTCGGTGCGGCGCTGGCCGTTGCCCGCGCCGGGCGATCGACCCTCGTGTTCGACGCCGAGGATGCCGGCTGGGGCTGCAGCACGCGCAACGGCGGGCAGATCAGCACCGCTATAAAGCCCGACTACGAGACCCTGGCCCGTCGCCATGGCGGCGAGGCCGCTTTCGCGATCGTCAGGGAAGGGCAGAAGGCCCTGGCCTGGATCGGCGACTTCATCGCGGAGGAGGGAATCGACTGCGACTTCCAGGTCCCGGGCCGCTTTCATGCAGCGCATTCTCCGCGGCACTATGAGCGGCTTGCGCGGGCTATAGCCAGCCAGCCAAATCGGCTGGCGGTGCCGGCACATGCCGTGCCCCGCAGCGACCAGTGGCGGGAAATCGGCAGCGATGCCTATTTCGGCGGCGTCGTCTTCGAGAAGCACGCCTGCCTGGACCCTGGCCGCTTTCACCAGGGCCTGCTCGAACGGGTCCTCGGCGCCGGAGCGTCGGTCATGCCGCATTGCCCGGTCACGGGCATCGAAAACGACGGAACCAGCCATACCCTTGTCACTGCGCGCGGCAGCGTGCGGGCCCGGGAGGTGGTCATTGCGACCAACGGCTATACGGGCAAGCTGTCGCCCTGGCAACGCCGCCGCGTCGTGCCGATCGGCAGCTACATGATCGCAACCGAGCCCTTGACGAGGGAAGCCATGGACCGCGTGATGCCGACGGATCGCATCGTCAGCGACGCCCGACGGGTGGTCTATTACTACCGCCCGTCTCCGGATCGGGACCGCATTCTCTTCGGTGGACGGGTCACCAGCGGCGAAACGGATGCTCTGCGCAGCGGTGCTTTGCTGCAGCGGGAACTGGTGCGGCTGTTTCCGGAGCTCTCAGGCACCCGTGTCAGCCATTCCTGGATGGGCCTCGTCGCCTACACCTTCGATACCCTCGCGCATCTCGGCCGTCACCAGGGCGTCCACTACGCCATGGGGTATTGCGGCTCCGGCGTTTCGATGGCGGCCTATCTCGGGACCCGTATCGGGCAGAAAATCCTCGGCCTGGCAGAGGGGCATACGGCGCTGGACGACATTCCGTTCCAGACCCGCCCGCTTTACGGTGGCAGGCCCTGGTTCCTGGCAGCGCCGGTGGCCTTCTATCGTTGGTGCGACGCGCTCGGCCTTTGATTTTCCGACATCAAATCGTCAGGGTAAACACAGAACGCTCTCTAGCTGCCCGACTTGTCCCGCTGAACCAGGATCGAGAGCAGGGCGAGCAGGCCCGAGCCGACCATCAGAAAGAAGGATACGGCATTCAGCACCGGGGTCGAGCCGACCTTCGCCATGCGGTCGAACATGGTGATCGTCAGGGGCGCTTCGGAGCCGACCAGGAACAGGGTCGTGTTGAAGTTCTCGAAGGAAACGAGAAAGGCCACAATGCCGGCGGCAATCATGGCCGGGCGCAGGAAAGGCAAAGTGATCGTCATCAGCACGCGCGCCCGGCTGGCGCCCAGGTTGAGGGCAGCCTCCTCCATGGCCGCATCGAACTTCTTCAGCCGGGCGATGATCACAAGGGAGGTGATCGTGGTGATGAAGGAGAATTGGCCCAGGACCACCAGCAGAAGGCCCGGGCGCAGAAACTCCAGTTCCAGGCCGTAGCGATCCTCCAACCCGTTGGCGACCGAGCTTGCAAGCACGAGGATCGAGATGCCGAGAATGACACCTGGAATGACCAGGGGAACGATCATCACGATGTAGAAGAAGTTCTTGGCCGGAAACGCGCGGCGGACGAAAAGAAACGCGTTGCAGGTGCCGACAAAGACCGAGAGGGCCGCGACCGCGGTGGCGATGATGAAGGAATAATAGAGGCCCCGCAGCAGGCGCCGGTCGTGGAACATCCCGAGCTTCGGTTCGGTGTCGTTGAAGAACCAATCCAGGGTAAAGCCCTGCCAGGGCAGCGTCGGGAAGAGCGAGTCGTTGAAGGCGAAGGTGCCGGCGGAAACCAGGGGGGCGGCCAGAAAGATGAAGAACGCCAGCACGTAGGCCCGGTAGCCAAGCAGGAAGGCCCAGTTTTTGCTGTTTCCCATCGTCGCCACTCCCTCAGCTCCGCGCGATCGTGCCGGCAAGGGTCTGACGGGAAAGCCGCAGTCCGAGCCAGACGACGAACGATGTGAAGGCGAGCAGCAGGAAGCCGAAGGCGGCACCGGACTCCCAATTGTAGCGCGTGATGAACTGCTCGTAGATGGTTTCGGTGAACCAGCTTGAATTCTTGCCGCCGAGCAGGACGGGGGTGAGATAGCTGCCGGCGGTCAGCATGAAGACGATGATGCAGCCGGATACGATGCCGGGCATCGCATAGGGAATGATGATGCGGCGCAGCACCGTCCAGCCGTTGCCCCCGAGGTTGTAGCCGGCTTCGATCATCGCGTCGTCCATGCCGTCGAGGGTCGAGACCAGCGGCACGATCATGAAGAGAATGACCGTGTAGACGAGTCCGATGATGACGGTCACGTCGTTGTAGAGCAGCTCGACCGGTCCGTCGAGAACCCCGATGGCCTGCAGGAAGGACGAGACCACACCGGTTTCGCGCAGCAGCAGGATCCACCCGAAGGCACGGATCAGATCGCTCACCCAGAGCGGGACGAGACAAAGCAGGAAAAGGGCACCGCGCGTGCGTCCGCCGGCGACCTTGGCGATGTAGTAGGCGATGGGGAATCCTGCCAGCAGGGCAAGCGCGGTCACCAGCAGCGACATGGAGCCGGTGCGCAGGAGCGTGTTCCAGTAAATCGGCTCATGCAGGAACTCGATGAAGTTGCCGAAACCGAACTCGTAGACCCTTGGCGCCACCTTTTCCCGCAGGGCCAGAACACCCATGCCGATATGCGGCAGGACGATCAGCAGTGTGATCCAGAGCACAAAGGGCATGAACAGCATAATGAGCGAGAGCCGCTTGATGTCGCTCTGCTTCATGACGGGTCCGCTTGGGATGCAAAGCAGAGGGTTTGATCCGCCGACCAGCTCAGCACCACCGTCTCGCCGGGTTTCACATCGTCGCTGCCGCCGGTCAGGGTGACGTCGGCCTCGATCAGCTCGCCGGTTCCGGTACGGACCAGGACCCGGCTGTTGGCACCGTTGAAGAGCAGACTGTCGACAACGCCTTCGAGGTGATTTTGCCCCGCAGTGGGCGCCGCCTCGCGCCGGACCGCACGGATGAATTCCGGGCGCACGAAGACCTCGACAGAGTCGCCGTTCTGAAGCATTTGCCCGCTGCCTGCGGTGCACCCCAGGCCGAGGCCGGCGGCGGTCTCAACCCTGATGCTGCCGTTTGCGGCTTCCAGCACCCGGCCGTTCCAGCGGTTGGCGTCACCGACGAAGCCGGCGACGAAAGCGCTGGCCGGGCTGTGATAGAGCTGCTGGGGCGAACCGATCTGCTCGAACCTGCCCTGGTTCATCACGGCCACGTTATCGGACATCACCAGCGCCTCCGATTGATCGTGGGTGATGTAGACGAAGGTGGTGTTGAACTGGTGCTGGAGCAATTTCAGTTCGATCTTCATGGCTTCGCGCAGCTTCAGGTCAAGGGCACCGAGTGGCTCGTCGAGAAGCAGGACGTCGGGATCGAGAACCATGCAGCGGGCGATGGCGATCCGCTGTTTCTGGCCGCCGGAGAGCTGGTGGATTTCGCGCTCCCCGACATCCGGCAGGGCGATACGCTCCAACACCCGTTTGACCTTCTGGCCGATCTCGGCCTTTCCGGCACCGTTGCAGCGCAGGCCATAGGCGATGTTCTCGTAAACGTTCATCATCGGGAACAGCGCCAGATGCTGGAAGACCATCTTCACGTTGCGCTTGTTCGGCGGCGTGTTGAGGACAGAGGTCCCCTTGATCTTGACATCGCCGGCGGTGGGGTCTTCGAAGCCGGCAATCATCCGCATCAAGGTCGTCTTGCCGCAGCCGGAGGGACCCAGGATCGAGAAAAAGGAACCGCTGGGGATCTTGAAGGAAACCTCATCGACGGCGCGCAGACGCCCGAACGACTTGGAGACGTCGGTGCACTCAAGATCGTAGTCGAAGGAGGAATTCATGCAATCGCCCTGCGGGGAACAAGGGGCCCCGGGAACAGGAGACGCTGCCCTTGGTTTATGCCATCGGGCAGCGTCTCTGCAAACCGGACTGCCGGATCAGCCGCCGGTGGCGGCCTTGATCTTCTCGAGAGCCTTGCCTTCCATGTCCTCCACACCCGGCGGGATATTGGCGAAGAACTGCAGGTTCGCGATATCCTCGTCGGAGAAGGCGGCAGCAAAGGCTGCCTTCTTGTCGTCCGGCAGCAGATCGCTGCCGCCCTTGACCGCGGCGGGACTGCCGGAACTGGCCGACATCAGCGTCACGATTTCAGGCTGCAGGACGAAGTTGATCCACTTGTAGGCCGCATCGTCGGCCTTGCCCTTGCGGGGCAGGGTGAAGGTGTCGATCCAGGCCAGAGCGCCGGTTTCGGGCGGCACGAAGACGATGTCCGGGTTCTGGTTGTAGAGCCGGTAGGCGGTCGAGTCCCAGGTCTCCGACGCAACCACTTCGCCGGAGAGCATCAGGGCGGAGAGATCGTCGCCGCCTTTCCAGTAGGCCTTGATGTTGTCCTTGCAGGCGATCAGCTTGTCGACGGCCTTGTCGAGAATGGCCTGATACTTGTCCAGGTCGTCGTAGGCAGCGAATGGATCCTCACCCATCGCAAAGGCGGTGCCGAGCAAAATGGTGCGCTTCAGGCGCATCGAGGTCTTGCCCTTGTACTTCGGATCGCAGAGATCAGCCCAGCTCTTGATATCAGGCGCTTTCGTCTTGTCGGCCATCAGGCCGGAGGTGCCCCACAGGTGCGGCACGGAGTAGACCTCGCCCTCGATCGTGGTATTTGCCTTCACGCCGTCCAGCAGCTTGGGCTCCATGACCGAGGTGTCGATCTTCGACAGGTCCATGGGCTTGTAGATGTCGTATTCGAGCTGCGCCGCGTAGATGCGGTCGTGACTCGGCTGTGCCAGATCAAAGCCGGCGCCACCGGTCGCCCGCAGTTTGGCGATCATCTCCTCGTTGTTGGAGAAGGTCACCTCGACATCGATATCCGGGTACTTTTCCTCGAACAGCCGGACCACTTCCTCCGGCGCATAGGACCCCCAGGTCAGGAGCCGAAGCGTCTCTGACTGAGCCGTTGTCGCCGCCGTGAGGGCACCGGTGAGAATGGTGGCAGCCATCAAGGCGGCCGACAGTTTTCTGCTTGTCATTCAAGTCTCCATTATTGGCCGATCGTCCCAAGCGGACGAATCGGCAAATCAAACACCAAAGCTAGTGCGATAATGGGCGGCACAATATATCCATTGCCGATTTGAGACCAGACCAATTATTGGGCCAATTCCGGCAGCGAGCGCAGCTGGAGCATTCTGCGATTGCCCTGACGCATTTGAGCGGGCGATTTTGCCCACTGGCGTTGTTGGCTTGCACTCTCCCTGTCTTTTCAAGGGCCGAATGCTGGATTGGAGAGGAGCCCTGTCATGGGGTTGAACGGGACGTACAGGATTGCCCGAAACGGAGTATCTGTTGGCCTGCGATCTGCTCCACGGTGCTGAGATCTGTCAGGCTAAAAATGTTGGAACCGGTTCGCACAAAGCTATCAATATCGGTCATGATGAGTTCAAGGTCCGGGATTGCCGTTTCCGCATTCGACCCTGCGAGGCGAAGCAGGCAAAACAGCAGCAGCGCCCGCTCTCGTATGTCGCCTGTCCCGAAAAGCAGCACCTCATCTGGAAGGGCCAGACGCGCCTGGTTGCCAAAGATCGATTGCTCACCATCAATGCGGCGCACAAAATCATAGGCATCGTCGATGGATTTAATCTGCTTTGCGGCCCGACGCAGTTTAAAGCCCCGTAGTGCGGCGTGGAGATAAGCTTCCTGGCAGGTCACGTCGATGGCGCGAAATGCATAGAGTGCGCGTTCGAAGATGGACCCCGGATAATCACCGGCCAGAGATCGAACAAGGCGCTCCGCCTCCTGGTGGCCGGAGATGTGATCCAGGGCCGTCAGGTCCTTTCCAAAGACGGGCGGCTCAATATAGGTCCAACCGGCCCGGCGCGCGTCCTTGATTCCCGAAAGCTCGATGCCAAAGAATGCCTTTAACTCGGCAAATATTTCCTCGGAACGGACAGGAGATATGCTGCACACACGCTGCGGGAAGCAATGAAACCCCAGCGGCGTCAAGATGCGATCCACCTCGCTTCGCAAGTCGAAAGCATCTTGCGATGACAATCCGTCTTGGCCGCTGGTCAAGCTTGCCCAACGGGCGCGGTCAAACCACTCCCTTTTGCCGTTCAGCCAAAAAGACTTGCCGTCTTTTCGAATGAAGGGTGTGTAGTGAACGGGGGCGCCAAAGATCACCAGGTTTTGAAATGACACACCACCAAGGGCGCAGGCAAGGGCGGCCATCAAGTTCGCTTCATCGGCGCAGCATGTAACGCCGAGAGGCCGGTGCTTCTTTCGCCCTAGATGGGGTCCATAGGCCAGGATCACATCGATATTGCTGTATTCATATTCCGGGAACTTGCCTTGTTCCACGAGTGGGACGACACGTTGTCGATCAGTAAGTATGCCTTGCGTGACCCGCCTTTCAAAGTTGCGCAGTATGCTGTTAACCGCGTAGTCTACGGTCTCAGGGCCAACGCGGCGGCGCTCCTCATCCAAATCCAGCAGGCCCCAAATATTTTCCAGATCAAGCGGAGCGAGATGAAACAAGTGCTTGTTCACATAGCGCTGAATTGCCCGGATCATGACTGTCTCGGTATTTTCCGAGTGCGGATTTTGAGCCTTGAGGCGGTGGCGAATATTGTCGCAGAAATGCCACAACGCCGGGGACATCAGGTTTGCCAGAACCATGGCGATGAGCACTTCCGGCCTCTTTATTGCATCGAAAAGCGTGGGGCGCACCACAACAGACAAGTCGTGGATTTCGGCCTCGGAGCACTGATCAATCACTCCGCGTGGCTCCGGTTTGGTTTTCGTTGGCGCGATGCATTTGGTAGGGTTTCCTCAGTGGCAAATAATTGGCCGGCTCAAACTGTAAGATGGATCAGGAAATGCAATCTGATGTGCCGGGCCACAAGCAAGACTTTCCGTCGCGCCGGGGTGTAATGGACCGGAGTGTGATGGAAGGTCAGGGATATTACAACCAGCATTCCCGGCCCCAGTCCGGCATCGTTGAATTTGCCCTTCCCGCACTTCGCCGCGCCGCGGAATCCTGCCCGCTTGATGAAGATGCCCGGGACGTGGTCATTGCCGATTTGGGCTGTTCTCAAGGGCGCAACTCTATCGAACCCATAGCCCAGGCGATTGAGATCCTGCGGGCCCGGTCAAGCTCCAAAAGGCCGATTTCCGTGGTGCATAGCGATTTGCCCTCAAATGACTTTAACTCCCTGATCCAATTGATTGAGCAGGATGGATCGAGTTACCAGCGTCGCTTTGAACACGTATTTAGCTATTTTCAGGGCCGCTCCTTTTATGGGCGACTTTTTCCCGACAGTCGCGTAAGTCTGGCCTGGAGTTCTGCAGCGGTCCATTGGTTCAGCCTTTTGCCGGCCCCGATACCGGATCACATTTGGGCTCCCCGAGCGGCGCCTGCGTTGAAGGCCGCCTATGCGTCACAGGCGGCGCAAGACTGGCTCACCTTTTTACGCCATCGCTCGCAAGAGATACGCATTGGCGGCCAGTTACTGATTATCGCGGCTTCTGTTGACGACGCGGGAATTGCAGGCGGCGATGGCCTGGCGGACCAAGCCAATGACGTGCTCACATCCCTGGTCGCCGATGGCGCCCTTGATGCCGCCGAATACGCCGATATGACCATTGCGGCCTATTCGCGAACGCTGGATGAATATCTGGCCCCCTTGGTCAAGCATGATCCCGATATCCGTTTTGCCGTGGAGGAAACGGCGCCGCAATTACTCATTTGCCCTTTTGACGCGGAGTATGAAGAGCACGGGGACATCAAGCGATTTGCCGCTGACTACGCGGAATTTTTCTGGGCGACTTACGGGCCCAGCCTCTTTACGTCGCTGCGTCGTCCGCGTGCCCCCGAGGAAGAGCTGGAACTGGGCGCCGAGTTACGAAGACGGCTTGCGGCTCAAGTGGCCACAGCGCCCGATCTAGCCGCCTGCCAATGGCGCATGATGCTGCTGCGGCTGGTCCGCAACTCCGACTGAGGCTTCACAATCCTGATGCAACAGGCTCTGGAAAACGCTCCTGTCCTCATCGTCGGTGCTGGCCCCACCGGTTTGCTCCTGGCCGTTGAATTGCGCCGGCGGAACATTCCGGTCAACGTCGTCGATAAGCACACCACTCCCGTCACCTGGGAAAGGGCCACCATCGTGCAGCCGCGGGCCGCCGAAATTTTCGATGCATTGGGGCTCGGGAAGGCCTTGCGGGAGAATGGCCATGAGACACGCGGGGTGCACCTGTTCGCCCGGGGAGAGGAACTGGGATATCTGGATTTTCGGGTGCCCCATACGCACTTCCCCTTTTGGATCACCATACCCGAGGAGCGGACAGAGGCCATCTTGGAAGAAGAACTCGAGCGGCTTGGAGGGCGCGTGAACCGCGGCATGACCTTTGTGGAGCTGGACCAAAGGGCCGAGTCGGTGGTTGTGACGCTTCAGGATGCGCAAGGCCAAAGGCAGCGCGTGGAAACGTCCTGGGTTGTCGGTGCCGACGGTGTTCACAGCGCGGTGCGGGCGGCAATCAATGTGGCGTTTCAGGGCCACAGCTATGAATTACCCTGGGCGGTCATAGGTGGTGTGATTGAAGATTGGAAGCACCCAAGCGAACACTCTGCCGTCCAGCTTGAATTGCCATGTGTCAATCCCATCCCCATGCCGAACGGACGCTGGCGTATCTATTACCGTCCGCCCTCGGAAACCGGAGATTTGATCGAGCCGGTTCAGCGGGGGCTCGATGTTCTCTGCCCAGGCGCGCGTCTCGTGGCCGACGAGCCACCGGTTGCCTTCCGTACTCACCGTCGTCTAGCGGAACGCTACCGTTGTGGACGGGTGATCCTGGCGGGAGATGCAGCCCATTGTTGTTCTCCCATTCAGGGGCACGGCATGTGCACCGGACTTGCCGATTCCCAAAACCTGGGTTGGAAGCTGGCCATGGTTGTAAGGGGGGTCGTGGGAGAGACCTTGCTGGACGATTTTGAACGGGAACGCCGACCGGTGGCCGAGCGGGTTGGCGCATCGGGAGATCTGGCAGAAACCCGGGGCCGGCAGTTGAGCCCCGAGGAGTTCGATGCCCTGACCGGCCAGATGAGCAGCGTTCTGGCCTCGGCGGAAATGGCTGCCGAGCTGGTTTGGGGCGCGTCGGAACTTGGTTTCACGGCGCGCCAGCCAGATACACAGGGTCAGTGCGCCCTGGTCGGGCCCGATGAGCCCCTCGAGCCCGGTGACCGCATGCCGAATCTTGATCTTCTACGTGACCACAGCGGCAACCTTGTTTCCCTGCACGGGCTTTTGCGCGGACCCAATTTCACCCTTATCACAGCGGATGACGGGGGAGCCCGTTTTGCATCGTCCCTAACCGGTCTCCTCAAGAAGTTGAGGGTTGAAGTTGATGTCATAGTGTTGTCCGGTCGCGCCCGTGCCGAGAGCGGATGGCTGTTTCTTGATGACGGTGAGAGGCTTTGTCGTCGGCGTTTGGGTCTTGAGCCTGGCAAAGCCCTCCTTGTGCGGCCCGATCTTCTTCTCGCTGCCCGTCTGGTGCTTGATGAGCCTGACAGGACGAGCCCCGTTTTGGGTGCTGTCAGTCCAATGCGGAATGATCTCCTTTTTTCCTAGTGTAGATCCGGAAAGGCCGTCCTTAAGGGGCGGCTTTTTCGTGTCCGCCACAAGCGCCGGAATTCCGGCCAGATCACCGCGCAGATTGACCGAGCTCAATCGGTTCGACATGGAGAATGCCGAGTGTATTATGGTGTTGCAACGACAATCCAGGACAGAAGGACGCCCCTATGAGAAGGCGCATTGTTTCCGTGTTGGTGCTGTCGGCAGCGCTTCTGCTGCAACCGGTCTATGCCGGCGTGGGAGGGCTCGGACAGGCCATGGCGAACCAGTCGCAATATGTGAATTTCACCAGCGACGGCGAGCAGGATATTGTTATTCCGCCCGGAAAGACCGATGTTTTTCCAACATGCTACAACCTGACCGATCCCGAATTCAGAAACAAAACGGGCAAATATTTTCTTTTTAACTGCACGAGCCCGGTAAGCGATGTTACTTGCGATCACAACCAAAGCAACACCACCCACTGCGTATGCCATAATGGCTCCAAGAAATCCCATACGGTCAAAGTTCATATGGATGACTATTGCCACGATCCGAATCAGGAATAGACATGTTTGAGAGCTCGTCATGACAATGCGTCCGTTGCGCGTAGATGCGTCGAAAGGAGCTGCAAATGCCTGATCTGAAGATACTTGCGATCATGGCCTTCGGGGCGGCCATCGTTTCTGCGTCCCCGGCGCTGGCGTGCGGTTCTGGAAACCAGAATGCGACAAAGGCGATACCATGCGATGACAAGACATGTACCGGCGAAGTAAAGGTCGATGCGGACTGTGAAGAGATGACCCTGTGGGGAAACTGCTCCATGGTGACGTATGGGTTTGAGATGAAGTGTTCATCGCCGGTCTGGAACATTGACTGTCAGGAGATTACGTATAACGGCGTCTATCCGGGGTGCCACTGTAACAAGAACCACGCTGGAGACCATTACAAGATCAAATATACTCTGGAGTGCGTTGTAGATTAAGTGGACTGTTCTGAGATTGTAATGACCTGACAGTTGGCCTCTGTGGCAGGGCGCGCGACCGCGAGAGTCGAGCGCGCCCTGGCGGATCGACGTGCTGGTCGCAGGATGCGTTCCCAGGCTTCTCTCAAGGCACCTGACCAAGTTTGCCGTTGTTCACAGCCAACGAAGTTGGTGCCGCCGATGGCGTCGCTGCCTCGGATCAGCATACTCTCAGGCACGTCGAGATCCCTTGTCCGTCCGCCGACCGAATGGTCTTCGTCAACTGTGCGATTGTGGCGCGTGGGCCGAAATCACCGCCGGGTTGTCTTGAGATATCTTCACCGTTAAAGATAAAGCCAGGTTTTAGGCCCGGTTGGTTTCGCCAACCAACGGACCAGCGACAACCGAGCCGACTGGAGGAGTTACGGATCATGCGAGCTATCGTTCCCACGATTCTTTGTCTGGTCTTCGTCTTGACTGTAGCCAACGATGCGCGCTCGCAATCTCCGTGCAACATGGCACAGTGCTACGAAATGCATATCATCGAAAGTGGCAAAAGCGCGAAGTACGAACTCACTTGCGAGTCGACCAGTGGGGGCGACTATCCATACGCGGAGTGGAATAATACCGTCTGCGTTGCCTCTCCAGAAGTTATTCTCGACAAGTGTACGTGCTGGCCCTCGTCGCCGACACCACAGAGTCCGACACCGACTTTCCATTGCACGAACAACACCCCGAACGAAGTTTCCGTTGACGTCTATTTGAATTGCAGGCCGGGGTCGTAAGCCGGCCTGCGAAAATTTCCCGCTTCTGTTGTTCTTGTCTGTGGAGCTTGTGGTCAGGTGCGTAGCAGCTGTCCACAAAGCCACAGCCTAGGACTGTCGCGTCGAAACGGATCACGCTGCAGCCCTCATATCGGTGCCCAATGAGCTGCCGTCGGCATTGAAGCGGGCCAGCAGCCGCGGCCCGTGGAACACCGCCAGAGTGCCATTGGGATATTCCCGCACCTTGACGCGGGCCCTCACATAGTGGTCCTGCAGCGCGCTTGGGAAGGAACTTCAAATCCGTAAACCACAGCCTAGGATCATAATGTTGCAAGTGTCCCGATTGAATCTGAAGTTCGTTCAGAGAGTGTTGCCCAATGTGATGAACTTCAGATTCAGGACGCTAGCTTTTCCGTGAGGAATTTCGTCCAGTTGTCCAGCATGGAGCGATGATATTGCAGTGCTTCCGGGTCGAGCGAACTCTGCATCGACATGCCTCGAAACAGGCAGATTGTCATCCGCATCAGGGTGTTGCTCTCTCGCTCCGACATCGCCTCCCGGAAGACCGTATGCCATATCTTCAGCCGGAACTCGCTTAACTCCTGCAACAGCTCCGTCAACCTGGCCTTCAGTTTCGGATCGCCCCTGGCGGCAAGGAGCATCTCAAGCGTTGCGACATAATTCGGATCGTTGAAGACCTCCGCCCACAGGAATTCGACATAGGCCGCGGCCGCCGGCTCGCCTCCCTGTTGCAGGACGAACCTTTTGCGTTTGTCTTCCCATTCGCTCAGGAGATATTCGAACGCGGCCGTGACAAGCTCGTATTTCGTCGGAAAGTGATGTGTTTGGGCACCGCGCGAAACGCCGGCGCGCTTGGCGATCATCGGCGTGGTGCTGTTGTGATAACCAACTTCCGAAATCGTCTCCAGGGTGGCTCGGCACAGTTTGTCGCGTGTTGTCTTTGTCCGTTCTTCCTGTGTCTTTCTCTCTTTTGTCGCCGCTGTTTCATTCATGGTCGTTCTTGACGTCTCCTGATTGGATGTGGCCGGCAAACCGGGTCCATTTGTGGATAGCCTAGCACCAGTTTGAAAAAACACAAACATGCGTGTTTGTTTTATTTGACAAACATGCATGTTTGTTTTTATATGGCGCACGTAGGAAAACGCTATAACAGGCGCGACGCCATCGGTGATGGCAAGGAGGAGACAGCAATATGTTCAGGATCGCAGCAGCATGGTGCATGACCTTGATGGTTGGACTTACGGTGCTTTCGGGCCCGCAAGAGGCCTTGGCGGAGGGACAAAAGTTCATCAGCGGCGGCATGGGCGCGGCCGCGACGCACGACGCGAAGGCCGCCGCGGCCTTTGCCGATATCGTGCGCGACAAGACCGACGGCCGCATCGACATTACCCACTATCCCGGCGGACAGCTTGGAAATGGCCAGGAGCAGATGGAGGCCGTTTCCATCGGGACGCAGCACTTCTTCATTTCGGCCGGATCCCAGGCCTCGCGTCTCGTCAAGGCGTTCGGCATCATTGACTCGGCATTCCTGTTCAAGGACTTCGATCACCTCATCCGGTTCATGAACTCGGATATGGGCCAGGACCTGAATGACCAGCTTGCCGGGGAGTTCGGCGTCCGGGTTGTTTCGGCGAACTGGTTCGGCCTGCCGCGCTATCTGATGCACCGTGACAAGTTCATCGAGTCGCTCGACGACGTTGCCGGTGTGCGGACTCGCACCGCCAGTGTTCCCATGTTCGTGAAGAACTATGAGAACATGGGTGCAATCCCGGTCAAGATTGCCTATGGCGAACAATATCTGGCCTTGAGCCAGGGCGTGGTCGACATGACCGAATCCGCCGCAAACAGGATTTTGGGCACCAAGCTCTACGAGGTTGCGCCCTATATCACCGAGGCGGACATGATGTTCCCGCAAAACAGCGTGTTCGTGAACGAGGCATTCTGGAACACCCTGAGCCCAGAGGACCAGAAGATCGTCAAGGAGGCCGCCGACGAGGCCGGGCTGCTCTACTCGACATGGTCGCGGGATGCCTTCGAATCCGAAAAGCAGGAGATCATTGCAAACGGCGGCAAGTTCAAGGCCATGCCGGAGGATGTGCGTGAGCAGTTCGCAAAGAAGACGGCCGACAATGTCGACGAGATGGTCGCCGAGGGGCTTTTTCCCGCGGGCTGGTTCGAAAAAATCGTCGAATTGCGCGAGGCCGAATAACGCCCGGGCTCCGGCCGGCCCATGCCGGCCGGGACCGCCTTTGAGAGTATGTCATGTCCGAGAACAAAATGATCAAGTCGCTCGCCGATCTGGTCGAACTGGTCCTGAAGTGGTGCTGCCTCGGCCTGATGGCGCTGATCATCGCGGCCATGTCAGCGCAGATATTCTTTCGCTTCGTCCTCAATGCACCGCTGACCAATACCGATGAAATAGCCCAGATTGCCTTGACCTGGCTCACATTCCTCGGAGCGGCCTGGATCTATCGAAACTATGGGCACATTACCGTCGATCTCCTCAATCTCAGCAGCCCTGCCTCGATCGTCGCTGCCGCTTTGAAGGTGTTTGGAGAACTGGTGGTTGGCGTGATCCTCGTCACGCTCCTGATACTGGTTGCCGAGGCCGCGCCCCTGGCTCTGAAATTGCGGCCTGGAACACTCGAATTGTCGCGGTTCTTCATGCACTTCCTGCCGCTCGTCATCGGCTGCGTCGGGATCCTGGTATTTGTGATCGAACATGTCTGGACCACGCTCGCCGCATTGGGCGTCGACAGGCAAAGGGCCCTGCGGGGATAGGCCGATGGAACTCTTCTTGCCACTTATCGTCTTTCTGGTCCTGATCCTGATCCGTGTGCCGGTGGCGTTTGCGATGCTTGCCGCGGCCTTTCTGTATCTGATTGCCAACAACGTCCCCATCGGATTGCTGGCGCAGAAGGTCGCCGGCGGCGTTGATTCCTTTTCGCTGCTTGCCGTGCCGCTGTTTCTCGCCGCCGGCTTCCTCATGAACTCCATGGGAATAACCGACCGTATCTTTGCCTTCGCAGGGGCGCTCGTCAGACACCTCCCTGGCGGGCTGGGTCATGTGAATGTGGTTGCGTCGGTGATTTTCGCCGGCATGTCCGGGTCGATCGTTGCAGACGCCGGCGGGTTGGGTGTCGTCGAGATCAAGGCGATGCGCAAGGCCGGATACCGGGACGGCTTCAGCGCCGCGGTGACCGCTTCGTCAGCGCTCATCGGGCCGATCATCCCGCCATCGATCATCATGGTCGTCTATGCGTTTGTGACGGAGGTTTCGCTCGGGCGCTTGTTCCTTGCCGGTCTCGTGCCGGGCTTGCTCATGGCGCTGTCGCTGATGGTGTTGATATTCATGATGGCCAGAAGCGGCCGCGAGCCGTGCCCTGTCCTGCCACGGGCGACGCTGTCCGAGGTCCTGTCCACCTTTCGTGGAGCGATATTGCCGGTTATGGCGCCGGTCATTCTGGTTGGCGGCATTCTCAGCGGCATCTTCACACCCACCGAAGCAGGGGTCGTCGCCGTCCTTTATGTCCTCGTCATCGGGGTGTTTTTGTTGAACTTCAATGTTCAGCACGTTGTTTCGGCGCTTTCCGACGCCGCACGCGCGACCGCAGCAACCCTGTTCGTGCTCGCCTCCGCGGTCATATTCACGTGGATTGTCGCAACCGCAAACGTTCCGCAGATTGTCGGCGAGTTCGTGACGGGCCTGGTGAGTTCGCAAACCGGCATATTGCTGGTTATCGTGGCCATGGTGCTGGTCCTCGGAATGGTGATGGAAGGCATTCCGATCCTCGTCGTCTTCGGTCCCATCTTTCTTGCGATCACCACGGCGGCCGGCATCGACCCGATCCATCTGGGTATCGTCTTCATCATGACTATGATGATCGGCGGGATTACGCCACCCGTGGGGATCACGCTCTATGTGGTCATGGCGATTGCCAGGGTTCCGCTTCCGGTTTTCATGCGGTCGATCTGGCCGTTCTACTTCGCCATCCTGGCCGTGATCCTGCTCCTCATATTTTTTCCGCAGCTCTGCCTCTGGCTGCCTGATCTTATGTTCTGAGGTTGATGATGTCCGGGATCAGAGATGACCACAATCCTTATTGCGCAAGCCGCCTACGTTCTGTTCGGCATGCTGTTCAACGTCGTGAGCATTTGGCGCGAACGGGCGGGACTGACGCGGCTGACACCGACCAATCCGTCGCGGGGATTCAGGTCCATGGCGATCGCAGCGGTCATTACCGCCGGCTATTTCCTGCTGCCGGTCTGGATCTACGTTGCCGGATGGCTTGTCCTTGCCTCCCTTATCGCCAAACGCGCAGTCTGGAAGCACTACAGGGCGATTGCCATCACAAGAAATCTCGATGGCTACGCGTCGCCAGCAAGTGCGCGCCTGGCCCTCGCGATCAATGCAGTCGGGTGCCTTTCGGGGGTGCTCGCAACGGCAGCGCTCTTCAACTGACCGGACATCGTATACCAATAAAACAAACAAGTATACTTGTTTGTTTGTGGACGGAAGATGCGGCGTGGTGCTGAGGACAGACAGATACGGGCCAAACCTGTTGGCGGCTTTCAGCGCACTGGTGCTGCTGTTCATGCTGGTTCCCGTCATATTCGTTGTCTGGGTCGCGTTCTTTGACAGCCCTTTCCTGACGTTCCCGCCCGAGGGATACACAACGCGCTGGTTCGGCGAAGCCGTCTCGCGACCGGAGTTCCTTAACGGCTTCATCACAAGCGGGATTGTCGCCCTCGCCGCCTCGGTGATTTCGGTGGCGAGCGGCGTGTGTGCCGCCGTCACACTGTCGCGTTACAAGTTCCCGGGCAGGGAGGTGCTGCGCGCCATGCTGCTGTCGCCGCTCATCATCCCCAACATCGTGCTCGGCGTCGCGCTCTATTCCTTCTTCATCTTTATCGCCGACAACCTGCTATTCGATCCGACCGCCAGCTATTTTGGCCTCATCGCCGCACACAGCATGCTTGTCCTGCCCTGGTCCGTACGCCTTGTGAGCGCCAATCTCGTCGGTCTCGATCCATCCCTCGAAGAGGCCGCCATGAATCTGGGGGCCAACCGGGCGACCGCCTTCTTCCGCATCACGCTGCCACAGATTCGCGGCGGCATCGTCGCGGCGATTTTGTTCAGCCTGATCATTTCCTTCGAAAACCTGGAGCTCTCTTTGCTGATCGTCAGCCCCGGCCGCACGACGCTGCCGATCGCGATCCTTCAGTATCTCGAATTCAACATGGACCCGACGATCTCGGCGGTCAGCACCATTCAGATCTTCGTCATCGCGGCCCTTCTCCTGATCAGCGATCGTTTCATCAAGCTCAGCAAGGTCGTCTAGATGTCCAGGCTTACCATCACCAACGTCACCAAGCAGTTTGGAGACGTCACTGCAGTCGACAACGTATCGTTGTCGGTGGACGGTCCGGAACTTATAGCCCTGCTGGGTCCGAGCGGTTGCGGCAAGACAACATTGCTGCGCATGGTGGCCGGCTTCGTCGACGCAACGTCAGGTGCGATCCATATCGGCGAGCGAGATGTCACCCATGTGCCGCCGCACCTGAGAAACACCGGCATGATCTTCCAAAGCTACGCCCTGTTTCCACACATGACCGTGGCGGAAAACATCGCGTTCGGTCTGGAAATGCGAAAGGTGTCCAAACCGGAGAGGGAGAGCAAGGTCTCGGAGGCACTCGATCTCGTCCATTTGAAGGGTTTGGAGAGTCGGTTTCCTCGTCAGCTCTCCGGTGGTCAAAGGCAACGGGTCGCCATCGCGCGGGCGCTTGTCGTGCGGCCGGAGATATTTCTGCTGGACGAACCGCTCTCCAACCTCGACGCGGTTCTGCGCCAGAGCGTCGGACTTGAAATCCGCGCCATCCAGAAGAAGCTCGGTCTGACATCGCTTTTCGTCACCCACGATCAGCAGGAAGCGCTGACACTCGCCGATCGTCTGGTCGTTTTGAACAAGGGCAAAGTGGTTCAGGTCGGGACCGGACCGGACGTCTATCTGAAACCAAACTCCAAATTCGTTGCCGGTTTCCTCGGCAAGTCGAATTTCTTTTCAGGGCAGCTTGCCGCAGACGGAACCTTCGCGACGACGGGAGGCGCGCAGATTTTCGTCAATGAAACCTCCGGGGACCAGCCAGGCAAAAATCTGCTGAGCGTGCGCCCGGAAAATATCTGCATCGGACCGGACGCTTCGGAGCATAAGAACTGCTTTTGCGCCGACGTGCAACGGGTCACCTATCTCGGATCGACCGGGGAAATCGACGTTTCACTGCCGACCGGGGAGATAGCCTGCATACAGGTCCAGAACCGGGACAATTCCGCTCTGCCGATCGAGATCGGCGGGCAGGTCAATATCGGATGGTCGCAAGATGCCGGACATCTTCTTCACGACCAGGACTAATCCATCACGTTAACAAGAGGGAGACCCAAAAAATGCAGAACAAATGCACACTGGACCGCCGCCAGTTCATCAAGCTCGGTGCGGCAATGGCCGCAGGCGGCACGCTGATTAGCGGGCAAGAGGCGCTGGCGGCGCGGCATCGGGCAATCATGGCGACCTGGGGTGGCGACTATTCCCGGCTGTTATCCGAGATCGTGGCACCGGTCGCGCAACGCGAGGCCGATGTCGAGATCGTTTATGACACGGGTTCGACGAGCGCGCGCCGTACAAAAGTGATTGCGCAGGCGCCACGTCCCAGGAATTCCATCGATGTCGTCAGCTTTTCCGATGCCGACATGTTCCTGATGAGCAGCAAGGGGTTCCTTGAGGATATTTCGACGGAGAACGTTCCCAACTCGGCAAACATTCTGCCGCGGTTCAAACAGGCCTATGCGATTCCGCACATCTACAGCGCCCTGGTGATCGTCTACAATCCGGACCTCGTGCCGGTGCCCGCTTCCTACAGGGACCTTTGGAAGGATGTCTATGCCGGCAAGGTCGGCCTCGCCAACGCGCTTTACCGAAACGTCATCCTCGCCGCCGCTGTGTCCCATGGCGGGTCGGTCGACAATTTCGAACCGGGTTACGACGCGCTGCTGGAACTGAAGGGGCAGGGGGTCAAGGTTCTTCCGTCGAACGAAGCGGTGGCGAACGCTTTGAATTCGGGGGAGATTGGCGTCACGCTCATGTGGCGGGCGCGGGCCTTCCAATGGAAAAACCAGGGTCTGCCGGTCGCCTTCGCGGTCCCGTCCGAAGGGGCTATGCCCGTCGTCTTCGAGGCCGCGATCACTAGGAATGCCAGCCATCCGGATGCCGCCGCGGCGGTCCTGAACGCAATGCTCGATCCATCCGCCCAGGTCTCGTTCGCCAGGGAGATGGGATATATCCCGACTGTTTCCAATGCGACCCTTCCCGAGCAGATCGGTCGGGAAATCGGCTTCACGGATGCCGAGCGGGGCAACTTCCTGAAGACCAACTACGAATATACCGCCGCCGAAACACCCAGAATGCTGGAGTGGTGGAACCAGACCTTCAAAGGGTAGGCGGTTCCCATGCCAGAGACGGGCAGAATGCCAATCGGGGCGCGATTGAACCTTGCGCCCGCCTTGATCATCGTGGCGGCACTTGTTGTCGCCCCGACGATGATCCTGGTTCGCTACAGCCTCAACCGGTTCGATCCGTTCGAATTGATGATCCGGTCCTTTACGCTGGAGAACTACGTCAAGTTCTTCTCGACCGGCTATTTCCAGAATGTGCTGGTGTCGACACTGCAGATTTCGCTGGAGTGCACCCTCGCGGCACTTCTGCTCGGTTACCCGGTGGCCCTGTTTCTGGCGCGTACACGGAGCCGATTCAAGAGCACGATCATCATCCTGATCCTCTTTCCTCTGCTGGTCGGCAATGTCGTGCGCGCTGCCGGCTGGATGACGCTTTTCGGAACGAAGGGATTCATCAACGTGACCCTGATGGAGATCGGCCTGATCTCCGAACCGATTGAGATGATGTACACACATGGTGCCGTCTTCGTCGGCATGTTGTGCGTGGTCCTGCCCTTCATGATCCTGACGCTGCAGGGCGTCATCGAAGGCATTGACTTCAGCCTTGTGGAGGCCGCGCAAAACCTCGGGGCCACGCCTGCCACGGCATTCCGGCGGATCATTCTGCCGATTTCCCTGCCCGGCGTCGCGACGGGATCCGTCCTCGTTTTCATCCTGTGCATGAATGCCTATTCAACCCCGGTTCTGCTCGGTGGGCCAAGCTTCTCGATGATGGCGCCGGAGCTCTATGACCAGATTTCTTCCGCCGCAAACATGCCGTTTGGAGCCGCTCTGGCTTTCATCCTGACACTCGCCACCATCCTGGCAACGGCGATTTCCAGTCTGTTTTTCCAGCGCCGTCTCAAACGCCTGACCGCATGACCAACCGTCTCAACCATTCCGGAGAAAGCAATCGACAATGAGTTTCCTGTCTAAAGATGTGTACCGGTATCGCCTGGCCGGCCTCACCAGGCTTATGGACGAAAACGATCTGGAGGGGTTTGTCGTTTTCGGCGCGGACTTCTTTCAGTTCTTTTCCAATTTCCACGTCGACGTCGTGCCCTGGGAACGCCCGATCGCGCTGGTTATCCCGCGCCACGGGGATCCGATTGCGGTCATGAATACCCTGTCCACAGGGCATGTTGGCTTCGCCCGGGAGAGAGGGAGCCTGTGGATCGATCACATCCGCTTCTATTGCGAGTTCCCTCTGGACGAGCGCGACAGCCGCGATCCGGGGTCCTTTTTCGACAAGTTGCGCGAGGTTATCGGCTCCGCCGGCCTGACACAGGGAAGGTTGGGAACGGATCTCGATTCCCGATGGAAGGACAAACTGGGCACGGCCTACCCGGATTTGAGCATCAACGCTTTCGTCGATGGTCTGCGGAGCCTGCGCTGGGTCAAGCATGATGAGGAAATCGCGATCATGGCCGAGATCTCGGGCTTGAGCGATTGGATCCAGGACCGCTACCTTGAGGAGATTCGCCCCGGGCGCCTTGTGCAGGAGCTGGATTACACCATTGCGCGCATGGCTTTCGAGAAGGCCGCCACGGACTTTCCGGGCGAGAACTTCGAACTGCGCTTTTACACACTCAGCGGCCCGTCTTCCGCATCACCGCATGGCGATGGTGGACAGGCTGGTGCCCGCATCGAAACCGGGCACGGTGTCGTCAACATCGTGATCCCGCGTCTGAACGGTGTGACGATCGAAAATGAAAGAACCTATTTCTGTGGAGCGCCTTCGGACATTCAAAGAAGGGCTTACGATGCAGCGCTTGAGGCAAATGCCGCCGCGATAGGGCAGATGGTGGCCGGAAACCGGGTTCGGGACATTGATGAGGCGGCACGGGCGATATTCTCGAAAACAGGCTTTTTCGAAAATGTGCTGCACAGGACCGGTCACGGAATCGGCCAGATAGGCCACGAGTTCCCGGCCGACATGCCGTTCAACGATCGACCCTTGCAGGAAAACGAGGTCTACTCCGCCGAACCCGGGATCTATCTGCAGGGCGTGGGAGGCTTCCGCGTCGATGATACGGTTGTGGTCGGCAAGAACGTGCCGGACGTCCTGACAAAGGCACCCAAGAGTGTGGAAGACGTCACGATATCATGACTGAAGCCGCGGGATTGCAAATGCCGTCCGGCGCCTTGAAGGGGACAGAAGCAATCGACCTCAGCCGTGTCCTCGGTGGCCTCTTCTGCGGTTCAACAGGTTCGGACGTGGCTGTGCCCGATGTCACCGCGCCACTTCGAAACAGGGCAGAATGCGGCCGCCGATATTGGTCGGCCGCAGCCGCAGTGGATCGCCGACAGAAAGATCGCCGGCCTCGCCGACCAGGTGACTGAGCATTGTCGGACCTTCGGCAAGCTGAACCAGAATGATGGTGTAGGGTGCCGCCTTGATCCATCCCGGGTGGCCGGGTTTATGAACGTGTGAAAATGATTTCACCCGCCCGTTGCCGCTGGCCTCGATCCACGACAAATCGGCACTCCAGCACGCGGGACAATGGCTGCGCGGGTAGAAAACCGCGTGGCCGCAGGACCGGCATTTCTGAATGATCAGCCTGCCATCGGCTGCAGCTTCCCAGAACGGCTCGGTCAAGGCGGTCGTCGTCGGCCCGGGCACCTCGAGTCCGGCATATGTTTCGGACGGCCCGGTCATGGGTTGTCCCCGAGGACGAGGGCGACGGCCTCGCTCATCGTTGCGCCGTTTCCGGTGACCAAGGCCGTCTCGCAACTCTTCATCTGTCGTTCGCCGGCCGTGCCGCGAATCTGCCTGACGGCCTCGACAACATGGGTCATGCCGCCCGCAAGGTCCGGCTGGCCAAAGCCCAATTGCCCGCCATGGGTGTTGATCGGCTGGCGGGCGTCGGTACCCATGCCGCCGTTTTCCGCAAGGAAATCCGCGAAGCGGCCGGGTTCGCACAGACCAGCATCTTCGATCGTTGCCGCAAGCATGATGGTGTAGCAGTCGTAGAACGACAGGAAGCTGATCCGATCGGCCGTCAGCCCGGCCTGGCCGAGGGCGCGGGCGATGGCGGGTTTCAGCGGTCCCGACGTCAGGCTCGGCGCCTGGCTCACTGCCCTGTGGGTGATTTTTTCGCCGGCACCCAGCAGGAAAACCGGCGGATGCAGCGATTTTTGCGCCGTCTTGCCCCTGGTGACGATCACCGCGTCGCCGCCGGCCACCGGCATGACGATTTCAAGCAGATGCAGGGGTGATGTGATCATCGGCGAAGCCAGGACATCCTCGACCGTTGCCGGCTTCCCGTAGAATATGGCGTCCGGGTTGCGTTGCGCATTGGTGCGCGAGAGTGCTGCGATCAGCGCATAGTCTTCCGCCCGGCAGCCATAGGCCGCCATATGCGCCTGCATGAGCAGGGCATAGGAGAGATTCGCGCCGGAGGCTCCGAACGGAACGTCGAATTCGCGGATGGGATTGCGGTTGGGCGATCTTGGCGCCGGATCGTTGCGGTGATTGCCGAGCACGCAAAGCACGGTCTCGCACATGCCCGCTTCGATGGCGGCAGCCGCACGCCAGATCATGCCGGGGCCCGACGCACCGCCGAGATCCACCACATTGGCCATTGTCGGCCGCAGCCCGAGATATTCGCACAAGGTTGCCGGAACATGCTGCGGCGTCTCGCCAACTTGCGGGCCCATGAGCACGCCGTCGATCTCGCCCGGTTCCAGACCGGCGTCTTCGACGGCCAGTTTCGACACCCGGGCCAGGAGTTCCAGCGTGGTGACGCCCTGCGTGCGGCGCTCCGGTTTGAGCTCTCCGATCCCGCAAATCGCCGGCTGTGTGTTCAAAGACCTCACCTGGCGTCCTCTCTCCTGAGGTTGCGGTATTCCTCGAGGCAGGCCGGATTGGCCAGCGAACCGAGATTCTTCACTGTGCCGCCGGCAACGACGGTCCGCGCCGCGCCCTCAACACGCTTGCCGTTGATGGTATAGGGGATGTCGGCGACGATATGAATGCGCGCCGGCACGTGTCGCGGTGACGCTTCCGATCTTATGCGCCGCCGTAGCTTTTCCAGAACCGAGTTCGAAATGTCCTGACCGCCGGCCGGTTTCACGCACAGCACGACCTCCTCATCGCCCTGATGGTCCGCACCGAACACCAGAGCGTCGTCGATCTCGGAAAGGCTCTCGCACACCGAGTAGATTTCGGATGACCCGATCCTGACACCGCCCGGCTTCAGCGTGTTGTCGGAGCGGCCGTGGATGTAGCCGCCGCCGGTTGCAGCAAGTTCCGCCACGTCCCCGTGGGTCCAGATCTCCGGTCGCTGCGAAAAATATGTGTCGTGATAACGCCGGTCCCCGTCCTTGCCCCAGAAGGTCAGCGGCATGGAAGGAAACGGCTCCGTGCACACCAGTTCACCCTGCCGGCCGATGACGGATGCATGGCGTTCATCCAGCACGTCGACACCATGGCCGAGCGCCTTGACGGTCAATTGTCCGCGCCTGACCGGATGCAGCGGCGAGCCGGTGAGAAAACAGCCGAGGATCTCGGTGCCACCGGAAATCGACGCGAACATCATGTCGGATTTGACGTTTTCGTAGCACCAGTCGAACTGATGCGGCAGGGTCGGCGCGCCGCAGGCCATCAGAACCCGCAATTGCGTCAGGTCATGCTGCCTGCCCGGACGAAAACCTTGCGAAGCCAGAGTCGCCAGATATTTGGGGCTGACGCCAAGATGCGTGACACCGGCATCTTCCGCAAGGCGCCAAAGGGGAGAACAGTCCAGCCCGGCATCGGTTTTGAGGATCGGCGCGCCGTCGTAAAGCACCACGGTAGCGTCCGCTCCGAGCGCCGAAATCATCCAGTGATACATCATCCAGGCGGTGTTGGTGTACCAGATAAGCCTGTCTCCCGGGCGCACGTCCCCGTGAAGCACATGCTCCTTCATGTGCTGCAGCAGAACGCCGCCCGTGCGATGAACGATGGCCTTCGGTGCGCCAGTCGTGCCGGAGGTGAAGAGGATATAGGCGGGATGATCAAAGGCAACGCGGTGGAAGCCTGGCGCGCCGTCATTGCCGAAACCTGCCATGGTTCGGGCGGTGACGGTGCGGGGTAGGTCCGATGCCGGTTCTCCGCCGGTCAGGACAAGCGTGGTCAAGCTCGGAATCCGGGCGACGACGGTGGCGATTTTTTCGCGAATATCGTGGGTCCTCAATGCGTAGCGATATTGACCGGCAGCAAACAGCACGACCGGTTCGACCTGGCTGATGCGGTCGACAATCGCATTTGCCCCGAAATCGGGCGAGCACGATGTCCAGACGGCGCCGATGCTCAACGTGGCGAGCAGCGCAACCAGGGCGTCGGTATCGTTCGGCAA
>JANQMU010000142.1 GCA_028279875.1 Rhizobiaceae bacterium
CGGCAACTCGACCAATGCGTCGCGCATTCTGACGAATATTTTCGATCAGATCGTCACGCGCAATTTCGCCGAGGATCCGGAGGGAGCGGAACTGCGTCCGGCGCTCGCCACCAGTTGGGAACAGGTCGATGACCTGACCTGGCAATTCAAGATTCGCGACGGGGTGAAATTCCACAATGGCGATACGATGACGGCAGAGGACGTCGCGTTTTCGATCGGGCCCGAACGGGTCTGGGGCGACGACGCCATGGTGCCGATCGGAAAGCGCTATACCGCGTCCTTTGCCGGGGTGAAGGCGCTGGATGACAACACAGTCGAGGTCAAGACGACCATCAACGATCCCAACCTGCCTTACCGGTTCATCACGCCGCTCGGCTTCGTGGTGCCCAAGGATCACTATCTTGAAGTCGGCGCCGATGCGTTCGGGCAAAACCCCATCGGAACCGGCCCCTACAAGGTTGTGGGCTATGACGCGACCGGTTTCCTGAAGCTTGAGGCCTTTGACGAGTATTGGGGCGGCAAACCGCCGCTGGCGGCTGTCGAATTCCGTGCGGTACCGGAATATTCGGCCCGGATCGCCGGCATGGTCGCCGGTGACTTCCAGATGATGGCCGATATCCCGGTCGACGAGGTTCCGACCGTCCAGGGCTATGACAATATCAGCTATAAATCGCAGCCGATCGGCAATTACGTCATGGTCGCCTACAACACGCTGGAATTGCCTGATTTCCCCAAGAATCCGGTGGCCGACGTCAATCTGCGCTATGCCATGACCTCGGCCATTGACCGGCAGTCGCTGGTCAAGGCGCTGTGGGGCGACACCACCTATTCGCCGGCGCCCTTCAACTTCCCGGATTTTCCGGCCTATTACGATCCGGATGTCCAGCCGAAGATCCCGTTCGATCCGGAGGCCGCCAAGGCCTATCTGGAAAAATCCGACTATGACGGGGAGGAGTTCCAGATCAATGTGACCCGCGGCGCCTACCCCAATTTCGGCATCGCGATGGAATATATCGTTGAACAGTGGAACGCGCTTGGCATCAATGCCAGGCTGAACGTGGTCGACAGCTGGCCACAGGCGCTGCAGCACCCGTTCGGATTGCTGAACATGTCGATGACCACGACATTCGACGGCACGCCGACCCGTGCGATCTGGGGTTTCTGGGGTCCGAACTCGGCCCGCGCCACCCGCGAAAAGGACAAAAGCTGGGCGCCGCCCGCCGAATATATCGCGCTGGGCGAGCAATATCTGGCGGAGACCGATACCGACAAGAAGGTGGCGCTGTTCCGCCAGATGGTCGACATCTGGGAAACCGAGCAGCCGGCCCTCATGCTGTGGCGCCGGGTCGCGAACTGGGCGGTCAGCAATGATCTGGAATGGTCGCCGATCGCCAGTTCGTGGATGCTTCTTGGCCCCGGTTACATCACCGTGAAATAGCCACGGCCTGTGCCGCCGGATCGGTCTCGCTCCGGCGGCACAGGCGCAATAGCACGGGAGGATTATCGGGTTTGACCGCAACACTCGACAGATTTGACCTCAAGATCATCCAGCTTTTGCAGGAGGACTGTGCCGTCAGTGTTGAACAGATCGCCGAAGCGATCGGCCTTTCCAAAAACGCCGCGTGGCGGCGCCTGCGCCACCTTGAACAATCGGGCGTCATCAGGAAACGGGTGGCGATCATCGACCCGCTGGCCCTCGGGCTGGGCACGACGGCCATCGTCATGGTGCGGACCAACGATCACTCGGCGGAATGGCTTGAGACTTTCCGCCGGGCGGTTTTGTCCATCCCCAGCATTCAAAGCGTCTATCGCATGACGGGCGACCTGGATTACCTGATCAAGGTGCGTATCGCCGGCATCGGCGACTATGACAATTTTTATCAGCAGTTGGTGAATCTGGTGAAACTGTCCGATGTTTCGGCGAGTTTCGTGATGGAGGAGATCAGGGAGACCACAGCGATTCCGGTGGACATCTGAAATCCGCTCCGGTCGGCCGGCATTTCATTCCATGGTGAGGGGAAGCCTGCCAATTTGCAACTTCTTGCATATTTGAAATATTTGTATCAAATTGAGCGCAGCCGGTCGAGGCCGGCAAGGCGACGAACCGCAGGCCACCCCGAAGAGGTCTGCCAACAAAGTCGAAGACGAAAAAAGCGGTCTTCACCTTCGAAAGGGAGAAACACATGAGCAGATTAGCAGTCACATTCGCTGCCCTGGCGGCGGCCGTCATGCTGGGTACGGGGATGGTGACACCCACCCATGCCGCGGACATCAAGGCCGGGCTGATGCTGAAGAAGGACTTTCCCGGCGCCGGCCCCGTGAACGGGATGTATGAGTTCTTCAAGAACGAGGTCGAGAAGAACTCCAATGGCGAGATCACCGTCGACATCGTCTATGGCGGTGCGCTGGGCAAGCCGAACGAACGGCTCAATCAGATGCGCCGCGGCGTCATCCAGATGTCCGATGCCAGCGAAGGCAATTACGCCTCGATCTACAAGGACATTCAGATTCTCTCGATGCCCTACCTGTTTCCGGACGAGGAAACAGCCTGGAAACTGTTGGACGGACCGATCGGCACTGCGATGGCCGAGGACATGCGCGAAAAGACCGGCATCCGGGTTCTCGGCTGGTGGGAATCGGGCGGCTTCAAGCACTACAGCGCCAACAAGGCGATCCGCACGCCGGAAGACATGGCCGGTATGAAGATGCGGGTCATGGCGCCGATCTTCGGCATCCCGGTCCTGACCCTTGGTGGCTCCGCGACGCCCATCGCTTTTCCCGAACTCTACACCTCCTTGAGCACCGGTGTGGTTGACGGCCAGGACAACGCGGTCTGGGTGTTCAACCTGATCAAGCTGCATGAGGTGCAGAAATATCTGATGCTCGACGGCCACATCTATTCCTTCGGTCCGCTCGGGATCAACGACAAATGGTTCCAGGGCCTGTCCGAAGACCATCAGAAGATCGTTACGGATGCCGGCCGGGCCGCGGTCGAATTCAACCGCAAGGCGTCGCGCGCCGCAGAGGATGAAGCCATCGCCTATGCCAAAGAACAGGGTGTCGAAGTGATTGAATTCACGCCCGAAATGAAAAAGGCCTTTGCCGACCGCATTCGCCCCGAGGCGGTGAAATGGCTGAAGGACAATGTCGACACGCCGTCCCTGGTCGATGAGGTGGTTGCCGAAGTGGATCGTCTCTCGAACTAGCGGACAGGGGCAGTGATCAGCCTGCTGGATCGTATCCTGCGAAATGCGGCGGCGCTTTGCCTGCTTGTCCTTTTCGTCCTGATCGTCCTGCAGGTTGTCCTGCGCTACGGTTTCGGTTTCACGCCCTTTTTCACCGAGGAAATCGGTCGATACGCCCTTGTCTGGGGCGTATTGATCGGAACGGCCGTTGCCGTGCACAGCGGCGAGCACATCAAGGTGACCTTTCTGCAGGAGCGGATGTCGGCCCGCAGACACTGGATCATTCAATTCGGTCTCGAACTGATCTGCCTGGTGGTGTTTGCGGTCCTGGCTCGCGCATCGGTCGAATCGGTCAGCTTCGCCGAGGGGCAGACCAGTGACGGTCTGCAGATTTCGCTGCAATATCCCTATGCCATCCTGCCGGTGGCCTTCGGCAGCGCGTTCCTGTTCAATTTGCTGCTGCTAAAGGCGACCTGGTCGGCCCGGCCCTGGAAGTCCGCCGAATGACCCTCTCCCTCGGTCTCTTCATCGCGACCTTCCTGATCCTGCTCATCGTCGGGCTGCCGATTGCCTGGACCATGGTCGTCGCCTCGCTGGTCTGGCTGGTGGCCAGCGATCAGTTGATGTTCCTGCCGGTTCTGCCGGAACGCATTTTTCAGGGGCTGGATGTCTTCGTCCTGATGGCGATCCCGCTGTTCATCCTCGCCGGGGAACTGATCAATGTCGGCAAGATCACCGATCGGCTGATCACTTTCGCCAATGTGATCTTCGGCTGGATGTCGGGAGGTCTGGCGCAGGTCAATATCGGCGCATCGATCCTGTTTTCGGGCATCACCGGCGTGGCGCTCGGCGATATTGCCGCGCTCGGCAAGATCTTCATTCCGTCCATGGCGAAAAACGGCTATTCGCCGGCCTATGCGGCGGCGGTCACCGCGTCGTCCTCGATCATCGGGCCGATGGTCCCGCCATCGCTGATCGTGGTGATCTACGGATCGATCACCGGCGTTTCCATCGGCGCGCTCTTTGCCGCCTGTATCGGACCGGGCCTGCTGATCGGGCTGTGTCAGATGGCCCTTGTTCTCTACCAGTCGAAACGGCGCGGGCTGAAGGCGATCCCGATGGACCGGTCGCCGCCGGTCGTTGCCCGGTCGGCGCTGGCCGCGCTGCCGCCGCTGATGATCCCGATCATCATTCTTGCCGGCATTCTTGGTGGCGCGATGACGCCGACCGAGGCGGGCGGTGTCGCGGCGTTCTATGCCTTACTGATTGGCGTGCTGCTCTACCGCACGATCAACCTAAGGAATTTCGTGACCGCGCTGCACCAGTCGGCGCATTTTTCAGCGCAATTGCTGATCATCGTCGGATGCGGGGCGGTTTTCACCTGGGTCATGGGCATGGAAAACGTGCCGGCCATGGTCGAATTCGCGGTGGCCGAATACGACATCCCGCCCGTCTTGCTGTTGCTGATCCTCAATGTCGTGATGCTGATACTCGGGATGTTCATCGATCCGACGGCGTCGATCATTCTGTTCGTGCCGATCCTCGCCGCCGCGGCGCAGGCGATCGGGGTCGATCCGGTCCATTTCGGCACCATCGCCATCCTGAACCTCAATATCGGCCTTCTGACACCGCCGCTCGGCGTCTGCCTGTTCGCGGCGGAAAGGATCGCCGGATGCGGCCTGCGTCCGCTGTTGCGCGAAACGACGCCGTTCCTGATCGTCAGCCTGCTGGCGCTGCTGCTGGTGACCTATGTGCCGGCGATCAGCCTGTGGCTGCCGCGCATGATCGGCTTTTAGGATTCTCTGATTTCAGGATTGTGTGCGTTGGAACCGCGCCTCGATCTGCGCCTTGAACAGCAACACCTCCACCTCGTGCGTCTTCATCAACTGATCCCAGCGCGCCTCGTCCATGCCCTCCAGCCGCCAGGCGGTCATCGCCGCCGCGCACCGGTCGTCCGGCAGGTTGCACAGGGCGCCCGGAACCAGCCGGATGGAGATGCGTGGCAGCCTTTCGTCGCGGTTGCCGACCAGATAGTCGATCAGCCCAAGATCGCGGTTGGGCCGGATTTCCACATGGACCTCGGCATCATCGAACAGCGATCGCCCGACAAAAACGCCCTCCGAGCCGGCCGGCCTGATATCCATGCATCCCAGCGCCCATCGGCCCAGCAGGTCCGGATCGCACAAATGATCGAACGCGAAATCAAGCGGCGCGTCGATATGCACACCGGCGGTATGGACAACGTTGTTGGATGTCATCGCGGGTGCTCCTTTGGGTTTTCGTCCGGCATGCACCGGCGCGACGCGATCTGACCGCGATACAGGCAACGTGTTCAATTTCTTCCGGCTGTTTGATATAATCAGAGTATGACGACAAAAACCACCGACATTGACAGGATCAAAATCACCTCCTGGGCGGCGCCGACTCCGGAAGATGCCGACATTCTTGAAGGGCTTTCCGATCGCCAATATCGCGCCTTGTTGCAACGGGAGATCCAAAAGGGAATTGACAGCGGTGTCAGTGACAAGACGATGCATGATATCTGGAAAGAAGCCAGGCGGAGGATGACGAGACAGGCCAGCAGGCCGGATGCGCTATAGGCTTTCCCGCGAGGCCGCCCAGGATCTGATGGGAATCGCCGAATACGGTATTGAGACATTCGGCCCTGATCAGGCTCAAAAATACCACCATTCTTTGGAGCGTATCTTTGGATTATTGGCCGATATGTCCGGTATCGGCCGCAGCGTTCCGGAACTCGGCACCGATCTACGGCGCTTCGAGCATGGTCGCCATTCCATCTTCTACGTTGCCGGAAACGATAGCGTATTGATCGTTCGCGTCATCGACAGCCGCCGCGACATGAAACGGCAATTCGGAATAGATGAAGACGGCGAGTGACTGCGTCCGATGTACGCGGTTGTCACTTCGCAATCCAACCCACCCGGGGCTTAAAGCTGCTGCAGATAATCACCGTGATCCACGACGCGCCGCGCGGCGGTCTTGAACTCAGCGATGAGGCCCTCCAAGGTCTTTCGCGCCTGTGCCCGCACTTTCGGGTAAGCCGACATTTCAGTCCTTGACGGTCCGCGCGGCAGCAGATCCCAGCCGTGAAGCCTGCCTCTCTTATCTCCACCAGGAATTCTCACGCGTTCAGCGTTGAACCCAGTCGCTTTGAGATCTGGTTGGCATTGTGAATCACGATTTTGGAAAGTTCGTCCAGCTTGTCTGTCGGGACTTTCCAGGCGGCGCCGTTGACGCTGACGGAGGCAAAGACACGTTCGTTTTCGTCGCGAATTGGAGCCCCTATGCACAGCAAGCCGGGTTGATGCTCTCCTTGATCCAGCGCGTAGCCACGCTCCCGCGTCGCGTCCAACTCGTCCCGCAGGGCTTGCTCGCCAGTGATGGTCTGGTCGGTGAATTTCTCCAGGCCCGCATCGATTACGCGCCTCAAGGTCTCTTCATTCTGGTACGCCAAAGCTGCTTTCCCGACGCTTGTGCAGTGGGATGGCGCGTTCTCGATAAGCGTTGCCGGTCGTGAGGACTCTCCGGCCGGTTCAACGCGGCGGACGACGACGGCTCTCAGGCCGTCGAATACGGCCAGGTGAACCGTCAGATTTGTCAGCCTCTGCAAGGTCTCGAGAAAGGGAGCGGCCTCCCGGTGCAGATCAAGATTTGCCAGGACTGTGTTGCCGAATTCAAAAAGGCGGATCCCCAATCGGTAGTCGCCTCGATGCTTGTCCTGATCCAGCAGACCCACATCTCGCATGGAGGCCAGCAGCCGATGGGTTGTGCTGCTGGGATAGTCGAGCATTGCGCAAATCTGCGCAAGAGAAAGCGATCTGCGATCAGCTGAGAAGCAATCCAGGACAGATACGAGCTTTACAAGGGACTTCAGAGTTTCATCTTGGGGTTTTCTTTTTGATGCTGCCTTGGTGTCTGTCTTCATTTCATCACTAATCCGTACCGCAGGTGATCCCAGCCTTTGACATCGGAAGAAGATATCCTCCCGGATAGCGGAAAACAATCTATGCTGCCGGTCTCCTCTCGAATGAGACGCATTTCGGATCACGGTATCGAGCACCATTAGGAGTGGGCTACCGCGTCACCAAATTGCCAGTGTGTCGCAAAATGCTGCGGCGGAGCTAAACGCCTCGGGAATTCTGCTCATCCCGGATTGTGGCGACAGCCTTCGCGATCTCGAGAATCGCGAGCATACCCGGATCGTCCAATCCGATGCTTTTTTCGGAGAACATACGGGCACGGCCTTTCTTGCACGGTCGATCACGGAAGTCAGACATAGCAGCCTCGGCCGCTCGAAGCGCTTTTTCCGCAGCCTCACATGGCGTCTCAGCCGTCGCCAACGCTGATTCGACATAGAAAATCGAGTCGATGGCCGTCTTTGCGCCAAGTTCGGTTCCGCCACGTTTCATCATCGCCTTGCGTGCATGGCCGAGCGTGGTACTCAACGCGTTGACGTCTATTCCGCCGCACCCTTGCAGGTTCTTTCCCATCCCCATCAGGCCCGTTGCAAGCAGGGTTCCGAAACTTGATCCGGTTGAACCAGCCCCCGCCTTTGCAAGTTTGAGGAAGGCGTTCCCGATATCTTCGTCTTGCCGTATCTCTTCATTTGACAGCGCATCCACAAACCGCCGAAGCATTCCTCCGGTGTCGCCATCCCCCAATTCAGAATCCGCCTGATTCAGCTTCTTCTCCATCGGTTCCATATTGGCGTGGATTCGATCGACAAATGTGGCGATTTCTTTGCTGGTGATCACCATCGGTTAGGCAACGCTCCAAAAAGGGCACTTGGCCGGCCGCTCCAACAGCTCCCGCAACTCGTCATCCAGAAAGCAGATGCTGATTGATGCGCCGGCCATCTCCATCGAAGTGACGTAGGGTCCGACCAGTGACCAGTCGATCGAATGCCCTTCGTTTTCCAGCCTGTCCACCAACCGGCGATACATGATGAAGAGCTCTTCCGCCGGCGTTGCTCCCAGGCTGTTGACCAAAACCGCTGACCGGTTGTCCACACAGGCAGGCTTTTCCGCCAAGATCCGGTCCACCATCTCATCCACCAGATCGTCAGCAGGCTTCATCCTGTCCCGCCAGATACCAGGTTCACCATGGATGCCCATGCCGAATTCGATCTCGTCTTCGCAGATTTCGAAACTCGGCGAGGCAGCGCCAGGGATCTGGCAGGATGACAAAGCAACCCCGATTGTCCGTGTTCTCGATACGCACTTGCGGGCAATGTCCGACACCTCGTCCAAAGAAGCGCCCATACCGGCTTTCGCGCCCGCGACTTTGTAGGCGAACACGATACCTGCCACACCGCGGCGGTTTGCGATTTCTGACGGCGGCGCACTGGCAATGTCATCGGTAGCGAGCACGGTCTGGGTTTGGATACCTTCCAGTTCGGCCATCTCGCAGGCCATGTCGAAGTTCATTCGGTCGCCACCGTAGTTTCCGTAAAGGCACAGGACACCCGTGCCCGCGCTGGCCGATTGAATGGCCTCGGAACAACCGGCGACCGTCGGACCTTCAAACACGTTGCCGATCGAGCACGCATCCAATAGTCCGTCCCCGACATAACCGGTGAATAGCGGGAGATGTCCCGAGCCGCCGCCGGTCACAATCCCCACCTTGCCTTTCGAACCGGTCGTTTTAAGCGCTATCACGCGGCCACTGTCGCCGATTCTGATCAAATTGGGGTGCGCCATGCAAAGGCCTTCCAGCATCTCATCCACGTAGTCATTTGGATCGTTGATGATTTTTTTCATTCCACAGTCCTCCCATCAGACCGAATTCGGGCCGTTTCCGACGACCAGCGCAGTGTCCCGGACGCCGGTCAACCAGCGAAGGCAAGAACATCGGCCAGGTGGCGATCGATTGCTGACTTTTGCTCTTCGGAGACCTGTTCCATCGGCGGCCTCGGATGGAACAATGGGAGGCCCTGACGAGATTGGATATATTTGACGCAAGCGGGCAGGTTGTCGTGCCGCAGAACATTCCACAGGGCGTTCAGTTTGAAATGAATTTCCTTTCCGAGTTGATGGTCTCCGGCGGCGACCGCATCGAAGAGTTTTACCGTCACGCCGGGCACCGCCGATGTCAGGGCGGTGATTGCGCCATGCGCTCCCAGCGAGAACCCCGAATAAAGAAGAGCATCGATGCCCGTCAGAACCAGATTTTCAGGTCTTGCCTGCAGGAGAAGATCGGACAGCGATTTCAAATCTCCGGAACTTTGCTTCATTCCGACGACACCCGGAACCTCGTCCATGATCGTCAACATTTCCTCGGCTGAAAGATAGTTCCAGGGAATGACGTTGTAGATCAGGATCGGTATCCCGGTCGCGTCCCAGATCGAGCGAAAATGGGTGATCGTTGATTCAAGCTCGGGTTTGAAGAGGTAATGAACCGGTGTTACCTGCAGGGCAGCGATGCTCAAACCGTCCAAGCGTTCAACCCGCTCGACAGCTTCCTTGGTCGAATTGACAATCAGCCCAACCACAAACGGGACCCGACCCGAAACCGCTCCATGGGTGGCGTTCATCGCTTCGACGAATTCGTCGGTCGATAGCGTGTGCCCTTCACCGGTCGACCCGCCCGCGACGACACCGCGAACGCCGCTTTCAATCATGAAGTCGATCTGCCCTTTGAGGCCCTCAGAGACCAAATTGCCCCCTTGATCAAACGGCATGGTGATCGGAGGCAATATACCGGTCAGGGTGGTTCTCACTGATTTAGCAATATCGTTGGCCATCAGGCTCTCCAGGTCGTTTTCTTTCGGGTGCGAATAGCCGCGGCACGGCTCGCTTCGCTTGCTTCATGGAATTACCGCAGATCGAGGCTTTTCGGTTCATTTGTGAATCCCGTTATATGGGATAATATCCCATAATACTAGATTCAGGTACTAGACTTTGTCAATGACAAGGCACGCTTGCGCCCGTCTGGGTTGGCCGGTTCGCTCGCGTCCATCGGCCCGGCGCTCTGACCAACGGATATCGGAGAACGCAATCCGGCAAGCATCCGGAACTAACCGGACAGCCTGTCCCCGCTGTCTTCATCAAAAACGTGCAGATGCTCGTCAGCCGCCCGAAGCGATACATTGTCACCAACGTTGGCCAGGCCATTTGGCGAGACAACAGTGGCTGTGCCGCTATCCGTCTTCACCATCAGGTAGTCGGCTGCCCCGGTCGGTTCTATGAGGGAAACACGACCGGTGAGCCGTTCCGGTCCTTCAGACAATGACAGATGCTCTGGCCGCACCCCGACTGTTACGCAGCGATCTGCCGGCAGTTTCTGTTTGACCTCTATTTCTCCGCCGGCATCGAGCAATACCGTGCTCGCCTTCCCGTTCGTACTGACGACCCTTGCTTTGAAAAAGTTCATTGTCGGAGCGCCGATGAATCCGGCCACGAATCGATTGGTGGGGTTCGTATAGACGTCCATCGGCGTTCCAACCTGTTCGATGATCCCGTCACGCATGATGACGATGCGGTCCGCCATCGTCATCGCTTCCACCTGATCGTGGGTGACATACACCGTTGTCCGTTTCAGGGATTGATGAAGCGATTTGATCTCGGTTCTCATCGAGATTCGCAACTTGGCGTCGAGATTTGAAAGCGGCTCGTCAAAGAGATAGAGCAGGGGATCACGGACAATCGCACGTCCCATCGCAACGCGCTGACGCTGCCCCCCGGACAGGCTCTTCGGATATCTATCCAACAACTCCGTGAGGCCGAGGATTTCGGCGGCCTTGTGGACGCGGTCACGGATCTGCTCCTTCGGATAGGACCGAAGTTTCAGTCCAAAGGCCATATTTCTAAAGACCGTGTAGTGCGGATACAGCGCATAATTTTGGAACACCATCGCCACATCGCGCTTTTGAGGCGGAAGCTTGTTCACAACCTGATCGTCGATCGAAATGGTTCCGGAAGAAATATCTTCCAGGCCTGCGATCATGCGCAACAGCGTCGATTTTCCGCATCCCGACGGCCCGACCAGAACGACAAACTCACCGTCTGCGATCTCGAGATCAATGCCTTTTATGACCTCGAAACCGCCGAACCGCTTCGAGACGTCGCTGATAATGATGCTACCCAAGTTCGTTCCTACCCTGGTTTTGCCAACGCTTGCGCAACTGGCTTTTGTGTTTCTGATTTCTATGTGCCGATGATCGCGCCCTGCGCGCGCAACAGCGACTGCAGTTCGCTAACCTTCAGTGATCGTACCGGTGTTCCTGTTCGCGCGGACAACGCGGCCGCGGTTCCAGCCGCCTGGCCCATTGCCATGCACGTTCCCGTAATGCGGGCGCTGGCCAAAGCCTTGCGCTCGGCTGAAATACATCGCCCTGCGACAATGATGTTTGGTCCCCGATCAGGTACCAAGGCGCCAAACGGAATGTCATAGCCCCGGGGTACATGCTCCGTTCCGTCCATTCCCTTGCCCTTCGGATCATGGCTATCGATGGGAAAACCGCCTCTGGCGATCCCGTCGGTTCTCGATCTGCCCGCGCGAACATCCGCATCGGTCAGGATCGTCACCCCCCTTATCCGGCGACTTTCGCGAACGCCGACACAGGACGCCGTGGCGGCAAGAAAGGAGTCTTCGCAACCCGGCACCATTTCCCTGAAGAACCTTGCGAACTCCAGGATCTGCTTTCTCAAGACGAACTCGGCCTTTGAAAGTTCCTTTGCATTCGTCGCGTCTGCGGCAAACCGGGTGACATTGATCACCGCCTCGTTCGTCCGCACGTGTCCGGCATAATGAAGCTCGTTTCGCTCAAGCGAGAGTCGACCTTCCGCGTATCCACGCTGCAGCAGATCACCAAATCCCCAAAGATTGACATAGGGCTCGCCGCGAAGAGCCTTGGCTTCAACACCCAGTTTGAAACTGTCCGCGTGGGCCTCAACATAATCCAGCAGTTTGCTGTGGTTCACCCCGCCAAGTTTGAACAGCAGGCTGACGGGCTGTGTTTCCGCGCCACCGTCATTCAAAAAATCGCACCCGGAAAGCGAGCACAAATCCGCATCGCCCGTCGCGTCGATGATCGCGCCGGCAGCGAATGCCTGCCTGCCGGACTTGTTCTCGACGATGACATAGTGCTGCTGGTCGTCTCCCTGCATGCCAACCGCCATCGTCTGGGTCAGGAAATCGACTCCCTCATCCGTGACCCACTGCGTAATCGTTGATTTGAAGATCTCGTGTTCGAGGGGAAGCCTGACTTTCGTGTAGCCTGTGTCGTCGCGAACATGGCCTGGTGAACCCGCATCCTGCTTGAGCCGTTCCACAAGGATGTTCGCCAGCCCACCAACCGTGGGTTCACCCGCAGCATCGAACCAGCCGACGCTGTGCTCAAGCAATTGTGTCGCAAGGTGGCCGCCCAGGAATCCGCCGCGTTCCAGCAGGAGTACACTTGCGCCGTTTCGTGCAGCGGCAATCGCTGCAATCACGCCGGCCGTCCCCCCGCCGGCGACAAGGACATCATAGACCCCTTCTATGCGCGTTTCTCGAGCCGGCTCCACAATTGTCGGCATCTGAAATTTCCTTCCCATTTGACTTTTCCGGAATTCTAACCCACTATCCGGGATAGATGCAATAGGCACCGCGACGTGCTCACGGCATTCTGCGGCCTTTTTCGTGTCGCGGGTCTTGGTCGGGAAACACAGTATGGGAGGAAAACATGCTGATATCGAAGACACCGAACCACATGCGGGGATTTGTGCGGGGCGCGGCCCTGTCGGCGCTCCTGGGAACAGCATCACTGGCACTGCCGGCGAATGCTGAGGAAATTTCGTTCTGGACAAACCTGACGACGGCATCCCAGGCGGATGTCATCAAGAAGCAGGTGGATGTTTGCGCTGCCGAACAGGATGGTCTTGCAGTCAAGTTCGAAACTGTTCCGTTCGGTTCGATGTACACGCGGCTGATCACCGCGATGCGCAACGGCAACACACCCAACATTATGAATACGATTGAAGGCGCCGTGGCCTTCGTGCAGGCCAAGGATGGATTGGCGCCGGTCACCGATATCGTCGACCAGCTTGGGCGCGACGATTTCCTGCCCTCCTATCTCAATGCCGTCGCCAAAAATGGGGAGATTTGGGGGCTTCCCGATTGGGCCCTTCACCAGGCGGTCTGGTACAGGAAGGATCTTTTCGAGGAGATAGGTGCCGCCGCGCCAACGTCGTGGCCGGAGCTTCTGGAAACCGCCGCAAAGCTGACGAGGGACACGAACGGTGACGGAGCTCCAGACCTTTACGGCTTCGCCGTGCCGATGAGCCGGGCATTGGTCGCCCCGCAAACCTATTTCCAGTTTTTCTATGCCGCGGGCGGCACGATATTCGACCCGGAAACCGGCGAATATGTCTTTGACCAGCATCGCGATGTGGCAATCGATTCGCTGGAATACATGATCGAGCTCTACAAGAAAGCATCGCCGCCGGCGTCGCTTGAATGGGCGTGGGGTGATTTTCGAAACGCCTATGTGCAGGGCCAGGTGGCGATGACGAATGAATGGGGTGCAGTCGTTCTCATCGCCGCTGAACAAAACCCGGATATGCTGGAGAAAATGGGGGTCTTCGCCCTTCCGGCTCCGACATCCGACAAAAAGCCGGCGGCCTCTCTCAACGGTGGCTACTACTATCTTGTCGGAAAATCGACGCCGGAAAAGGAAGCGGCATCGAAGAAACTGCTTGCGTGCATGTATGCGCCGGAGCGGGTTGCGGAGCGCGCCAACAGCCGCCCCATTTTCGCTGTCCCCGCCACGAAAAGCGCATTTAACAGTGAGGTCTTTCAGTCCAACGAGTACGTCAAGCGATTCTGGCCCGAATTGGAAACGATCTTCAATGAGGTCATGAACAGTTGGTACCGGTATGGCCAGGAGGCCGGCCTCAATCCGCTGACCGGCCAAATCGAAGCGACGACCTTCATCGGCGATGCCATCCAGAACGTCGCACTTGGAAAGCAGACTGCCGAGGCGGCCATCGATTCCATCGACGGGAAACTGCAATACCAACTCGAAGTCATCGGCAATCGATAATTTCCTTCTCCTCCCTTAAGCTGGTGGGACGCGGGCAGCGCGTCCTACCATTTCTTCTTCGGTGCAAGGATCGATGATTGGACCATGGCAATTTCGATAAACTCACCTGACACCATATCAATGGATCGATCGGCGGTCGGCGTGCTCTTTGTTGTACCGGCCGCACTCTTCATGCTGGTTTTCGTCGCCTACCCGGTAGCCGATGCTGTTCGTCTGGCGTTTATGGCAACGGATTTCTTCACCGATCAGGACAAGTTTGTCGGACTTTCGAATTTCCGGGAGATGGCGAATTCTCCGAAGTTCTGGCCGGTGCTGTGGAATACCAGCGTGTGGACCTTCTGGTCCCTTATCGGGCAGTTCGCACTCGGGCTCTTGGCGGCACTTGCGATCAATCGGGATATTCCCGGAATGCGGCTCATCCGGACCGTTCTGCTGTTGCCCTATGTCGTTCCGGTCATTGCGTTGGCGCTCTTCTGGCGCTGGATGTTGGACGGCTCGTTCGGAATTGTCTCATACACTCTGCAGAGTTTGAGTTTGCTGGCGCCGGACCAATCGCCCCTGGCGATGCCGGATACCGCAATGGCGAGTGTCATTATCGCCAATATCTGGCGCGGCTTTCCGTTCGTCATGATTTCCTATTGGGCCGCATTGCAGTCCATTCCGCCTGAGCAATATGAAGCGGCGCAGGTCGACGGTGCATCGACCTTCCAGCAATTCCTGTACGTGACCCTTCCTCACCTCCGGGGTGTGACCAAGGTCCTCATCGTTTTGAGATTCATTTGGACGGTGACGTTCTTCGACATCATCTGGCTGATTACCCGTGGCGGTCCGGCGGGAACCACCGAGCATTGGCCCATATGGATTTATCAGGAAACAATGGGCTTTTTCAGATTTGGATATGGTTCGGCGCTTGCTGTTGCACTGGGTTTCGGTCTGCTTTTTGTCATTGCGATCTACGCCTTAATCTTCCGGATCGGAAGGGAGAAGTGATGTGGCGAGCCTGACCGCAAAAGACAACCTGCTCAGATACATCGTTGTCATCCCGCTGACAGCCTTTATCGCCATCCCTCTCATGTGGATGGTCCTGTCGTCGCTCAAGCCTGCGCAGGAGCTTTTTTCATCTCCACCCGAAATTCTGCCGAGCCAGTTCACCGGACTTTGGTACGAAAACATATTTGGGACGAGTGACGCCGGAACGTTCTTTTGGAACAGCTTCGTTGTTGGCGGAGCCACCACTGCGCTCTGTCTGTCAATCGGCACCCTGGCCGCATACTCCCTGACCAGATTCCATTTCCCGGGAAAGACAATATTTCTTGTCTTCGCGCTCCTGATCTACATGTTCCCCGCGATCGTATTGTTTGTTCCGATCTATCTGATCCTCAATTCGCTGGGGCTCATCGACACCAGGCTCGGATTGGTCGTTGCGCACACGATCTTGACCTTTCCCTTTGCCGTATGGATGCTGAAGTCGTTCTTTGAAACCCTGCCCAAGGAAGTGGATGAGGCAGCCTGGGTCGATGGCTGCTCATACTTCAGGACATTCTTCACCATCGCGCTTCCGCTCTCGCTTCCAGGCATATTTTCGGTCGGGATATTTGTTTTTGTCCTTTCATGGAACGAATTCCTGTTCGCGAGCGTTGTCATGACGTCGGGAGATCTGAAAACCATCCCCGTCGGAATTTCCGAGTTTGTGACGTCCTTTGATATTCGCTGGGGCGAGATCATGGCCATGGGAACGCTGGCGACATTGCCCGTCGTGGTTTTATTTCTGCTGGTCCAGAAGTTCTTCCTACGCGGCGTTTTGTCGGGAGCGGTCAAGGGTTAGGTTACAAGGGCCGAAACCAACTTGAGCGCACAGACAGAGTGTCGCACGGCAGACGTCAGATGCTCCGCAGATAATCACCGTGATCCACGGCCTGCCGCGCGGCGGTCTTGAACTCGGCGATAAGGCCCTCCACGGTTTTTCGCGCCTGTGCCCGCACCTTCGGGTAAACCGACATTTCATTCCTTGATGGTCCGCGCGGCAGCAAACCGAGACCGTCGAGCACCGGGACGTGAAGCTGTTCCTGCACATGGGGAAGCGCATCGGGGAAGGCGGGAAAATGGGCGCGCCGGACGGGTTCTTTCTGCCAGATTTTCAGCCGGTTCTGCACGGCCGGCGCAATGCCGCCCGCGGTCATTTCCGCCCAGAAGGGGCTGTCCGTTCGCCCGCCGGCATAATGCAGATTGATGAAATGGGCGTAGTCATCCACCTGACCGGCGACGGTCTCGTTGTAGCGGTCGCGGGCTGCACGCTGGTTGCCGCCGGTCAGTTCGGCGGCGGATGACTGTGAAAGCAGCAGCAATTGAACCAGGGTCCCGTGGATCGACGTGGCTTCCAACGGCTCCAGGAAGCTCTGTGACAGCCCAAGCGACACGCAATTGCCGATCCAGGCTCTCTCCTGCCGGCCGGGGTCGATTGAAATCAGTCCGCGCGGCTCGATGGCGTGGCCGAGCGAGGCTTCGATCTCCGCCCGCGCGGCGTCCGCCGACAGGTGGATGTCGGAAAAGACATAGCCGCACCCCATCCGCTCCTGGGTCGGGATGCGCCACATCCAGCCCGCGCTGAGGGCGCGGGCTTCGGTAAAGGGTGCGAGCGGCCCTTCGTGCTCGACCCAGAAGGGCATCGCCTTGTTAAGCGGCAGGATGTCCGCATAGGAATGCCAGCTTGCGCCCATGCGGCCGATGATCGCCCGGCGAAATCCGGTGCAGTCGACGATGAAATCGACCGGCAGGTCCGCCGCGCCATCGAGCCGAAGGTCCGTGATGTCGCCGGTTTCGGGATGGCGGACAATGTCATGGACCTCCGCCTTGACATGGTCGATGCCCGCCGCCTTTCGGGCCAGGAACCGGCCCAGCCGGGCCTGATCGAAATGATAGGCATGGTGGAGCGGGCTGACGGGCACCATGCCCTTGTCGCCGGACGAAGCGAAGGGCGCCTTCTTCGACCGCATGAGATAGGTGAAGAGATGGGCGTCCTGAACGGGTTTTCCGGATCCGATGCGTGCCGTGTGGAGCCAGGGACCACGGGCATCCGGCGGCGCCGGCACCAGGAAATGAGGATCGTCGATCGGCCCGTAATAGCTTTGGCCCGGAACGGCCCAGCCATTGTGCAGGATGCCGAACTTGAAGGTCGCCCCCGTCTCCTTCAAAAACTCGGCCTCGTCGATTTTCAGGTCGAGGAGAATCTGCCGCAGAAGCGATGTCGATCCCTCGCCGACACCGACGGTCGGGATATTCGGGGATTCGATGACCGAAATCCGCGGCAGTGGCGTGGCCGATTTCTGGAACGCCTTTCGCAAAACAAGCGCTGCAAGCCATCCTGCGGTTCCGCCGCCGACAATGGCTATGTGCCCTTGTTTTTCGTTCATTTATGCAACCTTTGCCTCGCTCCGCTGTCGTGTCCAGTCGGGCAGCCAGGGGCCATGGGCGGCAAGCAACCGGTCCACCATGGCCCAGATTTGCTCGAGATCGAGCTCGGCGCCCGTATGCGGGTCCATCATCGCCGCATGGTAGATGTATTCGGGGTTTTCAGTCATGAGTGCTTCGACAACCAATCCCTGGACCGTGACGTTCGATTGCATGATCGCCGCCAGTTGCGGCGGAATGTTTCCGATATGCGTCGGTTGTACACCATTTCGGTCGACCAGGCACGGGACCTCGACGACGCAGCCCTCCGGCAGGTTGGTGATCAGGCCCGTATTTGCGACATTGCCGTAGATGACCGACGGCTGCCCGGTCCAGATGGAATGAATGATGTCGGAGGCATATTCTTCCGATTTGGCGATGTCGATGGATTCGCCTGCCTGAAGGTCGGCCCGATCCTGTTCCCATGCGGCAATCTGCGTCCTGCAGCGCGCCGGATATTCGTCCAGCGGGATGCCGAACGTGTCGAGAATGTCCTCGCGGCCTTCCTTGATGAACCACGGCACATATTCGGCAAAATGCTCCGAGCTTTCGGTCACGAAATAGCCCAGCCGGCGCAGCATCTCATAGCGCACCTTGTTCGGACACCGTGGCTGGCGCTGGCTGGCTGTCGTCGGAAAGCGACCTTCGGCATAGCCCTGTTGGAGGGCGGGATAGAGATCGCGGTAGCCTCCGTCCGGCAGGATTTCCTCCAGTTGCAGGAAAAAGGCGATGTGATTGATGCCGGCGCATCTGTAGCGGATATTCTTGACGTCGATCCCCAGATCGCAGGCCAGAAGTTCAGCCGTGTGCTGTACGGAGTGGCACAGTCCGACCTGCCTGATGTGCGGAAATTTGCGGGCGATGGACCAGATGTTGATCGCCATGGGATTGACGTATTGAAGCAATGTCGCGTCGGGACACACATCCGTCATATCCTCACAGACAGACCACAGATGCGGCACGGTCCGAAGCCCGCGCATGATGCCGCCGATACCGAGCGTGTCAGCAATGGTCTGGCGAAGTCCGAACTCCTTGGGGACCTCGAAGTCGGTGATGGTGCAGGGATCGTAGCCGCCGATCTGGAAGGCGACGATGACGAAATCGGCACCCTTCAGCGCCTCGCGCTGGTTCATATGCGTGGTGATCTTCGCATCGATACCGAGGGTCGACACGATTTTTTCAGCAACCTGGGCGGACTGGCCCAGACGTTCCTCGCTGATATCCATAAGCGCCACCTGCGCGCCCTGCAGGTGTTCCCGCTGCAGGATATCGCCGACAAGGTTCTTCATGAACACCGTCGATCCGGCGCCGATGAATGCGATTTTGGGATACTGAGCCATTATGATTCCTGTCATGTGAATTCAGTATTGCTGAAAATAGCCGCACACGGGAATAACCGCTTCCGCCGCTGCTGTCATTTGTTCCGGAAACTCACGCGACCACGTCGAACGACGCTTTTACCAGACGCTGGGTATATTCGGTTTTCGGGTTGACCAGCACCTCGTCGGTCGGACCCGACTCGACCACTTTCCCATGTTGCATGACGATCGTGCTGTGGCAAAGCGCCTGGATGACCTTCAGGTCATGGCTGATGAAGAGATAGCTCAGCCCGTGTTTGCGGCGAAGATCTCGAAGGAGATCGATGATCTGTGCCTGGATCGACAGATCGAGTGCCGATGTCGGCTCGTCGAGCAGGATGAATTCCGGCTTCAGGGCAATCGCCCGCGCGATGGCGAGGCGCTGCCGCTGCCCGCCCGAGAATTCGTGCGGGAACCGGTCCAGGGCCGTATGGGGCATCTGAACGTCGTCCAGTGCCTGACGAACGAGACGGTCGCGTTCGCGGCTCGAGCCGCCGATATTGTTGACGATCAATCCCTCTTCCAGGATCTGCCGGACGATCATGCGCGGATTCAGGGAGGAAAACGGATCCTGAAAAACCACCTGGATGCGCGGCCGCAAGGGCCGCATCTGCCGCCGGTTGAGCGTATCGATACGCTCTCCGTTGAAGGTGATGGTGCCTTCCTGGGATTCGCCGAGCCGGATGAGGGACATGCCGAAGGTCGTCTTGCCCGAACCGCTCTCGCCGACGATGCCGAGCGTTTCGCCCCGCCTGATCCGGGCGGAGACGCCGTCGACGGCGACCAGGATTTTGGAGCGGGGGTTGAAAAACCCGCCCTGTTTCAGGCGGAAGCTAATGCGCACATTCTCGCCGACCATGACATCGGGCGCATCGGGCTCCAGCGGGTCCGGCCGGCCGCTCGGTTCCGACCCGATCAGGTGTTTGGTGTAGGGGTGCTGCGGGTTTTCGAAGACCGCCTCGGTCTCGCCGCGTTCGACCACTTCCCCGCGCCGCATGACCACGACCTTGTCGGACACATGGCGCACCACCGTCAGGTCATGGGTGATCAGGATCACCGCCATGCGATGTTTCTTCTGCAGGGCCTTCAGCAGGGCGAGAATTTCCGCCTGGACGGTAACATCGAGGGCAGTTGTCGGCTCGTCGGCGATCAGCAGGTCCGGCTCGTTGGCAAGCGCCATGGCGATCATCACCCGCTGGCGCTGTCCGCCGGACAATTCGTGCGGATATTGCAGATAGCGCGCCTCGGGGTCCGGCAACTGGACCTCGGTCAGGAGCCGGATGACTTCCGCCTTCAGTTCCTTTTTCGAAAGCTCCCTGTGCGCCGAAATGATCTCGGCCACTTGATCGCCCACCTTGTAGACCGGGTTTAGGCTGGTCAGCGGTTCCTGGAAGATCATCGAGATCCGGTTTCCGCGGATCTGCTGCAACTGCAACTCGGACCAGGTCGACAGGTCGTCGCCGTCAAACAGGATCCGGGTCTGCGAACCCACCTGCGCATTAGGCGCCAGCATGCCCATGATCGCCCGGGCGGTGACGGATTTGCCCGATCCGCTTTCGCCGACGACGGCAAGTGTCTGTCCGCGGGCGACGGAATAGCTGACGTCACGCACCGCTTCGGTGATACCCACGGCCGTTTGAAACGAAACGGCGACGTTTTCTACGGTGAGAAGGTCCTCAGTCATTCGAATACGGATCCATGGAGTCGCGCATGCCGTCGCCGAGCGCATTGAACGCCAGCACCGAGATCACGATCATGCCGACCGGCGCCAGCAGCCATGGCGCGGCCGCCAGCGACTGGAAGTCGCGCACCTGGTTGAGCATGATCCCCCAGGAGACCATCGGCGCCTGGACGCCGACGCCCAGGAATGACAGGAAGCTCTCGAGCAGGATGATCTCCGGCAGGGTGTAGGTCGCCCAGACAATCACATGGGAGGACATGTTGGGCGCGATGTGGCGCAGGATGATGCGCCGGTCGGTCGCCCCGACGGCCACCGCCGCGCGGACGAATTCGACGGACCGGATGGCAATGACCTTGCCGCGCAATTCACGCGCCAGATTGGCCCATTGCAGCAGCACGAGGATGGCCGCGAACATGATGAATATGGTTATGGGTTCGGCCCGCCGCGGCAGGATCGCGACCAGCGCCAGATAGAGCGGCAGGTCGGGGAAGGATTTGACGAACTCGATGACCCGCTGGGTGAAAATGTCGATGGCACCGCCGAAATATCCCGAGGACACGCCGACAAGCGTGCCGATCAGACAGGCCGCGCCCATCACCAGCAGCGCCATGGCCAGGGTCGTTCGGCTGCCGTGGATCATGCGCGACAGCACGTCCCGCCCAAGGCCGTCCGTGCCGAGCAGGTGCACGGGCTGGCCGTCCTTGCCGCCGAACAAATGGCGCTCGAAGGTGATGCCGAGAAAGGTCCAGGGTTCGCCCTTGACGAAAAGCTGCAGCGGGACCCGCTTCTCCGGCGACGGTTCGAAGGTGATGGCGAAGGTGTTGGGATCCATGACCTCGTCGAAGCCCATAACGAAGGGCAGGGCCAGACCGCCCTCCGGGGCGATGATCCGGATGACCTGCGGCGGCGAATAGATGGCCGCCCGGTCCTTGTAGGTGGCACTGTAGGGCGCGATGAAACCGGCGAAGATGGCCAGTGTCAGCACGAAGATGCAGCCGATCAGGCCGGCCATGCCATAGCGGTTGCGGCGAAACCGCCGGCGCACCAATTGCCAGTAGGAAAGCGATACCGCGGCTTCCGCCTCGGCATTCATGCTGATGTCGGTACCGTTGTCGCTCATGGCGCTAACCTCCCGAGACCGTGGCGCGCCGAACGCGCGGATCGAGCAGGGCAAGCGTGATATCCGCCAGCAGATTGCCGATGACCAGCAGGGCGGCGACCATCATGAAGATCGCCGAGACGACATACATGTCGCGCTCGGCGACGGAGGTCAGGATCAGCGGTCCGAGGGTCGGGATGCCAAGGACAATGGCGATTTCGATCTCGCCCTTGATCATATAGTCGAACCGTCCGCCCATATTCATCACCACGGGATGCATCGCATTGGGCACGGCATGCTTGAACAGCACCCGGCGGCGCGAAAGGCCCTTGGCGCGCGCTGTCTCGATATATTGTGCATTCATCACGTCGAGCAGGTTGCCGCGCATCATCCGCGTCGTATAGGCCTGCCCGGCCCAGATCGAGATGACCAGGATCGGCCACACATGGAGGAAGAAATTCCAGGCCTTGCCGACGGAGAAGTGGTCCTGGACGATATATTCGGGTGAATAGAGCGCCCCGATATAGGGCGAATGCCAGACGAAGGCGAGGAAATAGAGCAGCACCAGGGCGATCACGAATTTCGGGATCACGATGCCCAGAAAGGCGACCAGCGTCGCCAGAAAATCGCCCCAGCGATACTGGTTGACCGCTGCGTAGATGCCCAACAGAACGCCGACCGTCTGCCCGACGAACAGGGTGATCAGCGCCAGGCCAAGGCTTCTGGGCAGGCGCAGTCCGATGACCTCGGTAACCGGGCGGGACTGCACATAGGACTGTCCGAAATCACCGTGCAGGATGATGCCCTTGATCCAGATCCAGTACTGGACCGGCAGCGGCTGGTCGAGACCGAGGCGCCGCCGGAGCGCCTCGGCCTGCGGCAAAAGCTCGTCGCGCGACTGTCCCGTCAGGGCCATGGTCTTGCCCAGCCAGGCATCGACGAAGTCCCCCGGCACGGCGACGATAATCGCAAACGACGCAATGGAAATACCGATCAGCAAAGGGATCGTGACGATGATCCTTTGCGCAATGAACGCCAGAAACCCCATTGAAATCCCCTCCTGACAGGCAGGAGCGAACCCGGCTGATCGCCGGACCCGCTCCCTGAGGCTGTCAGTATTCGGCGACCGTTCCGGGGAACAACTCGTCGAGTTGCTGATCCGCAGGTGTCCAGAGGCGTTCGCGGATCACGCCGTCCTCGGCCCATTCATACATGAAGACGGGCGTGCCGGGATGCGCATTGCGCACGCGCTTGTTGACCAGCAATGCCGCCGGCGCCTGAACGGTGCCGATGACATAGGCGTTTTCCGTGATCAGGCGCTGCATATCCTTGGTGGCGTTGGCTTTTTCCACCGGATCTTCCGAGGTTATGAAGGTCTCGTAGGCGGCAATGAGTTCCGGTTCGAAATCCAGCAATGCGCGCTTGCCATCAACCGGCTGATGGAAATACGGGCAGGCATCGCCGCTCGGCAACGACTCGCAGGTCTCGCGTGTCGGAACGATGAGGTTCCGGCGCTGGAACAGGGCCGTATAGTTCCCGCCGGTGCGGATCGTGTCGATATTGGCTTCATCGATCCCGCGCGGCAGCAGGCGAATTCCGACCTCGGCGAACAGCGATGTCATGGCATCGAGTTGCTTGCGATCTTCGTTCCGGCCGGCCGTATATTGGACATCGATGGCAAGGTCCGGCCCGCCATCCGGCAGGTTCCTCAGCCCGTTGCCGTCGGTGTCCTTAAGGCCAAGCCCGTCAAGCAGCGCATTGGCGCGGTCCTGATCGAACGGGTGGTAGTCGGTGCTCGCGGCATCGTAATAGGGCGATCCCGTTGCGTAGCCGCCCGTATAGGGATAGGCGAACGGGCCACGGGCGATCGACTGGCCAACGGCGTTACGGTCCAGCGCATGGCTCAGCGCCAACCGGAAGTCCTTGTTCCGGAACAGCTTGCGCAAGGCCAGATCGACATCGTCGTCGGCACTTTCCTCCGACAGGTTCAGGTCGAGACGCCAGCTGAGGACCCGCGGTCCGAACTGGGCCTTGACCGGACTGTCATCCGACTGCGACTGCCGCAGCGCCTCGACATAGTTTCCGGGGTCTTCCATGTTGGAGAAGTCACCGGTTCCGGCGACTGCCTGCGTGGTGCGGTCCCCCCAGGTCGAGAGGCGGAAATGCATCTCATTGTAGTAGGGAAGCTGCTGGCCATTCTCGTCGACCTTGAAATAGTACGGGTTGCGGCGCATCACCACCAGTTCGTCCGGCTTGTGCACCACCGGCACCCAGGCGCCCAGAACGACGGGAGGCAGGAGGTCGTTCGGCAATGTGTTGGTGTAGCTCTCATAGGTCGCATCGCTGTTATATTTGGGATGCTTATCCTTGAGAATGTGGCTCGGTCCGGGGCAACCCTGAATATAGGCAAGGCTCTCGACCAACGTTTCGCTCTGCGGCTTGTCGAAGGTGAACCGGAATGTATGGTCGTCGATGACTTCCATCTTGGCACCATCGGCCAGTGAACCGGCCGGCAGGCGCGACGAGACATTCTTGTCCTCGACATTGTCCTCCCACCAGAAGCGAACGTCCTCGGTGTCGAACGGCTCGCCATCCGACCATTTGACGCCTTCCATCAGGTTCATCGTCAGTTGCGTCCTGTCATCATTCCATGTCCAGGACTTCGCCAGGTTCGGCAGCGGGCCGGTCTGGTCTTCCCCCTTGATCTGCCAGCGCGGACCCTGGCGCACCAGGCATTCCTGAACGGCCATATTGATGCCGCCCCAGCCCTGATGCTGGCCGGCCATCCAGTTCCAGCCCTCCGGCCGTCCGCCAATGACGTGCCGGAACACGCCGCCATGGGTTCCGATGCCGTCGGACATCGCCGCGGTCTTGAAGACGATCGGTTCTTTCGGAAGGCGTTCGGCGACCGGCGGCAATTTGCCCTCATTGACCAGCGTGGTCAGGAACGGTGCTTCGGAATAGCTGTCCAGCGCCCGGTAGTCGTAAATGTCGTCCCGTCCGATCAGCTCATATTCCAGCCCGGCAAGGCTTTTTTCCGGCGGCATTTCATCCGCTGCCGTGGCCACGGTCAGGCCGAGCCAGCACGCCGAGGCGCCGAGCACAGCCATCTTCATTTTGTGATGGTTCACCTGAATTCCTCCCTTGGTTCAGTTGCGGCTTAAAAAGTGCGGTGGCGGAAGCGAACATTCTTCCGGTTTAGGGGTGAATGCTTCCGGTTTCTCACAGTGCGGGTGCGCCACGACCGGCCCGGCTGCCGGACCGGCACCCGTTGGGACGACGTGGCGGGATGGCACATCGTCGCTCCGTTACCCGCGCTGCGCCGCCCTCCAGCGGCCCGGCGGCATGCCGTGGCGACGCGCAAAGGCGCGAGAAAAATATAGCGGATCACGAAAGCCGCAGATCAGTGCAATTTCCCGCAATGTTCCGTCGGATTGCTTCAAAAGCCATTCGGCGCGCGCCATCCTCTCGTCATCCAACCAGCTCTTGACGGAGACGCCGGTTGCCGCGCGAAAGCGGCGGTAAAGCGTCGAGCGGTCGACGCCGAGCCGGTGAGCGATCTGTGACACGGTCGGCAGGGGCGCCTCCCGCCGCGAGGTGAGATTGCGCACGGTCTCGACCAAGTCATCCTCGGTCTTCGGCAGGGTCTCGGCCATCGCCTCGATCACCGTCCACGCCAGCCGGGCCGCTTTCGCGAAGGAGATTTCGGGCGCCCGCAGCGCGTCCCTGGCCTGTTCGATCGCCGGCCAAAGGGCGGCGCGGCCGGTCAGCAGCGCCGCATCGGGCAGCAGGTCCCATGGCAGCGGCCCGGCAAACAGCAGGAAGTCGTAATGCCACGCCCGGCCGGTCAGATCGAAATACCGGTAATGGCGGCCGGGCCGAAAAAGCACCAGATCGCCTTCGCCGGCTGGCCATGCCACCCCATCCTCGACGAACACCCCTTCGCCCGCCCGGATGCAATGCAATGCCATCCGGCTCGCAATCTGCTCCCATCGGAAACCGCCGCTGGAACGCGTGGTGCCGATTTCGGCCAGATGGAACGGGGCGTCCGGCGGCGCTACGATGCGCGGGCTGAGATATCGGTTTTCGAAGCTCTGCATCATGAATCCATAGGCTGCATCATCTTTACCCTAGGAAAAAGGATTTCTCTCGGAAAGAATTATGACAGGCCGCATCATAGAGGAGGATTCCCGTGTCGATTGCCGGATCAGCCGAACCGCCGACCGAGATGGAACGGTATCTGTTCGACCTCAACGGTTTCATCATTTTGCGCGGTGCGCTTGACGATCGGGAACTGGAAGAATGCAACGCGACACTTGATGCCTTGCAGGATTGCCGGTCCGGAGAGTGGCGCGGCTTTGTCCACGGCCACAATTTCACCGGTGCCCATGAGGGGTTGAACCTGCAGCAGATCTACGAGGCCGGTCCGGCCTTTGAGCGGCTGATCGATCACCCCGCCTGGATTGCCAAGGTGATTCACTTCATCGGAACGGACGAAGGCGGTTTTGACGGCCTTCACGGACCCTGTTTCATCGACGAGAATTTTGCCTCCATCCGCGGTCCCGGACAGGCGATCGGCCTGCACTCGGGCGGCAATGAGCGCGTCACCCGATGCCAGTTCCGCTATCATGACAACCGGTTTCATTGCGGGCAGATCAACATCCTGATGGCGTTCAATGATATCGGCGCGGGTGACGGCGCGACCATGGTGATCCCGGGCAGTCACAAGTCGAATATCAGGCATCCGGAGTTCGACACCGCAGCCATGGCCACGGTGCCGACATCGGTCGACGGCGTGACGGGTGCGGTGGAAGTTCATCTTGGCGCAGGCGACGCCATTTTGTTTGTCGATGCCATCATGCACGGTTCGGCAGAGCGCCGGAATCTCGGACAGCGCCGCATCGCGGTCTATCGCTATGGTCCAAGCTGGGGCTTCTTTCGCCATGCCTATCGTCCGAGTGAAGAGCTGCTGGCGCGTCTGACGCCGCAGCAAAGGCAGATCGTGATGCCACACGCCCCGCCCCTGACACCGTCGGCGCGCAACGGACGGTCGGACGGATGATCGCACAGGCGGTTTGAAAACAGGCATGCCGCGGCGGATCAGAAATTCCGGTTTTAGCAGATAAGATTCCGGAAAATCACACCAATATTGTGTCGGCATCCCGATCTGGTTAGTCTTTTGTCACCTTCCGGGAGAGGCCGCATGGAGAAGATCAGCGTAGAATATTTCGAGGAGAAGAACTACACGGAGATGGGACGCTCCCCGCGTGATCGTGGGGTATTCCTGGAGCATCATCAGCCGAAGGACCAGGCCTTTGCCTATCATTTTCACCCCTCGATCGAGGTGAATTTCCTGCAGGGCTGTGACATGACCTATTCCTTTTCGGGCCGGGAAGTCCTGCTGCAACGCGGCCGTCTCTGCGTATTCTGGGCCGCTCACCCGCATCGGGTCATTCATGTCCGTGACATTGGCGTGATCACCAACGCCTATGTGTCCCTGTCGGAATTCCTGCATTGGCCGCTGCCGTCGGACTATGTCAGCCTGCTGTTGAGCGGCGCGGTCCTGTGCAGCCGCGGCAATACGCTCGGCGATGACGAGATGGCCCGGCGCTGGGCCCAGGAGGTGGACAACACGCAGCTCAAATGGCAGCGCCTGCACGCCCTCGAAATCCAGGCGCGGCTGTTCCGCATGAGCGTCGATGGCTGGGACGTCCTGCTGGAATCGCGCAACGGTGCGTCGAAGAACATTCTTGGCGGCAAGGCTATTTTGCAGTTCGAACGGATGCTGCGTTTCGTCGCCAAACACTACGCCAATCCGATCAAGATAAACGATGTCGCGGAAAGGGGCGGTGTTTCCCCGAACTACGCCATTTCCCTGTTCCGCAAGATGCTCGGGCGCACAATCAAGGAACATATTACCGATATGCGCATGTTTCATGCCAAGATGCAGCTTTCGGAAACGGAGACCAAGATACTGACGATTGCCATGGACAGCGGATTCGGCTCTCTTTCCGCTTTTTACGAGGCGTTCCACAACCACACCGGCGTGTCCCCGGCCGCCTTCCGCAAGAGCGCCGGCCGCACGGTTGGTCAACTCGATGAGGTCGAAACCGGGACTGAGGATCAGCGGCGCCGTTTGACACCGGCGCCCAAAGCGCATTAACCGGGTTGAAACCACGCGGCCAATCCTCAAACTTGCCCCGGCGGGGCGCTGATCGGTGACAGGACAGGTCGAACGCAGCCCGAGGAGGCAAACACGATATGACAATGCCGGATTGGATTGGCGTGGATTGGGGTATCAGCAATCTGCGTGCATTTGCCGTCGACACTGAAGGGAAGGTCCTAGACGCGCGGACCTCGGACAGCGGCATGGGAACGCTGCAGCCGTCCGAGTTCGAACCGGCCCTACTCGAACTCATTGATCCCTGGCTTTCCGCCGGCCGGGAAACGCCGGTCTATGCCTGCGGCATGGTTGGCGCCCGGCAGGGATGGTTCGAGGCAGCCTACCGCCCGGTTCCCTGCCGGCCCGTATCCGAGCGCGGGCTCACGGAAGTGCGGACAGCCGACCCGCGCATCCGCGTCAGGATACTGCCGGGTCTGTCGCAATCGGACCCGCCGGATGTGATGCGCGGTGAGGAGACACAGATCGGCGGATTTCTGGCGATCCATCCGGAGTTCAACGGTGCCATCTGCCTGCCGGGCACCCACTCCAAATGGGCTAATATCGCCGATGGCGAAATCAGCGCGTTCCAGACCTTCATGACCGGCGAGCTGTTTTCCATTCTTTCCAAACACTCGATTCTGCGCCACTGCCTGTGCGATACCGAACTGGACCGGGCAGCGTTTTTTGATGCCGCCCTGACGACCGTCGCCAGCCCGTTGAGGCCGGTGACCGAACTGTTCGGCCTGCGCGCCGCATCGCTCCTGGAAGATTGCGAGCCCGACACCGCATCCGCGCGGCTGTCCGGCATGTTGATCGGCCAGGAACTGGCGCTTGCGCGCCCCTATTGGGATGGGCGCAGGACAGCCGTCATCGCCGCATCGCAGATCGCTGATCTCTATGCGGAAACGCTGGCAAAACTGGGCGCCGACATTCTGCAGGTCACAGCCCCGGAAGCCACCCTTTCCGGATTGAAAATCGCTGCCGGCCATGCAAAGGCCGCCTGAACTGGTATCCTAAAAGCTGACGGGTTGGTAGGTCCGCAAAATCGCCGCCCCGGTTATCACGGAGCCTAGTTGCATCCGTGATGGAAACCGGAATTGACGGTCCTCGAACGCATTTACGACGCTGCGAGGCAGGCGCGCAAGAAAATCGTCCTGCCCGAGGGCGGGGATGAACGCATCGCATCGGCTGCCGCCCGTGCGGTCGATGAAAACCTGTGCGATGTGGTGTTGATCGGACGCCCGCCGGCACATGTGCCGATTCCCGATACGGTCGAAGTCATCGAGCCGCGACAATTCGAACGGTTCGACGAACTGGTCGATGCCTATGTCGAATTGCGCCGGCACAAGGGCATGACCCACGAGCAGGCGCGCATCGACATGCTGACGCCTCTGCGCTTCTCCGCCATGATGGTTCGCCTCGGACTGGCCGACGGAACGCTCGCCGGCGCGGTCCATACCACCGCCGATACCGTTCGCGCCGCGCTGCAGATCATTGGCAGGGCGCCGGGCACACCGGCCGTGTCCAGCTTTTTCCTCATGGTCCTGCCCGCGGATTCCAAACGCATCGCAATCTTCTCCGACTGCGCTCTTGTGGCCTCGCCCAATACCGAGGAACTTGCCCGGATCGCGCTGGCGTCCAGAACGTCGCTCGAAACCCTGACCGGCGAGACGGCGCGGGTCGCGATGCTGTCCTTTTCGACCTTGGGCAGCGCCGATACACCGGAGGTCGAACGGGTCCGCGAGGCAACGGCGCTGGTCCGGCGACTGGATCCGGATCTGGTGGTGGAAGGCGAGATTCAGTTCGATGCGGCCTTTCACGCGGGGACTGCGGCCAAGAAAACTCCGCAATCGCCGTTGCATGGCGATGCCAATGTCTTCATCTTCCCGGACCTGAACGCCGGAAACATCGGCTACAAGATTGCCGAGCGGATCGGCGGCGCCGCTGCGATCGGCCCGATTTTGCAAGGGCTGGCGGCGCCGGCGAATGATTTGTCGCGCGGCTGCAGCGTCGAGGATGTCTGCGCCATGCTGGCGGTGACCGCCGTGCAGGCGAACCAGCCTTAAGCCGATGTTTCGTATCCATTTACCATAGGATCATTCAACGCCGCCGGCTTAATCTCTTGCAATCACCATTATGGTAGCACAGGGCCGTTTAGGAGCAGCGGTTCATGTGCGGATTTGTCGGCTATTTCGGTCCTGTTGCGGATGCGGCGACTTTGCTGCCCCGCATGGTCTCCGCCATCGCCCACCGCGGCCCTGACGGACAGGGTATCCATGTCGGGGACGGCTTCGGGCTTGGCCATGCCAGGCTGTCCGTTGTCGACCTCGAGGGTGGGCATCAGCCCATGTCCTTTGCCGACGCGGATCTGACGATCGCCTTCAATGGTGAAATCTTCAACTATGTCGAGTTGCGCGACGAGCTGAAGGCGCGGGGCCGCCGGTTCCGGACCACCAGCGACACCGAAGTCATCCTGCAGCTCTATGACGAAATGGGCGACGACTGTGTTTCGGCGCTCAACGGTGATTTTTCCTTCGCCCTGTGGGACGGCCGCCGCCGCCGCATGGTGCTGGCTCGCGACCGCATGGGCGTCCGGCCGCTTTTCTACACGGTGCATCGCGGAACGATGTATTTCGCCTCCGAGGTCAAGGCGCTTCTGCGTGTTCCAGGCC
>JANQMU010000144.1 GCA_028279875.1 Rhizobiaceae bacterium
TCCTTCACCTTCGCCGCGACCGCCGAGGTGGTGGTGCTTGCCGGCGCTACGCCGGTATTCGTCGAAATCTCGCCCGAGACCTACAATCTCAGCCCATCCCATCTTGAGGATGCGATTGAGGCGACGATCGCCGACGGCAAATTGACGCCGAGAGCCGTGATCCCGGTGGATCTGTTCGGAACGCCCGCCGATTATCCGTCCATCGATGGGATCGCCCTCAAACATGACCTGCTGGTGCTGTCGGATGCTGCCCAGAGCATCGGCGGTTCGGCCGGAAACCGCCGCTGCGGCTCATTCGGCCATATCGCCGCGACCAGCTTCTATCCAGCCAAGCCCCTGGGCTGCTATGGCGATGGCGGCGCCATGTTCACCAATGACGATGCGCTGATGGAAAAGCTGCGGTCCTACGCCTTCCATGGCATGGGCGAAAGCCAGTACGACAACATCCATGTCGGATTGAACTCCCGGCTCGACACGCTCCAGGCTGCCATCCTTCTGGAGAAGATGGAGATCTTCGATGAAGAGCTTGAGGCGCGGCAGGCGGTCGCCGCCTATTATCGTGAGCATCTGAAGGATCATGTCCGCATTCCGCGGGTGCCGGTCGGCATGCGGTCGGCCTGGGCGCAGTTCGCCATCGAAACGCCGCATCGCGACGGGCTCAAGGCCCGCCTTGCCGAAAACGACATCCCGTCGGTGATTTATTACGTCAAGCCGCTCCATCACCAGCCGGCCTATGCCCACCACCCGGTGGGTCCCGGCAAGATGACGGTGACCGAAAAGCTTCCCGATACGATCCTGTGCCTGCCGATGCACCCCTATCTGGCGCGCGACGACCAGGACCGGATCATCGAGACCATCCAGAGCTTCATCGGCGCGCAACGGGCCGTGGCGGCCGAGTAGCCGAAACACAGACCTGTGGCTGTTTCGGTTCCGATCAGTGGGTCGAAACCGGCTCGGTTGACGGCACGCCGGTTGACAGGACGGACTGAATCAGGCGCTCGGCATCATCCGTGCGTTCGGTCCGATCGATGAACCCGCCGCCATAGACACGGGCATCGTCCCCGTCGCTGGAATACAGAACGCAGGCCTGACCCGGCGCGATCCCGGCCTCGCCATCGTCGAAATCCACCATCACGGTCCCGTCACGATACCACGCCCGCGCGGCGCGCGGCGGCCGGGTCGAGCGGACCTTTGCAAAACAGGCGAAGCCTTCAGCCGGCAGCGCCTCGACGGCATCATCACCGAGCCAGTTGACATCGCGCAGGAAAAGCCGGCGCGTCTCCAGCGCCTCGCGCGGGCCGACGATCACCCGCGCCGAGCGGGCGTCGAGATGCACCACATAGAGCGGTTCGCCCACGGCGACACCGATGCCGCGGCGCTGTCCGATCGTGTAGTGGACGATCCCCTCGTGGCGCCCCAGCAGACGCCCGTCAATATGCACGATATCGCCGCTTTTCGACGCCTCCGGCTTCAGCTTGGAAATGATGTCGGTATACCGGCCCTGCGGCACAAAGCAGATGTCCTGGCTTTCCGCCTTGTCGGCGACGACGAGGCCCATATCTCCGGCCATGGCCCTCGTTTCGGATTTCGACAGATTGCCCAGCGGAAAGCGCAGATAGTCGAGCTGTTCCTGGGTCGTCGCAAACAGGAAATAGCTCTGATCCTTGTCCGAATCGATCGGCCGGTAGAGCGACCGGTGCGCGCCATTGGCCCGCGAGCGGATATAGTGGCCCGTCGCCAGCGCGTCGGCGCCCAGTTCCCGGGCCGTCTTCAAAAGGTCGGCGAATTTCACGGTCTGGTTGCAGGCGACACAGGGGATCGGCGTCTCACCGGCGACATAGCTTTCGGCGAAGGGGTTGATCACCGCCTCGCGAAACCGCTTCTCGTAGTCGAGAACATAATGCGGAATGCCCAGCGTTTCGCAGACCCGCCGCGCATCGTCGATATCCTGGCCGGCGCAGCACGATCCGGCGCGATGCACGGCGGCACCGTGATCATAGAGCTGCAGCGTGACGCCGACGACATCATAGCCCTCACGCGTCAGAAGACCGGCAACCACCGACGAATCGACCCCGCCGGACATGGCGACAACAACGCGCGTGTCTTCGGGCCGCTTGTCGATATCAAGTGTGTTCAAGGTCATCTTCCGCACTTAGGGCGACACGCCGATTGAACTAAAATATGATCTGTCCCGCAGCACATCGCCTGCCTCCACTTCGATAGGCCGGACACCGATCCGCCGAACGCCGTTTACTATCAACCGAAGCGACATCCGGGAACTGCATCTCGGTTCAAATCCCCGTCATCAGGCACGCCGATCAGGCTTTCGCGCATCATATATGCAATTGCGCGGGCCGCGGCAAGCGCCGGCCCGGCAAAAGCCCGGCAGTCCAAGGGACCGCGAGCGAAACCGGACGGCACGATCAGCTTGATTCAACCTTGCCGAAACTTGTCCGGGTTTGTTTAGACAATCTTTAAACCTCAATCGGTATGCTGAGCGGCAGTTAGGTCTTTGAGTATGTGTAGAGAGTCCAATGACCGAGATGGTGAGACCAAGAATTAAATATGTGATCGGCCCGGACGGCAGCCCGCTGACCATTGCCGATCTTCCTCCGAGTTCGACGCGGCGATGGGTCATCCGGCGCAAGGCCGAAGTGGTCGCCGCAGTGCGCGGCGGATTGCTCAGCCTGGAAGAGGCCTGCGAGCGCTACACCTTGACGGTCGAGGAATTCCTCTCCTGGCAGGCATCGATTGACGCCCATGGCCTGGCCGGCCTGCGCACGACACGCATTCAGCAATACCGCCACTGATTTCCGGTTCCGGCCGGTCCGGCCGCCCACCTTCCCTCTTCAATCCGATCCGACAACCGCGTTGCCTCGACACAGCGCATAGTGCGCCGCCGTCACCGTCAGCGCGGACCCCGCATAGAACCACAGCCCCGGCTGGGTGAACGCATCGGCGACACCGCTGGTTTTCGCAGCGACAATCACCAGCGCCACCAGCATCACGTCGACCATCGACCATTTCGACAGCACCGGCAGCAGGCTGGCGATCAGGCCGTTCCGGGTTTCGTCCGCACCGCCCAGGCCGACCGCCTCGACCATCACGGCCAGAAGTTTGGCGATCGGAAACACCACCGAAAACGCCGCGACGAGAATCGCCAACAGATGACTGCCCTCCAGCCACAGCGTCGCAATGATGGTGACCAGCGAAGGCGTCTCCTCGAAGAAATAGAGTTTTTCGAATCGAACCAGCGGCAGTGTCAGGCCGAGCGCCAGAAAGAACGGTCCGGCAACCAGCAAAAACGACAATGCGAACCGGTATATCAAGAAACACTGTTCCCGCAGTCGATGGGCGATCGCCTGCCGGCGCCGGCAACGGGCGCCGCAGGCGGATATCTTGGAGATACAAAAGCATATTGCGGCGGCCCGAACCAGCCACCGCCCGGGGAGAATGCGTTACCGCTCGGCGGTTGGCGGGACCCTATCCTGCCTTGGCACCGCGACCACCGCCGTCGCGAACCTCGAGGGCCGTCGCTTTCTCAAGCTCGGCCTCGGCCTCCTCGACGGCAATTTCGGCGGCATCCTGCTGGACCCGCAATTCGCGAATGGACCCTTGCAGATTGTCCGCCCTTTGTCGTGCCGCCTTTGCGAAGGTCGGATAGGCGAAATGCGCGGGATCGGTTATGCCCGCCTTCTTTTCCTCCGCCGCAATCTGATATTCCAGCTCGGCTGCCATCCGCTCGAATTCAGCCATCATCAACTGAATCTGGTTCAGCTGGCGGCGTTTGTCGTTAACCTGAAATTCCTTCAGGCGAACAAGGCTCTCACTCGACTTCATACGCAATACTCCCGTGACGCGAGATCCCGGCAAAACAGTTGCTCGACCCGCAAACCCTTTGTCCTGACCCGCCGGCCCCGTTTGACCGGGAAATGGCTTTATCGGCCATTTGGTAACCTTTCGTTTACGGACATCGTTAATCATAGGGCCAATCGCTTAAAGCCGGGTAAATGAACGGCTCATGATTCAAGTTTTCTTTCGTGAGTCTGCCGAGTCGGTTAGGAGCGTTTCTTAATGTGGGGCGTTAACATCCGTGTTTTCGATTCACTTTAGGAATCAAATGATTACATCATGAAACTGACAGACTCATTAAGGGTTGCCTTACCGAATTAGAATTTGTTAACCATTTAATGGCAGTTTTCGGCAGGCAACGACTGGATCCGTGGGATGTCAGAAGGCCGTTGCAACCTTCTGCGGCGGAAAAGGGGAAATTCATGCGGGTTTTACTGATTGAGGATGACAGCGCCACGGCACAGAGCATCGAATTGATGCTCAAGTCGGAAAGCTTCAACGTATACACCACCGATCTCGGTGAAGAAGGCGTGGACCTTGGCAAGCTCTATGATTACGACATCATCCTGCTGGACCTCAATCTGCCGGATATGTCGGGCTATGAAGTTCTGCGCACCTTGCGTCTGTCCAAGGTAAAGACCCCCATTCTCATCCTGTCCGGAATGGCCGGTATCGAAGACAAGGTCCGCGGCCTCGGTTTCGGCGCCGACGACTATATGACCAAGCCCTTCCACAAGGATGAGTTGATCGCCCGCATCCACGCCATCGTCCGCCGTTCCAAGGGCCACGCCCAATCGGTCATCACCACCGGCGATCTGCTGGTCAATCTCGATGCCAAGACCGTCGAAGTCGCCGGCCAGCGGGTTCACCTGACCGGCAAGGAATACCAGATGCTGGAACTGCTGTCCCTGCGCAAGGGTACGACCCTGACCAAGGAGATGTTCCTCAACCATCTCTATGGCGGCATGGACGAACCGGAACTCAAGATCATCGACGTGTTCATCTGCAAGCTGCGCAAGAAACTTGCGACCGCCGCGGGCGGCAAGAACTACATCGAAACCGTCTGGGGCCGCGGCTATGTGCTGCGCGAACCCGAGGAAAGCGAAATCCTGGAAAGCGCCTGATCGGCAAACGGCCCCGCAAAAGCAAAACCGCCAGCCCGGCCGGGGGTGGCGGTTTTATTATGCCTGCATCGTACAATGCGTTGAAATTATTGCAGAAAATCCGTGTCCCGTCAGGCCGCCGATCGGGACTGGTCGGAGAACATTTTCGTCAGGATTTCCCGGTCGAAGGGTTTGAGCAGGAAATCGTCCGCACCGGCCCGCTTGCCCTGCATCATGGTTTTCAACTTCGATTCGACCAGGCAGTAGAAGATTTTCACGGATTTGCCGTCCGGAAGGGCGCGCACGTCACGGATGAAATCGGCGCTTCCGTCGAGACAGGAATCGACAATCAGCACGGCGGGCAGACCGCCCTTGCACAGTGCCATTGCCGCCCCGATATCCTCGGCCTCCGTCACCAGATATCCGAGATCCGAGAGGATCCGTCTTCCGACCTTGCGGATGATCACGGATTCATCGACAAGGATGAGCCGCTGCATAACCAGTACTCCTTCAACCGATAGCATCGGGACCGGCACTCAGAATTTCACTGATTTTGCACCTGTCCGCCTGCGACCAAATTCCCCCAGCACGTCGGAACATAACGTCAGGACGAAAAGATTTGGTTAGCAGACAGGCTTAATATTGTGTTGAAACTGAACCCAAAGTTGTATCGAGAACTAGAGTATCGGGCGATACTCTAGTCAGGGATCCGGCGAAGCCGTGAACGTGACCTCGTCCGGCCCGACGGTGGAGCCGATGTTCATGCCCGCCTCCTGGGCCAGCAACACAGTGTAATAGGGCTGAATGGAGTGCGCATCGATGGCTTCCGTCAGCGATCCGCTTTGAATCTCGAGGAATTTCGGCGGGACCCGCACCATCTTGCCCCGTGCGACCAGGGTGAATACCGGCGCCGTCTCCAGATCCTCCAGAACGATCGAAATCGATCCGCCGCGCGGGATCGCTCCATAGGCGACCAGGAACAGGTTCAAAAGCAGTTTCACCTTGTTCTTGGCGACAATCGCCCTCGGACCGTTCCATTCGATCTCGGTCTTGTTGTCGGCGCTTGCAAAATCATGCACCGCCTTTTCCGCCTCGCCGGTGTCGATCGAGGCCCCGACCGAGCCGGACGCACCGAACGCCAGCCGCGCGAATTTCAGGCGGACCGAGGCATTATGGGCACTGGACCGAATCAGATCCATGGCATCGTCATCCGCCCCGCCCTCATCAAGCAGTTCCAGGCCATTGTTGATGGCCCCGACGGGAGAGATGATGTCATGACACACGCGGCTGCACAGCAGCGCCGCGAGATCAGGTCCCGTCAATGTGAGGTTAGGGTTTGTCGCCATGGTCTGCTCCTTCGAAGGGCGCTACCGCCCACTGCCGGCGTCATACCGCATGCAATGCCAATAATTTGCTAAGCGCCATAAAGACACCACATTTGGTAAACCGACTGTTAATGTCCTGCCGTCATCATAGATGCACACTTTAGCTGCATCTCAAAGGTCATGACGGAGAAACACCGATGAAAAACATCCACCGCCTGTTCGCGGCAGCGTTGCGGCAACCGGCCCTGCTGATCGTGATGCTGGCCGCCGCTGTTTCTCCGGCCGTCGCCCAGGAAACCCAGCCCTCCGATTCGAACCACTACACGATGCAGGAGATGATCGACGCCGGTCATCAGTTCTTCGGGTCCGCGACCGACGGTCTGGCCAGCGTCGTCGAGAAGGCCTTTGAGCGCTATGGACTGCCCAATGGCTACATTCTGGGCGAAGAGGCCTCCGGTGCTTTCATCGGCGGCCTGACCTATGGCGAAGGACGCATGCACACCAAGAATGCCGGCGAGCACCCGCTGTTCTGGCAGGGGCCATCCGTCGGCTTTGACTATGGCGGTCAGGGCAGCCGTGTGATGATGCTGGTCTATCACCTGCAGAGCACGGACGATGTCTATGGCCGTTTCGGCGGCGTCAGCGGACAGGCCTATCTGGTCGCCGGCGCCGGCTTCACGGTGCTGCAGGGCGGCCGGATAATGATCGTGCCGATCCGCACCGGCATCGGTGCCCGCATCGGCGTCAATCTCGGATATCTCAAGATCACCGCCCGCCCGACCTGGAATCCTTTCTGAGCACCGGTCCGCCCAGGCCGCAACCAGCCGACATATCCACCCGCGAATTGCCGGCCGGCCCTTTACCGATCCGGCCAGCCATGCTTAATGATGGTTGATCTGCACACGGGACCGATGGGGCGAGGTCACGGTTCCGCGCACGTTGCGTCAACAGCGGAAGATCTGTGTGGTTGAATTCCTGCTCATATTTGCTTTGGGGTTTCTTGCGGCAGCCATGATCGGCATGCTGATCACGCCAGCCATTTATGGGCGCATCGTCAAGCTGACGGAAAAGCGGATCGAAGCCACGGTGCCGCTCAGCGCCGCCGAAATTAAAGGCAAATCGGACCTCATGCGGGCTGGCTTTGCCCGCGAGACAGCCAAACTGAGCACCGAACTGGAACAGGAGCGGGAAAAACTGGCGGCCGGGGAATTGGCCAGCAGCAAGCTGAAGGGCGAACTGGCGACGCTTGCCGGAGAAAAAAGCCAGGCGGAGCAGAAGATCGCCGAGTTGGTGACCGAGTCCAACGAAATGCGGTCCGAAGCCCGCAAGCAGCAGCAGCTCATCGACAGGCTCTCGGGCACGGTCACCGATTTTGAAAGGATCAAGCGCGCTGACAACCAGGAGATCAGCCGCCTCAACACCGACCTCATGACGATCGCAACCGAGGTCGAAAGCATGAAGATCGATCTTGCGACCAGCGGCACGGAAACGGTCAGCCTGCGCTCGCAGATCGAGTCTCTGGAGAACCAGCGGCAGCAACTTGAGACCAACATCAAGGCCCTGGCCGACACCGCCCACGACCTCCAGGAGGAACTCCAGCTCGAACAGCAGCACCATTCCAGTGCGCGCATCGAGCTGGCGACCGCACAATCGGCCCTGGCTGACAATCAGATGCAGCTTGAACACGCGCAGGCGGAAATCGAAGCACTGCAGACGGCCCAGGCGGAACTGCATGAGACCCTTGACCGAGAGCAAGACGGCCACAACACCACCCGCACCGAACTGGCGGCCGCCCGCACGGCGCTGGCGGAAAATGACATGCAGCTCAATCGCGCCGGTGAGGAAATCGAGACCCTGCGACAGGCGCGCCAGCAGTTGCAGGAGACAGTCGACGATCTGCGCGAGGCGCATCACCGCGAGCAAAAGGACCACAGCGACACCCGCTCGGCGTTGACGGCAAAGCAGGCGGCGCTGGTCAAACATCAGGCGGAGCTTGAACAGTCAGCCGAAAGGAACGATGAACAACTGCAGCAATTGCGCCGGCTGACCGAAGCGGAGCGTCAGGGAGCGCAGGCTCTGAAAAAAGCGGACCGGCAAGTCGAGACGCTGACGGAAAAGCTGCAAAGGACCCGCAACACCCTCGAAAAAAGCCGCCAATCGGCCGCCGATCTGACTGAGAAGATCGGCGCGCTGAAATCGACCGAAAAGAAGACGCGCAAGGAAGCGGCCGCGACAGCCGATCAACTGGCAGCCCTGGAGCAGCGGCTGGACCGCGAGAAAGGCACGATCGAACAGCGGGATCTCGAGCTTGCGGCCGCCCGGGACGCCCTTGCGGCGGGCGACCAGGATTTGGAGGAGAGCCGGGCAAAAGCCACGGAACTGGAACAGCAACTGGATGATGAACGCCGCCACGTCGAAGACCTGGATGCCCGATTGGTCAGGGCCGAGGCGGCGCTCGAGAAACATGAACGCCGACAGCGGCAGATCAACGCGGATGTGGCGCAATTCGGGCATCAGCCCGGCAATGCCGGCAACGGAAAAGACCGGCAGAGCGCCGACCGGGCCGCCAGCGAACTTGAAACCCAGGTCCATGCACTGAAGGATGCGCTGCAGAAAAGCAACGAGACATCCGGCGAATTCAGGCAGCAACTGAACAAGATGCGCATGGAAGTCAGCCAATTGACCCGCGGCAACACCGCGAGCAAAATGGAGCAGCCGGCCGACGGGACAGCGCCCGAGACCGAAGCCGCGGAGACCGGGCCGGACGGCAATGGAATTGGACGTGCCATGCAGTCGGACCGGATATTGAAGGTCAAGGTCGAGGAATTACGCGCCCGTCAACAGGCGCTCATCGCCGAACTCGGCGCTGGCAATGCGGAACACGACGACAGGTTGCGCGACGAAATCGCCGACATAGCCGCTCTGGCCATTGGCCTTTCGGTCCATCGGGAGGGGGGTGCATCCTCGATCCGCACCCTGATCGCCGAAACCAATTCCGCCGCGCCAAAGGGGTCAGACCGCAAAAGCCTGGCCGATCGCGCACGCGAGCGGCTGGAGACCTGATCCCGGCACCGTGCTCTAGATGCGGCCCATTGCGGTCGCCACCGCGTGGAGCGCAATGCCCGCCGCCATGGACACGTTGAGACTGTCGAGCCGGTCGGACTGTCCGACGCGCATGGTGGTGAGGCGCGCCAGCAGCGTCGGCGCCAGCCCGTCGCCTTCCGTTCCGACGACAAGCGCCGTTCGACGACCCGGGCGGTAATCCGCTGTGGTCGTTCCACCGGACGGAGACAGGGCCAGGATGTCAAAACCGGCGCTGCCGAGCGCGGCAAGAATGTCCTCGACACGGCCGCCGCGCATATAGGGCATCGTCAGCGCGGTACCGACGGACACCCGGATCGATTTGCGGTACAAGGGATCGCAGCATTGCCCGTCCAGGCAGATGAAATCGGCGGCGAAGGCGGCGGCATTGCGAAACAGGCTTCCCAGATTGTCATGGTTGGCGATACCGGAACACACCAGCACCAGTGCGGTTTCGTCGAGCCCGCGGACAAGCTCGGCAAGACTGTCCGGCGACCGTGTCCGCCCGATGGCGAGCACGCCGCGATGCATCGGGAACCCCGCGATCCGGTCAATGACCGGACGGCCGCAGACCATGATCGGCGTGTGCTCGTCGAAAGCGGCGAGCAGGTCGGCGATTCCGGCGACCCGGCTGTCCAGCACCAGGATTTGCTCCGCCTCGAACCGCTCCGACTGCGCCAGCATGCGCAGCACGACGCTGCCCTCGGCGACGAACCGCCCCCGGCGCCCGACAAGGTCGCGCTCGCGGATATCGCGAAAACCCGCAACCCGCTCGTCGTCCGCATCGTCGATTGCGATCAGGCGGTGGGAAATCGCATCAGTCACGAATATCGACCGTGGCCGCCACCCGCTCCGTCAGCATGTCGAAAACATAGGCCCTGGTGGCGCCGCCCGATGTCCGGCCGAAGAACAGGATCTTCGATCCGTCGAGGGAGATATCGTCCACGCGAAACCCTTCGGGCAGCACGGCGGTGACGTCGAGCGGCGGATCGTTCGGCCCCGGCAGTGTTTCGGCGATCCGTTCCGGCGATCCGTCATCGCCGATCACCTTGTAGACAACGCCGGCAAGCACCGCCATAACACCCAGGAACATGATACCAAGAGACACGGCCAGAAGCCGCACCATTTTTCGCCGCACCTTCTCCATTTCCGGGTCGAGTGGTGTTTCGTCTCCATTGTCCAGTTCCGTGTCAGACATCCTGGCCCCTATTTTGTCCGGATCGCTTTGTCATGCGTGAACCCTTTACCCAAGCCGGTGGCGATAGGAAAGAGCTGACGGCCGGTGAGGACGCATCGGGCCGGCTCGATGCCTGGCTTGCCGGCGCGCTGGACGGGCAGATCTCGCGCAGCCGGATCAAGGCCCTTATCACCGGCGGCGCGGTCTGCCTCAACGGTGTCGCCGTTCTGGAGGCCAGGCGAAAGATTACACCCGGCGACAGGATCACCGTGGTGATTCCGGAGCCCGCCGACCCGTCGCCCGCACCGGAAAACATCCCCATCGACATTCTCCATGAGGACAGCGATGTGGTGGTTCTGTCGAAACCGCCCGGGCTGGTCGTGCATCCAGGCGCCGGGAACAGCACCGGGACCTTGGTCAATGCCCTGCTGCATCATTGCGGCGCGTCCCTGTCCGGTATCGGCGGCGTGCGACGTCCGGGCATCGTTCACCGGCTGGACAAGGACACCAGCGGCGTCATGGTGGTGGCCAAAAACGACCGCGCCCATCGCCATCTGGCTGCGCAGTTCGCCGATCACGGTCGGTCGGGTCCTTTGCAGCGCGCCTATCTGGCCCTGGTCTGGGGACGACCGGCGCCACCCCGGGGCACGATCGATGCGCCCCTTGGCCGCTCGACATCGGACCGCACGAAACGGGCGGTCAAGCGCCCCGGTGCCGCCGATTCACGCCCCGCGACCACCCATTACAGCCTTCGCAGCGCCTATCCGGCCACCGACGAGACCGCCGCATCGCTGCTCGAATGCCGCCTGAAGACCGGCCGCACCCATCAGATTCGCGTTCACCTGGCCCATATCGGCCATCCGCTTGTCGGCGACCGTGAATATGGCGCCGCGTTCCGGACAAAGGCGAGGACGCTACCGCCCGAAGTGCAGGCGGCGGTGGCAGCTTTCCCACGCCAGGCCCTGCATGCCTGGCTGTTGCAGTTCGAGCATCCGGCGACCGGCGAGACGATGCGGTTCGAATCACCGCCGCCGCCAGACATGAAAACGCTTATTGCGGCCTTCGAAGCCTTGGACAGCACTTCATAACCTATTGAAAAACAAGAAAAATGGAAAGCACATGCCGAGCCGGTGACACCCGGCTTGATATCGCCATCATTCACACCTATCTGGAAGATAAGTGTGCCTTCAGACTATTGGGCATGTCGGGTTTGCCTCCATGAGGGAACCCAGATCATGAGGAAAGGGGTGCTATATGGCCCGCAACACATTGCCTTCCGTTACCGCCGGAGAGGGCGGTCTCAACCGTTATCTTGAGGAAATCCGTCGATTTCCAATGCTGGAACCCCAGCAGGAATACATGCTTGCCAAACGGTATCACGAACATGAGGATACCGAAGCCGCGCACAAGCTGGTCACCAGCCATCTGCGCCTGGTGGCAAAGATCGCCATGGGCTACCGGGGCTACGGCCTGCCGATCGGAGAGGTCATTTCCGAGGGCAATGTCGGCCTCATGCAGGCGGTCAAGAAATTCGATCCCGAACGCGGTTTCCGTCTTGCCACATATGCCATGTGGTGGATCAAGGCCTCGATTCAGGAATATATCCTTCGCTCCTGGTCGCTGGTGAAAATGGGAACCACCGCCAATCAGAAACGGCTGTTTTTCAACCTGCGCAAGTTGAAGGGCAAGATTCAGGCCCTCGACGACGGCGATCTGCGGCCCGATCAGGTCAAGCATATCGCCACCAAGTTGAATGTCAGCGAGGAGGAGGTGGTTTCGATGAACCGCCGCCTGTCCGGTGACGCCTCGCTCAACGCGCCGATCAAGGCCGCCGAAGGCGAATCGGGCCAGTGGCAGGACTGGCTGGTGGATGAGGGCGACGATCAGGAGGCAATGCTCATCCAGCAGGATGAAATGGATGATCGCCGCGCCATGCTGGCATCCGCGATGAACGTCCTGAACGATCGCGAGAAGCGCATTTTCCAGGCTCGTCGGCTGTCGGAAAATCCGCTGACGCTGGAAGAACTGTCCGGCGAGTTCGACATCAGCCGCGAGCGTGTGCGCCAGATCGAGGTCCGGGCATTCGAAAAGGTGCAAAAGGCGGTGCGAAACGCTGCCGATGAACGGGCCAAGAGCCTGCAGCCCGTCGCCGGTTAGAAACCGTTTGGGCCCGTTGCCTGGAGCGTTCTATTGCGAGCTGACGGCGCGGGCCTCCCAGGCCCGAATCACCTGGTCGAAAACTTCGGCGCCGGTCGATCCCTTTTCCAGCGTGAACAGGGCCCGCCGCCCGTTTCCATAGGCAACCGGCAGGTCGATCCAGTTTCTTTCCCGCATCAGTTTGAGGTTGAGCTGAACCGCCTCGACATAGTCGTTCAGCGCGATCATGAAAAAGCTGTCGGTGATCTTGGCCGGCACGGCGATCAGCGAGTCCCCAGGGTCCTGCTCCGTCTGCTTCAGTGCGAAGTTCTGAATGGAATTGATTCCGCCGCCCTCAAATCCCTCTGCAAGGGCGAAGATGATCTCGATCAGGTGACTGGCCGGCAATGAGGGGTCGGCATTGCGCTTGATCGTCAAAATGGCGCTGACGCCCCTCGACGCAATATCGATATTGGCCTGGATCGCCGGTTCCGGCGGCAAGTCGTCGCCGGGGGATTCGCGAACGATGCTCCACACGACCCGCCCCTCCTCGGCGGTCGGCGCCTGATCACCGAGCCGTTCCTCATAGAGGAACATTTTCTGGCCGATTGCCGGGGGCGCGGCCGTCGCAGCCGCCGAATCGTCGGTCGCAGCCGGCTGGGCGGTGGCCGGCTGATCGGTCGAGATCTGGGAGTTGTCGATGGCGGCAACCGACTTGCCCTCTTCCGCAGCCGGCCTCTGCGCGCCGGCGGCCGGTCCCGCATCGACCTCGGTGCCGTCTTCCAGCAGCCGCTGTGTGAATTTCTGCTGATCGCTGAGGCCGCTCTGCAGGGCGCCCGCGCCGGAGTTGCCCGCATCGGCGCCGTCGGTGCCCTGATCTTCGACCGCCACCGCCAGTTCCGGCTCCAGTGGCGACGGTGGCGATATCAGGTCGCCAATCGGTCCGCTGAGCGTCCAAAGCGCGATTCCTGCGCCAACCGCAAGCACCACGGCGACTCCGGCAACGATCCAGGTACCGCCGGTGTTCGATTTCGGCGGTTCGAAATAATCCTGCTCCGGCCCTCCGCCCATCGACGGATGATCCGGCGCCACCCCGTCATCGATCCCAAATTCATCATAGTCGGAGGCGCTGTAACCATGGTCGAGATTCGTTTCCGGCCCGCGAACCGATTCGAAAGACGACGGTGGTGGAAGATCGCTATAGGTTCCGGCCGGCCCGGCGAGACCGTGATCGTCCTCATCCGCGGCATCGGTGAATATGTCGGCGAAGGCATCCTCATCGAGGCTGGGAAGGGCCTCGGAGTTGCGGTCCTCGATTTCGGCGATGGCTTCCTCAAGCCGGTCCAGTTGCCTGCTCTTGACCGAATCACTCAGCGGCGGGTCGATATTGTCCAGTTGTCTGCCGATGGCGGCCCGGGCCTTGGCATAGACCTTTTCGCGCTGCTCAGGCGTGTTCTCGCCGAGCCCGTCAACGGCCTTTTCTATGACTGCAACAAAATCCACCATAGTCCCGCTCTAAAATCTGCATTGCCGGCCCGGATCATAGCCTCACACCAAACCTAGTCTTCAAATGGGTCCGTCACAAGGATTGTGTCATCGCGTTCCGGACTTGTGGACAGAAGAGCGACCGGCGCACCGATCAGTTCCTCGATATGGCGCACATATTTGACCGCCTGGGCCGGCAGGTCGTTCCAGCTTCGCGCGCCGACCGTTGATTCCTTCCAGCCCTCCAGCGTCTCATAAATCGGCACCACCCGTGCCTGCTGCCCCTGGCTGGCCGGCAGGAAGTCCATTTCCTGATCATCGAGACGATAGCCGACACAGATTTTCAATTCGTCAAGCCCGTCGAGCACATCGAGCTTGGTCAGCGCGATGCCCGTAATGCCGTTGGTCGCGACCGCCTGGCGCACCAGAACCGCATCAAACCATCCGCACCGCCGCTTGCGCCCCGTCACCGTGCCGAATTCATGGCCGCGTTCGCCGAGAAACTGCCCGACCGCATTGTCCTGCTCCGTCGGAAACGGCCCCTCCCCGACACGCGTCGTGTAGGCCTTCGTTATCCCCAGTACATAGCCCACCGATCCCGGCCCCATGCCGGAACCGGCCGCTGCCTGGCCGGCCACCGTGTTCGACGACGTGACGAAAGGATAGGTCCCGTGATCGATGTCGAGCAGGGTTCCCTGGGCGCCCTCGAACAGGATCCTCTTGCCGCTCCGGCGTTTGCCGTCAAGCAGCCGCCATACGGTTTCCCGATAGGGCAGAATCTGATCGCGCACGGAGGTCAGTCCGTCCATGATCGCCTGATGCGCCACTTCCGGCTGCTCCAGTCCGCGACGCAGAGCGTTGTGGTGGGTCAGCAGCCGGTCGACCTTCGTCGGCAGCGTTTCCATATTGGCAAGGTCCATCACCCGCACGGCCCGCCGGCCGACCTTGTCCTCATAGGCCGGTCCTATACCGCGGCGGGTCGTGCCGATCTTGGTTCCCGAATTCGAGGCCGCGTCCTCGCGGATCGCGTCCAGTTCGCGGTGCAGCGACAGGATCAACGTGGCATTGTCGGCAATGCGCAGATTGTCCGGCGATATGGCAACGCCCTGTTTGTCGAGGCGTTCGATCTCGGCGACCAGCGCATGCGGGTCGATGACGACGCCATTGCCGATGACGCCGAGTTTGCCCTTTCGCACCACGCCGGAGGGCAGCAGGGACAGCTTGTAGCTGACCCCGTCGATCACCAGCGTATGCCCGGCATTGTGGCCGCCCTGAAACCGCACGACCACATCCGCACGCTCCGAAAGCCAGTCAACAATCTTGCCCTTGCCCTCGTCGCCCCATTGCGAGCCGACCACCACGACATTCGTCATGAAATCCCCTTGCCGATTCGGCCGACAGCGGCCTTTGTTGAATCAAACCCGCGCATCTATAGCGCAAGTTCGGTCGGTATCAAATCGCCCGCGGATGATTTCCGCGCCGATTCAAGATGATAGGTCATCCGACGATCGCCCCGGATTGCCGCGATTCCGATTGGCGCGGCCGTCACGCACACCATTTACAACGGCCTGCAAACACCATAGGGGGTGGTGACCGCACACCGCCGCCCGGCGGATGCGCTTTGAAGGAAATGACGATTGATCCCGCCGACCGAAAACACAACGTGCCGGACCGCCCGGCGGCAAACGGGCTCCGGTCCCGTCCGCACGTCATGACCACACGCGCCTATCTGTTTCTGGTGATCACGATGGCCGGCTGGGGCGGCAACGCCATCGCCGGGAAATTGGCGGTCGACCATGTCAGCCCGGCACTTCTGACCAGCATGCGCTGGGCATTGGCTGTGCTGATATTGCTGCCGTTTTCGCTGCGCCATCTGCGCCGCCAGTGGGCCACTATCAGGGCCAATGCGGCGATGTTGCTGTTTCTCGGCACGCTCGGTTTCGCACTGTTCAACAATTTTGTTTATGTCGCGCTCATCCACACGAGCGCCATCAACGCGGCTATCGAACAGGCGGCCACGCCGTTGGTGATCTTCATCGCCAGCTTCGCCCTGTTCCGGCAACGCATAACGGCCGGCCAGTTTTTCGGCTTTCTCGTCACGGTGGTCGGCGTGGCACTGGTCGCCAGCCATGGCGATCTGTCGCGCGTGCTCGGCCTCGATGTCGGCTTCGGCGACGCCATGCTGCTGCTGGCCGTTCTGTGCTACGGCATCTACACGGTCTCGCTGCGCTGGAAACCGCATCTGCACTGGCTCGCCCTGATGACGACCCTGGCGGCCGGCGGCTTTGTCGGAAGCCTGCCATTTACGGTCCGCGAAGGTTTGTCCGGAACCATGCAGCTACCCGACCTGCAGGGCTGGCTGGTCGTTCTTTACGCTACCATCATCCCATCGATCGTCTGCCAGGTGCTTTACATCAAGGGCAATGAAATCATCGGCGGCAACCGCGCCGGCGTCTTCTTCAACCTCGTCCCGATCTTCGGAACCTTCTTCGCCGTGGTCCTGCTCGGCGAAGATTTCCGGATGTATCACCTGATCGCCCTCGCCCTGGTCCTCGGCGGCATCGCCATCGCCGAGCGCCGCCGAAGCCCGGCGGTCGCATCCTGAGGATCGGAATGTCCTTTATCTTCGCAGATCGTCATCGCGTGGCGATTGGCCGACTGCTCTCTGGTACTTTCAAACCAATCCCGACTGTTCGGTTGCCGACGACAGGTTGGCCTTCGTCGGCAGTTTGCGAATGGCGGCTCCGGTTTCCCTGTCGGCCATTGCCAATTCGAACTGCGCCTGAAGATTGATCCAGAATTGCGGGTCAACATCGAACCAGTGACCAAAGCGCAGGGCGGTGTCACCCGTAATCGAACGCTTGCCGGAAATAATCTGGCTGATGCGATTGGGCGGCACATCGATCTGACGGGCAAACTCGGTCGGTGTAACGCCAAGCGCGTCCAGTTCGTCCTTCAGAACAAGACCAGGATGAACCGCACGTTTGAACATCATTGTCTCCATTCCACTTAGTGATAATCCACGATTTCAACATCCGACGGTCCGACCTGCCCATCCGGCCACTCGAAGCAGAGCCGCCATTGCCGATTAATACGGATGGAGTATTGATCCACTCTGTCCCCTTTAAGCGCTTCAAGCCGGTTGCCCGGCAAAGCGCGCAGCATTTCCAGCGATGTTGCGGCATTCAAAATGGCAAGTCGCCGTTCCGCCTGAGCTTCAAATCCGGAAAACGCTTTGACGAAATCACCTCGTGCAAAGGCTTCGGTTTTCCTGTCTCGAAAGCTCAGTATCATCGGTTCGAATATGGCATGCCGTGACGATGTACGTCAATCGTCAAAGCCATACAACTGTCTTATATCCTCTTTCATCGGGTGCGGCCGAAAGAGAAGAACGGCGAGGCCGTTGAGGAGCTTTCGGCGGAAGCGGGCACGCGTTGTGCTCCGCCGGCAGCTGAAATGCAAACCTACTCGACGGCAAAGACCAGCGGTTTCGCGGACTGGATTTCCGCATGGCTGCGCACCAGGTCGAGCACCTTTTCATCGACCGGCTCGTCGACATAGAGCAGCGCGATCGCGTCGCCACCCGGCCGGTTGCGGCCGAGCGAGAAATTGGCGATGTTGACGCCCGCCTCGCCGAATACCGTGCCGAGCAGGCCGATGATGCCCGGCGCGTCGGCGTTAGTCGTATAGACCATATTGGCACCGACCTCGGCATCGAGATTGATGCCCTTGATCTGGATGAAGCGCGGCTTGCCGTCCGAAAAACAGGTGCCGGCGATCGAGCGTGTCTGGTTGGGCGTCTTGACCGTCAGCTTGATATAGCCGTCGAAAACGCCCGATTTGTCGCGCCGCGCTTCGGACAGGATGATGCCGCGTTCCTTGACCATGATCGGCGCCGAAACCATGTTGACGTCGGCGACCTGCGGCCGGATCAGCCCGGCCAGCACGGCGCTGGTCAGCGCGTTGGTGTTCATCGCCGCGGTCGCGCCATCATAAAGGATCTCCACCTCCTTGATGGCGCTTTCCGTCACCTGGCCGACAAAGGCGCCGAGCACATCGGCCAGCTTGACGAACGGTTTCAGGCGCGGCGCCTCCTCGGCACTGATCGACGGCATGTTGACGGCGTTGGCGACCGCGCCCTTGAGCAGGTAATCCGACATCTGCTCGGCGATCTGCAGCGCGACATTTTCCTGCGCCTCGGTGGTCGAGGCCCCCAGATGCGGCGTGCAGACGACATTCGGCAGGCCAAACAGCGGGCTGTTGATCGCCGGCTCCTCTTCAAAGACGTCGAAACCGGCGCCGGCCACCTTGCCCGATTTGAGCGCCGCGGCAAGATCGGCCTCGCTGACAAGGCCGCCGCGCGCGCAGTTGATGATGCGAACGCCATCCTTCATTTTGGCGATCGATTCGGCGTTGATGATATTGCGTGTCTTGTCGGTGAGCGGCACGTGCAGCGTGATGAAATCCGCCCGCCTCAGCAACTCGTCCAGTTCCACCTTCTCGACGCCGAGTTCCTCGGCCCGCTCGATCGACAGAAACGGGTCGAATGCGACGACATGCATTTTCAGCCCGATGCCGCGCATCGCCGCAACGGAACCGATATTGCCGCAGCCGATCACGCCGAGCGTCTTGCCGGTGATCTCGACCCCCATGAATTTCGACTTTTCCCATTTGCCGGCCTGGGTCGACGCATCGGCCGCCGGAATCTGCCGCGCCACGGCGAGCATCATGGCAACAGCGTGCTCGGCCGTGGTGATGGAATTGCCGAACGGCGTGTTCATCACGATGATGCCGCGGCGCGAGGCCGCCGGAATATCGACATTGTCGACGCCGATACCGGCCCGGCCGACAACCTTCAGCCTCGACGCGGCGTCGATGAGCTTGGCCGTGACCTTCGTCGCCGAGCGGATGGCGAGGCCGTCATACTGGTCGATGATTGCCAGCAGTTTTTCCTTGTCCTTGCCGATATCGGGCTGGAAGTCGACCTCGACGCCGCGATCGCGGAAGATCTGGACGGCGGTTTCGGAGAGTTTGTCGGAAACGAGAACGCGCGGTGCCATGATTGGCCTTTCTGGTTTGGATCGTCGATCAGGGATAAATTCGGGCCGCCATTGTGGGCCGGCCCGAAACAGGCTCAAGCCGCAGCCGGCAGGGACGCACGCTGCACGCCGTAGGCCCAATCGAGCCACGGCATCAGCGCTTCGAGATCGGCCGTCTCGACCGTCGCGCCGGTCCAGATTCGCAGACCCGGCGGCGCATCGCGATAGGCGCCGATGTCGAAAGCGACACCTTCCTCTTCCAAGAGGCCGACCAGCCCCTTGGCGAAGGCCGAGCGGGCCTCCGCCGAAAGCGCCTCGACATCCGGATCGCTGATTTTGAGGCACACCGATGTGTTGGACCGGGTGGCCGGATCGGCCGCCAGAAAGTCGATCCAGGCTGTGCGCTCGACAAAGGCACTGATGATCGCCGCATTGCGGTCGGCGCGATCGAAAAGCGCCTTGCGGCCGCCCAGATCGCCAGCCCATTGCAGCGCATCCAGATAATCTTCGACACACAGCATCGAAGGCGTGTTGATCGTCGCGCCTTCGAAAATGCCCTCGATCAGCTTGCCGCCCTTGGTCATCCGGAAGATTTTCGGCAGAGGCCAGGCCGGCGTGTAGCTTTCGAGCCGTTCGACGGCGCGCGGCGACAGAATCAGGACGCCATGGCCGCCCTCGCCGCCGAGCACCTTCTGCCACGAGAACGTCACCACATCGAGCTTGTCGAACGGCAGATCCTGAGCGAAGGCAGCCGATGTCGCATCGCAGATCGTCAGACCCTCGCGATCCGCCGGGATGAAATCGCCATTGGGAACCCGTACGCCGGACGTCGTGCCGTTCCAGGTGAAGACCACATCGCGGTCGAATTCGATGGACGACAGGTCGGGCAGATGGCCGTAATCGGCCTCCAGCGTCTTGACGTCATCGAGCCGCAACTGCTTGACGACATCCGACACCCAGCCGGATCCGAAGGATTCCCAGGCGACCATGTGCACGCCCCGCGCGCCGAGCATCGACCAGAGCGCCATTTCCACGGCGCCGGTATCGGACGCCGGCACGATGCCGATGCGAAAATCATCGGGCACGCCGAGCACCGAATGCGTCCGGTCGATCGCCGCTTTCAGCTTGGATTTTCCGACCCTGGCGCGATGCGAACGGCCGAGGGCGGCATCACCCAGCGCGTCGAGCGACCAGCCGGGCCGTTTCGAACAGGGTCCTGATGAAAAATGGGGATTGACCGGACGCCTGTCCGGTTTGGCATTCTCTCGCATGTGGCTATCCTTCCAGATAGTTGCCCCTCGTTGGGGAGGGGTGTCCCACCCCGGCAATTAGCGAACCCCCCGGAAAAGCGCAAGAAAAATAACAACGAACCTGTGACTTCGTGCAGCAACTTGCAGAACGAAGCGGGAACTGTGTCAAAGGATTGGCACAAAACTGACACAGCCCATTCTCCATCTGTTCCGCGCATATCGGAGGCCACTCGATGGTTCGCGGACAACTGCGGCAACCGAAGTCGGGCCTTTATACCTCTGCTTCGCGACGAATTCGGTCTGACGCCAATTGAGGCGATAGAGGCAGCGCAATTGGTGCGGTCCATGGACGGCAACCGCCATGGGTAAGGTGACAACGCTGAACTACTTCCGTGCGCTGCCTGGGCGAGCCAGTCACGACAGGCGACTGACCGCCCTGCACTTCCGTGTGCTGCTGGTCGTCGCCGGCCACGACCGCATGGGCCGCAACGGGCAATGCTGCTGGGCTGGTCGAAAGAAACTCGCGGCCCGCGTCGGCTGTGATCCAAGCAGCCTCAGCAGCGCCATATCTGACCTTGTGGACATGGAATATCTGCAGGAGGAACGCCACGAAAATGACGGTCCGAGAAAGGGCTTCCAAGTGATCTATAAGGCGGAGGAAGATGCCCCTGGGATCGGGATCGAGCTTCAAAAAGTAGGTTCCCGGATGAGAACATATCTGCCGGAGATAGGTTCCCGGATCGCAACCTATCTCACAGCAATGATCAGTTGAATACTCAACAAAAACAATGCGTTGAGAACTTTGACCATAAACCTAATATATTACGTAGAAACAAAATATATAAATCAGAAAATTCAACATATCGATCTGAAGATCAAAAATATCATCTGCAGAAACATCGTCGGGAAGCGGGGAAAAAGCTGTACGGCCCGAACACTCACGCAACCATCGTGCAAGCCTTGGGGCCTGATGGCTGAGGAATACTGACAAGCTTGCCGCCACCGACGTTGGAATATCTCGAACAGCGAGTGACAGATGGGACGCTGAGCGGTGAAGACCTGATGATTGCCCGCCGTGAAGCGAAGGAGGCTGCCTATGGCTAACTGGCCCTACAACACGGCGCAATGGCGACAGCTGCGACAAGCCAAGCTAGCAACGGACCCGCTGTGCCAGCCATGCGCGGCGCGTGGAACGATCACCACGGCCAACACGGTTGACCACGTGAAGCCGATCAACGATGGCGGCGATCCGTTTCCATCCTTGGACGGGCTGACATCGATGTGCACTCGCTGCCACAACGAAAAGACAGCCGCGAACGACCGCCAGCACTCAAAGCCATTCGCACGGCGCGTCAAAGGCTTCAACGCCGAAGGCAACCCGGTCGATCCGGGCGATAATTGGCACAGTGGGGGTGCCTCAAATCACAAAAAATCGGCGCGCTCAGGGACCGACGCCCCCATCGGGAAAGTACTTAGTTTCGGGGGTTGAAGGCAGGTTTGGCAAGGCCGGAAAGGTGATGATCTGATGGCGCTTCGTGGTGTCGGTGCCAAGCCGCTTTCAGAGCGCGGCAAGCTGGATGAGCGACCCGTCAAGCCATGGGAAGTCAAGGGACTGAGCCGGGCGGATCGGGTGATCGCATTTTGCGAGGACCTGCCGATCACGGCGGGTAAGCTGGCCGGTACGCAGATGCGGTTGCGCGCCTGGCAGCGTGAATTCATCGCTGCGGTCTACGCCGAAGACGGCGAAGGCTTCCGACCCGTCCGCACGGCGGTGCTTTCCATGGCCCGCAAGAACGGCAAAACGCAACTGGCCGCAGCGCTGGCACTGTGTCACCTTCTCGGCCCGGAGGCCGAACCGCGGCGAGGTCTATTCCTGCGCCCTGACCCGCGACCAGGCGGCAAAGCTATATGCCAAAATGGTGGCGATCCTGCATGCCCACCCGGAGCTTGACGACCGCTGCAACGTGATCCGTTTCCGAAAGGAAATCGAGGTTCTTTCCGGCGACGGTGCCGGCTCGCTCTATACGGCGCTGTCGGCCGACGCCGGCTCGAAGATGGGCCTTTCGCCGTCCTTCACCGTGTACGACGAATTGGGCAGCGCACCGAACCGCGACCTGTTCGACGCCATGGACACGGCCAGCGGGGCACGCGACAACCCGATGATGATCGTGATCTCGACACAGGCCGCCGCCGACCACGCCGTCATGTCGGAACTGATCGACTATGGCCTCAGGGTCCATGACGGCGAAATCGTCGATCCGTCATTCCATTTGACGCTCTACACCTCGCCGCAGGACGCCGACCCGTGGGATCCGGAGACCTGGGCGTTGGCAAACCCGGCGATAGGCGATTTCCGCTCACTACAGGACGTGGAGCGGCAAGCCGCACAGGCCCGGCTTGTCCCGTCCAAGGAATCGGCTTTCCGGAACCTCATCCTCAACCAGCGCGTATCGGCGGTGTCGCGGTTCATCCACAAGGCGGAATGGGACGCCTGCGGTGGCTCTGCAGACCTGCAGACCCTTGCGGGACGCGAATGCTATGGCGGGCTCGATCTCGGCGCGACACGCGACCTGACGGCCTTTGTGATGATGTTCCCCGGCGATGACGGTCAAGTGGACGTGCTGCCGTATTTCTTCATGCCAGAGACCAATATCAAGGAACGCTCGAACGAGGACCGCGTGCCCTATGATCTATGGGCACAGCAGGGCTATCTGACGCTGATACCGGGCGCAACGATCGATCCGAGCTATGTCGCCAATGTGATCGGCAATGCGGCGATGACATATGACCTCAAGGCGCTGGCTTACAACCGCTGGCGCATTGAGGATCTGAAACGCGAGTTGGGCCTCCTGGGCACGCATTTGCCGCTTGTGCTGCACGGGCAGGGCTTCAAGGACATGTCGCCGGCCGTCGATGTCCTGGAGCGACACGTCGCCGAGCGCATCCTGCGCCATGGTGGAAACCCGGTGATGAACATGTGCGCCGCCAATGCCGTCATCACGCGCGATCCTGCCGGCGGGCGCAAGCTGGACAAGGGAAAGGCCACGGGTCGCATTGACGGGCTTGTGGCGCTTGCCATGGCGCTGTCCGTAGCCCAACGGCATGAGCCGGAAGCATTGCCGGCGTGTTTGGCGGAGTTAGTACAATAGCGGGCAAAAAGAACTGCCCTTCGACGTTATTCCGCAGTTAGGAGATATAGCAGCTACTTCTTTCTTTTGTTTGGTCGCTGAGTCAGCGCCGATCCGGCGGCTGTCTTTGCCGCTTTGCTTGATTTCGGATTACGAAGCACTTTTGAGGCCGCAGATGCAGCTCGTTTGCTAGTTACTTCCCTGTTCGTGGCTCTCTTTGCCATCTTCAACTACTCCATTTTGGTCGCTGTCCAACCAGTTGGCAATGTCATTGGGCGATGCGTCTGTGAAGACAATAATCGCCAAAATTGTCAACACTGCAGCAAATAGGAACGCGCTTATAAATCCAGCTGCTACGCTCACTCCAAAATCCGCCCAAGGTCTTTTTAATGAGCGAATTTCACTGACGATCACTTCATTTTCTATAGACTGATAATGTTCATCAAGTATTTCTTCTGCAATCTCTGCTGCGTAAGCCTGCAGCGCATTTTCGGCATCACCCTTTGCACGCAATAGCGTTCCATCTGGCTGGCTTAGGTACCACTGCTCTACCTCATCGGAACTCGGAAGCCGATCATTTAGCTCCTCGAAATGTTGCATCCATTCGATGCGACGTTCCTCAAATCGTGCAAAGGCAACCAGGCCAAGCAGCCAGTGCGTATCTTTTGCGTCTTCTACAAGATTACGAAAAACATCGCGCGAATCTGCAATCGGCAAAATTTTCCCTCCGCAGTACGGTGCATCTGCAAGGCGGCGAGTCTGATATGTGGTGCACGCTATAATCGTATAGGTTCAAGTTTCAATCAACAATGCGCAATCTTCTGCGGGAATAACTGCGATCTACTTTGAAGATTTGATTTCGCCGGTTATTTGGGCAATTTCCTCCTTTAACACGGACTCTGCATCTTTCGCAGCCCGTACTTTCAAATCTTCCTCTAGCATTAAGATGATTGCCGCCCGTACGACTGGAAAGTACCGTTTACAGGTGTTCTCATCTAGTTCATGCACACCAGTGCTCAGTATTCCATATGTGGCTTTATTTGCGACCAAAGCTGACGGCAGATTTTCCTGAAGCGCAGATATTTTCTCATCCATCCTTAGCGTCTGAAAGTCGTCAATTTCACCATGTTGCCCAACATGCAGTTGGTAATGATCTTGTATCAATCTTTCGAATATCCTGCGAAGATATACAAAAGCACCAATTCCAATTCCGTGACTAGCTAATCCCGTGGCTCGGTGTAGTTCGGCAAAATAAGGGTCATACAGAATTTTGCGATACTTTTTAATGTCCGCACCGGCCACATCTTCCAGCGAAGGATACTGGCCAATCTTTTTGAGAACAGAATTCTCATAGAGGAATATGTAGAACGACTGATGACCGCGCCTGGTACATTTCATTTCTAGAAGAATAAGATCATCATCTAAATCGCCACGGTATTGTGGCACAGAATAATCGCCGACCATAGCTGGAATCGGATCATGGTGTTCTCGGGTATCAATAAAGATGCTTTCTTTATTGCAACCAACGCAATATGCGTCAAATTGTACATCGCCGGATTTTAGTGTTCTCATATATTCACGGTCTTTGACCAAGAACTCTGAATAAAGTGGTTCATTCAAACATAGAGATTCTATGGTAGGTAAATTATGAGAGCCTTCAGGTTTTCCGGAATCTGACACCGATGCCTCCACCATTTTCATCAAGAAACTCAATCCCGGCCATTTCGAGTGCATACCTAACGGCTGCTATATTGTTCTTAGTGCCTGAAGCTTGATCCTCACTCGCTTCCATGCGTCGAAGCGTAGCAACTGAGACGTTTGCGGCATTGGCCAATTCGGTTTGTGCCATACCCAAGAGGGTCCTGGCCGCAGCAATCTGACGGCCTTTAATTTGATATCTTTCGCTCATATTGACCTATTCCGCTAAATGAGCTAAAACGCTCATAATGACCTCTTTATCACAGGAGCAACGCGATGGGCACCCCATCCCGCAAACGGGACAGCTTTGTCCAGATGACACCGGAGTTGCGAGAGTGGCTGGAAAAGACGCTTCAAAGCCTGGTCGATCTGCTCGACGCCCTGGACGGCGATGCCGACGAGGAATTCGAGCTTGGCTGGACCACCACCATGGCAATTGGCGAATGTGATTCGCAATATCCGGACCGTGAGCACGAGAATTACCGATCCTGAAAACCGTTTCCTTTGGGGACGGTTTTTGATTCAGAAAACGTTTCAGGCTGAAACGTTTTCGGTTCGATCCAGCACGCCGAAGTTGAAATTCTGTTCTGAGTTTTACACAGAAAACCGCTGTGATCAGCCGTTCTGCGTGTTACGCAGAACATAATTTCGATTACGAGGTGATTCTTATGGCCAAGCTTCCCGCAATGGTGACAGCCATGTCTCAAGTTGATGGACGTGAGCGCAAGACAATTGACCATATCACCCGCACAATTCGAGAGGCGGGCTACATTACGACCGGAAAGCGCGGTAGCGGCGCTGCTGAAATGACCGTTCCGGAAGTTGTAAATCTGATAATCGCGATGAACGCGGCTGAGAGCGCAAGAGAAGCTCCCATTGAGATAGACCGTTACCGAAGCCTTCGTCAGATCGCAGAAATCGGCAAAGGGCAGAGGGGGTCTAATCAGCTCCAGCGGTATGAGGAATATCCGCAAGCCATCAAGGACGTAATGGACGTTCACACATTTGGTGAGGCTCTCGAGACGTTGGTCGAAGGTGTTCCAAGTCTGGTTCAATGGAGCATGGCGCGCTGCGAGGAAGATTTTCCTGGTGCTGAATTTGTTGTCGGCTTTGCGTTGGCGCTACGAGCGCGGCTCTTCGGCATCGATGTGGTTTTTCAGCGTTACACGCCAAAAATTCAGCTTTTTCGGGATGTCGGTGATGATCGTATCGTGGAATTCGAAGCTAATTTCGTAGCCGACGACGAACGCGCAGAAAAAGGCTTCTACGGCACAATTCAAGAGCGGTTTCTTGTTGACCGCCAAGTCAGCGTCAAGATCGGGATAGTGACCCTTTTGTCAGCGTGGAATGTTCTGCATCCCAGCGTCGAAATTGAGGGCGTGCCGGAAGTCGCTTTGAAAATGAACCAACTGCTTTCCGGCGATGGAAAATCGACCAATGTCGATGCCGACAATGGTTAAATCCAACTCATCCTCGAAGGCAATTCGCCCATGTGGGCATAACCCGGATTGAACGTCGTGAGACTGTCCAGTCCCTTTGATGGAGCCTGAAATGAACCTGCAGACACTCAAGGTAAAACGCGCCGCCAAAGTCGGTGAAATGACCGCTCTCAACGACAAGGTGAAGTCGGAAAAACGCGACTTCAACGAAGAGGAGAAGAAGCAGTGGGACACACTCGACGGCGAGCGGCGCTCACTGGCGGATCAGATCGATCGACAGACAACACTTGATGCCTTTGAGCGCGAGATTGAAGCCGGCGAGAATGTATCCGACCCGGAGACGCGTGAATTATCCAAGGGCTTCTCGGTCGCCAAGGCCGTGACCGAAGCGCTCACCGGCAAGTTGACCGGACGGGAGGCCGAATATGCACAGGAGCGCCAGCGCAGCGGCGAGACTCGCGCCGCAAACGGCATTCTTGTTCCCGTGCCGACGCAAGCCATTCTCGGCGATGAGAGCCGGGCGATCACGACGACAACACCGGGGACCGGCCCCGGCTCAAATCTGGTTGCGACAGACCTTGCCACCATGACCGACAGGACCGTCACCAACGCGATTTTTGACACAATTCTGACACAGCCGGAAAAATCTGAGCCAGTAAGCGATTGGAAAGAAAGGATAAAACAGTGAAACATATGGACCCCTCGTTGGGGAGGGGTGTCCCACGCGCGGAACTATGCCGACGGGCAAATGAAGTCAAGACCCGTCACGAGCGATATTGTCGCAGCGGCGATCCAACACGATGCCGTGGCACCAAAAGCAAAAGGCGGACCGAAGCCCGCCTCTTCAAGTCCCGGTCAGAGGATCGGCCTACCAAAGGGCGTAGCGCAGCGAGGCCCGGATCTGGTGCACGCTGAAGCCATCATCGGTGCCCTGGACACCGGTGGCGCCGGCGGCGATGGATGCTGAATCAAAGTCATAGGCATCGCCACCATCGACATTGATATAGCGGTAACCGACATCGGCCTTGAGGTTCTTGCTGAACGAATAGGCCAGACCGGCCATCAGCGCATAGGTGAAGCGCCAGTCCGACTGGCCAGCATGGGACAGAGCGGAAAATGTTGCGCCACCGCAGACCGCGGCGCCGTCAACGCAGAAATCCTGCGACGTGTAATTGCCGTAATCCACCAGCGTCATACCCGCGCCGGCGCCGACGTAAGGGGTAAATCCGACATAGGTCCCAAGATCGACATAGCCATTGGCCATCAGGCCATAGGCATCGAATTCCGCTGATCCGGTGGTTCTACATCCGGTATTGACTGGCCCGCCGCCGCCGCTCGTGCAGGGGCTGGACGAATTGGCGGTCGTGTTGAAGTTACCCGAATAGTAGTCGAGCGCGGCTTCGGCCCGGAGCCAGTCGGTGAACTGGTATCCGACGGCGGCCCCCACGCCCCAATCGGTGCTCATGCTCGAAGAGGAGTAGTTCTGCGTGCCATAGGTCAGGGTCCCGGTGTCGAAGGTCCTGAAGGACGTCGCACCGCCATCGGTGGAGAAATTATAGCTCACATCACCGCGCAGATACCAGCCATTGCTGATTTCCACCGGCACCAATTTGGGCAATTCGGGCGCGTAGATGTTGTTGTGGAGATCGGCACCCAGGGCCGGACCGGATGCGCCGAGCAGCAGCGCCGCGGCAACGGAACGAGACATTATCGAATTCATCATACAACCGGCTCCTTTGAATGGTCCCCGGCAAAGGCTCTTGCCGAAATGTGATCCTGTTGGCCCACTATCGGCCAAACAGGTTAAGGCGCGGTTAAGCATGTTTGTTTGGAATTCATAATCCATAACGGCACGGAAAAACGCCCGGAGACCGGGCGTTTTTGCATGGGTTCGAGCGGTCTTACTTATAGACTGGCGGCTCGTAGTAGGGCGGAGGCGAGCAATCCCGTCCCGGATAGTAGCGCAAACCGACGCGGGCCTCGTGGACATAGAAATCCCTGTCGTAGCCGGGACCACCGCCGGTCGAGAAACCGAACATTTCACCGCCGGTGACGTAGCGGAAACGATAACCGGCATCGGCGGCCCAGTCGCAGCGGAAGTGGTAGGCGCCGCCGGCCATCAGCGCGGCAGTGAACCGCCATTCCGAATTGCCGTCATGGGTGACGGTCGGATCGCAACTCGACGGGTTGTCGCGTTCACAGGATGTGTTCAGAAGGTCGTCCCACTCGATATAGGTTCCGCCGATTCCGCCACCCACATAGGCCGAGAAATTTCCATAGGCCCAGAAATCGACATAGGCATTGGCCAGCAGCGTATAGGCGCTCATGCTGGAAAGATCCGTCGAAACGCAGGGACCGGCGGGCAGCACACCACAACCGCCGCTGGTGGAACCGTTAAAGTCGGCATCGAACATGTAGTCCAGGGTCACGTCCGTGCGCAGATAGCGGTTGATCTGGTAACCGATACCGCCGCCCAGCGTCCAGGAATTGTCCAGATGATAGGAATCGAAGGTACCCGAATCGCCGGCAAAGCCATACAGGGTGTAGTCGATACCCCTTAAATTGGTCCAGTTGTATCCGATATCACCGCGGACATAGAAGCCTTCCCAAGAGGCCGGGGCAACGTCATGCGTTCCGCGGATTTCATAGACCGGCACCGGTTCGGCAACCGGAATATGGGTGATTATGTCAGCCGTCATGGCGTGGGTCGAAACCAACACGACAGAGGTCGTCAGCAAATAGCTCTTCATCTTCATGGCTCGACGCCCGCTTTGTTCTCGTGTCAGCGCCGGGGCGATGAACACTTAATGGGTTAATGAGCGACATTCTGTACGAAAAAGGTTAAGAGCCTGTTATCTATGTCTATTTACTAAAGAACCGAAATTTGTTCTTTAAATTCAATGGGAAAGAAGCGCAGCCGACGGGTTGGCACGAAATGTCTCAGTACAATTCGGAGGTTTCAGGGTCCGGAACGGCGGGCCGCTTCATATAGCGAATTGCAGAAACGGTATCCCGGTCGATGTTACCTTTCCGGCAGGTGCAATCGAAAGAATGCCGGCAGACGCCGCCGCGCGTCGGACCGCGCGGTCTCGTCTGTGCCGATCAGGGGCCGTGTCCCGTCCGCCAGCACCGGCATCGTTCGGCGCTGCAGGCGGACATTCGGGGCATCGAACGAATGAACGGCCTGCGGATAGACCACGATCTCCACGGGCTGCTGCCTCCCGCGCGCGGCTTCGATAAACCGCCGGCACGGCTCCGGTTTCGCCCAGTTGTCCTTGGCGCCGTGCAGAACGAGCAGCGGGATGTCGGTCGACCAGCCGCCGGGTTCCACTTCGGTAAAAGGCCGCGATTGGGACCGTTCGCTGCAGGCGCTCGGATAAAATGCAACGGCTGCCTTGAAATCATGCTCCGGCGGCGGCACCGGTCGCCCAATGCTCTGCGATACGATTGTCAAAAGGGCGATCCCGCCGCCTTGAGACCATCCTGCCAGGCCGATCCGGTCGGAGCGGATATCCGGTCGCGACTGCAGGTAGGCCAGTGCACCATAGGCATCGAACGGCCGGTTGAAATACATCACCTTCCTGGCGTCACTCGCCCCGCAGGTCGAGCCAAAGCCCCTCGGTGTCGCACTGTCGACCATCAGCACGGCGAACCCGGCATCGTTGAGGTGTTTTCCCCAGGCCGAATAGGTCGAGAGAATGGTCCCGTCCCGTTTGAGACCGCTGCATCCGTGCAGAAAAACGATCGCCCGGTGCGGCGGTTCCGTGGCAGGCAGGCGCAACTCGGCCTGCAAACGCGTCTTGCCGTCCAGGCTTGCGAATGTGACCGGTTCCGCCGTCACTTGGAAGGCAACTGCGATACTCGAAATCAGAGCAAGAAAGACCACCTGCAGGCAGCGTGTAATCCCGATCATCCAACCACCTTTGCCAAGTCACGTCCGCACCCGCAGACAAGCGTGCATGAAAGCCGGCTGAATATTGCGTCCGGCAGATTTCAACGGCAAGACCTGTTTCAGATATACGTGGATATGGCCGGGATATGGCCGGCCGCAATCGATCGTGATGTCAGCTTCTGGCAGCCGCCGCGCGCATGGTCCGCAGACCATCCGCCAGTCCTCGCGTGCTGATCACATAGAAGAGAGCCTGCCCCTCGACAGGCTGAACCGTGGCGGTCGCCCCGGTGATCGTCGAAAGCGTGGTGACAAAATCCTCGGCGAGATTGGCGCTCGCTTCGCAATAGCCCGACACACAGAATGCATAGGGCAGCCGGATCGGTTGAGGCGTGCCAGCATCCAGAACGATGCCGCGATTGACCATAATCCCCGTTGCCACCTGCCATTTCGCCGAGAAACGGCCCATGGGATCAATCGAAATGACCCAAGAAAATGCGACCGCGCCATCGGCATCCGACACCTGCTGCGAAAGCGTGCAGTCCCGGCCGTCCGTGAGCGTGGCCGGGCAATCGTAAATCCAGTCTCCGATTGCTTCACCACTCGTCGCCTGGATGCGTTCAATGGCATCGGATGCAGCCGGCGTCATCGGCTGTCCGCCGGGATCGAGCGTCACGGGCGTCAGCAGGTCCGCAGGCAGCCAGTCCCCGGAAAGCCAGTCGACCGGAATCCACTCTCCGGGGATCTGATCACGAATGACCGCCACAAGGGCGCGGCGGTCCTCCGCCGGAACAACAAAAACCGCGACAAACGCTGAAACCAGGCACGCGATGATTATGATCAGGAACAGGAATCGCATAACATCTCATATTTAAGGTATCATGGCCGTCGTTTCGCAAGCCAAATCGACCGCTTTTCCTGAATTATACTGAAGAAACCGAGGATTGGTTCCGTTCTGTTGCGGCAATGACGGGATAAATCGGCCTGCAAGCTCCGGGGCCGTCAGAAATCGCAAACGACCTCTTTGCTCCGCCCCCGGTTCCGGCACAAATGCGGCTCGACCGTGACATTGCCGATCTCATAGCTGCGCCCGGTGCCGAATTTCTTCCGGGCTTCACTGAGCGCCTGTTCAAGCGCCACCTCGCCGTCGCTCACCGCGACAATGAACCGGGCCAGCGTTTGTGCGCCGCGTTCGACCTCATAGGCCTCGGGCGTAACGCAAATGACGGTACAGTCCCGTTCGGAAGCGGAGGGGCAGATTTCGACATGGATGAAGACCTCTGCGTTGCGCTCATCGCCATAACATATGGCGGCTGAAGCGGCATTGCCCGTCAACAGGACACCCAACAGACACAGGATCCGTATCATCGTGTCGCTTCCAGCTTAGCTGTGGCAATGAGATTGGTCAGCGTATCAGGCGGCGTCGCGCACGCCGGAGATAACGTCAACGATCTCGTTGACCACGCGCTCGACCAGCGCCCGGTCGTCGCCCTCGGCCATGACGCGGATAAGCGGCTCGGTGCCGGACGGCCGGATCACCAGGCGGCCGGATGTTCCAAGTGAATCGGTCGCCTCGGCAATGGCGCTCCGGACATGTTTGTCGTCCAGTGGTTTGCCGCCGGAAAAGCGGACATTCCTCAACAATTGCGGCACCGGATCGAAGCGATGGCAGACGTCGCTGACCGGCCGGCCCATGCGCTGGACACAGGCCAGAATCTGCAGCGCCGCGATCAAGCCGTCCCCGGTTGTGGCAAAATCCGAAAGCACGATGTGGCCGGATTGCTCACCGCCGACATTGAAGCCATCCTTGCGCATATGTTCCACCACATGACGGTCGCCGACCTTGGTGCGGGCAAGAGCCAGATCATGGCCTTCAAGAAAGCGCTCCAGACCGAGATTGGACATCACCGTCGCGACGATGCCGCCGCCGGTCAGGCGGCCGTCGCCGGCCCAGGATTCAGCGATCACGGCCATCAGCTGATCGCCGTCCACCACCGCGCCCTTTTCGTCGATAATCAGAACCCGGTCGGCATCGCCATCGAGCGCGATCCCGATATCGGCGCGCACTTCGTGGACCTTCTTGGCCAGCGCCGCGGGATGCGTCGAGCCGCAGTCGAGATTGATATTGTGGCCGTTCGGTTCGTTGCCGAAGGCGATTACCTCGGCGCCCAGTTCCCACAGGGCCGCGGGCGCCACCTTGTAGGCGGCACCATTGGCGCAATCGATGGCGACGCGCAGGCCATTGAGCGAGCAGTTGCGCGGCATGGTCCGTTTGGCCGATTCGATATAGCGGTCATGGACGCCGTCGATCCGCTTGGCGCGGCCGATATTGCCGGCATCCGCCAATTGTGCGGATATATCGGCATCGATCAGCCGTTCGATCTGGATCTCCAGCTCATCGGAGAGTTTGAAACCGTCCGGGCCGAACAGCTTGATGCCATTGTCCTCGAACGGATTGTGCGATGCCGAGATCATGACCCCGATATCGGAACGCAACGACCGGGTCAGCATGGCAACGGCCGGCGTCGGGATCGGCCCGAGCAGGAAAACATCCATGCCGGAGGCCGTGAAACCGGCAACCAGGGCATTCTCCAGCATATAGCCCGAGAGCCTGGTGTCCTTGCCGATAACCACGCGATGGCGGTGATCGCCGCGCCGGAAGACCTTGCCCGCCGCCAGCCCGACGCGCATCGCAACTTCAGGAGTCATCGGAAACGTGTTGGACTTTCCGCGTATTCCATCGGTGCCAAAATACTGCCGCGACATGCTATCCCCACTTGCCGTTTCATGATCCGGACCGAAAACCGATCCATGTCGGATCATCCCGATCCAGGCTCAAAATCCTAGCAGAACGGACCGCTCCGGCGCCAGCAAAATACCGAAAATGGCCGCCGAAGCAGCCATTCTCGCATATTTTTCTTGACGGTGTGTTACTGCGGTTGCGGTTCCATCCCGGGATCGGGTTTGTCGTCCGGCTCTTCCTTGCCGTCCTGGCTCTTGGCACCCGTCTTGGGCACCGCCGATCCGCGCGATGGCGGGGTGTCGTCTCCCATGTCGCGCGACGGTTTTTCGCCGCGCAGCAGCGCCTTGATCTCATCGCCCGAGAGGGTTTCATACTCCAGCAGGCCTTCGGCCAGGATCTTGAAGTCGTCATTCTTCTCGGTCAGGATCCGGCGGGCCGTCGCATAGGCATCGTCGATCAGGCGATGGATCTCGCTGTCGATCTTCTGAGCAGTCGCTTCCGACACATTCTTCTGCTGGGCCACCGAATGGCCGAGAAACACTTCCTGCTGGTTCTCGCCATAGGATACCTGGCCAAGCTCGTCGGAGAATCCCCATTGGGTGACCATCGCGCGGGCCAGTTTCGTCGCCTGTTCAATATCGGACGATGCACCGGAGGTAATGTTCTCCTTGCCGAAGGTCAGCTCTTCCGCAACGCGTCCGCCCATCATGATCGCCAGCCGGGAGACCATATATTTGTAGCTCATCGAATAACGGTCGCCCTCGGGAAGCTGCATCACCATGCCCAGCGCGCGGCCGCGCGGGATGATCGTCGCCTTGTGCACCGGATCGGCCGATTCGACATTCAGCGCGACGATCCCATGCCCGGCTTCGTGATAGGCCGTCAGCTTCTTTTCTTCCTGGGTCATGGCGCTGGACCGCCGTTCGGCGCCCATCATCACCTTGTCCTTGGCATCCTCGAATTCCAGCATGGTCACCAGCCGCTTGTTGCGGCGGGCTGCCATCAGGGCAGCCTCGTTGACGAGGTTCATCAGGTCGGCACCGGAGAAACCGGGCGTGCCGCGTGCGATGACTTTCAGATCGACATTCGGCGCCAGCGGAACATTGCGGACATGCACCTTGAGAATCCGTTCGCGGCCTATGATGTCGGGATTGGGGACGACGACCTGCCGGTCGAAGCGGCCCGGCCGCAACAGCGCCGGATCGAGCACGTCCGGACGGTTGGTCGCGGCGATCAGGATGACGCCCTCATTGGCTTCGAACCCGTCCATCTCGACAAGCAACTGGTTGAGCGTCTGCTCGCGCTCGTCATTGCCGCCGCCAAGGCCGGCGCCGCGATGGCGTCCGACCGCATCGATCTCATCGATGAAGATAATGCAAGGAGCGTTTTTCTTGGCCTGTTCGAACATGTCGCGCACCCGGCTTGCACCGACGCCGACAAACATTTCGACAAAATCCGAACCGGAAATGGTGAAGAAGGGCACCGCCGCTTCGCCGGCCACTGAACGGGCCAGCAGGGTCTTGCCGGTTCCGGGCGGCCCGACCAGGAGCACACCGCGCGGAATGCGGCCGCCAAGCCGCTGGAACTTCTGCGGGTCTCTCAGGAACTCGACGATTTCCTCGAGGTCCTCCTTGGCTTCGTCAACGCCGGCAACGTCTTCGAAGGTCACCCGGCCATGCGATTCCGTCAGCAATTTGGCCTTCGACTTGCCGAACCCCATCGCGCCACGGGAGCCACCCTGCATCTGGCGCATGAAGAAAATCCACACGCCGAGGATCAGCAGGATCGGAAGCCAGGAGATCAGATAGCCGAAGAACGTGTTCGAACCATCGACTTCCGGCGCAGCGGTGATGCCGACGCCGCGATCCTCCAGACGGGCGACAAGGCCCGAATCGCCCGGCGAGTAGGTTTGAAATGTCTTTCCGCCGTCCGCATAGACCCCGGTTATCGTGTCACCGACGATCTTCACATTGCGGATCTGCCCGTTGTCGACGTCCTGAAGGAATTTCGAATAGCTGATTTCGCGCGAGGATGCGCGCTCTGCCGGGCCCTGAAACATGTTGAACAGGGCAATAAGAAGCAGCGCAATGATTGCCCAGAGGGCAAAGTTTCTGAAATTTGGGTTCATACGGTTCCCCGGAACGTCTCGCGTGCCGCCAACTGGCGGGAAGTCACCAATCAGATTGGATATAGAATAGTTGCCCCTAACATAGGTCTCGCAAGGCCCATTGCCAAGACCGCGACACCGGCGGACTTCGCATGTGGTTTATTTTATTTGCAACCCCAAGCCGAACCCCTCCATCACTCGTTAAAAGGCGGTGCGCAATAGGCCGGCCGACCGAACAGCCCAGCGCATTTGTCAGCCAGAATACGGTCGAATTCAGGCAAAAACAGGTCGAACAGCGCCAGATGACGGGCAACGGTCACGGCATTCGGCAACGTCTCGAGTTTTTCGCCACGCTTTTTATCCGGCGTTTGCACATGAAGGACGGGTTCCGCGCGGAGGGCGCCCGATCGCACGCCGGGCGGAATGTCGGCTCCTGCCGGCCCGGTTTCGCTGCCAAGATGTGTCGGGCCGTCCTTTCCGGCGACCGGGGCGACAATATAGCCACGTGCAGGGTCTTCGTTGGAAAACCAGTAGCGCTCATCCCAGACGGCCGATCCGCCCGGAGGCAGCACAAGCGCCCGCTGGCCGCGCCGTTCCCGATAGATGAAAATCCGGTCGGCGCGGCGATCGAGCACCGATCGGCCAAGATTGATGCGCGGCGGCCCGACATCGGCGGAAAACCGTGCGATCTGGGTCTGCAGCTTCGATCCGGGCCGGTGAGACCGACCGCCCATCAAAGCGGCGAACAGGCCGATCGCCTGCTGCAGATATTCGGAAATCTCGGCCGGCACCTGCGGCAATTCGGCGATGCCGCCGGCATGGATCTGGGCATGCGCATCGATGAAGCGGGACAGGGCCGCCGCATCTTCCCGCCGTGCCTGCGCTGTCCGGTCGATCATCGACAGGAGTTCCGAGTCCGCACCGGCCGCCGTTCCCGAGCGGCGCAGGCGAACCCGCTCGAAGCGCTCATCGACATTGCTGGGATCGTCGATCCACGAAATTCCGGCATCGGTGAGCACGCGCCGCAGGGCCTCGCGGCGGACCGCCAGCAGCGGCCGCAGGACCCAGCAATCGCGCCTGTAAAGCACCGCGTCCGCCATGCCGGAAAGGCCGCGCCCGTCACCGCGCGCGCTACGCATCATCGCCGTTTCGATCTGATCGTCCCTTGTGTGGCCGGTGACGACGATGTCGGCGCCGACATCGAGGGCCGCGCGGCGCAGCAGATCATAGCGGGCGAGCCGGGCTGCCTCCTGGAGGCCGCTGCGTGGTTTCCGGCCAGTCCATTTTGCCGCCCGGTGCGCGATGCCGAGGGCCGCGCAGGCCGCCGCGACGGCCGCCGTCTCCGTCTTCGAGCCGGGGCGCAGCCCATGGTCGACGGTCACCGCAACAAGACGCGGCTTGCCGCTATCCGCCAGGCGTTGACGAAGCAGGTGAAGGAGCGCGGTAGAATCGCTGCCGCCGGACAAGGCGACAACAAGCGTTTCGACAGGTTTCAGGCGCGAAAGAAAACGATCTATGGCTGCATCGGGGGTAAGATCTGTTTCCATTCGGCTAGATATGGTGACCGTGTCAGCAACTCATCCGGCTTTGCTCGACGGCGACCTTGGCCTTGACCGCGTCGGTGGCCTGCGGGTAGCGGGTCAGGACTTCACGGTAGGTAGCACAGGCCGTGTCTCGGTTGTCCAGCGCCGCCAGCGACATGCCGAGCTTAAGCAGCATTTCAGGCGATTTCGGTGAATCGGGGAATTGCTTGTGGGCCGTCAGCAGCGTCTTGGCGGCCTCATGATATTCACCCTGCGAGTAGAGCGCCTCACCCAGCCAGAAATGCGCATCCGGAACGCGGCGTGAATCGGGATATTGCGCGATGAAGTCCTGAAAGCCGGTCTGGGCGAGACGGTAGTCTCCCGACAGCACATAGCCATAGGCCGCACGATAGAGTTCTTCGGATTCGCTTGCCGGCAGCGACGCCGTCTGCGTGTCGTCCCGCGACGGATCCTCTGCTTCGCTCAATGCGGCGTTCTGATCACCGGTCGCATCGTCGCGATCGCCGCTCGGCACCGTCACCGGTGCGGCGGCAGTCTGCTCGTCCCGTTCGGGCGTTCCGTCGCCGGCATCGCTGCGACCACCTGCGGTTCCGCCTTCGATCTCCTGGAAGCGGAACTCGTTGTCTTCCTGCATCCTGCGCATCGCTTCCTGCATTTCCAGCAATTGAAAGCTCAGCTCCTCGATGCGTCCGTTCAACACCCGGATTCGCTCCTCGAGCTGGCCGACCCGGTAGGTCATATCGGCCGCCTGGGCAAGCCGCACCGGCGCGCGCGGCGAAGCGGTCTGCACCAGCGCCATCACCTGCTGTTGCGCGGCGGTCCGCCACCCGTCTTCAGCGGGTGCAAGCGCCGCATGGGCCAGGGCCGGCATCAAAAGGGCCGTCAACGGGCCCGCTAGAACTCGCAGATACACACTCATCTCGTCTCAACCTGCCTTTCCTCAAAGCGCCGCGCCCGAAACATGCCCGTCCCGCGGCCCGGCATCGTTAGCTGCCCGCGCCGCTGACCACCGTGACGGCCCGCCGGTTTTGCGACCAGCAGGATATGTCATCACACACGGCGACCGGCCGTTCCTTGCCGTAGGATATGGTCTTGATGCGGCTGGCCGATACGCCCCTGGACACCAGATAGTTCTTGGTCGCGGCCGCGCGCCGGGCGCCCAGTGCCAGATTGTAGGCCCGCGTGCCACGCTCATCCGCATGGCCCTCAATGGTCACCGCTTCGCGGGAATATTTGTTCAGCCACTGCGCCTGCCGTTGCAACGTCGCGGCCGAATCGGCGCGGATGGCCGCCGAATCGGTATCGAAGAATATCCGGTCTCCGACATTGAGCGTCAGATCCTGCTGGGAGCCGGGAACCGCGCCATTGCCAGCGAGCCCCAGTTCGCCGGGGCTGTTTGGCAGCGTATTCCTGTTGGCGCATCCCGTCAGCGCCAACGCCGCTGCCAGTCCCAATGCAGCCGGATTTCGCGCGATGCTCATCAGCAGGTTCATGGTCGGTCTCCTCGATATGACGACTCGGATATTGATGCCAGCGGCTGCGACGCAACCCTTATACAACAGATTGCCGCTGGAGTGGGATGTGAAAAAGAACTATTCCAACAGCGGCGACCAGGCCGGATCGGACGCGAAATTCGGTGTTTCGACCCGCTGCTCATTATAACCGGTCAGGTCGATGGAATGGAGTTGCGGGCCGGCCGCGCCGGCCGGCTGGCGGAAGAACATCAGCACCCGGCCATTGGGCGCCCAGGTCGGCCCCTCATTGTGGAACCCGGTCGTCAGGATCCGCTCACCCGACCCGTCCGGCTTCATGACGCCGATGGAAAATTTGCCGCCCGACTGCTTGGTGAAGGCAATGAGATCGCCGCGCGGCGACCAGACCGGCGTGGAATAGGCGCCGTCGCCGAAGGACACGCGTTTCTGGTCGCTTCCGTCGGCATTCATGACATAAAGCTGCTGGCGTCCCCCGCGGTCGGATTCAAAGACGATCTGCCGCCCGTCGGGCGAATAGGACGGCGAGGTATCGATGGCCGGGGTACTGGTGAGCCGCGTCGTGGCGCGTGACCTGAGATCCATCGTGTAGATATTGGCATTGCCGTCCTGCACGAGGCTCATGATCACCTTCTGGCCGTCGGGCGAGAAGCGCGGCGAAAAGGTCATGCCGGGAAAATTGCCGACGATCTCCCGCTGCCCGGTTTCGAGTTGCAGCAGGTAGACCCGCGGCTGCCCGTTGGCGAAGGACATGTAAGTGACTTCCTGCCGGCCCGGCGAAAACCGCGGGGTCAGCACCAGATCGTCGCCCTGGGTCAGATAGCGCAGATTGGCGCCGTCCTGATCCATGATCGCCAATTGCTTCTGCCGGTCATTGCGCGGCCCGGTCTCGGCGACAAATACCACGCGCGTATCGAAATAGCCCCGTTCGCCGGTCAGTTTCTCATAGATCGCGTCGGCGATGATATGCGCCACACGGCGCCAGTTTTCCGGTTGCGTGAAAAACTGCTGGCCGATCATCTGTTCAGCTGCGAATGTGTCCCACAGCCGGAATTCGGCCCGCAGCCGGCCATCGGCTTCCTTGTTGACCCGCCCGACCACCAGCGCCTGCGCATTGATCACGCGCCAGTCCTCGAAACGCGGCGCAACATCGGGATTGTGAATCTTCTGGATGAAGGCGGCCTTGTTGATCGGCGCAAACAGCCCGGACCGTCTCAAATCGTCGGCAATGACACCCGAGATCCTGGCGCCGATATCGTCGTCCGACACGAAATCGGTCACCGCCATCGGCAGCGGCTCGATATTGCCCCGGTTGATATCGATCTCGACCAGCGCCCGGGCCGGTGTCAGCGTCACGAGCAGCGCCGCCCACAGGATCAGTCCGGCCGACCCGTATCTCTGCAATCGTTTTCTCATCGGGATTTGCCCGTTTTTCAACACAGCGGCCAAAACCACCTCCCTTAGAACATACTGCTGGGATCGAAATTCATAACAACATCGGCCCAGGTCTCATATTTTTCTGCCGGCAGATCGTAGGGCGCGCAACGCAGCACGGCGCGGCGCGCGCCGCTGGCCAGAACCCGCCGGGTCTGCTCGGACCCGCCTCTGGCATCGACACTGGGTTGCCCCTCGATCTCGCCCGATCTGTTGAGGCGCATGGTGATACGCACGCGCACATCGGCGCCATCGACCATGCCCGGCACGATCTGCCAACATCGCTCGACCTGGCCGCGCAGCGCATCCATCTCGCTCTGTGAAAGGCTGCCGCCGGCCGTCGTCCGGGTGCCACCCAGCGCCGCCTCCTCAGTGCCGCGGCGGGCACCACCGCCGGACGGATCCTGCCGGTTGAGCAGCGCGGCGACCTCATCGGCGTCGAAATCGCTGTCCCTGGCTGAAGCCAGTTTCGCGGTCTGTGTCCGTTCCGGATTGTTCTTGCGTTCCGGCGTCTTGGCGGTCTGC
>JANQMU010000154.1 GCA_028279875.1 Rhizobiaceae bacterium
AGATCGGCCCATCGGCTGCGTTCCGCCGCTTGCCCGATGCACCACATCGCGCTGCGCGACGCGCCTTGCCGAGTGAACCGATTTGCCGCCATCAAATGCGTCAAGGTCATCACAGAACGCTCTAGAAGGCTTGCCCGAGACCGAGATAGAACCCGAAGCCGGGCTCACCGGAAATCTTGTCCAGCGGCACCGCAAGGTCGAACCGGAGCGGGCCGACCGGCGTCAGGTATCGAACACCGGCGCCGATGCCGGTATACCATGTGCCGCCCTGGCCGGGCACGGCGGTCTCAAAGGCTCCACCGCTGTCGACAAAGGTCGCAAGCCCGATCCTTTCGGTCACGTTGAAGCGGACTTCGGCGGACGCCTCGGCATAGGAAAGACCGCCAGTCGGCGTGTCGCCGTCGCGCGGCCCGGCCATCTGATAGGCATAGCCGCGAACCGATCCGCCGCCGCCGGCATAAAAGCGCCGGTCGGCCGGAATGCTGTCAAGGCTCGATCCCAGTATGGAGCCGGCCGCCACCCGCCCGGCAAGCACGACGGTCCGGGCTTCATTGACGGCGCGGTAGGTGCTGAAAGTCCCGTATGTCTTGAAGAACGCATTGCGGTTTTCGAGGTCATAGGACGGTTCCCCCGACATCAGCCAGCGATAGCCGGATGTCGGGTTCAACCTGTTGTCGCGGGTGTCGCGCACGATCTGTGTCGGCAGGGAGACGATCGAGGCAACGCCGGGGCCGGTCGTGTTGTCGAACCGAGCATACTCATAGGTCAGATCGATCTCGCCGGTGGTCGTCTCGCTGAATTCATGCTCCAGCCCGACGCTGCCGCCGACGGATTGCTTCTGGAATGCATCCGTGTTCAGCAGCTCGATCTTGGCGCTCGAGCGAAAGGATGTCATCGGCCCCCATACGCCCGGCTTGTTGAAGGTCGCGGCAATGTAATAGTCAAGCCCGGTCGAAAAATTCGAACGGCCAATCCCGGTCGCCCCGCCTTCGACGCGAAAATTCTCGGCACGGCCGAAAAGGTTGCGATGGGTCCAGAATCCCTCTACCCCCAGCCCGTCGGTGGTGGCGGCCGTCACGCCGGCGCCGAAGGTCTTGCTCTTGCGCTCACTGACGGTGATGGTGATCGGCAGCGATCCGTCGGCCTCCAGATGATCGGCTTCCTCGATAATCACGCTGTCAAAAACGCCAAGACCCCGAAGGCGTATCCCGGCATCCGCCAGAACCTTCGGGCTGAAGCGCCCGCCCAGCGGAATATTGGCCTGTTGTATGATGAATTGCGGATCGACCTTCTCGGCGCCAACCACCGAAACCGCACCGAACACGGCACTCGGGCCGGGTTTCAGCCTGATGCGCACTTCCAGCGTATCGGTATCGTGATCGGCCGTCAGCGTGCTTTCGCTGATCGATGCAAAGGGGTAGCCCTCGTCGCGCCAGGCGGAGACAAGTTTGCGACCCGCTTCCACCACCAGTTCGGAACGCGCCTCCGATCCGGCGACAACGCCGTAATTGGCCAGATCGATCGGCTGCCCGGACGTCGTTGCCGCATCCGGCGGTGCGAATGTGAAGACCGGGCCGGCAATGACATGAATGGACACATGCGCCAGCCCGCCGCGATTGAGAATCGTATCGATCGGGATTGCCTCGAACGGTCGCCCGTTGATGAGGATCGCCACGGTCCCGCCATACAGCGCTTCGGAATAGAGCGCAGCAACCAGGCGCCGCTTGTCTTTGCGGGCGCGGCTCAAAAGACCGACAGAGCCGGAAACCGGCTTGTCCTTTCCCCCGACGAGAAGCGAGACCGATTCCAGGGTCTCCTTCAACTCCGGATCGTCCGTGGTCAGCCGGACATCATAGCGCACGGGGTCGGGAACGTCTTCAACGACCGGCTCCGCATCCTTCTTGCCCCACAGTTGCACACCAAAGAGTTTGAAGGCCGAGGCCGGTGAAGCAGACAACAGCACGCCAGCCACCGCGCCAAACGCGATTGCCGTGCCAATTTTGCTCCATCTTCCCCAACGGTCGTCCATGAAAACCCGCAGACGGATCTCGGAACGGTCAAACGCCGCCGTTCCCGCCGGGGAGCCATCCCGTCATGAATATCCCCGGTCCGACCTGCTCACCCTTCCTTACACCAACACCAGCGGCCCCGCCGGTCGGGCGGGCGCCGCCTGATCAACCATTAGCCCGGAAGTGGCCTGTCGGCCAATACCCGGAACGCAACACAAATCCGGCGCGGACGACCGTCCGCTTCAAGGGAAGATAATAGGCGCCAATCGTCACCAAATCCTAACCAGGCCCGGCAAGGATCATTTAACCACAAAAGAGCGGTGCGAGGCGGCGCAATCACCGGCCTGCGGGGCATCGGCGGGGATTATCAGTCGAAGACGTGCCCGTGCCGGTAGCGTTCGTCCTTTCCGGCCGCTTCTGTCAACGCCGCAACATTTGACTTGGTGAAAAAGCCATCAAACTTCTTGCAGCGCTCGATATATTCGGTGATCAGCAGCGTATGGGCCGAGTGCTTGGAGAAGATCTGCTTCAGATCGGGTGAATCCTTGCATTCCCCGACGACATGGGCGAGGAACGGAACCCCCTGCTGCCCGAGGATACCGACAACATAGTCGACATTTTTCTGACCCGATTCATGGTCGCCATCTAGCACCTCGACCGCCATATGATGCATGCGGCGGCCGTAATTCCTGACGAAATCCTCGGTCGGCATCGGCAGTCCCTCGAAGGAATTGACGAAGGACGGCGTGTTGTTGGCGGTAAACACCTTTGCCGGGGACATTTTGTCGTCACTGACCGCCGGGCAGCGGGTGACATTGGTCGAGGAGTTCATGTCCGAGATGTTGTACGCCCCCCAGAAATAGTAGGGAACCATCGTCAGAAACTCCAGGATCGCGTCCTCGCGCTCTCCGGCCAGGATCCGGGTGGCCATATGGTCATAGCCCAGCATTAGGTCCACCAGGCCGTGTTCCTCTGAAAACGCCGAGGCCTGTTTCAGCGTCTCTCGTTCGGCCGCGGTAAGATCGAAGCTTTCGCCGAGCCCGAGCGACCCGGGATCGTTGAAATCACTGTCCGAATATCCGATCCGGTTGCCCGTGAAATCAGAGACATTGGAGAACAGGATATTGTCCGATGTAAAAAAGGCATTCTTCGTGTCGCCCCGGTATTCGAAGCGGATATATTGCGATTCAAGAACGTCGCGCAGCGCGCCGCAATCGGCGCAGTCAAACACCTCGCCGACATAGCGGGTATTCGACTTCGGCCGCGACAGGGGATAAAGCGCGTTGAGCCGCTTGATGTAATCCTCATAGCGATGGGAATTGGGCTCCATGACAATGAGCGCCGGAAAGGCCGGTTTGTTCAGCAGAACGTGAAATTTGTGGGTCTGCGAGCGGTAGCTGGAATGATGCCGGTAGGGCGTCATGCAATGCAGCTCGGCGAGTGTCGAAACACCGTCATCCGCCTCGACCTGAATGACCGCGGCCTTCATCTCCCCGACAAGGTCCTCAACGCCGGAGTTTTGCCGGCGCTCGTAGATTTTTCCCCGGTATTCCTCAAAGAACGCCGAATTCTTCTTGTCGCCCTTGGGCGTATAGTTCGCATAATCGAAGCTCATGAATTCCAGTCCCTTAGCGTTTGCTCATCCTTCAGCACTTGAATGCCAGCCGTGATCAATAGGCCGGATCCCACATGGTTTCTGCGATGGATTTTCGAAGCGCGTCATCCGTTTCCTGGGGCGCAACGCCATCCTCAATGGCCTGCTTCGCCGCAGCAAAGGCCACGGAACGGCTGACATCGCGGATTCCGGCGACATCCGGCAAGAGCGACGCACTCGGATCGCTGAGTGCCGGTGCTGTGTCGGACAGCGCCTCGGCGGCGGCCATGAACATGTTGTCGGTGACGCGTGTTGCCCCGCCGGCGATCACGCCAAGCCCCATGCCCGGGAAAATATAGGTGTTGTTGCTCTGTGCGATCGTGAAGGTCTTGCCCTGATATTCCACCGGCGAAAACGGACTGCCGGTGGCAATAAGCGCCCGCCCCTCGGTCCAGTGAATAATGTCCTTTGGCACCGCCTCCGCCCGCGAGGTCGGGTTTGACAACGGGAAGATGACCGGGCGGTCGCATTGCTTGGCCATGGCCCGGACAATGTCCTCGGTAAACAGGCCGGGCTGCCCGGATACGCCGATCAGCACCGTCGGACGGCAATGGGCGATCACGCTGGCCAGGCCGATCTCGCCCTTTGCATCCGCCCAGGATGCCACGGCATCGTGCGGCTGGGTCAGGCGCTGCTGGAAGGGCATCAGGTCGGTCATGCGGTCATGCAGCAATCCGTTGCGGTCCACCATGAACATGCGTGAACGCGCTTCGGCCTCGGACAGCCCGCCCTTTGTCATCGCCCGGATGATCTGCTCTGCAATGCCGGCGCCCGCCGAACCGGCGCCCAGAAACGCCACACGATGATCCGTCATCTTGACGTTCGCGACCTTCGACGCGGCAATCAGCGTCCCGACCGCCACCGCTGCCGTGCCCTGGATATCATCATTGAAGGTGCAGAGCCGGTCGCGATATTTGTCCAGCAAAGGCGCCGCGTGCGGCAAGGCAAAGTCCTCGAATTGCAGCAGGACACCGGGCCAGCGCGTCTTGACCGCCTGCACGAACATGTCGACAAATTCGTAATAGTCGTCACCGGTGATCCTCTCGTGCCGCCATCCGATATAGAAGGGATCGGCCAGGCGCTCCCGGTTGTTGGTTCCCACATCGAGCATGATCGGCAGCGTGTTGCCCGGATGGACGCCGCCGGCCGCCGTGTACAGGGACAGTTTGCCAATCGGGATGCCCATGCCGCCGGTCCCCTGATCGCCGAGCCCCAGAATACGCTCGCCATCGGTCACGACGATTGCCTTGACATCGTCGCAGGGCGCATTGCCCAGCATTTCAAGAAGCTGATGCCGTTCCGGATAGGACAGAAACAGCCCCCGCGGCCGCCGGTAGATCTCGCTGAATTTCTGACACGCTTCGCCGACCACCGGCGTATAGATCACCGGCATCATCTCATCGAGATGTCCGATGATCAGCCGATAGAACAGGACCTCATTGGTATCTTGTAGCGCCCGCATGAAGATATGGCGTTCGATCGGCGTTGTCTTCGATTTGAAGGACCGATAGGAACGCTCGACCTGTTCTTCCAGAGACTCGATTTCAGGCGGCAGCAAACCGAGCAATCCGAAGTTCTTTCTTTCCGCCTCACTGAACGCCGTTCCCTTGTTGAGCAGCGGATCATTGAGCAGTTTATGGCCCCTCAACGGAGCAACCGAAGTTTCAGCCATGGATAGTCCTCACCGCCTGTTGCATCCAGAAGGGAAACGCGTTCGACTCACCGGCAACACCACAATAGTGCAACAAGCTTAGTCGCGATCAGCCGATTTGAACAATGCCTATGTCGCCTTTTGGTTACGAAAACAACAGCACCCGGCGGCCGAACTGCCACCATCCTTCTGTGGGCTTGACGCCGCAACCACGGACGGGCAAACCCGAACGGGACGCTTTCGAACAAACCGGGGACAGATGGATATGAACACACCGGCCTATGACAACGACAATATATTCGCCAGGATCTTGCGGGGCGAAATGCCGTGTCACAAGGTGTATGAGGATACACACACCATTGCGTTCATGGACATCATGCCAAGGGGCGACGGCCACTGCCTCGTCCTTCCGAAATCGGCGGCCCGCAACCTTCTGGATGTCTCGGCCGAAGACCTTGCCCATGTCATGGAGACCGTCCGGAAACTGTCGCAGGCGGTCATGCGGGCGTTCCAGGCCGACGGGGTCACGGTCCAGCAATTCAATGAACCTGCAGGCGGGCAGATCGTGTTCCACCTCCATGTCCACATCATTCCGCGTTTCGACGGAGTCAAGCTGCGGCCCCATACGGGCGACATGGAAGATCCGGATGTGCTGAAGGCAAATGCCGAGAAGATACGGCATGCACTGGCCGATATGTGACATCCTCACAGGCGCCCGCGCCGGGGATGCAGGAGCGCCGCCGCACGGGTGGACCGGTGCGGCCAGGCAAATGACTTTATCGATCTGGCAGGGTCAACTGGCGATATAGGCCTTGATTTCCTCCGCCTCGCGCTCGACCTGCTCGATGCGCATGCGCACCACGTCGCCAATCGAGATCATGCCGCCGATCTTGCCGTCGACCTCGACGGGCATGTGGCGAAACCGCCCGGCGGTCATCATTTCCATCAGTTGATTGACCGAATGGCTTTCGTCGCAGACCTTCACATTCGACGTCATGACGGTGGAGACCGGCTCGTCGAGGATCGAGGGGCCATGTTTGGCGATCGCCCGAACGATGTCACGCTCGGACACGATCCCGCAAATCCTGTCTTCGGCGTCGACAACAACCACGGCACCGATCTTGTGCTTCGACAACTGCTTTCCCGTCTCGGTAACCGAGATATCACGGGGTACGGTGATGACGTCGCGCCCTTTCTCGTCCAATATTGCCTTGACCGTCATTTTGGCCTCCTTTCCCTGAAAACGCGCGGTCCGCCATCCCTTTTCAATCGGCGGGGCCATGATGCACGCCACGCCATGGTGCGCGCTGTGCCTGTGAAATGCAAGGCTGCACGCCCGGATTGAAGAAATGCCTCCCTGCTCGCCTTTACGATGCGCGCGAGCGATCAAACAGGGCAAAAGCGAGAAACCCGAAGAGAAACCCGCCGACATGCGCCTCCCAGGCGATTCGGGCACCGTCCTGCGCCCCGGCGGCAAAACCCACCGCGGCCAGGGCGTTGATGCCGAACCATACGGCCACATAAATCAAAACCGTCCGGTTGGTCAGCGCGTCTTGCAGGCTGTTGCGCGGCAGCAGATGCGCGTTCATCCGGTTGAAGCGGCCGTCCCGGGGAAAGGCAAAGCGCGCCGCTGCCCCCATCAGTGCCGAGACCACACCCGACGCGCCAATCACCGGAACGATGCTGTCCTGGTTGAAGATCCAGTAAAAGGCGGCGGCACAGATCGCCGACAACACCCAGAACACCAGAAACGTCACCGTGCCGAAGCGGCGCGCCACCACCGCTCCGAAGGCCATCAGCCAGATCGAATTGACGATCAGATGACCGTAGCCGCCATGCAGGAGGGAGTAGGTCACCGGCGTCCACAGCCAGGCGAGCCCCAGTTCGCCGGCCTGCATGGAATACCGCAGCGGAATAAACCCGCCTTCGATGATCAGCCGGAAATTCTGCTGCTGCGTCAATACGGTATCGCGTACGATCTGCAGCAGCCACATGATCACCAACAGCCATGTCACCACTGCCGGCAGGTTGAACATCGGCTCCCTGCGCCTCGGGCGGTCGTCCGATGGAAGATGGTTGACGCTCATCATTCAGCCCTCGTGGCCGGAGGCGTGACGGCGATGGCCGAATCTCCGGTTTATCCGCAATTCTGTGTAGATGGTCCGCCGCCAAATGGAAACAATGCGAAAAACGGGAAGCCGCATTAAAGAGGCCGTTTGACATTGCTGCCAAACGGCCTTGGCCGAACCCCACCCCGGTTCGCAAATTCCGTGCTGAAGAGCGGCAGGCATCTGCCTTCTTCATCGATAACCGCAACCATGCCACGCAGGTCCTGCCACGGCAACGTAAACCACTTCTTAACCTTAATGCCACGGCCGCTGATGCAATGCAGACGATTGTCCTGTTTCATAAGGCTGTGGTGACCAGGCAGCGCGTTTCCGTCGCCAGAGGGCGATTGATTACCCGATGTTAACTTCGCCGACCTATTGTGCCCTGTAGTTGCAAATCTTTGGAACATTGTCCGCCATGCAAACTGCGAAAAATCAGGCTACCGAAGTTCACGATGAAGCGTCCGAGGACACGGCGTTCCAGAATGTCGAAGTGAACCTGCATGGGCGGTTGATGTGCGCTGATTTCAACGAATTCGAGTGTGTCGCGGTCGAAATGTCCCCCGGGGAAGTTCTCTTCAAATGCGCTGCCCTGCCGCGCCTGAAAGAGCGGATCGTCTCCTACATCGATCATATCGGCCGCATCGAAGGCAAGGTCAAAAGGCTCGAGGATGACGGGTTTGTCATTTCGGTCCAGGCGACCGAAAGGAAACGGCAGAAACTTGCCGCCCAACTGACCTGGTTCGCCAACAAGAACGAACTCGGCCTGCCGGAGGACCGGCGGCACGAGCGCATTGTCCCCCGCAACCCCAATGGCGAGATCAAACTGGCCGATGGCGAGATCTATCCCTGCCGTATCGTCGATCTGTCGATGTCCGGCGCCGCCCTCGAACTGGAAGTCCGGCCGGAACTGGGGACACAGGTTGTCCTGGGCAGTATGCGGGGTCGGGTCGTCCGTCACTTCGACGACGGAATCGCCATTGAGTTCGCCACCATCCAGCCCCCGCAAACTCTCGAAAACTACCTTTAACAGCGCGCCTAACCCGCTGTTTTTTCGCGTTCCTCCTATGCTTGTCCACCGCCAGCCGTGGTAAGCCGGCTGTCGCTACGCGTGTGAACGTCGCGGCCGCAGGCCGGCCCTGCCCCAACCGTCCGGCCCCGGACATGGATCGCCGCATCCAATATACCCAAATCCCCGAATGCAATTGGCCCCTGTAATGGGCACACCGTGTCCACCGGACCGCGATGCCGATGGGGATCACAGCGCCCCCCAAAACCTGCATGAATTTGAATCAAATTTTAGTCAAGTTTTATACTTATTTTATATTCATTTGAATTTGATTTTATACTGATTTATCTGAAATAAATCGCAGTTTTGTATTTGTTTTTATTGCGGTTTTTTGCGTGATGTAAAAATATACATGTCATTCTTGCTCCCATAAAGACGGGGAAGCGAGAAACATGACTATAGCAAATCTGACAAGGGGCGCGGTTCTGGCTGCGCTGATCACTGTGCCAGCGACGGCCATGGCCAATTCCGGCAACATGGCGACGCTGGGCGTAACCAGCCAGCCGATCGGTCATTACCGGTTCTGCAAGCAATATCCGCAGGAGTGCAACCAGCGGTCCCGCAAGTCCGATCCCATGACCTTGACGCGCAAGGCGTGGAAGCAGTTGATCGACATCAACTATTCGGTCAACCGGGCCATCAAGCCGCTGACCGATCTCGAAATCCACGGCGTGGAGGAGGTCTGGTCTTATCCTGAACATGTCGGCGACTGCGAGGACTACGTCCTGCTGAAGCGCAGCCTGCTGATGCAGGCCGGATTCAGCCCGGCAGATCTGCTGATTACCGTGGTCCGCCAGCCGGACGGATCCGGACATGCGGTTTTGACCGTGCGGACCGATCTCGGCGACTACATTCTCGACAATATGCGCGACAAGGTCCTGCTGTGGTCGGACACCGAATACACATTCCTCAAGCGCCAGTCCTCCCGCCATTCGGGCAAATGGACGAAGCTCAAGCCGGGGCGGCCTGCAACCGTGGTCGGCAGCATCGACTAACCCCCGCATTTGCCCCGGGCCGAAAGACGGGTCGGCCGGTCGGGACAAAGCGGGATGACTTTGAAAATTCAGTATAGGCCTTGGTCAGTCCCCACCCTTCCCGTCTCAGACCTTGGCCTCGGGAGCCGGTCCCCCGACCGGCTCCCACCCCCTTCTATGACAGAGCGTAAGGCCGGCGCAGACCGACACCCCATCAAATTCGTTCCAGTTCCGCCGCAAAGCGCCTGGCATTGTCCACATAATGGCGCGCCGACCATTCGATCATCTCCACCGCCTTGGCATCGAGCTGCCTGACCACCTTGCCAGGCGCGCCCAGCACCAAGCTGTTGTCCGGGATCTCCTTGCCTTCAGTGACCAGCGCACCGGCTCCGATCAGACAGTTGCGTCCGATGCGTGCGCCGTTCAAAACCGTGGCCCCCATGCCGATCAAGCTGTTGTCGCCGATCGTGCAGCCATGCAGAATCGCCTTGTGGCCAATCGTGCAGCCGGCACCGATGGTCAGCGGAAAGCCCATATCGGTATGAAAGACGCAGTTTTCCTGGACATTGGTTCCCGTACCGATGGTGATCGGTTCGTTGTCGCCGCGCAACACACTGCCGAACCAGATACCGACATCTTCGCCGATCCGAATATCGCCGATCACGACGGCGGTGTCGGCGATCCAGCAAAATCCGGCGGGAAGCGCCGGCGACCTGGAACCCAGTTTGTAAAGCGGCATGGCGATCTCCCTTCACCCGGTCGGGCCTTATGGGACCATGTCTTACCCCTGCCCGCGCGCCCTGACAACGTGCCGCGACCCGCCATATTTACCGTCTCTTAACCATGATATCCGAAGATTGAGCCCGGTTTCGGCAGGCGCGCCCTGCCGGTTAGGAATTTGCGCTCATCGCAGATGATCGGAGCCCATCGAACCATGAGCCGGCCGCTGACCGCGACACCCGAATCCAAGCCTTTGGTTTCACCGGGTTTCATCTGGAATGCGACTCTGATCATATTCATTTTCACCGCCCTGACGCTTGCCCTGAGCGTTGCCGGACGCTGGATGGGCCAGCGCATCGCCATGGGCGGCCACACCACCTCGACGGCACCGACCACTTTGATGATTGCAGGTGAAAGGCTGAAAATCCCGGCCAATGCCATGCGCTTCGACAGCCAGAGGGCGGGCGGGACCTTGGAACGGGCCGACCTTTACCTCCTGTGGCCGCAGATGGAGGGCTACAGCACGCGGTACCGGCAGTATTTCAACGATGCGGGCACGGCCGAAAAAATGGTGTTCGTGACCATCCGGCCCTCATCGATGCCGATGGATATGTCGCAGCGCCTGCAACCGGTCTATCAACGGCTCGTCGAACCGGAAGCCAGCAGGCTTTCCAACGGCCTCACACGGTTCAAATTCGCCGGAACCACGCGATATGTCGGCGAACTGCTCTTTGTCGGAGACCGGATCGGACAGGATCCGTTTGTCGTGCGCTGTCTCGAGGAGGCTGCTTTCCCGGCAGGCTCACGCACCTGCATGCGCGATATCAGTTTCGGCGGCAACCTGACCGTCGACTACCGTTTCTCCGCAGCACTGCTGCCACACTGGAAAGAGCTGGATGCGGCAATCCGCGGCTATGTTGAGACAGCCTTGGCTGCCGGCGGCTGATGGAAACTCACCGAATCCCTTTGCACTGGATGGGTTTGGCGTCCTCTCCGTCGCGGACATCCGACAGCGTCGCATCGCCCTGATGGCTCCACCAGATATAGGGGCCGGAGGCATAACGGACACCCGATCCCGACATCACGGCGGCGAAGACAAGCAGATCCCCCTTCACCGGCACCACCGCCAGGCTGTTGGGGCCCGCATTGACATAAACGACCTTTATCGGGTCCATCGTCCCGCACTGGTAGTCAACGACGATCTTCTCGGCCTTGTCGGCCGGCACCGGGACCGTCAGGTCCGTCGCATGCGCTGAAACAGCCGGACCGAGGAGGAAGGCACCGGCAATCATGGCAATCGCAATCAGTCGTGGCATGGGCAGCTCTCCCTGCAGAAATTGCCAACAGGCGCACAACCCGCAAATCTGCGGGTGACGCCGGTTCCGGACGCGCTAATGGTCATCCAGGTCGATGTCGAGGATTGCCATCGAAAAATTGAACGACAGATCGCCATCCTCGTCATCGCGAAACAGCACGCCGAGAAACTCGTCGCCGATATAGACCTCCGCTGAATCGTCCTTGCGGGGCCGCGCACGCACTTGCATTTGCGGGTTGAATGTCTGTTTGAAATAGGAATCGAGCTTACGCAGTTCTTCCGGCTTCAAGGTGCTCTCCGTTTTTGATTTTTCAGCCCGGCTTCTCGCATGCCGGTCTTGCGGCTGTAAAGCCCTGACCGCAGTTTGGCGCGGATTCCCGTTCCGGAAGGCCTCAACAAGCTCCACAGCGGCTGAAGGCGGCCTTCCGAGCAGATCAGCTCTCGCGCAACAGCTGATCCATGGACCGAGACGGCTCCTTGCATCCGGCCTGCCCCACGACCCTGGCCGGCACGCCGGCAACGGTCGTTGCCTCGGGAACCGGCTGCAGCACAACGGAGCCCGATGCGATGCGCGAGCAGCAGCCGATTTCCAGATTGCCGAGAATCTTGGCGCCAGCGCCGATCAGCACGCCATGGCGCACCTTCGGGTGGCGGTTTCCGGGTTCCTTGCCCGTCCCGCCGAGCGTCACGCCATGCAGGATGGAGACATCGTCCTCGATAACGGCGGTTCCGCCAACCACCAGCCCCGTGGCATGGTCGAGGAAGATCCCCTTGCCCATGCGGGCGCCCGGATGAATATCGGTCTGAAACACTTCCGACGAACGGCTCTGCAGATAAAGCGCATAGTCGCGACGCCCCTGCTCCCACAGCCAGTGGGCAAGCCGGTGCGCCTGGATGGCATGGAACCCCTTGAAATACAGGACCGGTTCGATGAACCGATCGCAGGCCGGATCACGATCATAGACCGCCTGTATGTCGACCCGCAGCACGGAACTCCAGTCGGGCCAGTCGGACAGCATTTCATCAAAGGTCTGACGCAGCAGGTTTGTTGGCATATCCGGGTGGTCGAGCCGCTCGCAGACACGGTGGATCACCGCGTCTTCAAGCGTTCGGAAATTCAAAATCGTCGAAAAGTGATAGGTTGCCAGCACGGGATCGTTTTCCACCGCGCTCTGCGCTTCGGTGCGAATGGCGTCCCATATGGGATCCATAGCCTCGATCCGGTCGGTTTTGAGAGCTTTATCCGCAGCCATCATTGCGTCCTCCGGCGCCACGGCCTCAACTGGCCGATCGCTGTTCAAAAGCATATAGCTGCATGAACAACATGGAGTAAAGATAGGCTGCACAGGCCGAAATTCAAACGGATTGTTGGGAAATGAAATCACAACGCGCTTTCGCCGACGGCGCCCTGCTGGCGTCCACCCTGGATCGCAAGGGATATCTGGGCATCAATGCACCCGACCGCAAGAACGCGATCAATCATCGTATGTGGCGGGAAATACCCCTGGCGCTCGACTGGCTGTGCGACCACGCCGATGTCCGGTGCATCGTCTTGCGCGGCGAAGGCGACCGTGATTTTTCCGCCGGCGCCGATATCACCGAATTCGATGCCGTGCGGGGCGATCCGGAGACGGCGCGCGAATACGAGTTCTCCAATGCGGCCGCCTTTCGCGCCGTGCGGCTCTGCCCCATCCCGGTCATCGCCATGATCCGCGGCGTGTGTTTCGGCGGCGCGTTCGGGCTGGCCGCCGCCGCCGACATCCGGCTGGCAAGCAACGATGCCGTTTTTTCGATCCCCGCCGGCCGTCTGGGATTGGCCTACCCGGTCGATGCCATCAGTGACATTGTCGAGACGGCCGGACCGCAACTTGCCAAATCCCTTCTTTTCACCGGCCGCCGGATCGGTGCCAGGGAGGCCTTGTCGGCCGGTCTGATCCTGTCGGCGTACCATGCCTCGGATTTACCGGCAAACACCGAGGAATTCGCCGACGATGTCGCCGCCAGCGCGCCGCTGTCCAACCGCGCCTCAAAAGCCGCGATACGGGCGGCCCTGTCCGGCAATGCCGAAGACCGGCTGCAGGCGCTGGAACTTGCCGAACGCACCTTTACCTCCGACGACTACGAGGAGGGCCGCAGGGCCTTTGGCGAAAAACGCACACCGCGTTTTACCGGCGGATAAGGTGGGCGCCTAATCGCCAACCTCGTTGTTCAAAAACGCGAAGATCGCCGACTTGAAGGCATCGTTCCGGTCTCCGGCAACCATGTGGCCGGCGCCGGAGACATCGGCCAGTTTGGCGTGCGGCACAAGGGCCAGAAAGGCGTCGGCCATGTCCGCCGATACCAGTTCCGATAGCTGTCCGTGAACCAGCAGCGTGGGCACGGTCAGCGCCCGCGCCGCATCCATGCGATAGGTCTCCGAGGCAACCCGGCCCGAATAGACCGGCCTTGGCCCGCTCAAAAAGGCCGGGTCCCAGTGCCAGCGGTAGCGGCCGTCATCATCGAGGCGCAGATTCTTCGCCAATCCGTCAATGGATTTCGGACGGCTGCGGTTCGGCAGATAGGCGCTGACGGCATCGGCCGCCTCCTCGATCGTGGCAAAGCCTTCCTCAAGCCGGTCGGCCATGAAACCGAGAATCCGCTCCACGCCGTCCCGTTTCAGGCGCGGTGTAACATCCACCAGCACGAGTGCGTCGAACAGACTCTGATCCGCTTCATACTGGGCGACCAGCGCCGAGATACCACCAAGCGACGCGCCGACGGCAATCGGCTTATGGCCGGATGTCTTGCGGACCGCGACCGCGACTCGGGCGACATCGTCCGCGAAATCCTCGAACGCATATTCCTTTCCCGGCAGCCAGTCGCTTTCACCATGGCCGCGCAGATCGACACTGATGGAGGTCCGGCCGGCATCTTGAACGGCCAGCGCAGTGGCATGCCAGGCCTGCCGCGTCTGGCCGCCGCCATGGAAAAAGAGGACAGGACGGCCGGCCGCGGAATAAACGGTCGCCGCAAGCCGGTTCCCATGGGCTCCGACAAACCGGTCGTCGGAGATCCCGGGCGCCTGCGACGCCTCTGAAGCCTCATTCTTCATTGTTGCCCTCGAAAAAGCCAAGCACCGCCGATTTGAAGAGACGGTCGCCAACGGTCAGCATGTGATCGCGGTTCTCGATATGGACCGCGCGGCCATCGGGAAGCTGTTGCGCCAGCCGGTCCGGTGAACCGGCAATATCGTCCTTCGTGCCGACGGCGACAAGCACCGGCATGGTCAACCGCTTCAGATCCCCCACTGGGAACAGCGCGCGCGACGACTGAATGCAAGCCGCCAGGGCCCGGCGATCCGACCCAGTCTGATCGGCAAACGCCCGAAACATGCGTCCCCGTTTGTCGGTGATCTCCTGCAGGGACGGCGCCAGCAGCGCATCGGCGATCCGGTCCCACGCACCGACACCGTCGATCAGCCCGGCGCCCAGCCCGCCAAAGACCAGTGCGCGCGCGGTTCCGGCGTGCTCCAGCGCGAGAAAGGCGCTGAGGCGGGCGCCCATGGAATAGCCCATGACGGCCGCCCTGCCGATACCCAGATGATCGAGCAGCGCCAGCGCATCGCCGGCCATGATCGGCGGCGTATAGGACGCCGTGTCATAGGGTTTGTCGCTTTCCCCATGTCCGCGATTGTCAAGTGCGACCACCCGATAGCCGGCATCGACCAGTGTCCGAACCCAGCCGGTAAAGACCCAGTTCACATGGGCGGTGGAGGCAAATCCGTGGATCAGCAGAACCGTTTTGCCGGTGCGCGGTCCGACGTCGAAATAGGCGATGCGAATATCCCCATTCATGAAATCCGACATGGGTATGGGATCAATACTCATTCCGTTTGGCACTCCGGCATGCATTTCCGACATGGTTCCACCCTTGGTTATGGCAAACCAACCGGCAGCTCAACCGGTTTCGAGTGGGTCCATCCATGACGGCAATCGGCCGGCGTGCCACCGTCACCCGTTCCGGAGCAGACGCATTGCGAAGGCGCTCATGGCCGCACTTGTCTTCGCCGCACAAACCTGTCAGTTTCGGCTGCAGAACGGCTTTTTGCACTACACAAGTGACAACCTGACGTATATTTTGCGGCAAAGCGGGAAAATCTGGGGGTCCGAGATGGGTGGACACTCTATTCACCATTTCCAAAACGATGCGGGGCATCCGACAATCAATATCGGCGTCAGGAAATTCATGTGTGTCGGAGCGAACCCGCCCTTCGATCACCCCCATGAATATCTCGATATGGGCGATGCAGATGAGATCGTTTGCCCTTATTGTTCAACGCTTTATCGGTATGACGCAACCTTGGACGCAGCGCAAACCAACCCGAATGGCTGTATTTTCACCGTTGCCGACACCTGATCGCTCCTTGCCGGGCAATGGACAGCCTGGGACAGAAAGCCGGACGCTGGCCGCTCTTCGACTCTCTAAGATCGACAAGACATCCAGATGCAACCTTTAATTGCTGTCGTCGGCGCCGGCCTTGGCGGCCTGACGGCCGCACTCGCATTCGCCCGGCAGGGATGTGTCGTGGATGTCTTCGAACAGTCAGCCGAGCTGCGTGAAGTCGGCGCCGGCATTCAGCTCTCACCCAACGCAACAGGCATCCTCGACGGCCTCGCACTGACCGACACCCTTGCCCGGCACTGGCATGAACCCGAAGGCCTCATCCTTGCCTCAGGCACCAGCCTGCGGACACTGACCCGCCTGCCGCTGGGTGCCGATGCGCGGCAGCGATGGCAAAGCCCCTATGCGGTCATTCACCGGCGGGACTTGCTCCATGCCCTGGCGGATGCGCTACGGGACCATGAGGGATGTACGCTGCATTTCAACACCGTTGTGGCGCCGGACGGCGAAGACCGCACGCTCGATCTACTGCAGGAGATATCCGGAAACAGGCCGGACCTGATCATTTTCGCCGATGGGGTGTGGTCCCGCAAACGGGACAGTCTGGCCGGATCGTCACCGGCCCGGTTCACCGGTCACGTCGCCTGGCGCGCGACAACCGACGCCAGCGGAATTTCAGACCTGTTTCCACCGGGCTTCATGGGAACGTTTCTCGGGGCGAAATCACATCTGGTCACTTACCCGCTCGGAAACAGCGGCGCCGTCAATCTGGTCGCCGCCACGCCGGGCGAACAGACCGAAGCCCGCTGGGACAAGGAGGGCGACCCGGCCGCCCTCGCCAATCATTTCAAGGGCTGGAACCCGAAGATCATCGAAGCGCTCGGCGAGGCGGACTGGCAGGTCTGGCCGCTGTTTGAGGCGCGCAACAATGCCTGGCGGGACGGGTCGCGAACGGTGCTGATCGGCGATGCTGCCCACGCAATGTCGCCGCACGCGGCGCAGGGCGCAGCCATGGCCATTGAGGATGCCGTCGAACTGGCATGTTGTTTCAAGTGCTATGGCGATGATCCGGCGGCCGCCATCTCCCGTTTCACCGCAATCCGCCAGCCGCGCGTCGACAGGGTCCGCAAACGCGGCGATCTCAACAAACTCGCCTACCATGCAAGCGGTCCGACGCGCATCGTCCGCGACCTGACCTTCCTGGTCCGCGGCCCGCGCCGATTGGCCGCCGATTTGGACTGGCTGTACGGCTATCGCGCCGGCGCATAAGTTAAATGGTCACCACAGCCTAGTGCAGGATCTGACTGAGAAACAATTTTGTGCGCTCGTGCTGCGGATTGTCGAAAAACGCAACCGGCTCGTTTTCCTCGACGATCTGTCCATCATCCATGAAGATCACACGATTGGCCACCTGACGGGCAAACCCCATTTCGTGGGTAACGCAGAGCATCGTCATGCCTTCTTCGGCAAGGCCGACCATGGTCTCCAGAACCTCCTTGATCATCTCCGGATCGAGCGCCGAGGTCGGCTCATCGAACAGCATGATGCGCGGGTTCATGCACAGCGAGCGGGCGATGGCCACGCGCTGCTGTTGTCCGCCTGACAATTGCCCCGGATATTTGTGCGCCTGCTCGGGGATCTTCACCCGCTGCAGGAAATGCATCGCCACCTCTTCGGCCTCCTTTTTCGGCATCTTGCGGACCCAGATCGGCGCCAGCGTGCAATTTTCCAGGATGGTCAGATGCGGAAAAAGGTTGAAATGCTGGAACACCATGCCGACCTCGCGGCGCACCTCGTCGATCCTCCTCAGATCGTTGGTCAGCTCTATTCCATCAACGATGATGGTTCCCGTCTGATGTTCCTCCAGCCGGTTGATGCAACGGATCATCGTCGATTTTCCCGATCCCGACGGACCCGCAATGACGATCCGCTCGCCCTGCATCACCTTCAGATTGATATCGCGCAACACATGGAAGTCGCCATACCACTTGTTCATGTCCCTGATTTCGACCGCCACCTCGGTATCGGAAATCGTCAGCGCGGGATGGTCCGCGTCTGTGGCATCGGCATCCGCCATGGCTTTTCCCCTTTGTTATACGCCCGCCAAACATGGCATCGACGGGCGATCCGGCCCTCGGAATGGTTACCAAAGCCTAGCGGATCGGTGGGCCATAATGCAAACCGCCATCGACCCACAGCGCGTTCCTGCCTCGCGTCAATGCGAGCGCCGTTTCCGGACCGACATTGCGGTTGAAGGTCTCACCGTAATTGCCGACCTCCTTGATGACATTGTAGGCCCAGTCGCTGCCCAGTCCAATCGCGCCGCCAAACGCCGCATCCGAGCCGAGCAGGCGGTTTACGGGCGGGTTCCCGACGGTCTTCATTTCATCGACATTGGCCTGCGTGACACCGAGTTCCTCCGCATTCAGCATCGCAAAATGGATCCATCTGATGATGTTGAGCCACTGCTCGTCACCACCGCGCACGATCGGGCCCAGCGGCTCCTTGGAGATGCTCTCCGGCAGGACCACATGGGCGTCGGGATCCGTCAGCTTGAGACGCTGCGCTTCGAGCGCCGACGAGCGGGTGGTATAGACATTGCAGCGTCCGTCTTCATAGGCGCTCACCGCTTCGCCGACCGTATCGAACTCGACCAGCACGAACTCCATTTTGTTGGAGCCGAAATAATCGGCCACATTGGATTTTGTCGTTTCACTCGAAAGCAGGCACATCGATGCGCCGGACAATTCGAGGGTGGAACTGATCGCCATCTCCTTGGGGACCAAAAACCCCTGACCGTCGAAAAAGGTGATCACCGGGAAATGCACACCGCGGGCGGTATCGTCCCGCATCGTCCAACTGCTGCCGAGCGAAAGGATATCGACATCCCCGGATTTCAGCGCGCCGATCCCCTCGGCAGCCGACAGATCCGAAAACTTGACATTCGATCCGTCACCGAAAATGGCCGCGGCCACCGCCCTGCAGAAATCGACATTCAGGCCGGTCCGGTTTCCATCCTGGTCGGCGACGGAAAAGCCCGGTTGCCCCTGCTGCACGCCGCACTGCAGCCAGCCTCTTTTGCGGACATCCTCGAGCGTCGCGGCCGATGCACCGCCAAGCTCCACTCCCATGACACCAATGCTGACGATGAACGACAGCAATATTCTCAACATCGCAACTGCCTTCTCTGCCCGGTTTTGACTCCCGGTACGCAAGATTTTCGGGGACCGGCCGGGATGAAACCGGTTTGCCAACCTTGCCGTGACGTGGCTATCACATTCTCATTTCAACACAAGGGTCAAGCGCATATGTCGGAATTCCGGTTTTTGCATGGACGCCTTCGGTGCCGGGCCAAAAAGCGCGATCGAGATTGTGTTTCCAGGGTGCACGGGACCGGTCGGAAATGTCTTTCAACCGGCCGGTCGACATAGTAGATCAAACCGGAGACAGCAAGCACAGGACCGATCATGGCGAACCCTCCCGACCCGTCGTCACGAGGAGTGAACACCACCCTCACCCACGCCGGCAGCAATCCCGGTGACTGTCACGGCTTCATCAACCCGCCGGTCGTCCGCGGCTCGACCGTGCTGTTTCCAGACTCCGAGACCATCGCGTCGGGCAAGCAGAAATATATCTACGGGACCCACGGGACACCGACGACCGACGCCCTTGCCGAGGCCATCAACGCGCTGGAGGGGTCGGCCGGCACGATGATTGTGCCATCCGGGCTCGCCGCCGTCACCATACCACTTCTGGCCTTCCTGAAATCCGGCGACCATCTGCTGGTCGTCGATTCCATTTATTTCCCGACCCGCCGCTTCTGCAACACGATGCTTCGCGATCTCGGCATCGAAACCACCTATTTCAACCCCGACATCGGGGCGGATATCGAAGCGCTGATACAGCCCAACACCCGGGTGGTGTTCACCGAGTCTCCCGGCTCGAACACCTATGAAATACAGGATATTCCGGCAATCTCCAGGGTCGCCCACAAACACGGCGCCGTCGTGATGATGGACAATACCTGGGCCACGCCGATCTTCTTCAAGCCGCTGGATTTCGGCGTCGATATCAGCATCAATGCGGCGACCAAATACCCGTCCGGCCATTCCGACGTGATTCTCGGCCTGGTGTCTGCAACGGCTGAACACTGGCCAAAACTGGTGGCGGTCCGCACGAATCTCGGTGTCTGCGCCAATCCCGATGACAGCTATCTCGTGCTGCGTGGCCTTAGAACCATGGGTGTCCGCCTGGAACGCCATCAGGCATCCGCTCTTACGCTTGCAAAGACGCTGCAGGGCCGGCCGGGCGTCGCCCGGGTCCTTCATCCTGCCCTGCCCGATTTTCCCGGACACGCGCTCTGGAAGCGCGACTTCAAGGGGTCGTGCGGTTTGTTCTCGATCGTGCTCGACGGCGGCGCGTCGACCGACAATTGGCAGCGCAAGGCCCACGCCTTTCTCGACGCATTGCAGATCTTCGGCCTTGGCTATTCCTGGGGCGGCTTCGAGAGCCTTGCCGTTCATGTGTCCCTGAAGGACAGAACCGTTACCCCGCCACCGCCCGAAGGCCCCGTGATGCGTCTGCAGATCGGTCTCGAAGATGTCGAAGACCTGCTTCGGGATATCGAGCAGGGCCTTGCGGCTGCCAACGCCGTTCCGTAGGCCCCGGAACATAGGGGGAGACGATGCGCCGTGTTTACATTTTTGCCTTGTCGCTTGGCCTTGGCCTGGTCGCATCCGTGGTTTCCCCGGCGGCCGACGAGCCAGCGGAGCGGTTTCGCCAGGATTTCCTTGCCGGTAAGCTCACATGGCAGGACGTCCTTGAACGGGCCAGGGATGAAGGCCGGGTCACTTTCCTTTACTGGGGCGGCAACGATGTCCTGAATGTCTGGATCGAAAGCGCTGCCGGACCGGCCATGGAGGCCCTCGGCATTACGTTGCAGCCCAACCGGCTGACCAGCACACAAAACGCCGTCGACCTTGTCCTGTCGGAAACGGCCGCCGGCAAGGGCATCGGCCAGGGAAGCGCCGATGTCATCTGGCTGAATGGCGACAACTTCTACACCCTGGCTCATCGCGATCTGCTGTTCGGCGCCTTTGCCGAGCGGCTCCCCAATTCGAAGAATTTCGACTGGAATCCGGATGATCCGCGCTCGCACGCCAATCACTGGGACTTCGGCATCGAAATCGGCGGCCGCGAGATCGCATGGTCCAGCGAACAATATGTCTGCGCCGTCAACCGCCAATATGTGCCGCCCGGTGCAACCCCCTCATCCTTTGACGAACTGCGCTCATACCTTGAGCGCAATCCCGGCAAATTCACCTATGTCAGACCGCCCGACGGGGCCGGAAGCACCTTCGTACAGGCTGCGCTCTATGCGTTCAATCCCGACGGAAATGGTGCCGCGCCCTTCCAGAAACCAGCCGACGCCGTCAATGCGGCGGAACTCGCCCGTCTGATCGGCCCGGGCATGGCCTATCTGAAATCGCTTGAACCGTATCTGTTCACCGATCCTGACGGCAAGCACCGCTACCCGGCGGACAGCAAGGCAGCAGATGTGCTGTTCCGCAACGGCGATATTCACTTCACCTGCCAATTCGGAACCTATGCGGCGGCAACCAAGGTGGCCACGGGTCATTATCCCGATACGGCCGAGGCGATGATCTTCCCCAGGGGACTGATGATCAAGAACAAGAACTTCCTCGCCATCCCGTCCAATGCGGCGAACCCGGCAGCGGCGCTTGTTCTTGCCAATTACATGTCGTCGGTGGAGGCCCAGGTCGGAAAGCTGGGATTTGTCGGCTATCCGACCGGTATCGACCACTGGATGCTCGACAAGACCGGCCTTGAAGCCATCGAAAAAGCAGCCCCGCCCCATCTCGGGGTAACGCAAGAGCAGCTCGACGCCAACGCCGCGCCGGAGACCAACGCATCCCTGCTCGAAATCATCAACGCCGTCTGGCGCGAGCACATCGGCAATGCCTCGGACCGATCGATCGACGATCTTGTCTCAGACGCCTATGCGAAACGGGGCAAATAGCCCTCAGCGGGTCAGCACGCCACCCGCCGAAAGCACCGCTTCGCGGGTATCCACATCGAGCAGCGCCGCGTCACCGATATCGACATCGATGATCGGCAGGCCGCTGTCGGCGATGATCTGCCGCGCGCCGACATCGCCGCGCAGGGCGGCAACCGACCCGAATGTCGAACGCGGCAGGATCACCGGATTGCCGCGGACCTCGCCGCTGGCCGCTCGAACCACACATTTGCCGCCTGAATCGGCAAAGACCTGCAGCATTTTCTCAAGATGTCCGCTCTCGATCAGCGGCATGTCGGCCAGCAGGATCAGCACGCCCGCCGCCTCCCCTCCAAGGGCGGCGACACCGGTGCGCAGCGACGATGCCATGCCCTCGTCGAAATCCGGGTTCTCGACGACCTCGACATCCAGCCCGCCCAGCGCGTCACGCATATCGTTCGCCCGATATCCCACCACCACATGGATTCGCCCGCTCTCGCACCCGATTGCGGTCTCGACGGACTTGCGGATCAGCGGAATGCCATCGAACTCCGCCAACAGCTTGTGCGGCAGGTGTTCCGGTTCCGTGTGGTCGGGCGCCGCCGCGCGCATCCGGCTCGCCTTTCCCGCCGCCAGGACGAGAATCTCCACCATCTTCGCGGTCACCGGTGGCGCGTCGGATGCGACCCGCGGCTGCGGCCGGCTTGCGATTTCCTTGAGCAAACCGCCGACACCCATGTTCATGATCATCTCGGCGGTTGGCGTCTCACCGGCGAGAATGCGCGCGAGAACCCAGTCAAAGCCGTTTTCCTTCGGGCTGCGCGCGCAACCCGGCGCGCCGATCACCGGAACGGCGCCCATATGGCCGAGCACCAGCAGGTTGCCGGGATCCACCGGCATGCCGACATGATCGATCGTTCCCCCGGCAAGCGCAATGGCGGCTGGAATCACATCCGCAGGGTCGACGATCGCGGAGGCGCCGAAAACCACGATCAGATCACATTCGGATTGCAGCAGGCGCATCGCCGAAGCCACCGCTTCGGCGTCATGCGACACGCGGCTTTCGCGGCGGATCCGGCTGCCCGATGCATCGAGCCTTGCCTGCAGAAGCCGTGCCGTCTTGTCCATGACCGACGGCTTCAGCGACGGCAGTGTCGTCGCCACCAGCCCCACATTCGCCGCCCTGAAGGGCAGGACCCGCAGGATGTCGACGGCGGATGCGATGTCACTTGCCCGGGCAAGGTCGTCTCGCGGCACGGCGAACGGTATGATCTTGATCGTCGCAACCATATCGCCGGCTGCGACCGGGCTGAAGTCGGGCAATGTCGCGATGGTGATCGCCGGGTCGACCTGGTTGAAACGGTCGACCGCACCACCGTCGACGCGCAGCAAGCCGCCGGCCAGCGAAAACAGATTGACCCGGCCGTTCGCCGCGTCGCCAAGGCGAACGCCGCTCGTCCCAAGCGCTTCGGCCAAGAGTGCGGCGGCATCATCCTCATTGACATCCTCATCGTCCAGCCTGGCGACGACGACGCGTTCGATTCCGGCTTCGGCCAGGGCTTTCAGATCATCCGCATCCAGAACACGCCCCTTGCGCAGCCGCCTGCCGCCGCAAACGAGCGAGTGGGCGAGCATCGCGCCGCGCGCCGCCGACACGTCGACAGGGCCGAATCTCACGGCGAACCCGCCTTGCGGACCCGCAGTGCAGCGATCAGTTCCGCCAGGATCGCAACCGCGATCTCGGCGGGGCTGGACGCGCCGATATCGAGGCCGATCGGCGCCGAAATGCGTTCGACCGCCCGCTCGTCGAGACCGGCTGCACGCAATCGCTCGACCCGTTTGGCATGGGTTTTCCGGCTGCCGAGGGCTCCCACATAGAAGCATCCCGCATCCAGCGCGGCCTTGAGGGCATCGTCGTCGATCTTCGGATCATGGGTCACAGCCGCCACTGCCGTATAGGCATCCAGCGGTCGCTCGCGCAGCCCCTCCTCGGGCCAGGCGGCGACAAGGTCGATATCGGAAAACCGGTCGGGTGTGGCAAAGGCCGTTCGCGGGTCGATGACCCGCACGTCAAGTCCGGCAAGCACCGCCATGGGAGCAAGGGCCTGCGTGATATGGACCGCACCGATAATCACCAGCCGTGCCGACGGCACATGGACGTTCAGGAAATATCGATGGCCGTCCGTCTCGAATACCGTGGATTTCCCGCTGCGGAACGCATCGGCAACCGCCTCTCCCAGCGCACCGGCCAGGGCATCGCCTTTCCTGATCAGGCGGTCGCGGCCATCGCCAAGATCGGTCAGCAGCAAAGCGGCCCGCCGCGCCGCCCTTTCGGCATTCAATTGTTTGAGCAGATGCGGGTCCACGACCTATCCAAGCCTCTCGACATAGACCCGGATGGTCCCGCCGCATGATAGCCCGACCTGCCAGGCGGTTTCATCGGCAACGCCAAACTCAAGGACCCGCGGTGCACCGGTTTCAATGATATCTCCGGCTTCCGCGACCACTGCGCCTTCCACACAGCCGCCCGATACCGACCCCTCGAAATTGCCGTCACCATCGATCACCAGATGGCTGCCCACCGGCCGCGGCGCCGACCCCCAGGTTTCGATGACGGTGGCGATGGCGACGTTACGCCCCTCGCCGATCCAGCGTTCCGCAATCGTCAGGGGATCGTGCAGCATTGATGATGTCTCCAATGGTCACTAGGCTGTGGTGACCCTTTAACTTGTGCGCCGGCGTGGCACACTTCGTTCCTGGCAAGGCGCGAAAGGCGCCGTAGTGCCCTCCACTTCAAGCATTTCGCAACGATGTCCAGGGGCGAAGTGTGCCTCGTCCCGAAGGGATTTGCCCGGATTTGCCCATGATCGGCCCACTCGTCGTCGAATATGCACCAACATGTCCTTCCTCCTCGTAAACCGATCCTGAACAAATCCGGACAAACCGGCACATAGGTTAAAGGGTCTCCGCAGCCTAGACCGTGTTCATAGTCTGTCGTGCCGCACTCAGGAGATATGTGCGAAACTCCCGGCATTGCGGCCGGTTCAAGGATGATGCATTCCAAGCCAGTGCATAAGGTTCCGAGAACCGGATGGGGCAGTCGAAGGGGACCGACAGCCTCTTGCCTGCGACGTCACCGGCGATCATGGACCATTGACCCAATACAAAGCCGCTCTCGTTCCTTGCAGCATCGATCGCCGCACTGGACAGCGAGAAGGACAGATCAAAAGGAAGCGACGGTTCATTCAGACCGTATTGTCTTGCCCATTCGGACCAGGAGGGCGGAGACTGTTGCGGGTTCTCCCACTCAATGCCAATGAGCGGTTGTGCAACAATGTCAGCCAATTCGTTGATCTCCACCCGTCGCATATAGGCCGGAGAGCAGGCCGGCACGACCCAATCATGGAACATGTCTGTGAAATGAGCATATTTGTGCCGTGCAACCCCGTATGAGATTCGGAAATCGACCATGCTGT
>JANQMU010000006.1 GCA_028279875.1 Rhizobiaceae bacterium
GCAGCAGGATGACAAAAATGGCGGTGCGCCTGATCTTCAGGATGGCGCCGGTGAAATCGCTCCAGTCCGAGTCGCGCCGGATGATGTTGCGGCGCAGCAGCGTCGGCATGACCAGATCGTTGGAGATCATGATAGCGACGGCGACCGAAGCGACGATGACCATGGCGGTGGCGGCGGAAAAGCCGCCGATGAAGGTGGCCAGGGAAAGCCAGCCGATATCGTTGGCCAGCGGCAATTGCAGGACAAACTGATCGCCGCTTCCCGGGTCGCCGAAAAACAGCAGTCCGGCAATGGCGATCGGGATGACGAACAGATTGATCGCCACCAGATAGAGCGGGAACAGATAGCGCGCCGTGCGCAATTCGCTCTCCGTCCGGTTTTCCACCACCGTCACGTGAAACTGGCGCGGCAGGATGACGATGGCGAAGGCCGACAACATGATAAGGGTGAGCCACCGGGCCGGCGCGGTGTTGTAGTTCAGTGCCTCCATGACCCGTCCATCGCCGGTCGCCTTTTCAAAAAGATCGGCCGGTCCGGAGAAAAGAAAGAAGGTGACGAACAGCCCGACGGCGGTAAAGGCCAGGAGCTTGACGACGGATTCGGTTGCCACCGCAAGGATCAGACCGTTCTGGTGTTCCGTCGCGTCCGTATGCCGGGTGCCGAAGATGACGGCGAAACCGGCCAGCAGCAGCGCCAGCATCAGCGAAACGTCGGTCGGAAAAAACGGTCCCAGCCCCTCCAGTGCCGCATCCGAAACCATGATGGTGACCGAGGAGGAGACGGCCTTCAGTTGAAGCGCGATATAGGGAATGGTGCCGATCACCGCGATCAGCGCGACGACGGCGGCAATGGTTGGGTTCTTGCCGTAGCGCGCGCCGAGGAAATCGGCGATCGAGGTCAGCTTTTCCGTCTTCGCCAGATGAACGATGCGGCGGATGACCGGCATGCCCACCGTGAACATCAGGATCGGCCCGATATAGATCGCCAGGAATTCATAGCCGCGCTCGGCGGCAAGGCCAACCCCGCCGAAATAGGTCCAGGAGGTGCAATAGACGGCAAGGCTCAGCGCATAGATGACCGGCCTGCCGCGCCTTTCGCTGCGCTTGGTCGCAGCTTTACGGTCTCCATAGCTGGCCACCGCGAACAGCAGCAGCAGATAGAGCAAAGCGGTGCTGATAATGGCCCAGCCCGACAGCATGGAACCCTAAGGCGCTTTGGGACGGGATTGCATCATGTGTCGGCGGAAAATCGGTCCAGTCCTCCCACGTTCCATCTTCCACTCCTGCGAGCATGCAGCATAGACCCAAACACGGTTGCGGCAAATTGGGCCAAAGTGGTAGATGGCGCAGTCAATCGCCCACCCTGCTGCCGAATGTAGCGGGGAAGCGCGGCAGCTTCACCCTGAATATCTGACGTAGCGGCAATTGCGCAAAGTGAACGAACTGACGCAGGTGCAACGCCAGAGCGCCCGGCATCAAGCGCGCCACCTGCTGACCGAAATCCGTGACCTGCTGAAGAAATAGGCGGTCTAAGGTCTGCCTGATCCCGGCCTATCCGCCGGATTTGTTGACCGTCAGCTGCACCACCCGGTCGGAATCGATCGGGGCGGATTCTTCCGACGTCGTCAGCGCGATGCCGAGCGTGTCCCAGACCTCGACAAGCGCATCGCGCAGTTCGAGAATCAGCTTGTCGTCATGGAACGGCGACGGCGTGATGCGCAGCCGTTCGGTGCCGCGCGGAACGGTCGGGTAGTTGATCGGCTGGATATAGATGCCATGCACGTCCATCAGCCGGTCGGAGGCCTTTTTGCAAAGCTCCGGATCGCCGACCAGGACCGGCACGATATGCGTTTCCGATGGCATGACCGGCAGGCCGGCCTCCTGCAGCATATCTTTGGTGGTCTGCGCCTGCCTTTGATGTTTTTCGCGCTCGCTCTGCGAGGTCTTCAAATGGCGGATCGAGGTCGTCGCGGCGGCGGCCATGGCCGGCGGCAGGGCGGTGGTGAAGATGAAGCCCGGCGCATAGGAACGCACCGCGTCGATCACCGCCCGCGGCCCTGAAATATAGCCGCCGAGCGCGCCGAAGGCCTTGGCCAGCGTTCCCTCGATAATATCGATCCGGTCCGCAAGGGCCTCGCGGTCGCAGATCCCACCGCCGCGCGGGCCATACATGCCCACCGCGTGGACCTCGTCGATATAGGTCATCGCGCCATATTGATCGGCGAGATCGGCAATCGCCTGGATCGGCGCGATATCGCCATCCATCGAATAGACGGATTCGAAGACGATCAGCTTGGCGCGCTCCGGGTCGGCGGCACTCAGCAGTTCCTCGAGATGGTCGAGATCATTGTGCCGGAAGATTTTCTTTTCGGTTCCCGAGCGGCGCACGCCTTCGATCATGGAAGAGTGGTTGAGTTCGTCGGACAGGATGAGGCAGTTGGGCAGCAATCGGGCGATTGTCGAGATCGACGCCTCGTTGGAAATGAAACCGGAGGTGAACACCAGCGCCGCTTCCTTGCCATGCAGGTCGGCCAGCTCATGCTCCAACTCGACCAGCGGATGGTTGGTTCCGGAGATATTGCGTGTCCCGCCGGCGCCCGACCCCATCTTGCCCGCCGCTTCGCAGAGCGCCGCGATGACATCGTCATTCTGGCCCATGCCGAGATAATCATTCGAGCACCAGACGGTCACCTCCCGCGCCGAGGCGCCGGATCGGTGAATCGCACGAGGAAACTTGCCGACGATGCGTTCCAGATTGGCAAACACGCGGTAGCGTTTTTCGGTATGCAGTTGGTCGACCGCGTCCTGAAAAATGCTGCGGTAATCCATTATGTTACTTCCCTCTTGGCCGGACCTTGACGGCCGGCCTGATGCGAATCGGCAATCGGTTTATGTTCCGGGGTTCGCGAACCCCGTCTGCAGGTGCCCGATTTCCACGAAAATCCCTATCAGACTTTAGACGCACTCTAAACAGGAAAAAACGCCGCAACACTGACCTGGATCAACATCTCACGACATTTTGTTCTGCTCCATGCCGGCCAAAATCCATTCAGTCCTAGGAAAAAAGTATAATAAACCAAAGTCTTATACACGAATGGATTATTGCGCCCGGCAAACTCCCGATTAGCATCCGGCCGTGTTCCGCCATCGGTGACGGAACGCTCGATCAGCGACATTCGGGAGGATTTCAATGTCCAGACTATTCATGACGCGTCGTGGCTTGCTGAAGGCGGGTGCGGCATCCGGTGTGGCGCTTGCGGCGCCCATGAGCTTCGTTCGCGGCGCCTATGCCGAAGAATTCTGCAACATGCCGACCGGAAGCTCCGTGACCCTCGGCTTCAATGTCCCGCAATCCGGGCCCTATGCCGATGAAGGCGCTGACGAACTGCGCGCCTATCAGCTGGCGGTCAAGCACCTCAATGGCGAGGGCGACGGCGGTCTGTTGAACACGTTCAGCTCCAAAGCGCTCAAGGGCAACGGCATCCTCGGCAAGAAGGTCGAATATGTGACCGGCGACACGCAGACCAAATCGGATGCAGCGCGGGCATCGGCCAAGCGGATGATCGAAAAGGACGGCGCCATCATGATCACCGGCGGTTCGTCCTCCGGGGTGGCCGTTGCGGTTCAGGGCTTGTGCCAGGAAACCGGCATCATCTTCATGGCCGGGCTGACCCACTCCAACGACACGACGGGCAAGGACAAGAAGCGTTACGGTTTCCGCCACTTCTTCAACGCCTATCAGTCCGGCCTGGCCCTCGGGCCTATACTCGCCCAGCAGCTCGGCAATGAACGCCGCGCCTATCACCTGACGGCCGATTACAACTGGGGCTGGACCCAGGAGGAATCGATCAAGGACACAACCGAGGGCCTCGGCTGGGATACGGTCAATGCGGTACGCACGCCGCTCGGTGCCGGCGATTTCTCGCAATATCTGACCCCGGTTCTCAATTCCGGAGCCGATGTGCTGGTCCTCAACCACTACGGCAAGGACATGGTGAACTCCCTGACCCAGGCCGTGCAGTTCGGCATGCGGGCAAAACAGGTCAACGGCAAGGATTTCGAGGTCGTCGTGCCGCTGTTCTCGCGGCTGATGGCGCAGGGCGCCGGCGACAACATCAAGGGTATCCTCGGCACCACCAACTGGAACTGGTCGCTGCAGGACGAAGCCTCCCAGACCTTCGTCAAATCCTTCGGCCAGGAATATGGCGCACCGCCGTCCCAGGCGGCGCAGACCTGCTATGTCCAGGCACTGCTCTATGCTGATGCCTGCGAGCGCGCCGGCACCTTCGCCCCGCCGCAGGTCATCGCCGCTCTTGAAGGTTTCGAGTTCGACGGCATGGGCAACGGCAAGACGCTGTATCGCGCCGCCGACCACCAGTGCATGAAGGATGTTCTCGTGGTGCGCGGCAACGAAAACCCGACGTCGCAATTCGACCTGCTGGAGGTCGTCAAGATCGTCCCGCGCGAGCAGGTCACCTACGACCCGTCGATTTTCGGCGGTGATCTCGGACCGGCGGACGCCAAGGCCTGTTGACGGCCGATTAACCGGGCTCTGAGCCCGTCGACCGGCCGCCTCCGGCGGCCGGCCTCCCGGAAATGTCCGGTCATGCGGAGGGCGCTTTCACCATGGATGCGATTTTACTTCAATTTCTGAACGGTCTGGACAAGGGCGGCGCCTATGCGCTGATTGCCCTGGGACTGACCCTGGTGTTCGGAACCCTGGGCGTGGTCAATTTCGCCCATGGCGCGCTCTTCATGCTGGGCGCCTTCTGTGCGGTGACGTTCAACAAGCTGCTCAACCTTGAGAAAGTCGTTCTCGATGAGACCCAGAAGACCGCATGGGGCTCGCCGATGGAAATCCGGACGCCCTATGTGGAATCGCTGTTCGGCGATTTCGGCGGATTCCTGCTGAACTATTCGGTCCCGGTGTCGATTCTCATCGCCATCCCGGTCATGCTGCTCATCGGCATCGCGATGGAACGCGGCCTCATCAAATATTTCTACAAGCGACCCCATGCCGACCAGATTCTGGTGACCTTCGGTCTTGCCATCGTCATCCAGGAAATCGTCAAACACTATTTCGGGGCCAATCCCATTCCGCAGTCGGCGCCCGAAATCGTCGCCGGCAGCGCCAATATCGGCGCCTGGCTCGGTCTCAGCGATAACATCGTTTATCCCTGGTGGCGCCTCGTCTATTTCGGATTTTCAGCGCTCATCATCGCTGCGGTCTTTTCTTTCCTGCAATTTACCACCTACGGCATGGTGGTGCGCGCCGGAATGCGCGACAGCGAGACAGTCGGGTTGCTGGGCATCAATATCGAGCGGCGCTTTACGGTCGTCTTCGGCCTGGCAGCCGTCGTCGCCGGCCTCGCCGGCGTCATGTACACGCCGATATTGCCGCCGGACTATCATATGGGAATGGACTTCCTCGTCCTGTCCTTCGTCGTCGTCGTGGTCGGCGGAATGGGCTCGCTGCCGGGCGCGGTGCTGGCCGGCTTCCTGCTTGGGATTTTGCAGTCCTTCGCATCGATGAACGAAATCACCAGCATCCTGCCGGGGATCGATCAGATCATCATCTATCTGGTTGCCGTCGTGATCCTGCTGACGATGCCGCGCGGGCTTATGGGCCGCGAAGGCGTGATGGAGGAATAGAGCAATGAAACAGATCGTTTCACGGGAACCCTTCGCACTACTGGCCTTCGCCGCGGTCATCCTGTCGATGCCGCTCTGGCTGACGCCGCTCGGTGCGAACTATCCCGATCTTCTACAGAAATTCGCCATCTTCGCGATTTTCGCCATGGGCTTCAATATCCTGTTCGGTCTGACCGGATATCTGTCCTTCGGGCATGCGGCCTTCCTCGGCGTCGGCTCCTATGCGGCCGTCTGGTCTTTCAAGCTGCTGACCATGAACGTGCTTCCGGCGATTTTTTTCGGCATGGCGTTCTCCGGCCTGTTCGCGCTGCTGATCGGCTATGTCAGCCTGCGCCGTTCGGGAATCTACTTCTCGATCCTGACCCTCGCCTTCGCGCAGATGTGCTACAATCTGGCCTATTCCGTCCTGACGCCCGTCACCAACGGGGAAACGGGCCTGCAGCTGACGCTGCAGGACGCCCGCATCATCGACAGGGCCTTCGGCGAGGCCGGTGCCGGGCTGCCGGAAACCAACCTCTTCGGCATCGATATGAGCGGCTATCCGGGGTTTTATTTCTGTGCTGTCGTCCTCATCATCTGCTTCTTCATCACAAGGCGCATCTTCAAGTCCCCTTTCGGCCTGACCTTGCGTGGTATCAAATCCAATCAGGGCCGCATGGGCTATACCGGCTACAGCACCCGTCCCTATACGCTGGCGGCGTTCGTGATCTCGGGCATGTTTGCGGGCCTGGCCGGCTCGCTGCTGGCCGTCACCGATCCGCTGGCCGGCGCCGAGCGATTGCAATGGACCGCGTCGGGCGAAGTGGTTCTGATGACCATTCTGGGCGGCGTCGGAACGTTGATCGGTCCGATGCTGGGCGCCTGGATCATCAAATATTTCGAGAACATCTTCTCGTCCTTCAACGACGTTACGCTCGGGCAGGTCTTTTCCTTCCTTCCCGAAGATCTCCGCGCTGTCGCCGTCGACCTCGCCAGCCTGTTCGTCGGCGAGGGCTGGCACCTGACCCTCGGATTGCTGTTCATGCTGGTGGTCATTTTCCTGCCCGGCGGGGTGATGGAAGGCTGGCGGCGTCTCGTCAAGCGTCTGGGTGGCGGCGGCGGCGGAAAACAGCAGCCCGCCATCGTCCCGCAGGCGGCCGAATAGGAGGATGAAGCGATGACAAACAGTGTTCTTCACGTCAGGGATGTCCACAAGAGCTTCGGCGGCCTGCACGCGCTCAGCGATGTCGATCTGGATGTCGAGGAGGCAACCACCCACGCGATCATCGGTCCCAACGGCGCCGGCAAGTCGACTTTGCTCAATGTCTGCGTCGGACGGCTGAAACCCGACAGCGGCCATGTCGTCTTCAACGGAGAGATCCTCGACGAACACACGCCGGACGAGATCAACCAGCTCGGCGTGTCGCGGGTTTTCCAGACGCCGGAGATCTTTCCCGATCTGACCCTGCTGGAAAATGTCATGATCCCGGCCTTCGCCAGCCGTGACGGCGCCTTCAGCCTGCGGCCGTTTTCAAAACTGCGCAGGGAAACCGTAATACGGGACAACGCCGAACAGGCGCTGACCGATGTCGGGCTTTCCGCGCTGAAGGACCGGGAGGCCGCGGCGCTCTCGCGTGGCGACAAGCGCCGGCTGGAGCTCGCCATGTGCCTCATACAGCGCCCGAAACTGCTGCTGCTGGACGAGCCGACGGCAGGGATGTCGCGCCACGACACCAACAGAACGGTCGACCTTTTGAAGACCATCAAGGCCCGTGGTATGACCAAGGTCATCATCGAACACGATATGCATGTCGTGTTTTCGCTGGCCGACAGGATTTCGGTGCTGGCCCAGGGGCGGATCATCGCCTCGGGAACGCCGGACGAAATCAAGGGAAACCCGAAAGTACAGGAAGCCTATCTTGGCGGAGCACACTGACATGCTGAAGAAAACCGATTCGAGCGACCTGCATCTGCGCAGTGACACGCCAGAAGCCGTGCCGGCTGGCGAGGCGTTTTTCAGTGTTCGCGACATCCACGCCTATTACGGCGAATCCTATATCGTCCAGGGCATTTCCTTCGATCTGCGCGAAGGCGAGATCCTGGCGCTGCTCGGCCGCAACGGCGCCGGCAAGACCTCGACCCTGCGGACCCTGGCGCGGGTCGACGATCCGGCCCTCACCAGCGGTGAAATCTATCTGGCCGGTGAAAGCCTGCACGACAAAAAAGCCTATCAGGCGGCCCAGATGGGAATCCAGCTCGTGCCCGAGGACCGGCGCATCATTGGCGGATTGACGGTCGAGGAAAACCTCATCCTGGCACAGGTCTCGGAGCCGCGCGGCTGGGAACTGGAACGCATTTACCAGCATTTTCCGCGCCTCGCCGAACGGCGCGCGCAGATCGCCACCACCCTGTCGGGCGGCGAGCAGCAGATGCTGGCGGTCGCCCGAGCCCTGGCGCGCGATGTCAAGCTGCTGCTGCTCGACGAGCCCTATGAGGGCCTTGCGCCTGTCATCGTGCAGGAGATCGAAAAGATCGTGCGCCAGATCAAGGAGCTCGGCATCACGACAATCATCGTCGAGCAGAACGCCGTTGCCGCCCTGAAGCTCGCTGACCGGGCTGTCATCGTCGACATGGGCGAAATCGTCTATGCCGGAACGGCGCAGGACGTGCTCGACGACGAGGATCTGCGCAACGAATATCTGGCGATCTGAGTCAGACAGTGCCTGCCGGCGCTCAATAACTGGCGGGGACCGCCGCTTTACGCGGTTCCGCGGGCCGGCGCTCTATCTTCCGGCATGAAGGAAACATCCGTGTGCGGCGTTTTGACGCCCTGTTGGCTGAGCATGACATGCAACTGGCCACGGTGGTGGGTCTGGTGGTTGAACAATTGCACCAGCAAGATCGCGTTCGACTTGCGGCCCTGCTGCTGCGCCGCGCCGGAATTCCAGATACGCGTTCCCTCAAGCCACGTCTCGGATATCGTGTCGGCCCATTCGACGATCCCGGTGGAAAACGCCGCATGCGCGTTGCGCAGGGCCAGCCAGTCTTCAAACAATCCCACCGATGTCCGGACGCTGTCGGCGGCCGGCAGCGGCATGTCGGCCAGGCAGTGCATTAGCATCTGGTCGTCCCACAGCATGTGATTGAGAGTGTTGTGGATGGAGCCGAAACACATGCCGCAATCGGCGCGTCGCGCCGCATCGTCGAGGCTTCCGGCCAGATCGTAGATCAGGCCGTTCTGCCAGTGGTTGTAGCGTGCCATGGTGCGGACATAGGAAGGTGTGATCATCGGTTCACTCGCAGGTTTCAGGCGGTCTGGAGGCGTCTCGCCGGCTGGCCGGCCGGCTTTCCCTCAGAGAGCCAGGTCAGGAATTTCTGCAGGAAGACGGTGGTTGCCGGCATGAAATAGCTGCCATGATGGAAGAACGGATCCAGTGAAGTCGCAATCAATTCGCCCGGCGCGTAGGACTGGCTGTCCTGGAACATCAGGCTTTCGCCATCCCGTGTTTCGATGAGGGACTGCTGTCCGGACGACAAAGGCGCGAATGTCCCGTGCAGATGCCAGGTCGCCGCCCTTGCGTCGACATGGCTGGCCATCGGGTGCGCCGGATCGCTGATGCGCACACCGAGATCGGCGTTCCTGTCCAGCCACCACCAGAAATTGGTTTCCATCGCATTGAACCGGATGTCCGGCAGCCAGCGGTCCGGGAAGGTCTCGCCCATGACGACAAGGCGGCCGCCGCCGTGCATGAAATCCTGCAATTGAGCCGACAGGTTCGCCAGATAAAGCGGATTGGTGCGGCACGGGACGATCAGGGTTTCGAAGCGGCCAAGATCGGTGATCGGCACGTCCCGCAGATAGACGATGTGATCGAAGAACCGGGCATAGGGCGCCTCGTGAATGCTGTGATGATGGTAGTAGTTCCCGGCGTCAATAATGGCGATTCCCGAACCGCCGGTTTGCGCCGGTTCCGTTTCGATTGGCCGCGCAGTTTTGTTGGCTTCCCGGCCGGCCCTGGCAGGTCCCGACCCCCGCCGCGATGTTGCCGCCAGCCAGTCCAGAAGCCGCTGTGCAAAGCCCGGATGGTCACCGGCGTCATGGGCGAAAAAACCGCAAATGTCATTTCCGGCGTGCATGAACAGGCGCCCGCCGGCTGGCCGTTCGTAAGTCCAGTCGAGCGGCCAGCGCTCGGCGCTGATGCTGTTGAGAATCACCGCCCCTTCCGGTGGCGGATTGCAGCCGCGGCCGTAAAAACCCGCAACGCCCTTGCGGTAGGTCAGCGATTCGCCGTCAACACCGGAGAAGACCGGATGATCGGCTTCCCGGTTGACGACGAGATCGGCCCGGCCGCGGCTCGGTAGCGGTTTGAAGAGGGACAGCTCCGGCACGAACCGGCGCGAAACGTGACCGCTGAACACGATGGTGCCGCCGCCCTGCAGATAGGCCTCCAGTTTTTGCGTCATGTCGGTCAGATGGATCTGATCGGCGTCGTTGCCGACGACCACCGCATCGTAGCAGGACCAGTTCAGCCGCGCGGTCTCATATTGCTGCACGGAATGCACGACATGACCGGTCGCATGCCGCACGCCTGCCGCCGGTCCGGTCGCCACATTGGTCGGGAACAGGAATTTTCCCATCGCCTGTCGGCCTTTCGTTCCAGGTTTCGCCATGCGTCTCAAGCCGGTGTATTTCTAAAACTTGACTATCATAATCATAATTAATAAGCGTAAAGGGTCACCTGTGACAAGAGTGAATTTCTTCAAGGTCTGGAACCGCGGGATCGTCAAGACGACCGGTCCGGCACAACCGACCGCCAACCATGGATTGATGCTGATGATGTTCAAAGGAACTTTATGTGGTCTCGCCCTTGCGGTGCTTCTCCTGTCGCCGATTGCGAATGCGATGGCCGAGGACAAAACGAAGGGTATCAACGCCAACCGCCCGCCGCTCGCCGGAATGGTCAGCAAGCAGGACAATCAGGGCCCGACCACGGCAAAGCACCTCAGGCTGGGCATATGGAACACAGCGGGCAATCTGACGACCTATACGATCGGCAACAGCTGGAACGACTGGGTGCTGTGGCTGGTTTTCGACAAGCTGCGCGAACCGTCGCCCTATGTTGGCCAGGCCGAGGACTGGCTGGCAACGGAGATCAAGCAGGTCAGCGATGATGCGCGCACCTGGGAAATCACCCTGCGCGAGGGCGTGAAATGGCATGACGGGACCGATTTCACGGCGGAAGATCTCGCCTTCACCTATCTCTACTACCGGGAGGGACCGGCAAACCGCTGGACCCACCACACGTCGGCCGTCCCGCGCATGGAGGAGGTCGAGGTGATCGGGCCCTACAAGGTCCGGGTGACGTCGTTGAAGCCGATGCCCAATTTCGACGCCATTACGGCGACCGACCTGCCGATCATCCAGAAGGCCCAGTGGAAGGATATAGAAAAGCCGCGGACATTTTCCGATCTGCCGATCGGAACCGGACCCTATCGTCTCGTCGAATATGAAGCCGATCAGTATTACAAGCTTGAGGCCAATCCGCACTATTGGAAGGGCAAACCGCTGGTGGACGAACTGACCCTGGTGATGATCAAGGATCCGCAGACGATGTTCACCGCCCTCAAGACCGGAGAACTGGACGGTGCCGCGCGCAGCCTGCCGCCGGAGCTTGTTAAACAATGGGCCGACGACCCGGATATCGAGGTCGCCAGGGCGCCCAGCCTCTGGGGCACCTGGCTGGACATCAACTTCGTGCGCAAACCGTTCGACAACCGCGATCTGCGCCATGCCGTATCGCTTGCCATCGATCCCAATCCGATGCTCGAGCGCATCATGCTGGGCATGGGCAAATCCGGTTCGCACGGCTGGCCGCATGTCGACAGCTTCTGGACCCGGCCCAATCTGAGCGTCGATTACGACCCGGAACGCGCCAAGGCTCTGCTCGACGATATCGGATTCAAGGATCAGGACGGTGATGGCTTTCGTGAGAACCCGGACGGTTCAAAGCTTGACTGGGTGATCAAGGCTGCCTCCAACCGGCCGCTGTTGATGCGGGCTGCCGAAATGTCGGCGAACCAACTCAAGGATGTCGGCATCAAGTCCCATGTGGTGACGGTCGATCCGGCGACTTTCTCGGCGCTGTGGCGAACCCGTGAATTCGATCTGCGCGTCGCCGACATCACGCCGCATGGCATCGCCGACCAGGACATGGTCATCATCATCTACAATGGCGACAAGCGCCGCCGGATCGTTGAAGAGCCGGAGAAGGATGCGATCGTCGACCGCTGGCTGGATGCGCAGACCCGCGAGGACCGCCTGCAGATAAGCTACGAGCTGCAGGAATATGAGGCCAAATACCCCAATCGGGTCATGCTTTGGTATCCCGACGGCCTGTTCGCCTATCGCTGGCAGTCCTACGACAATTACGCCTCGTCGGCCGGCTACGGCATCTTCCACAAATACTCCTTCCTGCCGCGCCCGCAACGGGTCGGCACCGTGGAAGAACTGGTCAACTAGCACCGTCAACAGGTTCTCCCGCACGCGCTGTGCGGGGGGAGCCTTCATGAAACCGTGGCTCGGGATTTGGAGAACTGCAGTGGCACAGCAGGTTTTGACCGTTTACGAAAATGGTAGGCAGATCGACTACAGCTTTGCCGATCTGATGAAGTATCACGGGCCTTCATTTCCCGGTGGTGTCGCCCACGCCTTCAAGGTCATGGAACGGGCCTTTCCGCTGCTGGCACCGGACGGTTATCTGGAACGCCGCGAGATCGAGATCGACACCAGCTTTCGCGGGCCGGGTGGTCGCGATGCCTTCGAGATGGTCACACGGGTGGTCAGCCGCGAGGAATACCATGTCGATCCCGGATTGGGGGAACGCTGGGCCGACGGCACCCACCGAGAAAACTATTTCTTTCGCTTGAAATATCGCGGCAGCGAGGTCGAACTGATCATTGAACCCGGTCATATCCGCGACGAGTTCTACCGGCTTGGAGCGAAGAAGGAGCGGACGGTCGACGAAGACATCCACCTCAACTGGCTCAAACAGGAAATGACCGATTGGCTGATGGCCCTCGACGCGCGCGCCGTCTACGCCCCGGTGGAGCGCTGAGGACGGTGCGATTCGGCCTCAACTATTATCTGCGGCTGTTTTTCCAGTACGGCATCACGCTTCTTGCCGCCCTGACCATCAATTTCACATTGCCGCGTATCGCTCCCGGCGATCCGCTCGACTATCTGCTGGGCGAAGATGTCCTCGGTGCCATGTCCGAGGCCGAGAAACAGGCGGTGCTGGCGGACTACGGTCTCGATCTGCCGATCATCGCCCAGTACGGCCACTATCTGGCCGGGCTTTTTCGCGGTGATTTCGGCGATTCCGTGCTTTTGGGGCAGCCGGTCTGGGATGCGGTCATCAGCCGGTTGCCCTGGACTTTACTGCTGACCGGCGGCGCGCTGGTCTTCAGCACCCTGGTCGGCGCCGGTCTCGGCGTCGCGGCGGCCTGGCGCCGCGGCAAGGCCTTCGATGCGGCAACGCTCGGTTCGGTCCTGCTGGCTGGCTCCATGCCGCCCTTCTGGCTGGCGATGCTGCTGATCATCCTGTTTTCAACGACCCTGCACTGGCTGCCATCCTTCGGCGCCTTCGGACTCGGGACCGCCCCCTGGTCGGTGGACTGGCTCATCGGCGTTGCTGAACGGCTTGTCATGCCGGTTCTGTCGCTGGGGCTCGTGCAATTGGCCAGCGTGCTGCTGATCGCCCGGTCGTCCATGCTTTTGACGCTCGAACAGGACTACATCATGTTCGCCCGCGCCAACGGGTTTGCCGAATGGCGGGTCTTCTTTCGCCACGCCTTCCGCAATGCACTGCTGCCACTCTACACCAATGTGATGATGGGCCTTGGCGGCCTGGTCGGCGGCGCCCTGGTGGTCGAGACGGTGTTCAACTATCCCGGCCTCGGCAGTTTGATCGTCAACGGCGTAATGGCCCGCGACTACAATCTGCTGCAGGGCATCTTCATCATCACCACGATCAGCATCATCGTCGCCAATCTGCTGACCGATCTGTTCTATCCGCTCATTGATCCCAGGACCCGCCGCACGGCCTGACGGTTGCGTGCCGGGAGGCGCAAATGTCAGATATCAAGCCTTCAGTTTCGCCCGTCTTGAGAGCCTGGCAGGCTGTCTTCCAGTCGCCGCGCGCATTCACCGGCAAGATACAGATTCTCGGCCTCCTGATGCTGGGTGTCATCATCACCCTCGCCGTATTGGCGCCTCTTTTCACCCTCTACGGTCCCAAGGAACTGGCGTGCGAGCCGTTTGAGACGCCGTCGCGGGCGCACTGGCTCGGCTGCAACGATGTCGGGCAGGATCTCTGGTCGCAACTGCTCTACGGGGCGCGGGTCTCGCTGTTCGTCGGGATCGCCGTGGCGGCCGTGTCCACGCTGATCGCCACGGTTCTGGCGCTGACGGCCGGCTTCATGGCGGGCGGTGCCCTGTCGGGCGGCGGGGCGGGCGCCGGCAGCTGGATCGACCGGCTGATCATGAGGACCGTGGATGTGGTCCTTTCGCTGCCCTTCCTGCCGCTGGTCATTGTGCTCGGCGTCTATTTCGGCGCCTCGGTGCAGACCCAGATCCTGGTCATCACCTTGGTTCTGTGGGCGCAGCCGGTGCGCGAACTGCGCGCCCAGGTCCTGTCCATCCGCGCCGCCGGCTTTGTCGAGGCCTCGCGATCCATGGGCGCCGGCGGCAGGTTTATCGGCCTGCGCCATATCCTGCCCGAACTGGCGCCGCTGATCGTCCCGCAATTCGTCCGCATTGCCCACGCCGCCATCCTGGTCGAAGCATCGCTGAGCTTCCTCGGTCTCGGCGATCCGCTGCAGAACAGCTGGGGCAGCACCCTGTTTCACGCCAATGCCAGGGCGGCATTCCTGACCGGATCCTGGACCTACTGGATCCTGCCGCCCGGCCTGGCGATCGCCTATTCGGTTCTGGCGTTTGCCTTTGTCGGATACGGGTTTGACGCTTCGCTCACGTCACCGGCCAAATCAGCGAAGCGGCGTGCGCCCAAGCGATCGTCCGGGACCGTGCCGAGCACGACCGATGGAACGGCGCCATTCCTGTCGATCCGCAATCTGACGATCGACTATCCGAGCGGTGATGATGCGGTCCACGCCGTGCGCGGTCTCGACCTCGACATTCAAAAGGGCACGCTTGTCGGGCTGGTCGGCGAATCGGGTTGCGGAAAGACGACGGTCGCGATGGCGATCCTGCAACTGCTGCGACAGCCGGCGCAGATCGTCGCCGGCAGCATCCGGCTGGAGCGGACCCATCTGCTTTCCCAGACCCCGAAGGAACTGCGCCACATAAGGCGGTCGACATTGGGGCTCATTCCGCAAAGCGCCATGAACGCGCTCAATCCCGTGCTCACTATCGGCGGACATCTGGAAGAGGTTCTCGGCCTCAACCCCGAACACAGCCGGCATGAACGACGGACACTGGCGGTGGACTGGATCACAAAAGTCGGGCTCGAGGAGCGGCATCTCGCCGCCTATCCGCATGAGCTTTCCGGCGGAATGCGGCAGCGCGCGGTGATCGCCATTGCCCTTTGCAGCACCCCGAAACTGGTCATCGCCGACGAACCGACGACCGGGCTGGACGTGCTGGTTCAGGACGAGATCATGCAGTTGCTTTTACACCTGAAGCGCGAACTCGGCCTGACGATCCTCTTCATCACCCACAATCTGCCGCTGATCCTGCGCCATTGCGACCGCATCGCGGTGATGCGGAACGGTGTCATCGTCGAAGAGGGACGGCCGGACGGCATCCGGGCGAAGCCGGAACATGAGCACACGCGGGCATTGTTCGACAATCTGCCGGCGATCGGCAGCAGGAAGGACCGCTGTCCGGATCGCCGGGGAACCGCGGACCAGCCGCTCCTGGAATTGCGGGCCGTCAGCAAGAGCTTCAGATCGGCGGCCGGTGTCCGGTTTCTCTCCCGCCGCGGCAAATCCGTAGTCGCGGTCAAGAATATATCATTTGCCCTGAAACCCGGCGAGACCCTCGGTCTCGTCGGCGAAAGCGGCGCCGGAAAATCGACCATCGCCCGGCTCATCACCGGGATGATCGCGCCCGACTCAGGTGACATTCTCTTCAGGGGCCGGCCCTTGCAGGGTTTGTCAAAACAGGCGCGAAAGGATCGCCAGCGGGCCGTCCACATGGTGTTCCAGGATCCCTATCAGAGCCTCAACAACCGGATGAGCGTGGCCGATCTGATTGCCGAGCCGCTGGTCATTCATGGTCGTGAAAGCCGGTCGAGCCTGCGCCCGCAAATCAGGACGGCGCTTGAGGCGGTCCGGCTGCCGGCCGATGACGCGTTCCTTCTGCGACGTCCCGTCACCCTGTCGGGCGGCCAGCGCCAGCGTGTCGCGCTGGCGCGCGCCATCATCATCCGGCCGGAACTGATCATTGCCGACGAGCCGACATCGATGCTCGACCAGTCGATCCGCATGGGCGTCATGGAGGTCATGGAGGACCTCCGCAGGAATTTCGGCATCGCCTTTCTGCTGATCACCCATGACGTGGCGCTGGCGCAATATTTCTGTGACCGGCTGATGGTGCTTCGCCATGGTCAACTGGTGGAAGCCGGAACGACCGAGCAACTCATCCAGTTTCCCAAAAAACCCTATACGCGGGCGCTGATCGCTGCCGCATAACCGACCGGAAGAAATGACATGTCCCCAATCTCAGGCCCCTTTTTGAAAACACTCGCCCTCATGATGATCCTCGTCCTTGCGGCGGGCGGCTATGCCGGCGCCCATTTTGTCCTCGATGCCCAGGCGCGGCTGATCCACATCGTGCGCGCCGACCAGACTTCCGCGCCATCGTCCATGCTGCCGGCCAGCGCCACACCGCAGGAGGGCCTGCGGCTGTTGATACGCATTCCGGCGCCTTTGGCCTATGCGGAGGCCCTGTCACAACGGTCCGGAGCGCAGGATCGGGTCGAGGCGCCCTATCTGAAGGAAACCACTGTCCAGGGCGCGCTCTTCTACACACTGGATCGGGCGGCCATCGAAAAGGACCCGGCCGGTTTTGCGGCATTCATCGTCGATGGCTACCGCGTGACGCAATCGGGCGCCGAGCTGACCCTGGTCCCGTTGCGAAGTGCGGTGCACGCAAATCGCGACCGCCCGCATTTCAACGACCTGGACGGCGCGCTGATATCTTTCGAAACACCGACCGTCGGCAGTGGTGAAGATCCTTATGTCGGCGACAGTGTCATCGACATCGATCTGTGGGTGCCCGATGCATCGCCCTCCGCCAATGTCAGCATTCAAAGCGCCCTGCCGGTGATTGCCCTGCCCGCCGGCGTTCATCTTGAAAATCTCGGCTTCGACCACCGGTTCGGCACCGTGCGGCCGGTCAGCGCAAGCGGCCAGCTTTCGCAACCGCTGCATTTTGACGGGTCTCTTGTCTCGTCCTTCATGCGTTATGTCTGGCAGGGCATGGTCCACATTTTTGTCGGCATCGACCATGTGCTCTTTGTCGTCTGCCTGGCTCTGGCCGCGGGCTGGTCGATCCGGATCCTGTGGGCGGTCACCGGGTTCACGATCGGTCATTCCATTACCCTTGCCCTTGGAACCCTCGGCTTCGAGCCGCACGGCGCGTGGTTCCCGCCGGCGATTGAGCTGACCATCGCGCTGTCAATTGTCCTTGTCGCCGCCCTGGTGCTTCGCGACACGTGGAGAACCGGTGGCCGGCGCCTGCAGACCAACGGGCAGCTCTTTGCATTGACCGGCCTGATCGGCCTGTTGCACGGCTACGGATTTTCTTTCGTCTTCACCGATCTTCTGGGCGGGTCAGCACACCGCATAACGGTGGCGCTTGCCGGCTTCAATGTCGGCGTCGAGCTCGGTCAGTTGCTGATCGTTCTTGCCGTTTTGGCCGTCCTGGCCGCTATAGCGCGGATTTCGGCTCCGTCGCCAAAGTGGGTATCCTCGGCGATCGCCGCCGGTGCCATCGTCGTCGCCGGTGTCTGGGTCGTCGAGCGCAGCCTGCTGCTTCAAAGCACCTTGGCACCGTCGCTGTAGGAACTGATCAAAAGAAAAGGGGGCGCCCTTGTGGGCACCCCCCGTGAGACCGGATAACACCGATTTCAGTCTGTCTGGGACAGAAGAGGACTTACGCAGTCGTCAGAGGCTGCTCCGATGTCTGCGCACATCCTTCAAATCGGATGCTACTCCCAGTAAACTCACTCGACATCTGATCACCTCCTCTCATTTGTTGAACACGGCGTCATCATAGCGTCCCCGGACGCGGACGCAAACCCAAAATATGGCCGGCATGGATCGGCACCGAATGGCGCGGTCCGGTTACTCTGCCGAAGACATAACGAAAAACAAATCAACGGGATAGGCGAAAACAGCCGGCGGATACGCCAGCCTTCACACCGCCATCACCTCAGAATCACGCGCGGTTCAAGCAATTTGATGCGCAGTGTCAGCAGAACCTGATAATGTTGTCCGGCCTCCGCCGCAAAAGGAAGCCGGGCGGCCGTTCAACGCCCCTATGGAGCCGGATGTGAACCTGATCGAGTTTGTGACGAAACATTTCCGCCGTTCAGCCCGGCGCGACCAGCTGCCCGAGCGGGTCCTGGCGGCCATCGCGGAGCGCGAACGCGCCAATGAAATCGTGGCGCGGTTGATTCAGCTGTCGATCGTCATCCTGTTTTCACTGATCTATACCATCAGCCCGAAGACCAGCCCCGACGAGGCGTTTTCGCCGGTGCCCTATGTTCTCGGCGCCTATATGATCCTCAGCATCATCGGCCTGATCTGGTCGATCCGCCGGACCCTGCCGCATTGGTCGGTCTACGGATCGATCCTTTTCGACTTCACGCTGCTCTATGGCCTGATGGTCAGTTTCCATATTCAGTATATGCAGCCGGCATCATTCATTCTGAAGGCGCCGACCCTGCTTTACGTGTTCATTTTCATCGCCATTCGTGCGCTGCGGTTCGAGGCCCGCTTCGTCGTCGCCGCCGGCCTTGTGGCGGCCGCCGGCTGGGCCGTGATGATCTTCTACGTCATTCGCATCGATCCGGGCGACAATATGCTGACCCGCTCCTATGTCGATTACCTGACCTCCAACTCGATCCTGATCGGCGCCGAGATGGACAAGATCCTGTCGATCCTGCTGGTCACAGGCGTTCTGACCCTGGTGGTCAACGCCTCCAACAATCTGCTGGTCAACGCCGTCACCGAGGAGGTCGCGGCCAGGGACCTGTCGCGGTTTTTCGACACCAGCATCGCCAGCGGCATCCGCGACAGCGCCGATCAATGGCAGGCGGGCAAGGGCGAGAGCCGCGAAGCGGCCATCCTGTTTGTCGACATTCGCGGCTTCACCCCGATGGCCGCCAAGATGCCGGCCTCCGACGTGATGCACACTCTGTCGTGCTATCAGGGCCGGGTGGTGCCGATCGTCCAGAGTTTCGGCGGCGTGATCGACAAATTCATGGGCGACGGCATCATGGCGACATTCAGCGTCGACAATGACCGGGCGGCCGGCTCGCTGCGGGCGATCGAGGCGGCGGAACGCATCTTGCTCGAATTCGACACATGGCAGGACGAGGAGCCGGCGCTCAAACCGATCTGCAGTGCCGGCATCGGCATCGGGATCGCCTCGGGGACCGTGGCCTTCGGTGCCGTCGGACAGGAAAACCGGCTCGAGATCACTGTCATCGGATCGGCAGTCAACAATTCGGCCAAGCTCGAAAAGCACAACAAAGCGCTCGGCTCCCGGCTGATCGTCGCCGCCGACACCTATCGCGAGGCGCTGGAAAAAGGCTATAGCGGCCGCCTGCAGGCCGATTACCGGACCGTTCGGCCGGACGGCGCCGAGCCGCAGGAGATCGTTGTTTTGTCGCTACCGGACAGCCGCCAAGCACCGCTGGCGATGGATGTCGACCGCCAGCCGGTCAAACGACCAGCCTGATCACACCGTTCCGCCCCGCTTCGCCGGGCCCCGTTCGATCCAGATCATGATCAGCCCGGCCAGCGCGCTGAACAGTGCAAAGCCACCGACCAGCGGCAGCACCGTGCCATTGAACATCTGCCCGACAATAGCGCCCAGCGGCACCGAAATCAGGGTCGAAATGGATCCGACAACGGCCGCGCCGACGCCGGCGATGTGGCCGAGCGGAACCATCGCCAGGGCGTTGAGATTGCCGAACAGGAACCCGATGGAGAAAAACACCGCGGAAAAATAAACCATGGTGATCCCGAACGGCGGTGTCCCGCCTTCAAGAGCGGCGTAAACGAAAAAGGCGACGGAAACGATCACCACGCCGGCCAGCGAATATCCCGAAAGAAGCCGCATGCCCAGACGCTCCACCAACATGGCATTGGCGAAGGTCGAGACGCCCATGACAAGCGCCAGGATGGCGAAATACAGCGGAAAGGTGGCAATCACGCCATAGATGGCGGCGAATATCTGCTGCGAGGACGACAGATAGGCAATGAAGGCGGCGAAGATCAGGCCGGCGACCACCGTATAGCCGACCGTGAGGCGGTGGCTGCAGGCCTCCTTGACGCCCGACCAGACGACGGACAGCGAGAACCGGACCCTGTTTTCCCGCGGCAGCGTTTCGGGCTGGCGCAGGGCGAACCAGGCCCAGGCAACGAAGGCCAGAATCAGGAACACGACGAAGATCCCGCGCCAGTGGGTGACCATGACGATCCCCTGGCCGAGTGCCGGCGCCAGCGCCGGCACGAGGATGAAGACTCCCATGATGAACGACATGATGCGCGCCATTTCGCGACCTTCATACTGGTCGCGCACCAGGGCGATGCTGACGATCCGCGGGCTGGATGCACCGATGCCCTGCAGCACCCGGCCGAGCAGCATGGTTTCGAAATTGGTCGCCGCGATCGACAGGATGCATCCCATCACAAAGGTGACGTAGCCGATATAGATGGTGCGTTTACGGCCAAGGCTGTCCGACAACGGCCCGAAGAACATCTGGCCGACGCCGAGGCCCAGCAGCAGCGACGAGACGACCAGTTGCTGCTGGTTCTCGGTTCCGGCCCGCAGGTCGAGGCCAATATGCGGCAGGACGGGCAGCATCGCGTCGACGGACAGCGCCACCAGCGAAACCATGAGCGCCAGGAGCGGGACAAATTCGCCCATGGGAAGGGTGCGATCGCGTTGTGTACTCACCGATGTTCGGGTCCTTGAAGGCGGGAAAACTGATACCTAACCCAATATGGTGCCGGCGGCTATTCCCTTCGGCCCGGCATTGCGGATTTGTTAGCTTGGCGGTGTCTGCGGTGTGTCGGCTTGCATGGCCCCGATGACGCGCGTCATCAAATCGATGAACTGTTTGCGCTCGGCGGCGGACAGGTCCGACAGCGCCTGGCTGTTTTGGCGAATGGCCGCGTCCTGGGCGGCCTGGCGCATGGATCGTGCCGCCGCCGTCAGCCAGATTTGCTGGGCGCGGGCATCCGCCGGATGCCGGGTCCGGCGGATGAGCCCGTCGCGCTCCATGCGCGACAGGGTGTTGGCCATCGTCGCCTGTTCGATGTCGAGACGGTCCACCAGTTCCTTCTGCGTGAGGCCGTCCTGCTCCCACAGCGCCAGCAGCGCCGGGAACTGGCCGGGCACGATCCCCAGCGGTTTGATCCGCGCCGACAGGCCCTGGGCGAAAAGCCGGGCCATGTGATTGGCGAGATATCCCGCCGACTCGTTTTTTTTGAAAGCCATGGTGCATTATCTACTTGTATAGCGAGCTATGCAATTATATATAGCAAACTATATAAATTCGAAACCGGATACCCGAAAGGACCTGTGATGAAGACTGTGACAGTCGCGATCGCCGCCGCGCTGCCGGCCTGCGCAACCTCTGCATCAGCCCTTCGATCCCGCCCTTTACCAGATCATTCGAACCGATTGAGGCCGTCATGACCATGAAAAGCACATCCATGTCCTACGGGACCGTAGCGATCTCGATCCACTGGCTGAGCGCCATTGTGATCGTCGTTTTGCTGGCCTCCGGATTTCGGGCGGCAGATATCGCCGACGCGGCGGCAAAGGCCGACACGCTGAGGGTCCATGCTTCTGCCGGTATTTTGCTGCTGGTGCTCACCCTCGCGCGGATCGCCTGGTGGCTGTTTGCCGACCGCAAACCGGAGCCACCAGCCGGCGAGCCGCGGTGGCAGGAAAGGGCCGCCCGGGCCGTTCATCTGCTGTTCTATGTCGTCGTGCTGGGCATGGTGGCCAGCGGCATCGGCATGTTTGTGCTGTCGGGCGCCGGACCGATCCTTTTCGGTGGAGCCGGGGGCACGCTGCCTGATTTCTGGACCTATCCGCCGCGCATTCCCCATGCCGCCGGCGCCCGTCTGCTCTGCGCGCTGCTTGCGGTGCATATCGGCGCGGCGCTGTATCATCATTTCGCGCTGCGGGACGGCGCGCTACGGCGGATGTGGTTTTCCCGCTGACGCGGCTTTGCCGGACCTTGTGTGATGCGCGTTTCAGGGCCGCTGCAGTTCAGCGGTCCTCAGCGCCGCAAGGTCCGGCGATCCGGTGCAAAAACACGCCACCCGCAATTCCTGGATGGTCGTCTCGAAATGGCGGATCATGGCGTCGGGCGAACTGTTGGCGGCATGCAGCAGCGCGGCAGCCTGACCGGCGAGATCGGCGCCGGTGCGGATGGCCCTGGCGATGTCGATGCCGGAGCGAATACCGCCCGAGGCAATGATGGTGGCGTCCGGGCAAACGGCCCGCGCGCCGAGAACCGCATCGGCGGTCGGGATGCCCCAATCGGCGAAGGCATTGGCGAGGCGAGCCCGGTCGGGGTCCTCGATCCGCGCCGCCTCGACGGCCGCCCAGTTGGTGCCGCCGGCGCCGGCCACATCGATAATGGTGATCCCCGCCTCGACAAGCCGCCGCGCCAACGACGCCGATATCCCCGAGCCGACCTCCTTGACGGCGACCGGCACCGGCAGCGCCTCCGCCACGGCGGCGATCTTTGCGAACAATCCGGACCAGTCCCTGTCGCCTTCCGGCTGCACCGCCTCCTGCAGCGGGTTGAGGTGAATGTAGAGGCCGTCCGCGTCGATCATCTCAACGGCTTTCAGCGCCTCGTCAGCGCCGTAGCCGCGATTGAACTGGGCCGCACCAAGATTGCCGAGGATCGGGACGGAGGGCGCCAGCTCCCTCAATTTGCGGGTGAGGCCGCCGGCCTCGCGCTCCTCGAGTGCCACGCGCTGCGATCCGACGGCAAAGGGCAGTTTCAAGGCTTCGCAGGCCCTTGCCAGGTTTTCGTTGATCGCAGCCGCGCGGGCCGGACCGCCGGTCATGGAACTGACCAGCAGGGGCGCACTGATCCGTTTGCCCAGAAAAGACGTAGTAACGTCGATATCGTCGAAATGTATCTCCGGAAGGGCGCAGTGAACGAACTCCACGCTTTCAAACCCGGTCGATTTTCCGGATTGTCTGTGGCGCTGCTCCAGCACCACCGAGAGATGTTCGTCTTTTCTGTCAGTCAGCATATCGCCCCTCTTGGCGGGTAACTTAATGTGGCCATATAAAAGGTGGAGAAAAATAATTGCCGGTCAAGCATATGTTTTGGGTTGTGCCGCGCGCCGGCGCTGTCCAGTCTGCAGTCGGGGGCTGTGAGACGCTGCGGATATCCGGACGGTCAGGCTCGCAGATGCGGAGCCGGATCCGAGCGGAGATATGATTGACGTTTCGAACTTGGGGAACAGCCACATCGATTCTTTCGCACAGACCCTGAACAGACAGGGCACGTCTTCCGCCGATGACGGGCTTGCCGACTTGCGCCGCGAAATCAACACCCGTCTTGGGCAATTGCTGCCGATGGCGGACCAGCCCCCGGCCAGCCTCCACAACTCGATGCGCTACAGCCTGCTGGGCTCGGGCAAACGGGTGCGCCCGATCCTGTGCGTGCTGGTCAGCGAAGCGGCGGGCGGCGCCGACCGGTCATTTGCCCTCGATGCGGGCTGTGCGGTCGAAATGGTTCACACCGCATCGCTGATCCTGGACGATCTGCCCTGCATGGACGATGCCGCGATGCGCCGCGGCCGGCCGACGACCCACCGCGAATTCGGTCAGTCGACGGCAATTCTGGCTTCGGTCGGCTTGCTGAACCGGGCCTTCGGCGTCATCGCCGAACATCACGATGCGCCACCGGCGCTCAAGACCAGAGCGCTGGAACGGCTGTCCGAGGCGGTTGGGTCCAACGGCATGATCGCCGGCCAGGAGATCGACCTTCACGAGCGGCGAAATTACGATCACGCCAAGCCCATCGAAGGGCTCAACTGGCTGAAGACGGGCGTGCTGTTTGTCGCGGCGGCCCATATCGGCGCATTGGCCGGCAACGCGCCGCCGTCAGCGATCGCGGCGGTCACCGATTTTGCCAAGCATGTCGGCCTGGCATTTCAGACCGCCGACGATCTGATCGACCAGACCGGCGATGCCGGCGCGATCGGCAAGGATGTCGGCCAGGATGACGATATTCCGACCCTGGCGTCCCTGTCGGGAACCCGGTCGGCTGTCCTGTCCTGCGAGGAAAACCTATCCTATGCCCATGGCGCCTTACGCGAAAGCGGTCTCGAAACGGCACGGCTGCTGGCGCTTGTCGACAGCATCTTCGGTGCATCGGGCGCCGGCGCGTAAACCGGTGGGGCGGGGACGTGCTTTCGACCCACCAGCCGGATGAGGCTTCGCCGATCAGCGATGCGGCCAAGCACGGCACGCCCACCCTCAAGATTGAACGGTTGGCGGCGGGCTACGGGGCACGGCCTGTCCTCGACGGCCTTGACCTCATCATCGACAGCGGCGAGATCTTCGGCCTGCTGGGACCGAACGGGGCCGGCAAGACAACACTCATTCGGGCGATTTGCGGACGGGTGAAGCAGGCTGCGGGCCGGATCGCGATTTCCGGCCTGCCCAACAACAGGCGCCCGGCGCTGCGCCGCATCGGGCTGGTGCCGCAGGAAATCGCGCTCTATCCGCATCTGACCGCCCGCGAAAATCTGGTGACGTTCGGCAGGCTGTCCGGCCTGACCGCACGGCAGACGGATGCGGCTCTCGCCTTTGCCATGCGGGCAACCCGCCTGAAGGACCGCGCGGACGACCATGTCCATACGCTGTCGGGCGGCTGGAAACGCCGCGTCAATATCGCCGCCGCCATATTGCACCGACCGTCGCTGCTCATTTTGGACGAGCCGACGGTCGGCGTCGACATCGATGCCCGCAATGCGCTTCACGCGGTGATCCGGGACCTCAGCCATACCGGCCTTGCCGTACTGCTGGCCACCCATGATCTCGACCAGGCCCAGACCCTGTGCGGGCGGGTCGGGTTCCTGCGCGCCGGCGTGGTCTCGCCGACCGGCACTCCGGCGGCACTGCTGCACGAAACTTTCGGGTCGAAACGCCAATTGCTGGTCGATCTCTTCGAACCCGCTGCGCCGGCAACCGCCGACCGGATGCGGCGGATCGGCTTTGAAGCGCATCCCAGCGGCATGGAATGGAGCAGGATGATCGACGCATCGGCGCAAAAACAGGTCGAACTGACCAGGGCGCTGCGCCAGACCGGCCTTCGCATCAAGGAAATCCGGTTCCGCGAGCCCGGACTCGACAGTCTCTTTTTGAGCCTGACCAGCAAGGACCAGGTCCGATGATCGGCGCCCTGTTGCGCGTCATGGTGCTTGGCCTGGTGCGCGATCGCGGCGCATTTGCCATGGCGTTCGTGCTGCCGCCGCTGATCTTCGTCATCTTCGCGGCGATCTTTTCCGGCATCAGCGGCGACGAGATGCGCCTGAAGGTGGCCGTCGTCGACGAGGTCGGATCGAGCCGGACCGAAACGCTGGTGACGGCGATCGGCCGCGAGCCGGCGCTGCGGCTGCATTTGCCGGCCGTCACCGATGGGCCGGGTCTGCGGGACGCTGTCCTTGCCGGCACCGCCGATGTTGGCCTGATCATCCGCGGCCCGCTGACCGGCGCTGCGGACAGGCCGCCGATCCTGATCATTGCCGATGCCGGCCGGGCAATGGCCGGTCCCATCCTGTCCGGCCACGTGCAGAGGCTGATCGCCCGTGACCTGCCGGGCGTCAGCATGCACCGCTTTGTTCCGGCGGTCGAGGAACTGACCGGCGGGCTGTCGCCGCGGCAGAGCGCGGCGCTGAATGCCGGCATCGAGGCACTCGACGAAGCCGGCGGCACGGACGATGCCGGTACGGCATTGGTGCTGGTCGAGGCGCTGGAGGGGCGTGGCGGCGGCGCGACCGTCAGCTATTATGCCGGCGCGGTGGCGGCCATGTTTCTGCTGTTCTCGGCCATGCAAGGCGCGGCGACGCTGATAGAGGAGCGCAATTCGGGCATTGTCGACCGGCTGGCCGTCGGACCGGCGGGCACCGATGTGATTGTGATCGCCAAGTTCTTTTTCCTGACCCTGCAGGGCCTTGTCCAGGTGTCGCTGATTTTTCTGGTCGCCTGGCTGGCCTATGGGGTGGATGTGCCCGACCGGTTCTGGCCGTGGCTTGCAACGACCCTGCTGGCCGCCGCGGCCGCCTCCGGGCTGGCGCTCATCATGGCCGCCGCCTGCGCAACCAAACAGCAGGCCAATACGATTTCGAGCTTTCTGGTACTTGTCGCCTCGGCGATCGGCGGCTCGATGGTGCCGCGTTTCATGATGCCGCCCTGGCTGCAGGAAATCGGCTGGCTGACGCCCAATGCCTGGGCTATCGAAGCCTATCACGGCGCCCTGTGGCGCGGCGAAACGCTGCGGCAACTCCTGCCGTCATTCTGGCCGCTGGCGCTGGCCGCGGTCATCGGCCTGCTGGCGGCGCTGTTTGTATCGCGCTACCGGCTGCGCCTCGGTTGACGCCATGAACCGGACAGCGTCAGACCGAACCGGGCGTATGCGGCAGCAAGTCACGGCCGCTGCGCTCCCAACATCGCTGCGGTTTGGCTATAATGCGGGAAGCCGTTGCGATCCGCGAAGTGAGATTGACAGGACGGACACATGATTGCGTTTTTGCTGGCCCTTGCCATTGTCGTTGCCACCGTCGCCTTCATGGAGGGCTTTGCCTGGTGGGCGCACAAATACGTCATGCATGGCTGGGGCTGGGGCTGGCACAAATCCCACCACGAACCCCATGACGACCGTTTTGAGAAGAACGATCTTTATGCCGTGGTGTTCGCCGGCGTCGCGATTGTCCTGTTCTGGATCGGCACCGACAATTGGGTGGTCTGGTGGATCGCCGTCGGCATCACCGCCTATGGCGCCCTCTATTTCATCGCCCATGACGGCCTGGTGCACCATCGCTGGCCGTTTCGATATGTTCCGAAATCAGGCTATTTCAAGCGTCTGTACCAGGCGCACCGGCTGCACCATGCGGTCAAGGGCAAGAATGGCTGCGTATCCTTCGGCTTCATCTGGGCGCCGTCCCTCGACACGCTCAGGAAACAGCTTCGCGAAAATCAGCAGAACCAGAATCTGACGCTCTACGAGAGCGAGCGCGATTCACTGTGATCGAGCCCTGTCCGGCAGCGCGCAGCGGATGACACGTTCCATGCCGGCGTCGAATTCCTCGTGACTGGCTGATTTCAACAGCAGACCCTTGGCGGCCATCAGCAGCAGGAAGGTCGTATCCTCGGCGTCTTCGGCCGAATCGCAGATGCCGCTGTCAAGCAGATGCCGGGCAAGCGTCCTTTCAAAGACCAAATGAGGATCGGTGCTGGAACGCTCCAGCGACGCGATGCCGAGATCCATGATTTCCGCGCCATGCGGCGAGTTGCGCATGATCGGAACCGTTTCGCCGATCCACCTGGAAAACGCCTTGAGAAGACGTTTGGCGATCGGTGTGTCGCTCGCTTCCAGTTCCGCCAGCGCTTCCGCGCCGGCCTCGCGGACATAGCCCTGCACGGCCCAGTCGAGAACCGCGTCCTTTGTCCTGAAGCGGTTATAGAGGGTCTGGCGCGACACGCCGGTGGCCTCTGCCAGGTCCAGCATCGACGTCTTTCTAAACCCGTATTGGGCAAACACGCCCAGAACGTTCTGACACGCCGAATCGTCGTCCATGAAACCAATCCATCCTTACCGCCGGTTCTTACAGAAGGTTTTGCGGCAAGTGTCAATCGCGCAGCATATTGACATTTTTGTCTATTAATGTCAAAAACGTAAAACAATATTGGAAATGTGGTGCCGACCTTGAAGGGAAACAGCAATGCCGACTGAAAACTGGAGCGCCGACGACATACCGGATCAAAACGGGCGGGTGATGATCGTCACTGGATCGACCAGTGGCCTCGGACGGGAGGCGGCCCGTGTTCTGGCCGGCAAGAACGCCTCCGTCACGATCGCCGCGCGCAATCTCGAAAAGGCCGAGGGTGTCGCCGATGCCATTCGCGGGGAATTCAACGCCGCCGACATTTCGGTCCGGGAGCTGGACCTGTCGGACCTGGAATCGGTCGCGCGCTTTGCCGAGTCGTTTTCGCGCGACAAAGATCGTCTCGATGTCCTGATCAACAATGCCGGCATCATGATGTGCCCCTATTCCAAGACGAAGGACGGTTTCGAAATCCAGTTCGGCACCAACCATCTCGGCCACTTCGCGCTTTCAGGCCGTCTCCTGCCGCTGCTCAAAAGCACTGAGGGCTCGCGGATCGTCAATCTGGCGAGCATCGCCCACAAGGGCGGAAATCTCGATTTCTCCGATCTCAACTGGGAGAAGCGAAAATACCGCACCATGCAGGCCTATGGCGACAGCAAGCTCGCCAATCTCTATTTCACCTATGAGCTGGCCCGAAAACTGGACGGCGACGGCGGCAATCCTCTGGTCACCGCAGCCCATCCCGGCTGGACCGAAACCGAGCTTCAGCGCCATTCCGGTCTCGCCGGTTTTTTAAACAGGTTTTTTGCGCAAGGCGTCGATATGGGAACCCTTCCGACCCTGCGCGCCGCAATGGACGACCAGGCAAAGCCGGGCGACTATTTCGGACCGAATCGGTTTTTCGAAATGCACGGTCCGCCGGTCAAGGCCAAATCCAACCGCAGATCGCATGATGTGTCCGCCGCCCGCGAGCTTTGGAAACAATCGGAAGAAATGACCGGCGTGTCATTTTGACGATTGCCGGACTGGTCCTGACGGCCTGCCATAGAGCCCAGTCCGCGCCGGCCCTGGTCCGGAGCGGTCGAACCGCGTTGCCAGCACGTCCCCGAGGGAAAGCACCATCAGCCATGCCTTGCGGGCGCTGGAGGTCGAAACCCGGTGTTCCCAGGCCTGTGGGCCGCCGTTCCGCAAGGCGCGGCCGATATCGCGATAGACCCGCCGTGCCGCGGCAATGGCCCAGGCCGAGCGAAAGGGCAGGGCGCCGAGCCCCGCATAGGCTGAGGCGTAGTAAGGTTCGGCCCGGTCGAGCAGCCGCAGCGCCACACCATGCAGCGCCGGCCACTGGCCCCGTTCCTCGGCATCGATCTGATCGATCCCGCTTTCCGCCAGCCAGTCCGACGGCACATAGACCCGCCCGACCCGCGCATCGTCGATCACGTCGCGGGCGATATTGGTCAATTGAAACGCCAGGCCGAGATCGCTGGCCCGGTCGAGCACCGCTTCGTCGCGCACGCCCATGATCATCGCCATCATCACGCCGACGACGCCGGCCACGTGATAGCAATAGTCTAGCGTATCCTCGGCGGTTCGGTAGGTTCGTCCTTCGACATCCATCGCGAAGCCGCTGATCAACTCCTGCGGATGGCGATGCGGAATATGGTTGCGGTCCACCACCTGACGAAGGGCTTCGAACACCGGATCGCCCGCCGCGTCGCCGTTCAGCGCGGCCTCCGTCTGCCGCCGCAATTCGGCCAGCCTTTCGGCCTGGCCGCGGGCGAAATCGGCCTGTTGATCATGGCCGAGATCCTGCCCGTCAATCAGATCGTCGGCATGGCGGCACCAGGCATAAAGCATCACGGCATCGGCGCGGGTCGCGGGCGCGAACAGTTTGGCCGCCGCCGCAAAGCTCTTCGAACCCTTGGCGATCATCGCCTCGCTCAAGCGAAGCACATCGTCGGTCGGTTCCGTTTCTTGCGCGTGCACGGTCATGATGCTTTTGCCGCGGATATGTCGGCCAACATCAGCCCGGCCGTCGCCTCGGCCGATCCGACAACCCCCGGAATGCCGGCGCCCGGATGGGTTCCGGCGCCGACGATATACAGATTGTCGATGGCGCTGTCGCGATTGTGCGGCCGGAACCAGGCGCTCTGCGTCAGCAGCGGCTCGACCGAAAAGGCCGACCCGAGATGAGCATTCAGTTCGTCGCGAAAATCGAACGGCGTGAAGATCCGGCAGGTCACCAGATCGTCCTTCAGCTCCGGAATATGATGTCGTTCGAGATAATCCAGGATGCGATCCCGGTATTTCGGGCCTTCCACCGCCCAGTCGATGGCGGCGGTGCCCAGATGCGGCACAGGCGACAGCACGTAATAGGCGCTGTGGCCTTCCGGCGCCAGGCTGTCATCGGTCACCGAAGGACAGTGCAGATAAAGCGAGAAATCATCCGCCAGATGATCGGCATTGAATATCTCATCGATCAGTTCGCGATAGCGCGGCCCGAACAGCACCATATGGTGCTTCAGCTCGGGACGATGGCCTTTCAGGCCGAAATAGATGACGAAGAGCGACATGGAAAAGCGTTTCCGGCGCAGCGCGTCTGCCCGTTTTCGGGCATGCGCATCGCCGCTGAGCAGGCCTGAATAGGTGTGCACGATATCGGCATTGCTGGCGACCATGTCCACCGGCAGGCGCTCACCGCCCGCCCGCACCGCCTGCACCCGTTCGTCCCGCGTTTCGATCTGGTCGACCGGCATGTTCAGCTTCACGGTACCGCCGAGATCCTCGAACAGACGCACCATGCCGCGCACCAGCGCGCCGGTGCCGCCCTTGGCGAACCACACGCCGCCCTGTCGCTCCAGCGCATGGATCAGCGCATAGATGGAGGACGTGTCGAACGGATTGCCGCCGACCAGCAGCGAGTGGAACGAGAAGGCCTGGCGAAGCTGCTCGTCCTTGATGAAGCCGGCAACCTTGGAATAGACGCTGCGATGGCTTTCCAGCCGGATCAGTTGCGGCGCCACCTTGACCATATCCCAGAAGCGCAGGAACGGAACCGCGCCGAGCTTTTCATAGCCCTCCCGGTAAAGATCCTGCGAATAGGCGAGGAACCGCCGGTAGCCGTCGACGTCCTCCGGCGATTTTTCGGCGATCTGGCGGTCCAGAACGTCCTGGTCGTTGACATAGTCGAACCGGTAGCCGTCCTCCCAGCACAGCCGGTAAAAGGGATCGACCGGCAGCAGCGTGACATAATCCTCCATGGTCCGGCCCGACAGCGACCAGAGCGCCCGCAGGCTCGCCGGATCGGTGATGACCGTCGGCCCGGCATCGAAGGTAAAGCCCTCGTCTTCGAAGACATAGGCCCGCCCGCCCGGCTTGTCGCGCTTTTCGAAGAGCGTCGTCGTCACGCCCGCGCTCTGCAGGCGGATGGCCAGCGCCAGGCCGCCAAATCCGGCGCCGATAACCGCTGCAGTTCTGGTGTCTGTCATGGATGCCCTTCTATTCACCCGCCAATGCCCGTGCTTCACTTACGCAGCCAATCGCCCGATGGATTGGTACCGGCGGCTTGCCGACAAGCACCCGCATCTTGTCGGCGAGGCGCACCCGACCGGCATAGAACCGCTCGATCAGCGGCTGCCGCAATGTGTAGAACCGTTGCATCACGATATAGCGTTTTTCCGGTTCGGCGGCACGGAACAGCATACGGTTCAACAGACGGAAAAACGCCTGTTCCCGGTTTCGCGTCACCGCATAACGGTAGATGGCCCGACGTACCCGGTCGGTGGTCAGCGGCCGTTCCAGCGCGGCAATCAGATTGGCCGTCTCGACCGCCATCGGCAGGCTGTAGCCTGTTGTCGGATGCGACAGGCCGGCGCGCAGCCCGATCGGCGCCGTGGCGGCCGGAATGGCGCTCCAGAACCGCTCCACATCATGGGCCAGCGTCACCGGCAGAACGCCTTTTTCCGTGCGGACCGCCTTTTTGACCACCCAGGCGCGGGTTGCCGCATAGGCAAGGATGTCGGAATGAAGCGCCTCGAAATCCAGATCGCCGCCATCGCTGTAACGGGTGTCCTCGATCAGCAGGCGGGTTGGCGAAAACGGCAGCACGTAGAAAAACCGGTAGCCGTCCTGCTGGTCGACCGACGCGTCCATGATGGTCGGCATCTGTTCGCCATGCGGCCGGTCAAGTTCCAGTTCGACGCCGACGAATTTCTGGAAGCCCAGCTTCAGCCCGGGGGCATCGCTGAATCCGCGCCCGTCGATAATGCAATCCGCATGGATCCTGTCGCCGTTGTCGAGGACCGCATGGTCGGCGCCGAGATCCTCGATCGGGCTGTTTTCACGCACCGTGATGTTTTCGGACCGGTAAACCGCCGCGCGCAGCGTTTCTGACGTGATGCTGGCATAGGGAGTCGACAGCACCCGCTCGAAACGTGGAAAAACGACCTTCTGGCTCTGCCAGCTGTGTGCGATCAGCGGCGCCACGCGCTCCAGGTCATCCGCCGGCAGGTCCGTCTGATGAAAGGACCAGGTGTGATTGCCGCATATCTGCGACCCGGCTTCCACAAGCACGACCTTCAGTCGGGTCTCCGCGAGACGAAGCGCCGCAAGGCAACTGGCAAGGCCACCGCCGGCAAGCAGGACATCCGGCTTGTCAGGAGCACTCCGTCTCAACCCGCCACTCTCCCGATTCCGCATTCGATCTTCAAACGCTCGTGCATGGAGCCTTTAGCCCGGAATTCTCAAAGTAGTTGGTGCGTCTGCCTCAAGAATCTGAGAAAATTCTTTTGCAACAAAGATTTATCAGGTTCAGGAGCGAGGTCCGATGCCAACACACTGTATCTCTGAACAGCTCGAATTTGAAGGCTTTGACGGGCGCAAAGTTGTTGCCGCCTTTGACGGTGGCGCAATCACCCGTGACGCCGGGGCATTGCTGTTGCGCGAGACCGACAGAGCTATCGGGCTGTTCGACAGGATGGCGGGTTGCTTCGTCGACCGGCGCAATCGCGATTGCACGGTTCACAGCGTGCGGACCCTGGTCGCTCAACGTATTGCGGCGATCGCTTTGGGCTATGAGGACCTCGACGATCACGATACGCTTCGTCACGACCCGGTGTTGACCCTGTTGTCGGAACGCCTGACGGCGAAGCGGTCTGACTGTGCTGCCCTCGCAGGCAAGTCGACGCTGAACCGGCTGGAGCATGCACCGGTCGGCGGATCGACGCGCTACCACAAGATCGGCCATGACGGCGATGCCATTGAAAGGCTGTTCGTCGATCTGTTCCTGGAAGCCCATGACGATCCGCCCGGTGAGATCGTCCTTGATCTGGATGCCACTGACGATCCGCTGCACGGCCGGCAAGAGGGGCGGTTCTTCCATGGCTATTACAAGTGCTATTGCTACCTGCCGCTCTACATCTTTTGTGGTCGGCATCTGCTGGCCGCCAAATTGCGGCGCTCCAACATCGATGCCAGCAAGGGGGCAGAGCAGGAAGTCGAGCGGATCGTGGCACAGATCCGCACGTCCTGGCCGCACGTTCGCATCACGCTGCGGGCCGATAGCGGCTTTGCCCGCGATGATCTGATGGCCTGGTGCGAGACCAACAAGGTTGACTATGTCTTCGGACTGGCCCGCAACGAGCGGCTGGAAAGGACCATCGCTGCGGCCTTGCAGCAGGCCCGTGCGGTCTCAAGGGCGAGTGGCGAGCCGGCCGGTGTGTTCGACGATTTCCTGTGGTCGACCAAGGACAGTTGGAAACGGCGAAGGCGCGTGATTGCCAAGGCCGAATGGACGCTCAAGGGAGCAAACCCGCGCTTCATCGTCACCTCGCTCAAGCCGGATCAATGGCAGGCGCAGGCCCTTTACGAAGACCTTTACTGTGCCCGTGGTGACATGGAGAACCGGATCAAGGAATGTCAGCTCGACCTTTACGCCGACCGCACCAGCGCCGCCACCATGCGTGCCAACCAGATGCGGCTGTGGTTCGCATCCTTCGCCTATGTCTTGCTTTGCGCCCTGCGCCGGATCGGCCTGGTCCACACCCGGCTTGCCGCGGCAAGCTGTGGAACGATCCGGCTGAAGCTTCTCAAGATCGGTGCTCAGATCCGCGTCTCGGTGCGCCGCATCAAGATCGCCATGGCCTCCGCCTGTCCCTATGCCGCCGAATTCGCTGCCGCCCACGAGCGAATATGCGCCGCGGCCCGGTGAGCCGCAGGACTTCAACCCTTCCAGCCAACAACACAGGAAAACCGCCGAAACCTCAACCACCGCCAAACACGGCCAAGAGTCAAGCGCGGCCGAATCCCCCCAGGGCAACGAATCCAGGTTAACGGCGCAACTGCAATCGCAAGAAACTGCACCACAATGATTGAGTACTAACGACTGAAGACTCGCGGGAGTTGGTGAA
>JANQMU010000017.1 GCA_028279875.1 Rhizobiaceae bacterium
TACACTCCTTCCAAGGCACCTTTGCTCTCCCCGCAAAGGGCCAAAAGTGTAACCCATGTGTCCGGAATGAAATGTCACCCCTGTCTCAGGAAGGACAAAGGTCCGTTCCGGACACATAGTTTGAGGTTTTGGACTGAACCCCCTAACTGAGTCAGCGGAATAGGTCACAGTTCTCTGTAAGGAGAATTGATGTTTCCGACCAAAAAGCCCCGCAGTTTCAGCCGGTATTTTCAAGCTCAAAGTTGTCGAACACATGGAGGCCGGTGAGAACGTAGCGGCCCTTGCGCGCGAATTGCGCTGCCGGTGTTAGGCTACAAGAGCCATATCAGCATCGACCGGCGGTTCGGCTTCATCCGGGCGGGCATGGTCACTTCCGCTGCCGCTGCCGATGGCCGCCAGTTGAAGCACGTCATTGACAAGGACAACACCGGCAGCGATGTGTGGGCCGACAGCGGTTATCGCTCGCGGAGCAACGAGACGTGGCTTGCAAGGAACATGCTGACCAGCCGCATTCACCGCAGGAAGCCGGCGGGCAAGCCGATGCCCAAGGCCACCGCGCGGGCCAATGCGAAGAAGTCATCCGTGCGCGCCGCCGTCGAACATGTCTTCGGCTACCAAAAGAACCGGTTTGGTCTGTTCATCCGCATGATCGGCATCGCCCCGGCCGAAGCCAAACTGATACTGGCCAATCTGCCCTACAATTTCGACCGCCTGATCTTCCGTGAACGGCTAAAAACCGTGGCATGAATCCGCCTGGAAACGGCCAAAAGCACTGAATTCCAAAAACCAGCGCAAATGCGCCGCGGCATTCGCGCCGTATTCCCAAAAACCGGTCAAACCGATCCAAAACAACCAGTTCTTGCAAGTGTCTCGCTTGCTGCTCGCGTCCCATTGTTCTTTACTTAATGCCTCCTTGGCACGCTACGATGATCCTGACATGGCATCCTCCCTTCAATGCAATAGAGCACTGAATGAAGCTTAAAAGGACATTATGAGGCGATCCTGACCAGCCATCGGGACGGCAACCAGCCAGGACCTCATCTGGCGGCAAGTCAATTGAGTTTTGAGAGCAGAACAACAAGGTTTGGGGTCAAATCCCAGCTGCTGTCAAAGGGCGTTGCGGGCATTTGATGGTATGCAGGCCGGGTAAGAAAAACGCATTCAGACATGGCGGATGGTACGGTTGGGTGACGACGAGAAACAGGTGCTCAAATCAAAGTTGTGATGAATGAACAATGACAAGGAACTGCGACAAGGTGGAGCGTCAAGGATTGGGTCGAAGCGAAGCATAGCAGGCAGAGAGAACAAGGCGAATTGGGAGATAACGAAGACTGCAAGGTGTGTGTTGTATCACAAAACCACTTGGCAAGGGAGACGCTGTGCCCTCCCGATGCACTCCTCGAACTTCGTAAAGCAGAAGACAATACACATACTTATCTACCGGAATTCGCGGGACGTCAGTTCAAAGAAATTTGGCAGATGATTGAAACAAATATTACCGTATAAGTGATCATGAGAAATTCCATTGACCGAAGCTCGTTGATCCGTCTCCGCATTGAAATTGACACAGCGAGCATTCCATACCCCAGAGCAAGCGCGAGCTTAGAGCCAATTTCGATGGTTGTCGTGACGAAATCCCCCGGAATGAATAGGTAACCACAAATCACACACCCAGCCAACACGGCGTTACATACATTGGAAAAATTTAGCATAACAAATCTCCGTCCCATTAATACTAATGTGGAGACCTATTTTGTCAATTTTTTACAAATAAATAAAACGACTATACTATATAAACTAAGTATTGAATTTGCTATATTGGGTGTTGTCGAATAATCACGCCCTTACATTGCCTGACATGGTAGCGTGCAAATCGCATTCGGATTCTCCTAAGTTGAGTCAGGCCATGTCTTGGCAAGTTAGGCTTACAAGGCGTTAATGCCTGAATGATATTGCTAGTCTTGCCGACTCGGACAATTGTAGTTATGATTTTAGCTAATTGAATCTTCTATGGACTAAAGTTGTGAATTATCTTTCTGATATCCGCGCACAAAATAGACCGCGACAGCGCCCAGATAATCATGAGAAACTGCTTTTTCATCCAATTGCGGATGATCCGTCATCTGAGTCTGCAGTGTGTTATGAGGATTGGGAGTTTGATCACGGTCGGATGAATCGATTTTATGTTGGCGGATTTCTTTGGTTCTTGAGACAAGTGGATGAGCCGCCTAGCAACCTTTCCCGCTTTCGTGAGGAAGCGATTTCGAGAATTGCAGATCAGACAAATTGGTTTGAAATGCCAAACTCTGGCAAAGCCTGGTCGGAGGGAATTGCGCGTCAACAGTTTAATGTTGCCAAACGACGCGAACCCCTTCATTTCCAAAAAGCTGCTATCATAATAATGGCTTGCGAAATAGCCGCTGAGGCTGCTCTCGGCCAAGGCCGTGAAATGCCTGATATCAACGATGCAAAAGACGTATATACTACTATGTCAATCATTCCCGCTTGTTGGAACATCAACGATTTCAACAGAGACCTAATTTCGCGGTTAGAGAAATTACCGGATGCTTTTGACAAATTGAAAGAGGCAACCGGCCAGGACAGCCCAACGGTGTTCAGGCATTTAGCGGTGGGCAACACCGTTACTTGGGAAACAGCAGCTAAGACTCATCACGTAATTAGTAATGACTTTGACAGCAGTTTCAAGGTTGGGAAAGTGCGTGCGCATCCTGGTAGAGGTTCGCTTGGCAAACAAAAAGCTACTGAGTTTGAGAGAGTTAACATCGGGTAGTTTCACCAGTTTGGACCAAAAAGTCCACCAGGTGATTTCCAACCTGGAGTTCTCATATTTAGCTTTAAGTTGACTTTGGACAATTCTGTGATGAGCAAAGCAATCAGTTGCGGATCGCCGTTCGCAAATGAAAGCGCTTCATCACGGGTTAGTTTAACAACGTCGCCAACGCGCGTTATTCCTGATTCGGCAAGCCTACAAGAAAAGTCCCACAACTTATCGTTTCGCGCTACGAATGAAGGAAAGTGATGATCTAAGAAACTGTGAGTGTTTCTTGGGGCAAAGTATACTACATTTTCAAATTCTTGTTTTGTAAAATTCTCGTAATACAATATGAAATCAAAAATGTACAATACATAGCATATAACAAAATTTAAGTTACAATTTTTGTTTAAAATTATACACAGATTAATCAAAGTATTTTCAATATCCATCTTGATAATCTCCTCGTAACTGAAGAGATTCTCTTGTTTTGGATACGCAAGAAAACGACGGGATCTCTTACGGTGATTGCCGGAGAGGTTTTGCCAAACTGGATTTATCTGGATCTGTTCAGGACCGAATGGAAGTTGCAACTGCTGGTCAGGTGCAGTGCATGGTTTGACTCGACTTCTAAGGCGCAATCTGACTGCCATCTTGAGCAATTTCATTCCGCTGATGCTGCGAATCGATATTAGCAACTTTCGATTCGAACGTGAACCGGCATGGTGAGCGCAAATATCCGGTCTGCATAGAAATACAGATTGTCTAAACTTCATATTTGAACTCGGTGTCTCAATAGGGATTACTCTCCGCTTGGCGGGTAGTTCGCCAACGTAACCCAAGAAATCCTAGATTAGTGCAAATCTCACCATGATCGCGGCCATGTAAGCGCATGTCAGGGTGACACGGTCCACTTTTGCAGTTGTTAGCATGCAAAGGTAATATAAACCTCTGTTTTCGCTGAAAGAATCAAAGGTGTCATTGTAAGATACCGGCCGAAGCTTAAGCTCCTATTCACAGGCGAGTTAGTGCTTGGTGTAATGGTTCGAGCGATTTGATGCTTTCACCTGATCGGCAGCACTCGTCATCAACCGGAGAGTTGAAAAATGAGTAGATCTGTTTCGATGATAATAATGTATCGTGCCGCACTTAACCGGCGGACAGATTACAGCCGTCACCAAATACCATCGTGTGAGCCAGCGAAAGTAGAAATCCAACAAAGCTCATTTCACTTTGGCCGATTGGTAGCGCGTGTGAATGCAGTTGCAAAGTTCTTAATTTCAATTTGGATCACATTGATCACGCAAAGCAGAGAACTATGACGTACTCCATGTCGATAGCCTAGGTGTTCAGTCCCGGGAAGTGACGGTTTGGATTTGAGTTGAGCCTTTTTGGCTCGTTTGTCCAGCACTGGATGATGTGTTGGAAGGGTGTCAGCCCTTTAGGAGCCTTGAGGCGTTTGTACAGAAAGGGCCGTTAGCACCGCCTGCACCCTGAGAACTCCCTGCACTTCTCATATTGACCGCCCCCGGTTTTCGGGTGGCTTCTTGTCAGAAGTTTTTGGGTTCTCAAGGTCAACGTTTTCGCGTTTGAGGGGTTCATTCTAATCCGCCAATTCCTGGAAAAGAGAGCTCGAAGCTTCCTGAGTGCGCCATTTTTATAAATATTTCAGATATTTATGAGGCGAGCGTGTTGCTGATTCATCTTAGTTGCCGTCAGGCATCCCTTTCTCGAAAATCACAAAGACTTTGGAACCGCCAGGCCAAATGCACAACGCGCTCCTGGTTGCAGCGTCTGACCGGTACGCGCCAGTCAAATCCTTGATGGGGAATGGTCCCCTTGGACGTCATGGCAATGGGTGGTGATCTGCGATATGAAATGACACCTTGGTGGCCGCAACGAACGATGTGCGGGAGGAGCGCCGGTGACCCAATGCCTGTCATCTTGTATATCGCCCGATGCCGTGCCGACCACGCAATTCAGGCCGGCCGCCATTCTTTGGGTCTGTCTTTGCAATCGCTGCGGCCCTGCTTCATGCCGTCGGCGCGCGGGCGCAGGATGCCGACACCCTGTCGCGCGATGACGTGTTCCAGGTGCAGTTTCATCTGAACCAGCTCGGTTTCGATGCCGGGCGCCCGGACGGGGTCGCCGGCCCGGTGACGAAATCGGCGGTGCGGGCCTTTGCGCGCTCGGAGGCCGCGGACCCGGCCTTGTCCGAAGAACTGTTGTCCCGCCTGCGCAAGGCCGCGGCCGGGATCGAGGGCTATCGGCATGAGGACGGCGCAATCGACCTTCTGGTGTTCACCGACGAAGGCACGCCGTTGATCCTGTCCGTTCTCAATCACGGACGGATTTTCAAAACACCGTCCAAACGCTATGTCCGGGAACATGACCGCGACGGCACGCCGATCAAGTCCAGCCGGTTCACCGTCAGCCATATCGGCCCCGCCGATGCAATACCCTATGCGCCCAATGTCACCTTCGGCTACGAGGTTCGCGTGCCGGCGCCGCCCGCCGGCGAAAGGCTGCAGATCGATCATGCCGTGCAATGGCCACTCAGGCAGGCCGACGGCACCGTCCGCTATAGGGACGGTTATGTCTCCGAACACATCTATTTGCGAACCCCCAATTTCAATCCGCGCTACTGGACCTGGACCATGGGAGACCCCGTGACGCCCGAACAGGTGGACTACTATTCCGGCGTCTGGAAGGTCGAGATCAGGAACCGCGGCAGGCCCCTCATCGTCCGCGACTTTGTCGTCGGTGGTGACGCGCCGCCGGCACGACAGCCGGTGCCGTGACCACCTTTCCGACCCCGGATGAGCCGGACGGCTTTGACGGAAATTGCGGCGTCTGCAATGACCAACGCTGACGGTTCTTGCCGATCGCGGAGAGGGAGGAAGCTGAAGCGCGCGGCCTTCATCCATCGCGACGCGCTCCATTATGCCGAACCGGGAGCCGGTGTTAACGTGCCCGACCCGGCGTTCGAGGATGCGGGAAAACTCTGTTACGGCGACAATCATGCGCGCCTGCGGGAGATCAAGAAAAATACGACCCGACCGACGTCTTCCACCATCTGCAGAGCATCTCGCCGGGCGCTTGAGTTTTTTTGCGCATGAATGCCAGCAGATTGGGCGCTGCGGCGCCCCTTCAAAATCGCAATCTGCTATCGGGATTTCAGATAGCAGTTTCAACAATTTTAATTTGAAGCGAATACCCGGACCGTATCTTATGATCGGCACTTGACCGGGTCGGAAAATCGACATTGAAATCCGTGTGGCGCACTGCGCCCAATGGGACCGGCGCCCGACACCACCGGGCATTGCGGGACGGAATTTGAAAACAAGCGACACCGGTGCAACAGTGTCATGGCAATGAGGGAGAATATCGATGAAGAAGAACCGGATCCTGGCGGCGGCGAGTGTCGCCCTGATGCTCGGCGGCACGGCCTGGGCCGCCGACCCCGTGAAAATCGGCTTGATCACCACCCTGTCGACCGGCGCCGGCTATCTCGGCGAGGATGTGCGCGACGGGTTCCTTCTGGCGGTTGCGGAAGAAGGCGGCAAGCTCGGCGGCACCGAGGTCGAGGTGCTGGTGGAAGATGATGGCCGCAAGCCCGGCAACGGCAAGCAGATCGCCGACAAGTTCCTGAAGAAGGACGAGGTGGAGATCATGACCGGGGTGATCTTCTCCAATATCACGCCCGTCGTCGTGCCGCTGACGCTGAAGGCCGGCGCCTTCTATATTTCGCCCAATTCGGCGCCATCCATCTTTGCCGGCGAGGGCTGCCATGAGGACTATTTCGTCGCCTCCTGGCAAAATGACAGCCTGCACGAAAGCGCCGGCGTCTATGCCAATGCGCTCGGCTACAAGAACGCTTATATCCTGGCGCCCAACTACCAGGCCGGCAAGGATTCGCTTGCCGGGTTCAAGCGCTATTTCAAGGGCGACATCGCCGGCGAGACCTACACCAAGCTTGGCCAGACCGACTATGCCGCAGAGATCGCCAAGATCCGCGCCGCCGATCCCGAAATGGTGTTCCACTTCCTGCCCGGCGGCATGGGCATCAACTTCCTCAAGCAATATTCCCAGGCCGGCTTGAAGGACACCTATCCGCTGGTCGTCTCCACCGCCTCGATGGATGAGCGCATCATGGGCGCCGTCAAGGATGCGGCCGTCGGCGTGCGCAGCACATCCCACTGGAATGTGGCGCAGGACAATGTGGCGAACCAGAAGTTCGTCGAGGGATTCAAAAAGGCCTACGACCGCATCCCGACGGTTTATGCCTCTCAGGGCTATGACACCGCCAAGCTGATCGCCAGCGCCCTGAAGGCCACTGGCGGCAAGGTTCTCGACGCCAAGGACGAATTCCGGGCGGCTCTCAAGAAAGCCGATTTCGATTCCGTGCGCGGCGAGTTCAAATTCGCCAACAACAATCACCCGATCAACAACTGGATCGGCCAGGTCGTGCAGAAGGACGCCGACGGGAACATCGTCAACACGATGATCGCGGTGGTCTCGCCCAATCACAAGGACGCCTATGCAGACCAGTGCGCGTTGAAATAGGATTCAACGCGCTCCGGCGAAATGATATGCAGAGGTGAACGGGTTTCACCTCTGCTTTTCTTTGGTAGTCCATGCTCCTCTTTTTCGAACAGCTCCTGAACGGCATCCAGCTCGGTGTCTTCCTGTTCTTGATCGCCGCCGGGCTGACGCTGATCTTCGGCATTATGGGCGTCATCAACCTCGCCCATGGCTCGCTTTTCATGGTTGGTGCCTATGCGGCGGCCGTGGCGACGGAATGGACCGGCTCTTTCGCCCTCGGCATCGTTATCGCCCTTGTCGTTTCCGGGGTGGTCGGCATGCTCATGGAACTGGTGGTGATGCGCCGGCTCTATGATCGCGATCACCTCGATCAGGTGCTGGCGACCTTCGGCCTGATCCTGTTCGCCAACGAGTTGATGACCATCCTGTTCGGGCGCACGCCGTTGTTCCTCAACGTACCCGATGCGCTCAACGGCGCCGTCGAGATCCTGCCGGGCGTGCACTATCCGCTCTACCGGCTGGCGATCATCGCCATGGGCGTGCTGGTCGCTGCCATCCTCTATGTCATCATCACTCGCACCCGCGCCGGCATGCTGATCCGCGCCGGCTCCACCAACCGCGACATGGTGGCGGTTCTCGGCGTCGACATCGCCCTGATGTTCACCCTTCTGTTCGGGCTCGGCGCGGTGTTCGCGGGCTTTGCCGGGGCCATGGCCGGGCCGCTGATCTCGGTGGAAGTCGGCATGGGCGAGCAGCAACTGATCCTCGCCTTCGTGGTCATCGTGATCGGCGGCATCGGCTCGGTGCGCGGCGCGCTCATTGGCGCGCTGCTGGTCGGCATCGTCGACACGCTCGGCCGGGCGTTCCTGCCGGACCTCCTGAAACTGTTCATGGATCCGGCCTCCGCCGACGGCATCGGCGCCGGCCTGTCATCCATGTCGATCTATGTGGTGATGGCGATCGTGCTGGTGCTCAAGCCGAGCGGTCTCTTCCCGGTAACGGCTGCGGGGCGGTGAGCATGGCGGCCATGCGCAACACAGTCCTGGCGCTTGCCGCCATCCTCGCCGCCGCGCTGATCCCGCAGGTCCTCACCTATTTCGGCGAAGACTATCTGATTGGCACGGCGAGCCGCATCGCCATTTACGCGCTCGCCGCGATGAGCCTCAATCTGATTCTGGGCTATGGCGGCATGATCAGCTTCGGCCATGCCGCCTATTTCGGCGTCGGCGCTTATGTCGTCGGCATCGCGTCGTTCCACCTGTTCGATGGCAGCACCATCTTCGGCTTTCCGGGTACGGACGCGGCCTTCCTGTCCTGGACGCTCGCCGTCATCATCTCGGCGCTGGTGGCGCTGGTCCTCGGCGCATTGTGCCTGCGCACCAGCGGCGTCTATTTCATCATGATCACGCTGGCCTTCGCGCAGATGCTGTATTTCCTGTTCGTCTCCATGGAGCAATATGGCGGCGATGACGGGGTGATCATGTATAACGGCCGCAACACGTTTCCCGGGCTCGACCTGTCAGACGACACGACCTTCTTTTATGTCTGCCTCGCCTTCCTGGTGGCCTTCACCATCCTTGTCGCGCTGCTCATCCGCTCGCGCTTCGGCAAGGTGCTGCAGGCCTGCCGCCAGAACGAGGCGCGCATGCGGGCGCTCGGCTGCAAGGTGGAACACTACAAGCTGGCGACCTTCGTCTTGGCGGGCGCCGTTGCCGGTCTCGCCGGCGCGCTCAACGGCAACCATGCCGAATATGTCAGCCCCGACTATCTGCACTGGACCAAATCCGGCGATCTGATGATCATGGTGATCCTCGGCGGCATCGGCACCTTGTTGGGGCCGATCATCGGCGCCGCAGCCTTCCTGCTGCTGGAGGAATTCCTGCCTGTGCTGTTCGACGCGGCAAACCTGTCGACCTACAAGGAGCATTGGCGCATCGTCTTCGGGCCGCTGCTGATCCTGGTGGTGCTGTTTGCCCGCGGCGGGCTGCTCGGAACGCTGGCCGCGATCGGAGGCCGCCATGCGCGATAGCCATCTGCTGCAGATCGTCGACCTTCGAAAGTCCTTCGGCGCGCTGCTTGCCAGCGACAACATCAATCTGGAGATCGCATCCGGCGGGATCCACGCGGTGATCGGCCCCAACGGCGCCGGCAAGACCACGCTGGTGGCGCAGATCTGCGGCCAGCTCAGCCCCGATGCCGGCGCCATCCGCTTCGACGGGCGGGACATCACAGACCTGCCGCAGGAAAAACGCCCGGCGTTGGGGCTGGTGCGCTCCTTCCAGATCACCTCGATCTTCCCCGATTTCACCGCCCTCGAAAACGTCATGATGGCGGTGCAACTGCATGCCGGCCACAGTTTTCATTTCTTCGGCGACGCCGCGCGCGATGCCGCGCTCACCGGGCCGGCCCTCGATTTCCTGCGCGTCGTCGGGCTGGAAGACAGCGCCGGGAGCCAGGCCTATGCGCTGTCGCACGGCCAGCAGAGGCGGCTGGAACTGGCCATGGCGCTGGCGCTGGAGCCCAAATTGCTGGTGCTGGACGAGCCGATGGCCGGCATGGGCAGCGAGGAGACCAACCATGTCATCGCGCTGCTCGGCCAGCTGAAGGAGACCGTCACCATGGTGCTGGTCGAACACGACATGGACGCCGTCTTCGCGCTCGCCGACCGCATCTCCGTCATGGTCTATGGAAGGATCATCGCCACCGGATCGCCGGACGACATCCGCAACAATGCCGAGGTGCGCGAAGCCTATCTCGGAGACGAAAGCCTTGCCGATGCTTGAGCTGACCCATGTCGAGGCATCCTATGGCCGCAGCCAGGCGCTGTTCGGCATCGAATTGCAGGTCGAGGACGGCTCCGTCGTCACCCTGCTCGGCCGCAACGGCATGGGCAAGACCACGACGATCAGGACCATTGTCGGTCTTCTCGCCGCGCAGGCCGGCACCATCACCTTCCGCGGGCGGACGATCTCCGGCCTCAGGCCGCATCAGATCGGCCGGCTGGGCATCGCGCTGGTGCCGGAGGGGCGGCAGATCTTTCCGACGCTGTCGGTGCGCGAAAATCTCGTCGCCACCGCCGCCAACCGCGCCCGGCGCGAGGCGCCCTGGACGCTGGAGCGCGTCAACGGCCTGTTTCCGCGCCTCCAGGAGCGCGCCGATCAGCTTGGCGGGTCGCTGTCCGGCGGCGAACAGCAGATGTTGGCGATCGGCCGCGCGCTGATGACAAACCCGCATCTGCTGATCCTCGATGAGGCGACGGAAGGCCTGGCGCCGCTGATCCGGCGGGAAATCTATGATTGCCTCGCCGGGCTCAAGGCGGAAGGCGAGTCGATCCTGATCATCGACAAGAATATCGGCGAATTGTCGCGCATTGCCGACCGGCATGTGATCATCGAGAAGGGCGAAACCCGCTGGTCTGGCAGCCATGCCGATTTCATGGCGGATCCGGACCTCCGGCACCGGTATCTGGGCGTATGAGCACTACGATCTACCGTGACATGGATCTGGCCGAACTCGACCGCCAATATGACGCCCGTGCCACGGTCAACGACATCGCGCCCTTCCTCGCCCGCTATGCTGATCTCAGCGCCGCGGCCAGACGCGATCTTGACGTGATCGCCGACGTGTCCTTCGGCCAGCGGCCCGAGGAGGTGATGGACATCTTCCCTGCCGGCGAAAACGCGCCGGTCTTCATTTTCATCCATGGCGGCTATTGGCGGCTTCTGTCCAAGGACGAGTCGTCCTTCTTTGCGCCCTGTTTCGTCGAGCGGGGCATCGCCGCAATCGCCGTCAACTACGCGCTGGCGCCGGCCGCAAGCCTCGACGAGATCGTCCGGCAGGTGCGTGCGGCGGTCTCCCATATTTGGCGCGAGTCGGACCGCTACGGCATCGACCGCACCCGCATCCATGTCGGCGGCTCCTCGGCCGGCGGGCACCTTGCCGGCATGCTGCTGTCGAAGGGCTGGCAGTCCGGATTCGGCGTGCCGGACGATTTGATCGCCGGCGCCATGACGGCCAGCGGCCTGTTCGACCTCGAACCGGTGCGGCTTTGCCATCCCAATGAATGGATCAGGCTCGATGAAGCATCGGCGCATCGCAACAGCCCGATCCATCACCTGCCGGATGATGGCTGTCCGCTGCTGGTCACCTGGGCCGGCTCCGATACCGGTGAATTCAAGCGCCAGAGCCGCGACTATGCCGGGGCGTGGCGGCGGTCCGGTTTCCCCGTGTCCGAATTCGAGGTTGCCGACCGCAACCATTTCGACATCATACTCGACCTTGCCGACCCGGCCCGCGATCTGACGCGACGGGTCTTCACGATGATCGACGGAGCGGGACCATGAGTGCATTCGAGCGCATCGTCATCCTCACCGGCGCCGGCCTGTCGGCCGAATCCGGTCTCAGCACGTTCCGCGACAAGGGCGGCATCTGGGCCCGCCACCGGATCGAGGATGTGGCAACCCCGGAGGCTTTCGCCCGCGATCCCGAAACGGTGCTGGAATTCTACAATCAGCGCCGCCGCGGCGCGCGCGGTGTCACGCCAAACGCCGCGCATCAGGCGCTGGCGCGGCTGGAGGCTGAATTTGCGGGTTCGGTGATGACCGTCACCCAGAATATCGATCCCCTGCATGAGCAGGCCGGCACCAGGAACCTCGTGCACATGCATGGCGAGATCCTCAAGGTCCTGTGCACCCATTGTGGCGCGCGAGCACCATGGAACGAGGACCTGACCGTCGATCTCGCCTGCCGTCGCTGCGGCAATACGGGCGGCATGCGCCCGGACATCGTCTGGTTCGGCGAAATGCCCTATCAGATGGACCGGATCTATGCCGCTCTGACCGAATGCGACCTGTTCCTGTCGATCGGCACCAGCGGCAATGTCTATCCGGCCGCCGGTTTCGTCGCCGAGGCCCGCGCCGCCGGCGCCCACACGGTGGAACTCAACCTGGAACCGTCGGAGGGTATATCTCTGTTCGCCGAAGCCATCCACGGCAAGGCAACCAAAGTCGTTCCGGCCTATGTCGACCGGCTGCTGCACGGCTGAGGCTTCGAAAGGAAATCGCAACACAAGGAAGGGGAAGGTTCCCGTGACAGACGACGCACCGCAAGGTTTCATCGATCCGACCCGGGAGGATTTCGCGCGATTTCGCGAGATGACCCGGACCGGCCCCGTTCACATGCTCAATCTGTTGCGGTTTCGCGACAAGGCCGCCTATGGGGACGGAACGATTGCAACGGGACACGAAGCCTATCGCAGCTACGCCCGCGAGAGCGGACCCGTCTTTGCACGCCTGGGCGGACGCCAGGTCTGGGCTGGAAAGCCCGAACTCATGCTGATCGGCCCGCGGGAAGAAGCCTGGGACCTGGCCTTCATCGCCGAATATCCAAGCACCGACGCCTTCGTCGCCATGCTGCGCGATCCCGACTACCGCAAGGCGGTCCGCCATCGCCAGGCGGCCGTGGCCGATTCACGGCTGATCCGCATGCAGCCGGCGGAGCCGGGCGCGCATTTCGGCGAGATGAGCTTCGAAGCCGCGGACCGTTCGTCCGTGTAAATCCGGTTTCAGTCGTGAAGCGCGATCCGTTCGCCCGTTTCACGGTCAAAAAAGTGAAAATCGGAAGGGTCCGCGCAGACCGGCACCGTCTCGCCGCGCGTGAATGTCCGGCGATCGCGGACAATCATCAGCAGGGATTCGCCGGCCATGTTCACCGTCAGCAGCATCTCGTAGCCGGTGGGTTCGACGACCCGGATGTCGGCCTGCCCGATCGGCGCCGTGGTTCCATTCAGTCCGAGATTTTCTGGGCGGATGCCGAGCGTGACGGTCCTGTTCCTGTGCCGGTCCGGCACCGTGGCGCCGAGTGCGAAGGCGTTTCCGCCATCGGTGACGACGGCGTCGTCCGAAAGCGTGCCGTGCAGGAGGTTCATGGCAGGCGATCCGAGAAAGGACGCCACGAAGAGGGTCTGTGGCCGGTCATAGAGTTCCATCGGCGGGCCGACCTGCTCGATATGGCCGCTGTTCATCACGACGATCCGGTCGGCCATGGTCATGGCCTCGATCTGGTCATGCGTGACATAGACGGTGGTGGTGGGGATCCGTTCGTGGAGTTCCTTGATCTCGCTCCTCATCTGCACCCGCAGCTTGGCATCGAGGTTGGAAAGCGGCTCGTCGAACAGGAACAGTTTCGGATTGCGGACGATCGCCCGGCCCATGGCGACCCGCTGGCGCTGTCCGCCGGAGAGCTGCGCCGGCTTGCGCTCGAGAAGTGCGCCGAGGCCCAGCACCTCCGCCGCCGATTGCACCTTGCCGCCGATATCGTCCCGCGCCAGGCCCGACAGGCGCAGCGCAAAGCCCATATTCTGCGCAACGGTCATATGCGGATAAAGCGCGTAGGACTGGAACACCATGGCGATGTCCCGCTCCCGCGGCTGCAGCGCGTTCATGATGCGCCCGTCCAGCACGATATCGCCCGAGGTGATGTCCTCCAGCCCGGCAATCATCCGCAGCAAGGTGGATTTGCCGCAGCCGGACGGGCCGACCAGGATGACGAATTCGCCGTCATTCACCTGGAGGTCGACGCCGTGAACGACTTCGATGGAGCCGAAGCTTTTTCTCGCCTGCCTGATTTCAAGCGACGCCATGGGTCCTACGCTCCATCGGCGGATTTGCCGGTGATCTGTGCGACGCCGTCGAAAAATCGTTTCTTCTCGGGCGTGTTGATGCCCCAGTTCACCGGCGGCGACTGATAGCCGTCGCGATAATTGTTCGCACCCTGGTCGTAATAGCCCCAGGGCGCATAGACCTCGACCGCGGCAAAGAGGTTTTCGACGCGAATCGAATCCTCGTTGATCACGATCGGCATCGGGCGCTGCCGGAAGGCCGGACGTTCGCGGATATGGTTGACCACGGCCTTGGTGTTCTGCGCATCCCATTGGTTGGTGTGGACCAGCACGTAATCCGAGGCCGTCAGGACGGCATCCGTCGGCAGGCCCTTGTCGATGTCCCGGTGAAAACTCCCGCCTGAAAAACTGGTGGAAACGGGGATTGCACGGTTCCCGTCCATGCAACTCTGGGCGAGTTCTATCAGCTCGTGGACCCGCGCCGGCAGCAGGATATCATAGACATAATGCGGGATATCGGACTCGTTGTTGATCTCGATCAGCAGGTTCGTCAGGCCGGTCTGCATCAGCCATTGCGTGGCGTTGACCGTGCCCTTCCGGATCGCCTCTTCGCTGTCCATATACTGGTCCTGGCCGAAATAGTAGAAGCCGACGATCACCACGATCCCGGCCGCGTCGGCGGCCTTCAGCAACCGCGAGAGCCGGTCCAGGTAGGCAGGCTTCAACGTCCCGTCCGTATCGATGGCGCTGTTGCGCCAGGGCTGTGCCCGCTCGGTTCCGGTCACCGGCATGCCGCCCTGCAGATTGACCGTGATCGCATCGCAACCATGCGCCTTGTAATGCGGCAGGGCCGCGATCAACTCGTTGAGATTGCGCTCGGCGTCCCAGATGCCGGTATCCGGATAGGCCCATTGCCCCACCGTGTCGGGATTCTCGTCATCGAAAATCGCCTGCACCAGGCGGCAATTGAACAGCAGGCCCTCGACCCGGTGGCCCTCGTAAAGCCGCCCGGGATGGGTGGGCGCGTCGTCGATCCAGAATGCTTCGCCGTGAATGGAGACAGTCGTCATCGGTGTGATCCTTTTCCTTTATGCCTTGACCGCGCCGCTCGTCAGTCCGCCGACCAGCCATTTCTGGACGAAGAAAAACAGCGCGAGCGCGGGAAGGGTTGAAACGACACAGGCCGCCATGAAGGCGTTCTGATATTGCGTGCCGCCGTCTTCGGTGGCGAATTCGCCGATCCCCACCTGGATGGTCTTCATGTCGCCGGAGCTCAGCAACAGGCTGGCCCACAGGAAATCGTTCCAGGCGTTGAGGAAGGAGAAGATGGTGACGGCGGCAATGCCGGGCAGGGAAACCGGCAGGATGACGCGCACAAAGGCCGAAAAATAGGTGCAGCCATCCATCATCGCCGCTTCTTCCAGTTCCGGCGGGCAACTGGTTTCGAAATAGCCGCGCAGCAGCAGCACGGCGAAGGGGATGGAAAACCCGACATAGGCGAAGATCAGCCCGGCATAGGTGTTGAGTAGGCCAAGATCCTGGATGAGGAAATAGACCGGAAAGACCCGGGTGATCGGCGGAATGAGCTGGGTGACCAGAATGAGCACAAGGATCAGGGTGGCGCCCGGAAAACGGAAGCGCGCCAGCACATAGGCAGCCGAGCAGGACAGGACGCTGGCGATGATCGCGGCGATCGCCGACACGAACAGGGAGTTGAAGATGTAGCGCCACAGCGGGATCAACTGCCCGGCGATATCATAGGTTTCGAAAGACAGGGACCGGGGCAGCCATTTGGGCGGGATGCTCTGGATCTCCAGATTGGTCTGAAACGAGCTCTTCAGCATCCAGTAGGCGGGCAGCAGGATATAGATCAGCATCATCACCAGGGCGATGAGAATAAGAGCCCGGGTCACGAGGTCGCCGAAACGGTGTTTCGACCGGGCGATTTCGGGGACGGCCAGATCGCTCATCGCAGATTGGTCCTTGCCTGCATGCGCAGATAGATGACGCAGACGACACTGGTCATCAGCAGGATGACGCCGCTGGAGGCCGCGGCCTGATCGAATTTGAAGAACTGGAAGCCCTGCTGATAGGTATAGACCGCCATCACATTGGTCAGGTTCCGCGGTCCGCCGCCAGTCATGATGTAGTTCATCTCGAAATGGCCGAATCCGGTCATGAACAGCAGCGCCAGCAGCACCAGCATCACCGGCCGCAGCATCGGCAGGGTCACGTGGCGGAATTTCTGCAGGATATTCGCCCCGTCCATGTCGGCGGCCTCATAGAGATTTCTGTCGATCGACTGCAGGCCGGCCAGCAGAAAGACGATGATGAAGGGAAGGCCGTTCCACACGCGCACCGCCACCACCGACATCATCGGAATGCTGAACGGCCCGATTGTCGTCGGGTCGGTCAGAAACCGGATATCGCCGGTGATCCATCCCCAGTCGCGCAGCAAGGCGTTGATCGGGCTGCGGTCGGTCTGTAGCAGCCACATCCAGATCGCCGAAGCCACCACCGGAGGCACGAACCAAGGCACCAGGATGGCGGTGCGTAGCACCGCCCGGCCGCGAAATTTCAGATTGATGATCTGGGCGAGGAAGAGCCCCATGGCCACCGAGATGCCCACCGCCAGGATGGTGAAAAGCACCGTCTGAATCACGGTCTGGACGAACCGCTCATCGGCAAAGACCGTGTAATAGTTCTGAAGCCCGACCCATTGCGAACCATGTTCCTGCAGCCGCAGCAGATCGTAGGACCGGAAGCTGAGGATCAGCGAGGCGATCATCGGATAGATGCCCAACAGAAGCGTCAGGATCAGCGCCGGCGCGACCATCACGTAGCAGAAGAGATATTTGCGGTTCATGGCTTTACTGCAGAATGAAGATTGCCGCCGGGACACGGGGCCCCGGCGGCACGGGAGGCTGGACTTTACCGGTCCAGTTCGGCCTGCATCCGTTCCTGCGCCTTGGCGATGCTGGTATCCATGTCGTCCTGTTCGACGATGACATCATACATCAGGTCATAGATGATCCCGCCGGGCTCCGGCGTCGCGATGGCGCTCCAGGCCGGTGCCGGATGCTGGGAGGTATGGGCGTCCTTGAGGGCGACGGCCACGACCTTCTTCCAGGGGCGGTCCGACCAGAAATCCGAAGCCATGACGGCCGGCTTGGTGCTGACGGTGCCGGATGCCTCGGTCAGTTGCTGCATGTTCTCGTCACGGGCGAGGAACTTCATCCACTCGACGCACTCCTTGACATTGTCCGATCCGCGCAGCACGCCGACATAGCCGGCACCGCTGAAGCTTGCCGCATTGTCCGGACCCTTGGCGCTCGGCGCCATGGCCCAGGTGCCGTCAAGCTCCGGAAAATCGCGGTCGAGCCGCACGCCCCAGGATTGTTCGGCGCTGCCGATCAGGCCGATCCTGCCGTTGACGAAGAGGTTCAGCGGCTTGAAGCTCTTTTCCATACTGTCGGGATCGACGACCTTGTGCTCCCACATCAGGTCGCGCATGAAACCCAGCGCGTCGCGCATGGCCTGGTTGTCGATGGTGGCGGTCTTGCCGTCCTCGGACATGAATTCGCCACCCGCCTGCCAGTAATAGGGCAACAGCCAGGACACGGTGTTGGACGCGGTGCCGTAGGCGAAGCCGTAGCGTTCGACATTGCCATTGGCATCGCGCTTCGTCAGTTTTTTCGCCGCATCGACGATTTCGTCCCAGGTGGTCGGTGCCGCCGTGACGCCGGCTTCCTTCATCGCCTTGGTGTTGAACATCATGGCGCGGATATCGCCGCGCCAGGGGATGCCGTAGAAATCGCCCTGCCAGAAGCCGTCCTGCAGCGAGCCGGTATAGAATTCGGTTTCCAGATCGGGAAATTCACCGCGATAGTCATTGATCGGCATCGGGCCGAACTTGTCGCCGCCGATGGCCGAGAAGGAATGCAGCCAGTACATATCGGCGCAGTCGGGATGAGTGCCGCCCTGGGCCGTCGTCAGCCAGGTCTGGAAGGCGGCCGACCAGGGCACGATCTCGTGCTGCACCTTGATGCCGCTTTCGGCCTCGAAATCCTTCACCAGCTTGGCGATGGTGTTCTTCCATTTGATCTGGTCGCCATAGGTCTGGGTCCAGAACTCGATGGAGCCGTCGGCCTGTGCCGGCTTTCCGGCGCCGAATGCCGTTGTCGCGGCCAGCGCGCACAGCGCAATCGACATCTTCAATCGGTGTTTCATGGTCTTTACTCCTCCTTTGCTTCATCGCCCGCTTTTCGAGCGTTGTGTGTCGCCGGGCGCCTTGATGATGACCCGGCCCATGCGGTGTGACTGTTCACCTCATGCGGCGGCCTGCCTTTTCAGGCCAAGGTCGTTGCGCACGAATGCAACGCTCCGGCTCAGCCAGAGCCGTTCCGCGTCGCGCGCTGCGGCAAGGTCATCACCCAGTGGCAGCCACTGCTCGAGGATGACGCTCATCTGCGGTGCGGTGAGCGCATCCAGAACCGCCCGGGCGTCGGTTTCACCCTGGCCCAGCGGCGTTCCGTGAATGACAAAGCCCACCCCGTAAGGATCGGGTCTGATGACATAGTCTTTCAGGTGCAGGTTGATGGCGTAGGGCGCGAGCGCCGCAATGGTCTGCTCCGGCCATTCGCGCGCGCAGATGGAATTGGCGACATCCAGGCAGACGCCGACATCATCGCTGTCGACCGCGCTGATCAGCTGCGCCAGCCTGTCGGACGGGAAATCGAAATGGTTTTCGATGGCGAGACGCACCTTGCTGCGCGCCAGTGCTGGCAGCAGGGTGCGGATGTCGGACGCGAGATCGGCAACGGGACGGGACGCATCCGGTCCGTCGATCGCCACCCGCAGAAGGCCGGCGCCCATCTCACCACAGATGGCGACATAGTGGTCGATCAGCGCCGGATCGAACCCCTGTACGCCGAGTTCGATGGCGATACCGGCCGACTGGGCACGCTCGCGCAGGGCCCTGCGCTCGTCATCGCTCAGCCGATGGATCGGCAGATTGTCGGCGAATTGCACGACTTCCAGGTCGTGACCGGCGGCAATGTCGATCAGCTCGCCGGCGCCCATCGGATCGTCAGGAACGATATCCCTGTGACCGATCGACCAGCGGAAGCTGTATGTCCCGAGCCCCAGCCTCATAGCAGCGCCTTGACGAGCTGGCGGTAGGTCGTCGACGGGGTTCCCGTCCGGGCCTGGTCGGCGATGGTCTCCGGGCCGATCTTGTCCAGGACTGCGTCGAGATCCCGCATCATTTCGAAGGTCGCCGCGATGGCGTCGACATTGTCACCGGTGCGGTTGAAAACGTCATAGGCGAACCAGCCATCATAGCCGATGCGGCGGATATAGGCGAGGGTCTCCAGGGTCTGCCACAGATGGACCGAGGCCGGCAGCATGTCCCAGTCCGCGCCGCGGTCATTGTCGTTGAAATGCACATAGAAGAGCCGCCCGGCCTCGCTGGCGATGGCAATCTCGGCGGCGGGGCATTCACCCGCCAGCAGTGCATGGCCGACATCCATGGTGACACCGAGATTGGCTGCGCCGACGCGATCGCAAAGGTGCAGCGTCTTCGCCATCGTCGGCAGCACGATGTGGTTCCGCGATTCGAAGGCCTTGTATTCGATGGAAATCCTGACGTCGCGATTGTGATCGGCGGCTTCCGCGAAGCAGTCAGCGGTCCAGCGCCACTGATCGAAATAGTCGACCTGAAATGCATAGTCCCAGCCATCGATCAGCGGGCAGACGGATATCATGTCCGCCCCCAGCTCGACCGACAGATCCATGGCTGTCTTGAGATAGGCGACCGTCTCGGCGCGGATGGACGGATCGCGGTTGGTAAACGAGCCTTCCTTGAATTTCCGTTCCGTCTTGATGTTCACATTGACGGCGGAAACCTGCAATCCGCTGGCCTTGAGCGCCGCGACGCCGGTGCCATCCCGGCCCAGATCCTGAGGATAGACCGGTTCGACGCCGTCGGTCAGCGGGATGTCCTTCGCCAGTTCCAGGCGGTCTTCAAAACTGCGCGGCAGTTCGAACTGGTGAAAACGATCATTATATCCGCCGATCGTGCCGAGAAGGATGGAGTTCCTGTAAGGCATCGTCAGTCGGCTTGCGGATGGGCGAGCCGCGGGAAGGGCGATTGCTGCGCCTGCCGATCGATGATCGCCAGCAACTCGTCGGTAATGCGTGTCCAGTGGTCTCGATAGAGTTCGGCCAGCAGCGGCAGGTTGCCGGCGCGGATCGCCTCATACATCTGCCGGTGTTCGATGGTCGACTGGCGCGGCAGTTCACGCAGGTAAAGCGCGAAAAACCGCGCCCTGTCGGTCAGTTCGCGCAAGGAATGGTAGGTGTCGCACAACCGGGCATTGCCGCAGACATCGACGACCGCATAGTGAAACTGCAGATCCGCCGTGACCCATGCCTCCCGGTCCTCGGCCTCGATCGCCGCTTCCATCGCTTCGACGGCCTGGCGCATCGGCTCAGTCAGTTCGACCCGATTTTCATGGCCGGCGATCGACAGCGCGGCTTCAAGCTCCAGTGCTTTCGCGAGCTGATGGATTTCCTTCAGATCCGTCACCGACAGCGGCAGCACCCGGGTACCGCGCCGCGGCAGGATTTCGACAAGCTTTTCGGCCTGCAGGCGCAGCAGCGCCTCGCGGACCGGCGTTCGCCCAAGGCCGAACTTGTCAGACAGTTCACGATCCGACCAGAGCGTTTCCGGCTTGAGCTGATTGGTGAGGATGGCCTCGCGGATCGCCTGATAGGACCGCTCGGACATGGATGTGGTTTTTGTATCGGCTGCACTCATACACCATCTGATATATTAGATGAGATGACATGTAAAGCTTCAATTTTTGATGAGCAAATCCGCCCGTTCTTTTGATGGTCTCGATTGATCCGGGGACAGTGGCTCAGAGCGTGGCGCGTTCCGCCAACTCCGCCCTTGCGGTTAGGATTGGGCCCAGACCGGCGATTTGCCGATCCTCTCCAGCAAAAAGTCCATGAACACCCTGACTTTCGCCGTCAGCACATTCGATTTCGGGTAGAGCAGCCAGAGCACCGACCGGTCGGCGATCTCATAGTCCGGCAGCACCCGGACCAGAGAACCGTCGGCGATCTCGCCATGGACGCTCCAGAGCGAATTGGTGGAAATGCCGGCCCCCGCGAGAGTCGCAATCTTCTGGCTCAACCCGTCATCCACGACCAGCCGGCTTTGGCGCGGATCGTATTGCGCCGTCTGTCCGTCGCGGCCGATCAATTGCTTCGGCGACTGGTCCTTGAAGGCGACCAGCCGGTGCGTGGAGAGATCATCCGGCAGGCGCGGCGTTCCGTGCTGATCGAGATAGCCCGGTGAGGCACACAGGATTCGCGTGTCATCGGCCAGCTTGCGGCCCTTGAGACTGCTGTCTTCCAGCGGCGAATTGCGCAGGGCAAGGTCGAAACTGCCCTCGATCAGATCGAATTGCGCATCGGACAGCCGCAGATCGAGATGGACGCCGGGATGCAGGGCCAGGAATTCCGGCAGCAGCGGCGCAATATACAATTGGGCAAATGTGCTGGGTGCCGTGAACCGCAACGTGCCCGTCGCGGTCGAACTGCCGAGTCCCAACGCCGCGCGCGCGGCGCTTTCCTGGGCCAGGATCTCCCTGGCAAAGGGCAGGAACTCGGCTCCCTCCAGCGACAGCGCCACCTTCCGGGTCGAGCGGTGCAGCAGGTCAGCGCCCACGGCGTTTTCGAGCTTTGCAAGCTTGGCACTGGCCATTGCCGGGGCCATGCCGAGTGCCCGGCCGGCGGCACTGATATTGAGCTTTTCCGCCGCCAGGACGAAGAGCCGCACGCCTTCCGTATCCATGTCATTATATCCAAAATACGAATTATGAACTTAGAAATGAGGCGTTTATATATATCTTACAAGCATTATTTCAAGCATCAGCGATGAAACACGTCGTGCAGGACATCCCTTCGGGGTTCCTAACGCCATCCGCCACCGTCAAACCAATCAGGGAGAAAGACCCAAATGACCTTCTATTCCGTTCTCGCCGTCACGCCGACCACTGAAGACTGGATTCCCGACTATATCGGACCCGCCAATGCGCTCGTCGCCCGGCACGGCGGAAAATATCTCGCCCGCACTGCCAGCCACGAGCGCCTTGAAGGCGAGGGCGAAGGCGCCGCGTTACGGATCGTCATCGAGTGGCCGTCGAAGGAGGCCGCCATGGCCTTCATGAACGACCCGGCCTATGAGCCCCATCTCAAAGCCCGGACCGCCGGCTCCCACAGCCACCATTTTCTGATCGAAGGCAAGGACGACCTCGCCTGAATGCTGTAAGCTGCCGCGAATCCTGCTGAACGGAAGTCACCATGGCGCAAAAGAAAATCCTGATCACCGGGTCGACCGATGGGATCGGCCTGGAAACGGCGAAGATGCTGGTCTCCGATGGCCACACCGTCCTACTGCACGGGCGCAATCCGGCAAAACTGGAGGATGTGGAAAGGGCGCTCTCCGCATTGCCCGGAGACGGCCGGGTGGAGGGCCATGTGGCCGATCTGTCGCGCATGGCCGATGTTTCGGCATTTGCAACTGCCGTCGCCGAACGGCCCGCCGGACTCGATGTGCTGATCAACAATGCCGGTATCCTTCAGGCCTCCGAGAAGACGACTCCGGACGGGTTCGATGTGCGGTTCGCGGTCAACACGCTTGCCCCCTATCTGCTGGCGCGGCGGCTCTCGCCGCTTCTGGGTGCGTCCGGGCGGATCGTCAACCTGTCCTCGGCGGCACAGTCGCCGGTCGATCCGCGGGCACTGGCCGGGCAGACCGGCCTTGCCGACATGGAAGCCTATGCGCAAAGCAAGCTGGCGCTGACCATGTGGTCGCGTCACATGGCACTTGCGCAAAAGGCGGACGGCCCGGTCATCGTCGCCGTGAACCCTGGCTCGATGCTCGGCAGCAAGATGGTCAAGGAAGCCTTTGGTGTGGCCGGCGGCGATATCCGCGTCGGCGCCGACATCCTGACCCGCGCCGCCCTGTCGGAGGAGTTCGCCGCGGCGTCCGGCCAGTATTTCGACAATGATTCAGGCCAATTCGCCGCGCCGCATCCCGATGCGCTCGATGCGGGGAAATCCGAGCGGATCGTCGGCATTATCGAGACAATCCTGTCTGAGGCGGGACAATAAGGGAAACGACCAACGGACGCGACACGGTGCAGTCGGCTCAGGCGTCCTGATCCTGGATTGTGATCACCACATTCCCTTTCTTGTGTCCCTTGTCGACATAGCGGTGCGCTTCGACAATCTGATCGAGCGGGTAGGATCTGTCGATGACGGCCCTGAATTGGCCTGACTCCATCAAGGTGTTGATGAGGGTAAGAAATTCGGCGCGGGATTTGAGCAGACTGTCATCGACGGACAGATATTGGCCGGTCTCCGACAGGGCGTTTCGGCACTGGCGTTTCAGTTCCGAGCTTTTGTCTTCTCCTACGGCGTCGAGCACAAGGTCGTAGCGTTCCTGCCGGCCGGTCAGATCGTCCGCCGTGTAATCGAGAACCGTTTCGGCGCCGAGGGATTTTACCAGATCCAGATTGGCGGTGCTGCACACACCGGTCACATCGGCGCCGAAATGCCTGGCAAGCTGCACGGCAGCCGTTCCGATCGCGCCCGAAGCGCCATAGATGAGCACTTTCTTCCGGCTTCGGATATCGGCCTTGTCCAGGCAATGGCCCGCCAGCAGCCCGCCATAGGCGACGGCAGCGGCCTCCTGAAAGCTCATATGAGAAGGCTTTTTCACCAGGCACGCCTTTTCCGACAGGCAGATATACTCCGCATAGGCTCCGAATCCGGCGCCGGTCATGCCGTAAACCTGATCCCCCGGTTTGAACCGCGTCACATTCGTGCCGACTGACTCAACCTCACCGGCCAGCACCAGGCCGATGATCGGCCGTCTTGGTCTGGTGATGCCGATGATCAGCCTGAACATCAGGATCATCGGGTTCCAGAGGGGAAACCGGAACGCACGGACCCGGCAGTCGCTTGCCGTCACGGCCGTCGCGAAGCTCTTGACGCATATCTGGTTTTTCCCGGGCGTCGGCTTTTCCACCTCCCTGACTTCAAGAACCTCCGGCGGTCCGTATCGTGTGCAGGCAATTGCTTTCATTGATCCAACCCATCCGTTCGCGCTGCGCCTTGCGGCCGGTCACCCTTGTGAATGTTAGCAGACACTGGATAATTCATGGTGCAATGATCTGCCATGATCGCCGGTTGCATGATCATGATCATGGGTAACAGGAGACACATTTGCCTCAGCCGACCGTTTCAGCCGGCATCGTTGCCGGCCTTGTGAACTTTGCTTCAAGCCGCGGAGCCGACCCGGCAAGGCTGATGGCGCGCGCCGGAATTGAGCGTTCCAGATTGGGCAATCCCGACAACCGCTTCCCGCTTGCGGCCTATGTGGCGGCGTTGCGGACAGCGCAGTCCATGACGGACGATCCGGCCCTCGCGCTGCACTATGCCGAGGAAGTCGGGATGTCGAAAATCTCCATTCTCGGCCTCATCATGGAGGCTTCGGCGACGATGGGCGAGGCCTTCATCCAATTGCAGCGCTACGGCCGCCTTGCGGTGGAGATCGGGAATCCGGCGCACGGACCCCGGTTTGAACTGACCACCCGGCAGGGCAAACTGTTCCTGGTCGACCGGCGGCCCAATCCCGATGCTGTGCCGGAACTGACGGAGACTGCGTTTGTCAGCCTCGTCTGCGGCCCCCGGCGGTTCCTGTCTCGGCCCCATGTCCTGTCCGTTCATGTCACCCATCCGGCACCGGTCTATGCCGGCGAATATCATCGGATATTTCAATGCCCCGTCCACTTCGACGCCGAATGGAACGCCATGGAACTCCACCCGCAGACCGCGCAATGGGAAGTCGCTCAGAACCCTCGATATGTCTTCGGCATTCTGGCAAAACATGCCGATGGGTTGCTCGAGGAACTGGACGCCTCGAAAAAACTCAGCGGACGGGTAGAGGCTTTGCTGTTGCCGATCCTTCACCAGGGTGATGTGCGCGCCGACTGGGTTGCCGGACGACTGGGGTTCAGCCGCCAGACCCTTTTCCGCAGGCTGAAGGAAGAGGGCACGACATTCACCGAGGTGCTGGACGGCCTGCGCCAGCGGGTCGCCGGATCCTATCTTCAGGGGCAATCGGCATCCGTCAACGAGACAGCCTATCTGGTGGGTTTTTCCGACCCCTCGTCCTTTTCCCGTGCCTTCAAGCGCTGGACCGGTCATTCCCCCGACGAATTTCGCCGGCGGAAGACATGATTGAACGTCCTTACCGTTTCTGTGCCGACCAGCGCAGGGGATACTGTTTGATCGGGCAGGGCGTGTCGCCGCCGTCATCATCATCGGAAAACGCACCGAGCGCGCCGGCCGCGGCCGAGCCGGCCATTTCTCCGATCGCCTCGGCCAGACAATTCAGTTCCGGCAGGGCCAGATAGCCGTCACCGTCGATGCTGCCCTCGGACGAAAACGTGCCGTTGAAGGCGTTCGCGATGCCGAAACCCTCATAGGTCCAGCGATTTTGATGGGAGATTCCGCGCCCGTCAAAGGTGCCGGAAATCGCGAAACGCGCCATGGACTTGCCCTCGTTGAAGAAGGTCACATCGCCGCTGGAACGGCCGTTCGACAGCGCCAGTTCAATGCCCATGTCGAGAACCATGCGCTGCCCCGCCGCGGCAATGGGAAACTCCCCGGTACCGGTCCAGTTGCCGTCCAGCCCGGCTGCCGCAGGAGCCGCCGGCGGGCTGGCTTCCGCCATCTGCTCCTCGTTTTCGGCCGGTGGCGCGGGGTTTTCAGTTTCGTCGGCTTCCGCGCTCGCCGCGCCGCAAGTGTCGCGTGCCCTGCGCAACATCGCCAGTGGTCTCTCTGCGGCGGCGGGCGGGTGTCTGACCCATTCGGTTTCCAGCCCGTCGAAATCGCTCAGCCGGCACGCATCAACCGCGATCGCGGTTCGCCCCGCGAGATCGATCGCGATGTCGACAGTGCCCATCCAGGCCGTGGTGTTTTCCGGAAGGATCTCGCAGCCTTCCAACTGGGCCGCATCGGGCATGATCCGCCGCATCGTTGCGAGGATTTCACGCGCCGCGTCGAACCGTCCCTCGAAATAGGCCGTTTTCGCGCGTTCCTCCATGGCCTGCATCGCCGTGCACTGATTGTCCGCGACGGCATCATCGTCAGCCTCCGCACCGTCCCGGGCCGGCTGCCGGGCTTCGGCGATCTCCAGCTTTGCCCGCAGCGTATCGCAGTTCAGCCCGCCAAGCGGACCGTCCAACAGGGCTCTGGCATCGGCGATCAATGTCGCGGCATAGTCGGTATTTCCGGCGGCCTGGGCATCGAGGACCGGACCGATCAGGCTGGTGACACGCGACAGATTGCCGAGCACCTGTGCCAGTTCCGCTGCCTTGCCGGCAATCAGCACATGTTCGGCGGCACGGTCGGCGAAACGGCGTTCAAAGGCGGCGATCGTGTCGGCATTGCAGCTGACCATCGCCTGGTCGGCCCGGCTGAGCGCGGTCTCCAGCCGGGTGATCCTGTCGAACCCGGTCTCGATGCGGTCGAGGTAGGTCGAACAGTCGACGCCGCCGACATTCTGAAACAGCTCGCGCGCCTCCGTCAGGCCGTTTCGTGCAGCCGCCAGATCACCGCCCTTGTAGTCCGCGCGCGCCGTTTCGAAACGCTCCATGGCTGAAGACAAGGCCGGAATGCGGGCCAGGATTTCCGCCTGGGCGGACCGGGCGGCGGGGTCGTCGAGCGCCTCCAGCGATTCCGCCGCATCCTGCAGCGCCGCCACATCGCATTGGCCGGCCGCCGCCCGCGCCTTTGCCACCGCATCGGCGACTATCCGGGTGATTTCCGCGTCGAGTTCGACCGCCTGCGCGGCCACGGTTTCGCAGGGGCTCGATTTCAGCACCTCGAGCAGGTCTCGGGCTGCGGAAAACTGTCCGTCGCCGGCCAGTGTCACCGCCTCGTCCAGCCTTTGCGCGGCGGCCGCGCACAGCGCCGCGGTGTCCGGATCGTCCCCTGGCGGTGTTTCGCCGTCCTCTCCCGTTTCGTCGCCTTCCGGTGCCGGCGGCTGCGATGGATCGTCTTCGGCCTCGATCCGCAGGATGATTTCGCCCGGCGCGCGGGCAAACAGCGCTCCGTCATGCTCGACGATCCGCCGGCTTGTCGCCCGGAAATGGGCGATATCGAAGGTTTCCGACCGGCTGTCCGCGCCGTCGGCCGAAGCACGCACATCGATCGCAAGCCGTGGCACCGCACCGAGCGCGTAGACGGTGAACCGGCCATCCGCATCGGCGCGCCAGGTTTCACAGCCGCGCACTTCCTCGCCGGCGCCGATTCTGACCTCCAGTTCGGCATCGGCCACCGGGGCCCGGTCCTGATCGAGAACGGTCCCCTCCAGAATGAGGAAGGAAAGATCGCTGAGCCTGTCTTCGGCCTCGACATAGGTCTGGAACGCTTCGGTCCGGTTGCCTGTGCCGATCAGCCCCTCCAGCGCCAGAAACGATGCAGCGATGGCAGCCGTCAGCCGCGACGTGCCGTTCTGCCTGAGTTCATCGGCGAAGTTGGAAAGCGAGAAGTCGGCCCGGTCGCCGACCGTCTGCAGCACCTGGTCCTCCGTGCAGGCATCGGCGAGCGACAGCGTTCGGACAAAGCGCCGGGAGGCGCCGTCGATCGATGTGACGATCCTCTCCGCCTCGTCGACGAGGCCGGGAATGCCGCCCGGATACGAGCTGTTGTAGACCCGGCCCACAAGACCGACATGGTCCGGCGGGTCCGCCTCCACCCGGTATCCGAGATCGCCGGCTGCCTGGATCAGCCGCAGGGCCGCCAGCACGCCGGGACGGCCACCACCATCCTCGCCGGCAATGAATGTCGATCCGTCCCAGAAATAGAGCCGCCCGGACTCCTTTTCCTGCGCCTCGTAGACATGGCGAAACGGCCATGTGCTGATCGCCATCGGGCAGGCAAGCACCGCGCGATCGGAAAAATAGCCGCTGCGCGGATCGTCGGTCGCCACCCCGAGTCCCAGGCAGAAGCCGTGCCGCTGTTTGATCTTTTCGCCCAGCGCCAGCACAGCGTCGAGGGTCTGGTTGGCGATCTGCGCATAGCTGCCGATGATGTCGCCGACCAGCGACACCAGCGGGATATTGGAATCGGAGGCCAGCGAACTCATGGTGTCCATGAGATTGAAAAAGGCGCGCACCTTGTCATGCGGCACATCGGTGGCGAAGGCGCCCTGCATGATGCCGAGCGCCTCCTGCACCTTCCAGCTCTTATCGAAATCCCGGATCTGGCCCTCATAGGATCTGAAATTGTCGATCCATTCGCCCGACAGGCCGGCCTTTTCCAGAATATCGGCCGTCGGCGTATCGGGCGGGGCTGCCTCGGCTGCGCTGCTGGCGCCCAGAACCTGCGACAGCCGCGCCTTCGCGCGGTCGAGAACGCCGTTGAGGCTTTCGAGGATCGCCTTCGACTCGCCATTCGTTACGTCGATATAGGCCTTGTAGGCGTCGTAGAGACGCGATCCGTTTCCCGGCTGCGAGAAATAAACGTCCACATAGAGCGCCAGTTCCGCCGAAGGATCGTTCAGCCAATCATGGGCGAGCGCCAGTGCTTCGTCCGAGCCGGGCGCGTATTTCTGCCTTTCGCTTTCCGGCAACTGGTCGCGCATCATCTCCGCCGCGAAAGCCCAGAAGCCGCCGGTCAGATCGTTGCGCACCCGGTCGATCTCGGTTTGAACCGCGCCCTCGGCCTTGGCTCTCAGCTCTTCGATCGGCCCGGTGATCGTGGCGATCAGCTCGTCCTTCTTCTCGTTGCATTTGAGCAGGAACAGCGTTCTTGTATCGAGGTCGACGGGGCCGAACTGCAGTGTCAGGTTGCGGTAGCGCTGCGGCATGTTGTTTAGGAACGCGCCGCACGGGTCGGGATTGCGCGGCAGTTCGAGAAACACCGCATTGGGCCGTCCCGCACTCGCCGAGACCGATGCCCGGCCCTGCGCAGCCGCATCGCCCGCAGTGAATGTCAGCGACAGCAGCGCCGCGCCGAGAAGATGGGTGACGACAGTCGGATAATGGGTCATGCTTTGCCTTCCCCGTCGCTACAGATCGCCGGCATCTTCCAGCCCCGCCAGCGCCTTTTTGTCCCGTGCATCGAGGCTGTACGGGGCCGGGTCGGGCGCGCCGGCGGATTGCGCGCGGCGGACGGCCGCCCGCAGCCGGTCGAGCAGCTTTGCGCTGGGCTTGCCGTCGGCATCGATATTCTCGGCTTGCTGAAAGGCGCGTATGGCGGCGCGTGTGCGCCGGCCCGGTTTGCCGTCGATCGGGCCGGGGTCGTAGCCGAGATCGGTCAGCAGGCGCTGGATTGCCTCCGGATCGAAGATGTCGACCCCCAGGGCCTTGAGCTGATCGACAGCCCGGTCGTCGCCACCCGCCGCCAGCCGGTAGAGCCGGATCGCTTCACTGCGGCTCTTGCGCATGCCCAGCCCGTGTTCATGCATAAAGCCAAGATTGAACTGGCATCCGGCACGGCCCTTGTCGGCGCCCCTGGTGTAGATCGCCGCGGCTTTCTTGTAACTCTGCCGGTAACCACCCTCGCCGTAATAATGGAGATCGCCAAGCCCGCAATGGCCGTCCGGGTCACCGGCCTCGATGGCCCGCTTGAACCAGCGCTCCGCCGTCCGGGCGTTCTTCTTCGTGCCGCTGCCGTTCAGATAGCGATGGCCGAGATTGGTCATGGCATCGGTGTCGCCCAGTTCGGCGGCCTTGAGGAAATATTCAACGGCCCTTTGCTGGTTTTCATCCGTGCCCTCGCCGCGCCCGGAAAGATAGGCGACGTAAAAATGGCCGAGGACATTGTTGTCGTTGGATGCAGCTTCAAACCATTGATAGGCTTCCCCGGCGTCCCGGGCGGTCCCGAAGCCGAAATAATGGGCGAGGCCCACCTCGGCGCGCGCTCGGCCCCGAACTGTGCCCGATCCCGTGATCGCCGCCTTGCGATACCACGTCAGCGCCGCATCGGCGTCGATCCGCGTGCCTTCGCCGTGTTCATAGCGCCGGCCGAGATCCAGTTGCGCATGCGCATTCCCCCAGACGGCGGCGCGGCGGACGAGACCGAAGGCCTGCGCCTGCGAAAGGCCCGCCGCGGCCGCATCATCGCCGATCCGGCGAAGCGCTTCGGTATCGCCGAACCGGGCAGCCTCCACCAGCAGGTCATTGAGGCTCAGCCCCTGATAGAACGCCACATTCTGCTCCTGCATACGGTCATGCAGGGTCCGCGCCGCCGTGCCGCGATCCATCCGGTAGGCCTGCCATGCCAGGGACAGCGCACGCGCCGGATCCCCGTCGGCTAGCAAGCGCGATGCGGCGATCGCCGCGTCGACCTCGCCAAGCTCCGCTGCCTGCAGATAGGCGGCAAGCGCCCGGCTTTCTCTTTCGGCTCGCGACCTTTCCTCGATCCGGTTGTTTTCGGTGAAGTAACCATGGGCGAACAGCGCATAGGGCTCGCCCGATTCCCTGGCCTCTGTCATCAGGCGCGCCGCCGCATTCCGGTCCGTCCCGACCGACTCGCCGCGCAGATATTCATCGGCCAGAAAACTCATCGCCAGGCCGTCGCCGCGATGGGCCGCCTCCCACAGGACCGCAAACCGGTCGCCCGGCACCAGGACGATGTCGCGTCCCACGCCGTCCCGCTCGACCCGGAAGGCGATGGTCGTGTCCGGTTCGCCGGTGCGGATTTTCGCCACGGCATCGGCGATGGAGGCCGGACGCTGGCCATCGATCGCGACGATGATGTCGCCCACCATGAACCCGGCGGTCACCGCCGCGCCGAACGGGAAGACCTTCAGAACGCGGATTTTCGGCCGAAAGGACGGGTGAGCCATCGCCTGCAGGTCGGCCGGTGCGATACCGATCTGGAAGCCGGCATAGCCGATGCGCCTGTGTTCCGGCGCCGGCGTTATGGGGCTGGTTTCAGCCGCGGGTTCCGCAGCCGCCGGCAGCCGCCGCAGCCGCAATTTGGCCAGCGGCGCGAAGCGGGAATTCGGGTAGGTTTGCAGGAACAGGCGCAGTTCGGCCGCCGAGCCGGAATCCCGGACGCTCTCCCAAAGGGCAATCTCCGCCGGCTCCGCCGCCTGTGCCGGGAGGGTTGCACCGGCGCAGGCAAACGCAAGCAGCAACGCGAGAGTCGCCAGCAGCCGTTTTGTTGCGCTCGCCATGTCGGCGTAACTGTGCCGCCAAAACGAGGATGTGCGGAATTGTCAGACCTGCTGCTTCTTTAGGTAGATATGCCTATATCGGCATTACTCCGCGATATCGGCGTGTCGTGCGTCCCGTGGCGGCACCCATAGCGGGCCGACGGCAATGAGCAGAACGATAATGTTGAACCCGGCATTCGATGCGTTGCCCGATGCGATCGATCCGGCACTGTCCACGACGAACCAGGCCAGCGCGCCGGTCACGACGGCCTTTCGAACGCCTTCGGGCGCGGCATCATAGACGCTGGTCGACAGGCGCCAGATCATCACGCCCCAACCGATCAGGAACCCGCCGATCAGCGCCGACAGAAACCGCGTATCGGGATGTTCATAGGTCTGTTCGCCGTCGAGCGGCCAGCTCAGCAGATCGATCGAAAAACGGATCGGCTCCATCGTCGGTTCCATGGTGCCCAGAAAGAAGACCGGCCCGAAGGATCCGATGACGATGGCCGTGATCTTGAGCCAGAACCGGTGAAAGTCATGTGTCATGCGTTCGCTCCCAGGGTGTTTTCCAGTCCAGCTAGGCGCAAAGCGTTTCTGAAAACAATTACCTCAAAGGTAACTGACGAATGGTGTCGCGCTTGTTATGATTCACGCATGAACCAGTTCCCGGAGACCCTGAAGACCTGGCGCAAGGCGCGCCGGCTCAGCCAGCTCGAACTGGCGATGGAGGCGGATGTTTCCTCGCGCCATATCTCGTTTCTGGAAACCGGGCGCGCACGGCCGAGCCGCGACATGGTCGCCCGGCTGGGCGAGGCGCTGAGCCTGCCGCTGGCGACTCGCAACCAGATGCTGACCCATGCCGGCTTCGCGGTGCGCTATCCCGCCCGCGAATGGGATGAGGAGGCCATGGCGCCGATTCGTGCGGCGCTTGAGCACACGCTGACACAGCATGCGCCCTATCCGGCATTAGCCGTCGACCGGCTTTGGACGGTTGTCCGGATGAACGCGGCCGCCGAAAAACTGTTCGGCATGCTCGGCATAGCCGCCGGCGGCAGCCTGCTCGATCTGATCACCTCCGATATCACGCCCATGGTGATCGAGAACTGGCCGGAGGTCGCCCGTCACGCGGCGCAGCGGCTGCGCACCGAAAGCGCCGCGCAGGGCGGTGTTGCCGCGCTCGACGAGGCGGCGGGCCGGCTTGGCGCGGTGCCGGGTGCGAGTGAGGAAACGTCAAGCCCGATCATCCCGACGATCTACAGGGCCGGCGATCTGCGCCTTTCGCTGTTTTCGACCATCGCCCAGTTCGGAACCCCGGTCGATCTCACATTGGACGATCTGAAGATCGAGCTGTTCTTTCCCGCCGAAGCCGAAACCGAAAAGACATTGCGCGCCCTGGCGGGTGAATGACGCTTTAACCCGATGATTTCAGGAGCCAGGCGCTCTCCGTCGCGGCGCATTGTCCTTTCAGGCCGCCCGGAACCTCGACCGTCACCAGATGAACCGCGTCGTAGCGGGCGCCATAAAGGCGGCGCACATCGTCTTCGCTGATCGAAAAGGGCGGCCCGGCCATCTGCGTCTGATCATATTCAAAGGTGATCAGCAAATGCGGGGCCTTATCGGTGATGTCGCTCAGGTGGTCAGCATAGCGCGGCCGCATATCCGCCGGCAACGCCACCAGTGCGGCGCGGTCGATGATGGCATCGACCGGGCCGAGCATGGTGCGCGTGAGCTGAAAAATATCGCCCACGAAGATATCCAGATTCGGCGCGCTGTAGCGGGACAGTTCGCCCAGCCTGGTGATCTGCGGCTCCACCCCGAGTTCGGCAAAAAGCTGCACGATGGCCGCTTCGCTCAATTCCGCGCCCGCGACCCGGTGGCCCTGGGACAAAAGCCAGCCGATGTCGCGGGTTTTTCCGCACAGGGGCACGAACACCCGGCTTCTTTGCGGCAGGCCAAGCGCCTCGAAATGGGCGACCAGCAGCGTATTGGGTCTGCCTTCGTGAAAGGCGATCCGGTTCTCCTTCCACCGTTGATGCCAGAATTCCGGGTCCATATCCCTGTCCTTGCAAGAGGTGATGAGACGTCAATCAGCCGATCCGGCTTGTGCGGGTATCAGCGATGCTCCGCCGACAGCATTCCCAGAAACTCCGAAACGGTTTTCTCGTCGACGCCGGCGGCCCGGAAGACCGCCGCCGAAAAATGCGCCGGCGCGTGGCCGGGCGCCGTGATGACCTTGCGGTCTTCCACCGCCGTCACCGCGTCCACATAAAGGGATTGTCCCTTGTAGGCGTCGGTATTCTTCGTCAGGAATTCCGGCGCGTTGCTCGTGTGGCGCCGGTCGTCGAGAAGGCCGGCCCTGGCCAGCGCCAGCGTGCCGCCACAGATCGCGGCGACATGGTTTCCAGCATCGAGGAAATCCGAGGCCAGCGGTTTCATATCGGGCGCGTCGCCGGTTTCCCAGATGGTGCCCCCGCACAGCACCAGCGCGTCGAACGCCTCCGGCTCGACCGACGCAAGGCCGTCATCCGCGACGGTCCGCAGGCCGCCCTGGGAGACGAGTTCGCCGCCGCCGGGGGCGACATTCACGGTTTCGATGCCGTAATAGGCGCTGCCGATGCCATTGAGGAACGCGCACTCCCAGTCCGCATATCCCTGGGTCAGGACAATGGCGATCTTTGGCATGGCATTCCTCGTGATGTGCGCGTTGAAGACGCCTGATATCAGGTGGCGTTCCGCAGGAGGATGTAGACACCTGGCTGCCATTCGGCAAGCAGGTTATAGGGACAATGCCGGTTCCCTAACGCGTCGGCGCAGCCCTTGAACGGCGCCAGGTGCCGGGCGGCAAACCGTATTCAGCGCGAAACGCGCGCCCGAAATGGGAATTGTCGAGAAATCCCGTCCCATAGGCGATTTCCGAAACGGTCTGATGCGCGCGGTTTTGGTCGCTGAGATATTCTGCCGCCCATCGCAACCGTTCACGCAACAAAGCCCTGCCGAATGTATCGTCGTTTTCGGTGAACAGGTTCCTGACCCTGCCGACCGACAATCCAACGCGCGTCGCGCAGTCCGCAATCGAAAACGAGCTGTCCCGGCAGGATTGCCGGATAACCCTGTTGATCCTCAGAAACTGGGCATCCTTTCTGCATCTGGACAACGCGCTGTGGCGGTTGTCCGAAGACGCCAGGGTCGTCAGCGACAATACGATTTCGAACAGCCGCGAGAATTCAGCCTGGGTGACGCGGCCGACCGACAGGGCAAGCGTTTCGGCCGCACTGCGCAGGAGATGCCCATAGTCCGGATGGGTGGACAATTTGGCGGGAGCGGATTGCATTTCGAACTGAAACACATCCCGCAGAACGGCCTTCGGGATCATGATCGACGCAACACGCAGTGTTTTGTCGGCCGCGTGCTCCAGGGTGAAGGCGGCCGCGCCATCGAACAGACCGACGTCGCCCCGGCTCAACTGGATGTCCCGGCCGCCCTGGAAAATCCGGCAAGTGCTCCCCAGTTGAAAATTCAGGTAGCAGCACTCCTCCTGCGACGCCGCGATTTCCGCCTTCCCGCGATTGACCTGGTGGGCCGATGCCGAAACGATGTTGAGGACACCCAAAGCCGCTGAATAAGAGGACAGTTTCGACTGGAAATGCCGGCGAAGGCGACGGTCAAGCTCGGGGCGCAGCGGCATGAAAGCCGCGCAAATGCCGTCCCTGTAGAAATCGAATGCGTCGCGGGACGCGACCGCCGCCGTGTCCCAGGTCTGCGTTGGCGACACAAGGTGAGTGTCAGCACAAACGTCGTGAACCTGGTCCATTTCCGATCTCCCTTGCCGGCATAGTATGTGGCGCACGTCTCGGGTCAAGTTTGCCGAACCGTGCACCAATGGCCTTCCGGGCCCCTGGTGATCGGCAATCTTTGACCCCCGCAAGCGCTGACACCGGAGGAGCGAACATGAGCAGCAGAACCGGATTTCTCCTTATCCATGGGGCCTGGCACGACCACCACAGCTGGGATTCCGTCGTGCCATTGCTTGAGGCTGCGGGGCATGTCGTCAAAGCGATTGACCTGCCCGGAGCCGGCACGGGCGCGGCAATCCCGTCATCATTCGAAAATCGGCCGCTTGACCATGCCGCGTTCGGGGCGGAACCGTCACCCAATGCCGGAGTCAGCCAGGAGGAAAGAACCGCGGCGGCCATCGCCGCGCTTCGCGCCTTGAATGCGCAGACCGGCGGCAGGGCCGTCATTGTCGGGCACTCACTTGGCGGGATCACCGTTTCCCCGCTCGTCGAGGCCGTCCCCGATGACGTTGCGGCCGCCGTCTATGTGAGCGCCTTCCTGCTGCCGCCGCGCATGTTGCCCATTGAGATGATACGGCACGACCTCATGACCGACGCGCTTGTGCCCGAACTCTTCATGGCGGATCCCGAAAAAACAGGGGCGCTTCGGATCGATGTCGGATCGGACGATGCGCGCTATCTGGCCAAACTCAAAGCGGCATTCTTTGCCGATCTGAATGATGGGCAGTTCGCCAGCGCCGTGGCCCACCTTCATCCCGACGAGCCTGCTCAGGTGGTGGCTGTGCCCTCAATAGTCAGCCAACCGAATTTCGGCCGTGTCGCAAGGCACTATATCGAATGCACGCAAGATCGGGCCATTACCCTCGCCGGACAACGGGAAATGGTGCGTCTCGTCGACGACGCGATGGGCAACGTAACGCACATTCACACATTGGACAGCAGTCACTCGCCATTTCACTCCGCGCCGCATCGACTTGCGGAGATATTGACGGGAATAGCGTCGCGGTAGCGCCTCCGCCAGCGCTCCGGACGCCGATCGCCCCTTTCACCCCGGGTGCTGCTCTGGCTGCCGGTCAAGCCAGAAATAGGCGAGGAGCCACAGGGCAGCCAGGGCCAGCGCCATGACCAGGAAGATCGGCCAGACGGCGCCGGTCATGGTCAGTAGAACGCTGCCGATGCTGATCGCGAGCGTGGCGCCCATCATCTGGGCGGTTACGCTGACGCCGCTGAGCTGCGCATTGCGGTCCGCCGGCAGGGTGTGCAGCATGGCCTTGCGCGACGGCCCGAACATGGTCGGCGCGAAACAGCTTATGACGAGGAGCGCGGGAAAGAGGACCCAGTAGTTTCGCATTTCCGATGCCAGGGCGATCCACGACATGGAAGCGCCAATCACCGCGATTCCCGTGAGCACCACGATACGGGCACCGAGGCGGTCCGCAGCTCGCCCGATCACGATGGTGGAGAGCGGCAGAAGGGCGACGGCGGGCAGCAGCGCGATCCCGGCGAACAGCGGAGACAGCCCCAAGCCGTCGCGCAGGAACAGTGCAAGATAGATGGATGTCCCGACACGCCGGTACTGTGCCATAAACAATGTCATCAGACTGGCGGCCACGCTCTTGTCACGAAAAAGGCCGGGATCGATCAGCGGTGCACCCGATCGGCTTTCAATAACGACGAACGCGATTCCGCTTGCGATGGAAACGGCGAAAAGGCCTAGAATGGACGGCGAATCCCAGCCCCAGGATGCGCCCTGCATCAGGCCGACGGTCAGGGTCGCGATGCACAGGATCAGGCTGGCAAGCCCTGGAAGATCGAGCTGCCGGCTCTTCTTGCGCTCCGGTGCCGGTGATGAGGGCAGCCGGAAACGCCACAGGCACAACAGCGCCGGTGGCACCGTCACCCAGAACACCCAGCGCCAGGACAGGAACTCGGTCAACAGCCCGCCGGCGACGGGACCGATCAGGATGAGGACGGTGGCAAGGGATGAAAAGATACCGAAAGCGCGCCCGCGTTCATTGTCGGCGAAGACCTGGGCGATCAGGGCAACCGAACTGGTGAAGATAAGGGCCGCCCCGATCCCCTGGACCGCCCGGATGGCGATGAGCCAGCCGATATCGGGCGAGAATCCCGCTACCACCGACGTGAGCGTGAAAACCACCAGGCCGGCGCGCCACAGGACATCCGCCGGCAGAAAATCGGCCAACCGGCCGCTGACGGCGACGAGACTCGCCATGACCACCAGATAGGCATTGACAACCCAGTGCGTGGCGCCGGGCGTGGTCTGGAACTCCTGCTGCAGGGTCGGCAGCACAACGCCAAGGGACGTTTCATCGAAGGCCGTCAGTCCGGCGGCAATCCCGATGAGCGTAACAAAGACGGTCTTTTCACGCGTCAAGGCCCCACCACTCATCGCGCCGGTTTCCTTTCGCCATGTGTGTCGTCGTCCCAGTATGCGCTATCGATTTCGCTTGTCATCCCGGCGCGCGCCCCCCCGGCTGGATGGTTGATTCTGCATTGAGACGTTAGGACATGGGTGGCACCGATGCAAAACGAGGCCATCATGGGACGTCGGTTCAATGCGTCACAAGAACTGCATCAAACAGATATGCAACTTCAGCCGTCGCCGGGGCGGCAGGCAAGACCGCGTTGCGGAAAACCTGGCGGCGGTTCATCCCTCGGGGCGATCCGTGGCCTCGCGATCGCGATCATATCGGTGGGCGAGCGGAAACGGCGGCAGCCAAGACTCGCGCCGGATGGTCCAGCTTTCATAGGTCGGTGTCAGCTGGTCGGGTTCATCGAGCGATCCGAGGTGCACTTCGATTTCATCCCCGGTGCGCGCGAACACCGACGACCCGCACCGGGGACAGAAGAACCGGCCGGCATAGTCGCGTGTTTCGCCCTCCACCGACACCGCATGGTCCGGGAACACCGCAGCAGCATAAAACAGCGCTCCGTGATGTTTGCGGCAGTCAAGGCAGTGGCAGAGACCGACCCGGCGGGGACGTCCGGAAGCCACAATTCGAACCGCGCCGCACAGGCAGCCGCCAGCAAAACGATCCATATCGAACCTCCTCCAATTCTCCGTCGGTTGGAAATACGGTGACCGTGCCGTGCTGGTCAATCAGCGCGTTTGGATCGGGCGTATTCGGGAAACTCGAAAAGGATGTCGGCCGCGTGCACCTTTGTCGAAAAGTTCGCTGGCGCAAAGAGCGCTTCCGAGACCTCTTCCGGCGTTGGACAGGGATATCCGGCCGCAAGGTGTTCGCGGATATAGGCACGCATTTTCTCCGCTCGTGCATCGATCGCGCGCTTTTCTTCCGCGGTCGCCGGCTGCTCGAAGACCAGGCGATTCCCGAACGGGTCGGTCGTGCTGATTTGCCGGACATAGGGGAAATTGTCCGCCAGGCTGACGGCGTTGGCCCGCTTGAGATTGAGTTCGGCTTCAAGGCTCGCGATGTCGTCAACCAGGATCTGAATCCAGGTACCCGGCGGGTGCTCCTCTCCTTCAAGCAACTGAATCGCCACCCCGTCGCGGGAAATCTGCATAATCGCGGGCTCGTTCGGTGCGTGCCGCCACTCCCAATCGATGGCAAATCCCAGCCAGTCCACATAGTGTTCGACCGCTTCCTTGCATGATTTCACGCCGAGGATGGGGCGAATGGAGCCAAGGTTTGCTCGCTGAACCTTCGCTGTCGTGTCCGTATCGGGCTGAGAATTGTTGGCGTCCCGCTCCGCCATATCAGGTGTCTCCTTGTTGCATCACCCTCTGCTTATCATTGACGCGCCGCGGCTACACTGGAAAACTCCACCCACGGCTCTGAGACAAAGCCGCTCGCGCGACAAAGGAAGTCAAGATGAATTGGGAAGCGGTCACGGCTGTCGCGGAAACGATTGGTGTTGCTGGAGTGATCATATCGATTGTGTATCTCAGCATACAGGTGCGTCACAGCAATCAGGTCGCTGCAGACGCTGCTTTCAAGAACACGCTGGAGCTTTCTATCTCGAGCCACCACGAGATGATTGAAGGCGACAATGGTGATGCGATCATAAAAGGCCTGCTCCACTACGAAGAG
>JANQMU010000057.1 GCA_028279875.1 Rhizobiaceae bacterium
CCGCGCCTATCGGTGCTTATACCCGGTGGAAATAATGCCGCTGCTGCCGATCTCGGTCACCGAATATTTCAGCTTCCGGTGGCCACCACAAAAAATGTCCGTGGTGAAAAGCATGTGCGCTGCCTGCCCGTGTTTCGAGCGTGAAGAAAAGGAAACGCTATGAATGAGGAACAACGCAAATTTTGGGAAGCGCTTGCCGAGGGCCTAGAACTTGCAGCAAACCAAATCAAAGAGGCTGGGCAATCAAAAGACCGGGCACGTTTCCCAAGCACCGCCGAATTCAGCGCTGCGACCACCTTGGCAGGGCTGTCGGCCGCCATACAGCACACCTTAGATGAAACTGAATAACCCAATGAAACCGGTCCCGGCATCCACAGTTGCGAAGCAGTACGGCTTTACAAGCCGCCACTGGACGCGCCAAGCTGCAGCCGGCCAGATACCCGGCGCATATCAGCCATCGGGTGAGCGCGGGCGTTGGATGTTCGATCTTGATGTATTCGGGCCGTGGTACGAATCCACATTGCGGGAGGTTTCACAATGGCGACCATCTACAAACGGGGCAACGTCTGGTGGGCGCGCGCCCAGCGCAAGGGTAAGGAGTACAGGCAGTCCCTTGAGACAAGAGATCGATCAGTTGCTAAAAGGCGTCTTGAACAATGGCTCGAAGACCTCGAAGCCCAATCGTGGGGCGACCGTCCACGAATTGCCTTCGCAACGGCGGTGAGGCACTTTGTGGTTGAGTATCTGCCGACCCTCAAACCGTCGTCCGCCACGCGCTACGGCGTTAGCCTGAAATGGCTGGGCGACCGGTTCGGCGACATGTATTTGGATGAAATCGGTCGCGACGAAATGAGCGGCTTCGAAGGCTGGCGCCGTGCCATGAATGTCTCCAGTCCCACAATCCGCCGTGATCTCGCCTGCCTGTCGTCCGTCTTTGCGTTTTGCGAGGATCGCGAGTGGATCGACGACGGGAAGAATCCGGTGCCCGCGTTCTTGCGCAGACGGGCCAAGCGGGGCCTGACAGAATCGCCAGCCCGTAAACGATATCTATCCGAAGTGGAAGAAGCAAATTTGCTTGCCAAGGCGACACCGGCTGTTAGCCGTGCCATTCAGTTGGCGATAGATACCGGCCTTCGACGCGGCGAAATGTTCTCGCTGACATGGCCGCAGATCGATTTCAACGACGGCACGATTTACACCACGACAGACACGAAAAACCACCATAGCCGTGTGGTGCCATTGCCTCCCCGGTCGGCACAAAATCTCGCACAAATCCAGGCACAGCAAAAGGCCGCTGGAATCGCCACATTTAATGTGTTCGCGCACATGAAAGGATCGCGACAACGAGACAAACATGGTAAGATGCGCGGGCGTCGACCGGGCGAGCCAATCGACAATATGGCGAAGGGTTTTCGCGGCGCTGTAAAGCGCGCAAAGCTGGCAGATCTGGAATGGCATGACCTGCGGCGCACAGCCGGCTGCCGGTGGCTTCAAAGAGACAAGCGCACCATGCAAGAGGTCTCCACGCTACTCGGTCACAGCAGTGTATTGGTCACCGAACAGCGCTATGCCTTTCTCGAAAAAGAGGCGGTCGCCCGCGAAGTGGCCGCACAAAAACCGGCACAGGGCCGCGCGGATTGAGACGATGGAAGCAACAAAAACAACACCTTATCTTGCTGGAAAAGTGGACTCTGACTCCGTTAGTCCTGGTTCGAATCCAGGTTCCCCAGCCAAACCATCCCTGTCTCGATCGGGTCCCAGTTTGTGGTGCAGCTTACGGCGTGGCTCACCGTGCTTCCGGCGGGTTGCGTGTTGACCTGCCCGCCCTTGACCGGCATTTCATTCGCCCGGACTCAACCTTCCCAAGTTGTCATTTCCTTCCGGAACGCCAAGAGACTAACCGGGAATTTGCGAGGCGTTGTCCCACCGAACGGATTTTCGGAGCAAAACCGAGAGTTTCTTGTTGCCTGTCACCTGATAATATTTTAGGTTGACACAGATTTGATCGGCATATCAAATATCAAAAAAGCAGGGAGCAGCCATGGATCGAAGTCTCCATGTAGGCGTCGATGTCGGTGGCACATTCACCGACCTTGTGATTGTCAGCGGCGGGGGGCGTGTTACGGTGATCAAAGCCCCCACCAATGTAGGTGATCCGAGCCAAGGTGTGCTTCATGCCCTTGAGCTCGGGGCACAAAAGCTACAGCTGGAACTATCAGCTTTGCTGGACAACGTAGATTGTTTCGTACACGGCACCACGATCGCTACAAACACGCTTCTTGAGCGAAAAGGCGCGAAAGTAGGACTGCTTTGTACGGCCGGGTTTCGAGACACGTTGGAGATAAGACGTGGCTATCGCGAGAATATGTGGGATCACCGGACACCTTGGCCGGCTCCGCTGGTCCCGAGGTCTTTGAGGCTGCCGGTCGGTGAACGAACACGCTCCGGTGGCGCAATTGAGAGAAAGCCCGAGGAATCCGAAATCCTCGAGCAATGCGACACCCTGGTGAGCAAAGGCTGCAACGCAATTGCAGTGGCGTTCATGAACAGCGTCGTTGATCCCGGGAATGAAAACATCTGCCGCGACATCATTTCCAACGCGTTTCCTGAATTATGGGTGAGCGTGTCGTCAGAGGTTTGCCCGCATTTAGGTGAATATGAACGGACGTCGTCCACGGTCCTGAACTGCTACGTCGGTCCAAGGGTCGTGCCTTACCTTAAAAGGCTTGCCGGGGACCTGGAAAGGCTTGGCCTCAAATGTCCGCTATTGCTTGTGCAAAGCAATGGCGGAGTGGTGACTGTCGATCAAATCGAACGATTTCCAAACCGCTTGCTGCTCTCAGGACCGGCCGCTGGTGTTGCCGCCCTCAAATATCATGCACAGGAACTCGTTCTGCCAAATCTTCTCTCGATGGAGATTGGCGGTACGAGCTGCGACATCGCACTCATAAGTGATGGCAAGGCCAGTGAGACAACAGAGCTAAACATCGAGGGCTATCCACTGCTTACGCCTTCCGTGGATATTCACACTGCAGCAATCGGTGGCGGTACTATCGCAGGTGTTGACGCAGGTGGGACCCTATTTGTCGGGCCAGCAGCGGCGGGTGCCAATCCAGGCCCGGCTTGTTTCGGTCTCGGAGGAGAACAACCCACGATAACGGATGCTCAGCTCGCCCTCGGCAGGCTCCGGCCAGGCAGGTACGCAGGCGGCGTGCTCAATATGGATCCGGACAAGGCACGTGCTGCCATTCAAAACAAGATCGCAAACCCGCTCGGTGTGAACATGGAGCAGGCCGCACATGGGATCATCAAGATGGCGGTCCAGGATATTGTGCATGCCATGGAGGCCGTGACTGTCAACAAGGGGCTCAATCCGAGTGATTTTGTATTGATCTCCGCCGGTGGCGCGGGATCCCTGCATGCCTCCTCGGTAGCGCGTCATTTGGGAATACGGAAGGTCATCGTACCGAGATTTGCGGGTGTGATGTGTGCTTTTGGTATGTGCACCACCGATGTCCGGATCGATCTTGGGCAACCGATCGAGTCACCTTTGGATGACGATTCGGCGAAGGCAATTCGCCTGGCTTTCGACGATTTAGAGATTCAGGCAAACAGTAGAATCAGATCCGAGGGGCTCAATTTCAAATCGATACACCCCAAGAAAACAGCGGATATAAGGTATTCCGGGCAGCAACATTCACTCCTTGTCGATATGACTGATATAGATGTCATACCGGAAGAGATAGAAAAGCAATTCACCAGACAATACTCAGATACGTTCGGATACAATATTCCCAATGGCGCTATCCGCGTACGGAGCATTAACTTGTCTTTGCTGGGAGAAATCACCGAATTCGATGCGTTAGAGAGTGGCGGTGTTCAAGAGAAAAATCGATCCCCGAGATACCCGGATGGCTCGCAAAGACAGGTCTATTTGAACGGAACCGAGAAGTGGCGCTCCATTGCAGTTCACAATTTCGATCATCCTCCCGTCGGCGTAACATTGCAGGGGCCCTGTATCCTAGAAGCCTCGACAACCACAATCTTTCTGCAGAGCGGTGATCGCCTGACGGTCCTTCCGACCCTGGATCTGAAGCTTGATATTCATCAACCAGGAGACAGCGATGACCTTTGATGCGATTGGAGCGGCCCTGTTGCAAAAGAAACTCGACCAGATTGCCCGCCAGATGGGATGGGTCATGTCGAGGACAGCAAGAAGTCCGATTTTCAGCGAGTCGCACGACTTTTCGTGCTTCATAACGGACAATCTCGGCAGGCTTTTATCGGTTGCCGACGGCGTGCCGATTCACACGGGTGGCGGCACATTCGCCGTAGAAGCCGTGATCAGAGATTTTGCAGAGGAGATGGCTGAGGGTGATGTCTTTCTGCTCAGTGATCCCTACGAGGCAGGAGGGAACCATCTTCCCGACTGGACAATGATCAGGCCGGTATTCGACCGTTCCGCGCTGCGGGGTTTCGTTTGCAACAGAGCGCATCAATCCGATATCGGGGGCGGAGCGGCCGGAACATACAATGCCGAAGCAAGAGAGATCTTTCATGAGGGGATCCGATTGCCGGTTCTGCGTTTGGTGGTCGATGGCAAGATCAGACCGGATCTTTGGCGCCTGTTGCTTCTCAACACACGATATCCGGAACTCATGGATGGAGACTTGCGCGCAATGCTGGGCTCCACGGTTATTGGGCATGACAAATTTTCTATACTCTGCTCCGAGTATGACAGTCTCAAACTTGATCAAGCGTTTGCCGACATAATGGACCTGGCAGAGAGGCAGCTGAAATCTGAGATCATGATGATTGAAGAAGGACAATATGCTGGATCGGATGTTTCAGACAATGATGTATTCAGCAATACAGAGGTCGAGGTCCTGTGTAATCTCAAAGTTGAAAACGGCATACTGCTTTTTGATTTCAGCGGCAGCTCGGCCCAGATCGATGGGTTCAAGAACAGCTCGCTGGCCAATACGCATTCGGCCGTGTACATGGCCGTTTTGTCGTTCTTTCCAGCCCAAGTCTCAAGAAACCATGGGGCATTCAGGAACATCGAGATTATTGCGCCGGAAGGGACGGTGGTTAACGCGCGACCGCCGGCGCCAATGACGATGAACACCGTCCATCCCACAAGTGAAATTGTGCATGCGTGCTGGAAGGCATTGGGAGAAGCATTGCCAATGCGAGCGTGCGCGGGCTGGGGAAAGACCTCCCATTGTGTCAGCGCGGGGAAGCGAGAAGGCGGGAGCCGCTACGTCATGTATCATTGGCATGCGTCCGCGGGTGGCGGCGCTGTTGACGGGCGAGACGGCTTCAACACGATTGGTCAACTCTGTACTTTGGGCGGCATGCCCATTCCAAATGTGGAAGTCTACGAGCAGCTCTATCCGGTAAAAATCTCAAAACAGGAATTCCGCAAAGATGCTGCGGGCCCAGGCAAATATCGCGGAGGTGCCGGAGTCGACTATGTGGTGGAGATCTTTGAGGAGGCAGAGTACTCGTTTCGAGGTGAAGGAATTCGGACACCCACAGGGTTCGGAGTCAATGGTGGCAATAGCGGTGCAAGCGGCCACCTGAACATTGCCTTGTCGACCGGGCAAGTCGAGGAAATCCCGCAATACGGGGTGAGGACTTTGGGTCCTTTGACACTGGAGATCAGCTCGGCAGGTGGAGGCGGATTTGGTGACCCTAAGGACCGTTGCAGGGACCTTGTGAGGCGCGATTTGGCGGATGGCTTGATCTCAACATCGGCCGCACGGGATATCTATGGTTTGTCAATGGAATGAGCACGCTGTTCAGGAAACGCAGCGTTATCGAATTGTAGAGATGAGTGGAGGTAGCTCCAAATGAAACCGATCATCCGGGAAACAACACTGGCTGATGCCGTCTATGATCAGCTGTGCGCAGCGCTGATGGGTGGCCATTTCGTGCCGGGTGACAAGGTTGCAGCGCGCCAAGTTGCCAAGACGTTGAAGGTCAGTTTTACACCTGCCCGAGAAGCTGTCGCTCGTTTGGTTTCCGAGGGTGTACTGGAGGCGTTGTCGCCGAAGACGATCATTGTGCCAATTCGGTCCCCCGAGAAGATAACGGAGATCGCCCGGATCCGAATGCAACTGGAGGGCATGGCCGCCGGTGAGGTCGCGCGCCATGCGACTGCAGTTCAAATCGAGCGCCTGCGCAAACTGAATCAACTCATGGAAGAAAAATATCGTGAGAAGGACTTTGCCAAAGTGCTCGTGGCAAATGAAAAATTCCATATGGCGGTGGTGAGATTTGCAGATATGCCGGAACTCGAACGAATCGTTAGAACGCTTTGGCTGCAAATTGGTCCATCTCTCAACAATTTATATCCGGAAATCTCAGAAGATCGGTCAAAGATACCTTGGCACAATCGCCTCCTTGATGCTCTGGCGAACCGTGAAGAAGAAGAGGCGATTGAATCAATAAAACGCGACATCGAGGAAGGAACCGAAGTCGTTAATGTCGCATTGCGCTCGCGCAACGCAGGGCTCCCGACAGAAAAGCAATCGAAGCATCCTGCAGGCAGGGTGGAGATAAAGTGACCAATCGCTTTGCTCCAGGCCCGGTCTCCGAATCCTTGTATCATCGTGCCTTGAAGGTCATGCCTGGCGGCACCACCCGCATGACCGTGGATCGCATTCCTACGCCCCTTTACATGTCGAAAGGGGAAGGGGCGTACGCCTATGATGTCGATGGCAGAAGATTTTTGGATCTCGTAGGCGATTATACCGTGTTGTTGCACGGACATAATTTTGCACCGGTTGTTGATGCGGTGAGAGACCAGATATCCGTTGGTTCATGCTACGCAAACCCCACTGAACTGGAGGTCGAACTCGCCGAATTGCTTTGCGAACGTATTCCGGCAATTGAAAAGGTCCGATTTGTTACCACCGGTACCGAAGCGGTGATGTTTGCAATCAAGGCCGCCCGCGCGTTCACCGGAAGGACCAGAGTCCTGAAATTCGAGGGATGTTATCACGGCGGGTACGATTGGGCGGAAGCAAGTGAAAACAATGCTCCGGAAAACTGGGGAGAAGGAAGACCAACGGTGCGTGCCTACGCCGCGGGCACTCCTGAATATGTCCTGGACGACATTGTTGTTGGCAAACTGAATGATGCGGAACTGCTGAGGGATATTTTTGCCGAGCAAGGTGATCAGGTCGCATGCATCCTGCTGGACCCAATGCCAAGTCGGGCTGGTCTGTTCGGCGTCAGTCCTGAGTTTGTTGAAGCAATTCACGTAATGCGGGAAAAGTATTCCTGTGTCCTAATCTGCGATGAAGTTCTGAGCCTTCGAGTCGCATACCATGGCTCCTCCAGCTTTTTCGGACTTTCGCCGGATTTGATAACGGTCGGAAAGACAATTGGCGGAGGCCTGCCGATCGGAGCAATTGGCGGCAGTTCAGAGCTGATGTCGGTCTTCAGCAGCGAAAACGGTTCTCCAGAGGTTCCACAAGGAGGAACTTTCTCTGCCAATCCCATTTCTTTGTGCGCGGGGATCGCCGCTGTCAGGCACGCAACTCCAGAAGCATATGCAAATCTGTCGCGCCTCAATCAGCGCCTTCAAGCGGGGCTATCGGAGGCGTTCAAAAGAACGGGTGCACGCTTCTCCGTTACGGGGCTCGGGTCGCTATTTCGGATTCATCCGAAAGACATTGCCCCAAAGGATTATCGCTCGTTCCACCAGTCCCCCGAGGAAAGGAACAGGATGCGGGAGCTATCGAATTTCCTTTTCGGTTCCGGAATTTGGATTTCTCCATTAACAAGCGCCTGCCTGTCGACGCCTATGGGCAATCATGAGATCTCCCAAATCGTTGAAGCCGTTTCAGAGTTTTGCCAACTGGAGGCGAAGTAAGACACGCACCATTCCGGTGCGCTTGTACAACAGCGAAACGGCATAACCCGGCACACTACCCATTTGAGAGCCCGTTCCCCGTCATTCGATGGCCACTGTGTTACCACGTGGCTTCATCCGCGCGGTCAGTCCTTGAGTTGCCGACCGGATCTGTGATTCCGGCAGTCGCGATCATTGCTGCGCCTGAGGCGAGAATTCGTTCAAAGCTCCCTGCCCGTCCGGCAACCCCAATCCAATCTCTCCGGCGTTCCAACTGCCACAACAGAAGGGTTGACAAGCCCAAAAGATGCTATATCAAATATCGATTATCACGACAGCCGCAGCCCCTCACACGCAAGGTCTGCGGACCGTCTGGTGAAACCGTCGGGTCCTCGTCGGGGAAGAATCCAAAAGAGGACAAGATGCGCCGAGAGATCATGGAGGGGCGCGTCAGAAACTTAAAAAAGGGAGTGCAGAATGTTGGCGAATACAAAAAAATACGGGCTTCAGATAACCGCGGTGCTTTTCGGGGCTGTCTTTGCCACAGCGGCACAAGGGCAAGATTTCAACCTCAGATTTGCCGGTGGTGTGGGTTCAGCACACCCAGCAGCACAGGCTGCCGAGTATTGGGTGGACCAAGTCAATGAACTCTCTGATGGTGAAGTCTCTGTCCGGATCACCTGGGGCGGCGCGCTGCTTCCGCTTCCCGAGATCATGCCCGGCGTGGGCGACGGGCGAGCGGATCTGGGTAAGACATCCTCACCGGTGCACCCCGGAGAATTGCCGATTTCACAGCTGATCACCGTTCCGTTCCAGGCCTATAATGCCGAGGCGGCAGCACGCGCCATGAATGACCTCTATCGCGAAGATGAGAAATTCAGAGCGGAATACGAACGTCAAGGTGTTCATATGCTTTCCGCAATACCGCTCGACGTCGTGCTGATCGGCTCTGCGGACAAATACGAAAACATCGACGATCTGTCGGGTCTGCAAATTCGCGCAGTGGGTGCCTGGCAAGACGCGATATCGGGCGCAGGTGCACAGCCTGTTGGTGTGCCATATGGCGAGTTGTACGAAGCGCTGCAGCGCGGTGTTGTCGATGGATATGGACTGAATTTTGAAGGTATCTACGACATAAAACTGCATGAAGTCGCACCATACATGCACAATCCCGGAGTCGGCGCCGTTGCGCACATGAATATCGTGATTTCAACTGATGTCTGGGAAGGACTGACGGACACTGCGCGATCAGCCATGGAGCAGGCCGTGGAAGCCATGTTGAATCAGGTCGCTGAAATCTATGCATCAAACTCTCAGCCTCAATGTGTGGATATGGTTGCAAATGGCGGGCAGTTTGAGATGTGGTCCGAGGCAGCGATCGAGGAGTGGAAATCAGCCGTCGGGCAGAGCCTGCTTGACGAATGGGCTCAATCCACCGGCGATGTTGAACATGCAATGCAATTCCACAAACGATACCAGGAGCTGATTGACAAGTATTCGGAAGACAGCAATTGGCAATCAGCATTCGGGATCTGCGAACGCGCTAGACAGTAACCGCCGCAAGATGATCTGCGGACAGGATTATTATACGGTAACTGACCGCGCATGACCGAACCGCCATGGCGCACAGAGGCGAGCTTCTCAAATGCTGCTTAAACTCTCAATATCAGCACTCGCTATTCTGAGCGCCATGGTCATCAGTATGCTGGCTTTGGGAACCGGCATTAACGTGGTGTCGCGGGCAGTGTTCACCTACCCTGTACCAGGCGTGGTGGACGTCGGTGCTTTGGGGGTTGTCGTTGCGGTGTTCGCGGCCTTGCCCGAGGCGGAAGTGGAAGAAGCGCATGTCAGAATGCGACTTTTGACAAATGTCGTTTCAAAACGTGCCGCTGCGGCCATCCGATCAATTTCTTACTTAATCAGTAGTCTCATTCTTTGTTTCGTCATTCGCGCGTGCTGGATCAGAGCGCTGCGTTCATATGAAAGCAAAGAGGTCTTGCCGACTTCGCTTCAGGTCATGATCTGGCCGTTCCGGGCTCTGATTGTTTTGGGGTTTATTCTTCTTCTGATTGTTTTCCTAAGGAAGTTACTGATTTCGATCAAAATGGTCATGGTGAGATAGTTTTCCGATGGAATCAGAGTTCGTTGTCATTGTCTCGACTGTGGTCCTGTTTGGCCTTCTGCTCTTCGAGGTGCCGGTTGCTCTTTCTCTATTAGGAGCCGGCGGGTTGGGAGTTTACCTCCTCGGAGGAATGCGACCTTTGGACGGTGCATTTGGCGCTGCTCCGTTCACGTCCACCAATTCGATATCCATGGCTGTGATACCGCTTTTCATTTTGATGGGTGCGTTGGCGGTTCACGGACGGATTGCGGAGCAAGTCTTCAGTGTTGCGCGCCATCACCTTCGCAACCTGCCTGGAGGTATAGGGCTGGCGACTATTGCCGGTTGTGCAGGCTTTGCGGCGGTGTCGGGATCCAGCGTTGCGACAGCCGCGACATTTGCGCGAATGTCAATTTCGCAAATGACCGATAGCGGGTATCCGAAGCATTTGGCCGCAGGCATCGTGGCTACCTCGGGAACGCTTGGGGTGTTGATACCGCCGAGCGTGTTGCTGGTGTTCTATGGAATCCTGTCGGGGGAATCCATCGGGAAACTTTTAATCGCGGGCATTATTCCCGGATTAATCAGCGCCGCGGCAATCGCTGCCTATGTTTTCTTGGCGGCTCGATCGATCGATGGAAGAAACAGAGCACGTAAGATCCAATCGCCTGATGAGGGTTTGACCGATATCAGCAAAGATCCATTGCCGTACCGGGGCCTCGGGCGCGTGATCATTCTGTTCCTCATCGTGGTCGGAGGCATCTACACGGGAGTATTCACGAGCAGCGAAGCTGCAGGTATCGGCGCCTTAGCAGCTTGCTTCTTTATGGTCATCGAGCTTCGCCATGAAGGACGCTCGGTGGTTCTCGCAAAATCTTCGGCGGCAGTGCGTGAGGCGGTGTCGACCTCGGCCATGATTTTTTTGATCGTGATCGGCGCCTCGGTTTTTTCCTTCATGCTGGTTTTATCGGGCCTGCCCGAAGCCTTCATATCCTGGGCCACGGATCTGGCTGTCCCGGCCTGGTTGATCGTGGGTTGCATCCTTCTCATCTGCATCCCGCTTGGCATGGCCCTCGACTCGTTTTCCATCATGGCGATCATGGTTCCGCTGACGTATCCGGTCGTTACCGGGCTCGGCTACGATGGCATCTGGTACGGCATATTAATCGTAAAGATGTGCGAATTGGGCCTGATTACACCTCCGGTTGGAGTGAACGCATTCGTCGTCGCCGGAGCAGCCGATGATGTTCCCGTCGAGGTCGTGTTCAGGGGTATCGTTCCTTTTGCCTTTGTCGATCTCGTGGTCATTGCGCTCCTGTTTGCATTGCCAGTGATTGCTCTCTGGCTTCCCGCCCGAATGATCTAGCCACTCTCGGTCCACGGGAAACGAGCGATGGAAATCTGCAAGGATTGGCGGTTTCAGGACCATTTGCGGCTGAAACTTGTGAGGTTTTCGAAATGAACGGGGCCCGCCCGATAAAATGCACCCCGGTCGACCGCCCCAAACCGACTGGTTCAACACAAAGAATTGTGAGACGAACGCGATGCCTAACGTTGCAGCACGAATCGCCGCATCCCTGAAAAAGATCGGCGTTGAAATCATGTTCAGCCAAAGCCTGCCAAGCGCCCTGGTGCTGGCAGCAGAGGATGCAGGCATCCGCCAAATCACCTATCGAACCGAAAACGCGGCAGGCGCAATGGCTGACGCCTATGCAAGAACGTCCGGCAAGATCGGTGTTGTCTGCGCGCAAAACGGACCGGCCGCAGCCTTGCTCGTTGCCCCGCTTGCCGAGGCTCTGAAGGTCAGCGTACCCGTGCTTGCGCTTGTCCAGGAGGTGCCACGCAATCACACTGACAGGAACGCATTCCAGGAACTCGATCATACCGGCCTGTTTGCATCGTGTACGAAATGGGCGCGCGTGGTGAACGACCCCAACCGGATCGACGATTATCTGCGCCAGGCGATCACGGCGGCAACGACCGGTCGTCCCGGCCCGGTGGCGCTGATGCTCCCGGCTGATGTTCTGCTGGAAGACATCGCGTTCGGAAAGATCGGGGACATGACGGGTCTTGGAACATGGCCGCTAGACCGTTCGACCGCAACTCCGGAACGAATTACAGAGGCAGCAGCCCTTTTATCTCAAGCCGATCGCCCTGTGATTATCGCCGGCGGCGGTGTCCATTCCTCGGGCGCGACCGATGCCCTTGCTCAGTTGCAGGAGGCGCACGGGATACCCGTGGGAACCACGATGATGGGAAAAGGAGCCGTGGCCAATCATCATCCGCTTTCGATCGGGCTGGTCGGCAATGTTATGGGTTCGAGATCGATCGGCAAGCATCTGAAGACGATGGTGACTGACGCAGATGTGATCCTGCTGGTCGGCACAAGAACCAATCAGAACGGTACAGACAGTTGGAGCCTTTATCCGAAGTCGGCCAAGATCATTCACATCGATGTCGACGGCAATGAGATCGGTCGCAATTATCCTGCCCTTCGGCTTGTAGGCGACGCAAAACTGACCCTGGAAGCGCTTGTGAAAGCGTTGGAGAAACAGGATCGCACGAAGCGAAACCAAACCCGCACCCGGTTTGAAGCGGTCATCGCCGAGGCGCGCAATCGCAATGCCGAGGAATCCAGCGCGGCATCGCGGAGTGATGCGATCCCCATCCTTCCCGAACGGGTTCTCGGCGAGCTCGACACGCTCCTGAAACCGGACAGCATTCTGGTTGCGGATGCCAGCTACTCCTCCGTCTGGATCAATGCCCATTTGTCCTCGCAACGACCAGGCATGCGCTTCATCACGCCGCGTGGGCTGGCCGGCCTCGGCTGGGGGTTCCCGATGGCACTCGGCGCCAAACTCGCCAATCCCGCCAGCCCTGTGATTTGTCTGGCCGGCGATGGCGGCTTTGCTCACGTCTGGTCGGAAATCGAAACCGCCGTTCGGGAGGAGATTGCAGTCGTCATGATCGTTTTGAACAACGGCACGCTCGGCTATCAGAAGGATGCCGAACATGTGAAATTCGGCCGACACACCGGTGCTTGCTATTTCAGTGAAGTGGACCACGCCGCCATTGCCGAAGCGTGCGGTTGCGAAGCCCATTCGGTCAAGGATCCCGCGGAATTGCGATCCGTGCTGGAACGGGCAATCGGCTCCGAGAAACCGGTATTGATCGACGTCATCACCGATCCGATGTCCTATCCGCCGTTGACCATGTTCGATGACGTACTGGAGCGCACCCGTCAGGCGGAGGCCGTTGCTTGATCCCTCAACCCGTGTTCCGTCTGGAACTCAGATTGGTGGATCAAGTTGAAAAACGGCCGGGTCACTCCCGGGCCTACTGCCGAAACTCCGCAATCACCTGCTTTGCGCCCGCCTCGACAAATCGCGCATCCGAGCTGATGGTGACCATTTCCATGCCTTTGGCCTCGGCCTCCCTGGCGTAGGATGGCGTGCCGCAGTGGAGGCAGCATTTCAGGCCCGCCTTGGCGGTCCTGGAGCGGATGTGTTCGATCAGTTCGACGATTTCAGGTTCCGTGGGATCGAAGCCCGGCGTGTGTCCATGCGCGGCCGACAGGTCGGCCGGTCCGATATAGACGCCGGTCAGGCCGGGGACGGCCAGGATGTTTTCGAGATCGTCAACCGCTTCGGCTGTCTCGATCATGGCGAGCACGACGAGTTCCTCGTTGGCCCGGGCAGGATAGTCGTTACCCCAGGCAAGGCGCGCCCGGACAGGGCCGAAGCTGCGGCCGCCCTGCGGTGGATAATGGCAGGCCGACACCAGTCGCTCGGCATCCGCCGCATTCTGGATCATCGGTGCGATGATGCCGAGAGCGCCGGCGTCGAGCGCCCGCATGATATGGGCCTCGTCCACCCACGGCACCCGAACCATTGGCGCGGCGCCGGATTTCTCGATGATCGGCAGGAGCCTCAGCAGATCGGCGTAGTCCGCGGTTCCATGCTGCATATCGACCGTCATCGCGTCCCATCCGGCCGAGGCCATTGCCTCGGCGCTCAGAATGGACGGGACGGCGACCCAGGCATTGAGCGCCGTCCTGTTTTTGGACCAGACACGACGCAGCGGATTTAGAATATCGGACACGGTTCAGGATGCCATAATGTGAGAAAGTTTTGTGTTCTGGTAATCCCTGATCGCCTCGCGGCCTCCTTCGCGGCCCATGCCGGAGTGGTCGATGCCGCCGAACGGCGCCTCGGCATGGGCAATCATGAATGTGTTGACGCCGACCATCCCTGCGTGCAGCCTCCTGGAAAGTGCCTCGGCCCTGGCGTGACTGCCGGTGAAGGCGTAGGCCGCCAGACCATAGGGGGTTTTGTTCGCCCGCTCAATGGCGTCGTCGAAATCGGTAAAACGGGCAATCGGCGCGACCGGGCCAAACGGCTCCTCGCTCATGATCTGCGCATCATCGGGCACATCGGCAAGAATCGTCGGGCTGAAAAAGAAACCGGCATTCCTGTCCGCCGGCCGCGACCCGCCGGTGACCAGCTTCGCCCCCTGCCGGACGGCGTCGTCGATCAGCCGCTCGACCTTTTCCCGGCCCGAGGCCAGGGTCAGCGGGCCCATCGTGGTGTTCGGATCCTGGCTGTCGCCGACAACAAGCGCCTCGGCCTCGGACTTCATTTTGGCGATGAAACGGTCGGCCACGCTGTCCTCGACATAAAAGCGGTTCGGCGCAATGCAGACCTGGCCAGCATTGCGGAACTTGAAACCGGCGCATTGCACGGCGGCGGATTCGACATCGCTGTCGGCGCAGACGACCACCGGTGAATGACCGCCCAGTTCCATCGAGCAGCGCTTCACGGTGCTCGCGGCCTCGGCCATCAGCACCCGGCCGACGCGGGTGGAGCCGGTCAGGGAAATCTTGCGCACTTCGTCGGCGGCCATGATGGGGGGCGAGATCGCCTCGGCCCGGCCAAGCAGGAGTTGAAAAACGCCGTCCGGGACACCGGCGGCTACAATGGCCTCGGCGATCAGCGTCGTCGTCATCGGCACCTGCTCGGACGGCCGCACCAGGATCGGACAGCCGGCCGCCAGTGCCGGAGCGATCTTGCGGCAAGGCAGGTTGACCGGGAAGTTCCAGGCCGTGAACGCCGCGGTGATGCCGACCGGTTCGGACTCGATCAGCAGCCGCCCGCCCTGGCGTGAGGGGATCGTGTCGCCGAAAAGCCGCTCGGCCTCGCCCGCATACCATTCGAATTGCTCGATCGCGGCGCCGACCTCCCCGGCCGATTGCGCATAGGGCCGCCCGATTTCAAGGGACAGGGCCCGGGCAATCTCATCGGTCCGGGCGCGCATTTCGTCGGCGATGCTGCGCAGGATACGGCCCCGTTCCCAGCCATGAATCTCCGGCCAGATCTTCATCGCGGCGCGGGCATGGGACAGCGCCTCGGCGACGTCCGATTCGCCGCAGGCGGGCTGTTCCCACAGGGTTTCGCCATTGCAGGGGTTGATGACCGCGATGGGTTCGGCGCTGCCGGTTGTGCGGAACGCGCCGCCGATCAGAAGCTTGGGTTGCATGGTCCGGGTCATCATATCCGCCTTTGGCTCAAAGGATCTCGGGCTCCGGCACCGCGGCGCCGAAGCCGGTTTCAAGAAAGTCGAAATCACAGCCCTTGTCGGCCTGGAGCACATGGGCCGCATAGGCCCAGCCATAGCCGCGGCCGAACTTCGAGTCCGGCGGGGTCCATTGCGCGCGGCGCGCCTCCAGCGCATCCTGCGGCACGTCCATCGCCAGCACGCCCTTGGCGGCATCGACGATGATGGTGTCGCCGGTGCGCACCAGGGCGAGCGGCCCGCCAATATGGGCCTCGGGCGCGACATGCAGAATGCAGGCGCCGTAGCTCGTGCCGCTCATCCGCGCATCGGATATGCGCAGCATGTCGCGCACCCCCTGTTCAAGCAGGTATTTCGGGATCGGCAGCATGCCCCATTCGGGCATGCCCGGCCCGCCCTGCGGCCCGGCGCCGCGCATCACCAGCACCGTGTCGGGGGTCGCCGCGAGAGCGGGATCGTCGATCCTGGCCTTCATTTCGGCATAGCTGTCAAAGACAAGCGCCGGGCCGCGATGTTTGAGCAGGTGCGGATCGGCGGTGGAAGGCTTCATGACCGCGCCATCGGGTGCCAGATTGCCGCGCAGCACGGCCATGGCAGGCTCGCGGGAGACGGGATTGTCACGCGGCCGGATTACATCGGGCAGAAAGGTCTGCGCGCCGTCGATTTCCTCGCCGATCGTGCGGCCCGAAACCGTCCTGGCGCTGCCATCCAGGAAATCGCCCATTTCGACCATCAGCGCCTTGAGGCCGCCGGCATAGAAGAAATCCTCCATGAGGTATTTTTCGCCCGACGGCCGGATATTGGCGAGAACAGGAATGCGCTGCCCGGCCGCATGGAAATCGTCCAGGTTCAGGGGGAATCCCGCCCGCCGCGACAGGGCTGTCAGATGGATAATGGCGTTGGTCGAACATCCCATCGCCATGGCGACGGCCAGCGCGTTCCGGAACGATGCGGTAGACAGGAATGCCGAGGGACACAGGTCTTCCCGCACCATCTCCACGGCCCGGCGGCCGCAGGCGGCCGCCATGCGAATATGATTGGCATCGGCCGCCAGGATCGATGAGGATCCGGTGAGGCAAAACCCCAGGGCATCGGCGATCGCCGTCATTGTCGCCGCGGTTCCCATGGTCATGCAATGGCCGTAGGAGCGGGCGATCCCGGCCTCAACGGCCTGCCATTCCTCGGCGCTGATCTTTCCGGCGCGGCGGTCGTCCCAATATTTCCAGGTGTCCGACCCGGACCCCAGCGCCTCGCCGCGCAGATTGCCTCGCAGCATCGGCCCGGCCGGCAGGAAGATGGCGGGCAGGTCCATGGAAATGGCGCCGAGCAGAAGGCCTGGCGTGGTCTTGTCGCAGCCGCCCATCAGCACGGCGCCATCCACCGGATGGGAGCGCAGCAGTTCTTCCGTCTCCATGGCGAGAAGGTTGCGGTAGAGCATCGTCGTGGGTTTGACGAAATTTTCCGAAAGCGACAGGGCGGGCAGTTCGATCGGAAACCCACCCGCCTGCAGGACGCCGCGCCGGACATCCTCGACACGGTGCCGGAAATGCGCGTGGCAGGGATTGATGTCCGACCAGGTATTGACGATGGCGATGACGGGACGGCCCTGCCAGTCTTCCGGGGCATAGCCCATCTGCATCAGCCGCGAGCGATGCCCGAAACCGCGCAGGTCGTCCGTGTCGAACCATCTGGAGGAGCGCAAGGGTCCGGTCATTGCGATGCCGTCACGCCGCCGTCCACATAGACGACCTGTCCGGTCATGTAGCTGCCCGCGGCGGCGGCGAAGGTGATGACCTGACCGGCAACTTCCAGCGGATTGCCGATGCGGCCCATGGGGTTGCGCTCGACGATGAGATCGCGGAAGGCAGGTTTTTCCAAATGCGGGCGGATCCGGTCGGACTGGATGAATGTCGGCGCAACGCCATTGACAGTGATGCCGTAGGGGGCAAGTTCCATCGCGTGCTGTTTTGCCAGCATGACAAGGCCGCCCTTGGTGGCGCAATAGGCCGAGTAGCCGCGCCCGCGCAGGGCGAGCTGCGAGCGCACCGACAGAAGGTGGATCTGCCGCCCGCCCTCCCCGCGGGCGATCTGATCCCGCGCCACTGACTGGCCGAGGAACATCGCCGATTTCAGGTTGGTCTGATAGACCTCGTCGAATGTCTCTTCGGTCACCTCCATCAACGCCTGTTCGCGCTGAATACCGACACAGTTCACCAGCACGTCGATGCCGCCCATCAGCGAGACCGCCTCATCCGTGCAGGACCGGATCGATGCCACATCCCGGACGTCGAGCACCAGCCCATGCGCCTTGCCGCCATTGTCCAATATCTGCCCGGCAAGGGCCCTCGCCTTGTCTTCCGCCGGTCCAGCAACCGCAATCTCGGCGCCGAGGCGCGCCATGGCGAGCGCGATGGCCTCACCGAGCGCGCCATATCCGCCGGGGATGAACACGCGCAGGCCGGCAATGTCGAACAGGCGATCGACTTTCGCAAGGTCGACTTTCGGGGTCAGAGTTCCGGTGGGATTGTTCATGCCGCCACCTGCACTCCGGCGGCGCCGTAGACACTTTCCATCAGGCGCAAGGTTTCAAGATTGTCCAGCCGGTCGGTTTCGAAGGGCGTTCCCGCATCAAGACCGGCGATGAAATCGCCCATGGCGATATCGAAACATTCCTGATAGCGGCCGAGCAGATCGACCTCCTCGGCCGCGTCCTCCTCACCCAGAATGAAAATGCGGTTGAGCTCCATCACAATCGTGCCCTTCGAACCAATGACCTCCAGCCGGTCGCCATGGAGCGGTGGATAGCCGGGCGCCACAAGGCAGCCATCGGCCGTTGCGATGAAGCCGTCTTCGCCCTCCAGCAGGATGGCGGCGGTATCTTCTCCCGGAAGTCCCTCCGCCAGGCGGCCGAGCCGCGCGGAGACCACCGTAAGCGGCCCGCACAGGCAACGCAGGACATCGAGATGATGGATCATGGTCTCGAAGACGAGATTGCGCTTGAAACCGGTCAGATAGGGCTGGCGCTCGATGAGGAAGGGAACATTGCCGTCCCGCGGACACAGGCCGGAACCGCGGCAGGAAATCGCCGCGTGGCGGATCGTGCCGATCCGGCCTTCATCGATCCAGCGGCGCACCGTCATGTAATGCGGCCGAAAGCGATAGTTTTCGTGCACCATGAACCGCACCCGTTCGCCGACATAGGCGATCAGTTCCTCGGCCTCGGCGACCGTCTCGGTCAGCGGCTTCTGGCACATGATGTGAACACCGTGATCGGCCGCCATCCTGGCGACCGGTGCATGGGCGCCGACGGAAGCGGCGATATCCACCGCTTCAAATCCGCCGTCCTGGAACATCTGCGCCGCATCGGTGTAGATGCGCCCGACCTGAAACTCGGCCGCGCGCGCTTCCGCCTTGGCACGATCGATATCGCAGACAGCGACGACCTCGCACCCGGCCGCCTGCCAGGCGCGCAGATGATAAAGGCTGATCAGCCCGCAGCCCACGAGCGCAATTTTGGGACGATCAGCCATTGGCGCCTCCAAATTTTCCGTAGCCATAGTGCCAAACCGAACCCTTCGGAGAGCATGTGCGCAAGCTGTGGCTGGCGAATGCGGGAATGCGTACGAGGTCGCCGGGATTGCAAAGCGCACTCTCCCCCGAAACCTCGATCTGCAACTGGCCTTCGGCCACGACGACGAATTCATCCGTGTCATGGACGAAATCGGCCCAGAGCTGCCCCGGCGGATCGCGGAATGTGCCGAAGGAAAAGCCCGGGAAATCCGCCTGGATGGCAGCGGACGCGACGGGAACCGCATAGGCACTCTTCACGAAAATATCCTTCATGCCGCCTGCTCCGTCAGAAGATCGCCGAGATAGCTGCGCGCGGGCGGATGGGCGAGCAGCGCGTCGTAATCCGCAATGGCCGTGACGGTCCCTTTTTCGACGAACAGGAAGCGCTCGCAAATCTCCTCGACGATTTCGAGATGGAACCGCTCGTTCGGGTGCACGCAAAGGAAGACCAGCCGTCCCTCGTCGCGCAGTTTCTTGAAGAAATCGAGCATGAAGCCGATATAGCCGTCCTGCGTGTTGAATTGCGGTTCGTCAAAGAGATGCAAAACCGGATAATCCGACCGGGCCGGCTGCATCAGCACATTCGGCCGGTAGGATCGGAAATGCCGAACCTGGTAGGATTGGTGATAGTGGATCGCCAGTCGGTCCCGCTGATCGGTGCGGATGTTGTGGATGTTGCGGCCCGCCACCAGAACCTTGCCCGAGGTCGGTGCGTTGGAGCCGGTCATCAGTTCGAACAGTGTCGTCTTTCCGGACCCGTTCGGGCCCATCATTCCGACCACACAGGAACTTTCGACCTCGAAATCGGCGCGGAGGCGAAATGTCGGCGTCCTGTCGAACCGGCTGCGCCGGTAGATCTTTTCCAGGTGACGGACTTCAAGCATTGTGGTCATGGCTACATCCCGATCAGCCGCCGCCGCAGCGGCGCATTGTCCAGCAATTCCCGTGCCGAGCCTTCATGAATGATCTGGCCGCGATCCATCACATAGGCACGGTCCGCGACCTCCAGCGCCGCCAGGGCGTTCTGCTCGACGAGCAGGCTGGACACCCCCTCCTCCTTCAGGCGGAGCACAGTCTTGAACACATCCTGGACGATTTTGGGCGCCAGCCCCTGGCTCGGCTCGTCGAACAGCATCATGCCGGGCGAGCCCATCAGGGCACGGCTGATCGCGACCATCTGCAATTCGCCGCCCGACATGTTCTCGCATTCCCGGCGCAGGAGATGCTGCAAGGCCGTGAAAATCTCGCACATATCCTCTTCGCTCCAAGACCGGAAGCGCGTCCTGCGGGCGCCGATCGCCAGGTTCCGCCTGCCGGTCAGCGTCGGAAAAACCCGGCGGTCATCCGGTACCCATCCAATGCCGAGGCGCGAGATCCTGTGTGTCGGCATTCCCGTGATGTCCTGACCGTCAAACGCGATCTGTCCACGTCGCGGGGGCGAGAGGCCGAGGATCGAGCGCAGGGTCGTGGTCTTGCCGGCGCCGTTCGGTCCCAGAAGCGCGACCACTTCGGCTGTGCGCACTTCCAGCGACATGCCGAAAAGCGCCTGGGTTTCGCCGTAAAAGGTCTCGATCTCGTTGACCTGAAGCATCACGCGACCTCTCCAAGGGCCGACCGCTGCACCCATTTGTTGGCCTTCAGCGTGGCGGGCGTATCCTCGGCGATCACCTGTCCCCAGTGGATGACGGAAATCCGGTCCGCCAGTTCGAAGAGGAAATTCATTTCATGTTCGATCACCACGATGGTGTAGGTTTCGCGCAGACGCTCGACGAGCCGTTTCAACTGCCCGACCGCCTCGATCCCGAGGCCCGATGTCGGCTCGTCGAGGAAGACGATGCGCGGTTCCGCCGCGAGCGCGACGGCGATTTCCAGCGCGCGCCGGTTGCCATAGGAAAGCGCGTCGGTCTTCTGCCATGCCAGGTCGGCCAGACCGACCTGGTCGAGAACGCCGCGTGCCTTTTCCACCAGCCCTTTGTCGTTGAACACGCCTTGCGTCAGATTGAAGCCGCGCGCCCGGAATTCGGGCAGCGCCAGGAGGACATTTTCGATCACCACCGTGTCGTCGAAGAGACTCATGATCTGGAAGGATCGCGAAACCCCCATGCGGGCGATCTGATGGGGTTTCCTGCCGGTGATGTCCTGTCCGTCGAAGACGATCCGGCCGCTATCCGGTGCGTGGTATCCGGTCAGGACATGAAAACAGGTGGTCTTGCCCGCACCGTTCGGTCCCATGATGCCGTGCACGGCGCCTTCCTTGACCGTCAGCGAGATGTTTTCGAGCACGACGCGCGACCCAAATCTCTTGCGGATATTGCGGGCTTCAAAGAGGGCCATGTCAGGCCTGTTCCGTTCTGGCTGCGGAGGCGAAAAACCTTCGGCCGGCCGGGACGGCGCGCTGGCGTAATACATGTAACAGCCCGGCCATGCCTTCGGGCCGCAGCATCACCATAATCATGAACATCAGGCCGAACCACAGAAGCCACGCCTCGGTCAGGCCGCCGATAATATCGCGGGCGACAAAATAGATCAGCACGCCCAGCACCGGCCCCCAGAAGCTGACCAGCCCGCCGCCGACGAGCACCATCATGACGATCAGGCCGGACTGGTGCAGGCTCATGACATCCGGATAGGCGCTTTCCTGCGCCATGGCGAAGAGGCCGCCGGCCAGCCCGGCAAACGCCGCCGACAGGATGAATGTCAGCCATTTGATCAGCCAGACATTGTAGCCGACGAACCGCGCGCGGGTCTCGTTCTGGCGGATCGCCTGAAGCACACGTCCGAAGGGCGCATTGACGAGGCGCCACATCGCCACGATGCAGATCAGAAGGATGACCGCGACGAACCAGTAGAGCGCAGCGTTGGTCGATAAATCCACCTGCCACGGCCCGACGGTGAGATCGGGTCGCGGGATCCCGAGCAATCCATCCTCGCCGCCGGTGGCGCCGTGGAGTTTTATCGCGGCAAACCAGAAGACCTGGCCGAAAGCGATGGTCATCAGCGCGAAATAGATGCCGCGCCGGTGTGAAACGAAGCACCCGACAAGCGCACCCGCCAGGGTGGCGGCGCCAATGGCGGCCGCAAGCCCTCCCCACAGGCTCACCTCGACATTTTGCTGAAACAGGCCGAACGCATAGGCCCCGATGCCGAGATAGGCGCCGTGCCCGAAAGAGTGGAGGCCGATATAGCCAAACAGAAGGTTGAACCCGAGGGCGAACAGCACCCAGATCGCGATCTCGATCCCCAGATATTGATAAAGACCGATCGGCTCCAGCCAGAACGGCGCGGTGAGCAAAGCGAGCGCGAACACGCCGAATGCCGGGGTGAAGGGCGATCCGCCGCGGGCGGGGATGTCGGACAGTGAGATCACGGGTCAGTTCTCCAACGCGCTTTTGCGTCCCAGCAGGCCACGGGAACGGAAGCCGACGATGGCGATCAGCAGAAGGTACATGGACATCATTGACCAGGCGGCGGCATAGGCGCCCGTCACGCCGACCGAGAGCCCGACCAGAACGGCGGCGATGACCGCGCCCCAGAAGCTTCCGACGCCGCCGATGACGATGATCAGGAAAGCGGGGATGACGACATCCAGCCCGACATGCGGCCGAAGGCCCCAGATCGGCACCAGAATAATCCCGGCGAGCCCAGCGAGCGAGGCGCCGAAGCCGAAGACCAGAAGCCTCAGCCTGGACAGATCATAGCCAAGCGCCCGGACCATTTCGCTGTCATGGCTGCCGGCCTTGATAATCGCTCCATAGGGCGTCTTTTCCAAGAAGGCCCAGACGCCGGCAATCGCCAGCAGCGCAAAACCGGCGGCAAAGAACTTGTATTTGGAGAAGATCAGGCCGCCCAGAAGAAACGCGCCATTGATCGACTGGGGAACCGTAAGGCTCTGTTCGCCGGTTCCCCAGACAAGACGGATGATCTCTTCCACGACCAGTGCGGCGCCGAAGGTCAAAAGCAAACCGTAGAGCGGCGCCTTGCCGTAGGTCGGCCGCAAGCAAAGCTCGATGATCATGCCGGAAGCGGCGGCGAAAAGCGGCCCGATCACCAGGGCCGCGACATAGCGCATGCCGATGGGCAGGCTGAGCCACCAGACACCCAGATCCGTCGATCCGAACCACTCGCCGCCAATGGTCGCCAGCGCAAAATAGGCTCCGAGCGCAAACAGCGATCCATGGGCAAGATTGATGACTTCCATGACACCGACAATCAGCGTGAACCCGAGCGCAATCAGCGCAAAGAGCAGTCCCAGCGTCAGACCGTTGATGATGTGGGGAACGAGTTCAATCATTGAGCGTACCGACAGCGTTCATTGAAACACGAAAGGACAGGGTATTCCAAATGCAACGGACCGGGCGGATCCGGAGTGACCGCCCGGTCCCAAAACACTTACGCGTCGAAGGTCGGCGTGTCCTCGTAGCTCTCCAGCTTGCAGGCTTCCTGGGCGTGATCATCGCGCACGTCCTGCGGGCTTGACTGCGTCAGGATCTTGAACATGTCGTTCTCATCCTTCGGTTTGTCGTTGGCCGTCGCCAGATAGATCGTCTGCTGGACCTGGTGGGTGATCGGGTCAATGACCGCATCGTCATGCTGCATGCGATCGGCTGCCGACATGACATGGCCTTCGAGCTGCTTGATGATGGCGGTGTTGTTGGTCGATCCCGCCCGCTCGATGGCGTTCAGCAGTTCCCGGGTCGCCATGTAGCCATTATAGAACACATTGCCCGGAACGCGCATGGAGGTGTCGGGATACATCGCCTGGTACCGGCCGACAAATTCTTTGACGCCCGGAAGGTCCAGACCGTAATACCAGGTCGTTCCGAAAACACCGAACAGGTTGTCGAGCGGCAGGCCGTAAACATCCGGCCAGTCCTGCTGGTTGTTGATCCAGGCGGGCTTCGAGCCCATGCCGAGCTGGGCAACCTGCTGGCGCAAGGCGATCTGGTCGTCCCCGCCGACGGCGGCGGCAACGATGTCCGGATTGGCCTGCTGGATTGACAGGAGAGCAGCCGAGAAATCGCGGGTTCCCTGCGGGATGAGAATTTCATCCATCACCTCGCCATCATAGGTCTCGATGAGCGCGCGGGTGGCCCTTGCCGTGTCATGGCCCCAGACATAATCATTGGTCAGCAACAGGAATTTGCCGCCATAGGCGTCGATCGCGTTCTTCACCGCCGCCTTGGCGAAATTGGTTCCATTGCCATCCCAAACGAACTTGACGCGATGGCAGTTCTTGCCGCTTTCGGTCGGCGATGACGAGTTGGTGTTCAGATAGATCACGCCATAGCGCTGGGCGACCTGGCTGATCGCATTGGCGACGCCGGAACTGACGGCGCCAATCAGGAACCCGCAATCCTCGCGTGAAATCAACCGCTCCGCAACGCGCGAGCCGGTCGCCGGTGTCGTTTCCGTATCGATGTGAACATGTTCGATTTTACGCCCCAGAACGCCGCCGCGGTCATTCGCCTCGGCGATCGCCATCATCATGCCCCGGCGGTCGCTCGCGCCGGAATTGGCATATTGGCCGCTGGCATCCGACGTGATGCCGATCTTGATGGGTTTGTCCGTCGCCTGGGCCCAGGCCCTGTTGTGTTTCCAGGGGCCTGCAAACGCGGCAAGCCCGCCGGCGGCAGACCCCAACAGCGCCCGCCGCGATACCTTTGAATTGGACATTTGTTCCTCCTTTGAACAGCCTCGGCCCTTCCCGGCCGCCGACATTGTCGCGACCCTCCTCCAGGCCAATTGAATGCCGTGTCAACAAAATTGAAAATTTTTTCTATCATTGTCAATGAATTTTTTTTCTCATACTTTGAATGAAAATTCACATCGCTGTTTTTCAAAGAGAAAGACCCCATGAACAAGGAAGCCCCGGAAACCTTCGACGCCCTGAGACAGCGCATACGGGACCGTTTTCCAGATCTCAGCCCGCACCTGCAGCGCATTGCCCGGGCCTCGCTGGAGGAGCCGAACGGCTTTGCCCTGAATACCACGCCGATCATTGCCGAATCGCTTTCCGTACAGCCGTCGACGCTGATCCGCTTTGCCAAGGAGTTCAACTATTCCGGCTTTTCCCACCTGCAGCGTGTTTTCCGCCAGCGGCTGATCGAAGGGAGCGCCTCTTTGCGCGACCAGGTTCTCGCCAATGACGAAAGCGCGGAACCCGCCGACATCGAAGCGGATTTCAAAAAGTGCATTTCGGCCCATCTGGCCTGCCTGCGCGAGTTGCAGCAGAACTGCGACATGGATGCGCTGGCGGCGGCGGTGCAGCGGCTCCGCCGCGCGCGCCATGTCTATATTGCCGGTCTTCGCCGCTCGCGCCCGATCGCCGACTATTTTCACTACTGCCTGCTGCGCGGTGAAAGGTCCTGCAGTCTGCTCGACTTCGCCGGCGGCATGGCCGGGCCGCAGATTGCGACGATCGGCTCGGACGACGTTTTGTTCGCGGTCGCCTTTTCACCCTATTCGAAACCGGTCGTGGATGCGCTGATGGATGCACATGTGTCCGGTCGGCGCATCGTATCTCTCACCGACAGTGCCGACAGTCCGCTGGCGAATTATGCGGACGTGTCCCTGGTCATCGGGTCGGACACGGCCAGCAGGCTGCAGCCGATTTCCGGCGCGGTGGCGCTCATTCAAACCCTGGCTGAAGGCATCACCAGACCCTGAGGCCGTTGAACATCGCATCGGAAATCCACATCCCGGCCGACAGGATGTCCATCCAGTACCGCAAGGATCTCATCGACGTCTTTGGGCTCAGAGCGCCCACCATGACCCGTTAGGACGGCTTGCCCTGCGTAGCTCTGACGTGTTTCATACGATTCCGCTTTTTGACCTGGCTCAAAGCCCGGGCAGTGCCACGCTGCCAATGTCGCAGCGAAAACCGCGGCCGAACACGGAGGATGCCCGATGCCGACATTCGAAATGACCGATGTTGAGGAAATGCCGTATCTCTATGAGGAACGCAGTTGCAGCATGGACCCCTCGGATATCAGTGCGGCCATGGGCGAGGCGTTCCAGAGCGTCATGCGCTTCATGAACAGCAAAGGCATATCGCCCGGTGCGGTGCTCGCCGCCTATTACACCTATGACCCCGAAAGGATGACGTTCCGCGCCGGCTTTTCGGTCTCGCCCGAAGACGCCGCAAAGGCGGAGGGCGCGGTCAAGGCGGCAACGCTGCCGCGGGGCCGGGTTCTGACCTTCACGCATGTCGGGCCCTATGCCGAGCTGCGCAACAGCTATGCCAAGATGATGGACTATATGAACGCCAACGGTCTTGCGCCCGGTGAGCCCAGTTGGGAAATCTATGTCGACGATCCGGCAACGACGCCATCGGAGAAACTCAGAACGGAAGTCTTCGTTTCCCTGGCGGAAAAAAACAGCGCTGAATAGCAACCTTCCCGAAGATATCCGCAAGCCCTGCCCGATCTATCGGCTGGTGACAGGCGACGGCGCACAACACCGCCATTTCCATAATATCCCGAGCGGGTCCTGTGGCCCGGCCTCGCGATCTCATTGACGGTGCTGAGCGTCAATTATATCGGTGACGGTCTGCGCGACGCGCTGGACCCGCGCATCAGAGGGCGGTGATGCGGGCAAAAGAGGTCAGTCGCGATCTTCTTGCTCGGCTCCGCTACCATAAGCTGATTGCCAATGGGCCCAAGGCGCCGCGGCCCGGTGCGCCGCACACATCCGTGACGACGCCGGAGTTTCTGGCACGGTTTGATTTGCAGTCACTTAGAGCATCGGGCGACCTTGATCTGTCGATTGGCGAGCCAGAGCAGGCAATGATCTGAGGCTGAAAGCTCCCATTCGGAAAACTGAGCATAGAAGGACACCTACAGCAGGCAATCACGTCTGGCTCAAATCAGCGGTCTTAGGAAAGATAGTGCTCCCAAATTTTTACGTACTTCTCGTCGATCTCCGGCGCGACACACAGGGTTTCATTGATGGCCAGCCGGTCTGTCATGAAATTCGGAAACTGCTTTCGCATTTTTGCCGCTTCCTTTTCCGCTCTTTCACGATTTCCGGCCGCATGAGAAATGGCGATCAGATAGGCATGATACCAGTAGGCGCCAGGCATGGGCGATCGACCGATTTCGACCATGGCGTCTTGAACCCGATCTTGCATGAAATAGCAGGCCGCACGAAATAGGCTTGGAATGCGGTCTTCCAGCGGGTTAAGTTCGGAAGACCTGTCAAGATATTGAAGCGCTCGTTCAATATCGCCAGCCATGTAGAAGCAGTATCCGAACTCAGCCAGTGCATCTGACTTACCGGGATTGAGGACGATCGATCTTTCCACCGACGCCAAGAAGTTGTCGAATTCCCTGCGGTAGAATTGAACCATTGCCAGGGCCTGATGGGCAAAGGCATGATCTGGGTCCAGGGATACGGCTTGCCGCGCATAGCGGTGCGCTTCGGTCAAAATTGCTGCACTGTTGTGTGCCTTGATTGGAAAGCGGTACTGGTCAAGCAAGACGACGGCAAGCGCAGCACAGGCGTCGGACGAACTTGAATCCCTTGACAGCGTGTCACGCAGATCGTCCCGTACAGCCGCATGTGACGCCGGGTCCCGAATTCTGATGTATTCGTAGTACCGCGCTATTGATCGATAAGTCTGCCACGTTGTTGGCCGACCCTGTCGATCAGAATGACGATTTGCTTCGTCCAGCAGATCGTGCCGGTTTGCCACCCGCGCAGCAATAAGCAAGGCAATCTTGTCCTGGATCTCGAAAACATGCTCAAGCGTGCAGTCTCGGTCAAATTGTTCGACAAGAATGTGTCCGTCAGTGACGGTGTCGATGAGCTGAAAGGTGATGCGGACCCGGCTATCAGACTTCCTGACACTGCCTTCAATTGCGAAGTCTGCACCCAACCGCTGTCGCAACTCACTTATGGCAACATCTTGGTTGGCCAGTGCTGCAGTTGTTGAGCGAGAAAATACCAGCAGATCGTGGAACTTGGATAGGTTTGCAATGAGCTCCTCTGTCAGCCCGGCGGCAAAATATCTGTCTTCTTTGTTGTTGTTGAAGTTTTCAAATGGCAGCACTGCGATGGATGGTCGACCATGGCCTTCGGGCAACACCAGAGAATTGGAGGGCAGTTGTGTTGACGATCCCGGACTCGAGGCTTCGCTAGTGAGTGCACCGACATAGGGGCCATTTTCTATTGTCACGTTCGCGATGAAGCGAAAGCCTTTCCCGTGGACGGTCTGGATCATGTATCGGGGCTTACTCGTGTCACCCAGCGCCTTTCGTGCGGAACGTATGCGGCTGACGATGGCGGCCTCAGAAACAATTCGACCATTCCACACAGCGTCCATCAGATCTGATTTCGAAATCATCCGACCTCTGTTTTCGATCAGAAACTGGATTACGGAAAAGACCTGAGGTTCGAGCGCAACCTTTATTCCGTTCTTGCGTAGTTCGAATGCATCGGTATCGAGCTCGAACTTATCAAATATATATATCATGACCCGCTCCTTATGCGCCCGCTTCACACGCTTGGAAGTTGCACAATCCGATGTGCAGTCCAGAACAGGCGTTTAGCCGGCACACAAGTTAAATGGTCACCACAGCCTAGGTTCAGTCGAGAATCCCTGAAATCTCCCCGAATTCTACAGAATGTCTGCAAGCTTGCTGTGGCCATAACTGTTAGTTCGACACTGACGACAAGCCGTTTCCATAGGACAGGAAATATCACGCCTACTCAGCAACTTCTACCTTGCTGCGTCTTGTGATGTTGCCCGCCAACAATGCGGGACAACGACTTTATCACGTTAAACGCGGTTGGGTTGCTCTGGGCATGAATGGAACTTCTGAAAACTGGCCTGTCTCAAAATGCGGTGCTTGCCGAGTGCGACGACCCGCAAACCCGGGATTGTACCGGGCTCCATTTGACCATGAGTGCCGGGCTCGCCCCTCGCCCAAACCAGGAAAGACAGAAATGATAAAGAAACTGTTTTTAACCACCGCGCTTTGCGCAAGCCTTTCGACCGTATCATCGGCCCAGGAGGACCCGGTTCGCATTGGTGTTCTCTTCGGCTTTACCGGTCCGATCGAATCCATGGTTCCTGCTATTGCCGATTCCGCAGAATTGGCTTTGCAGGAAGCATCCAAATCTGGCCTGTTTCTGAATGGTCGAGATATTGTACCGGTACGGGCCGATAGCACCTGTGTCGACACGTCTGTCGCTGTTGCCGCAGCGGAACGGCTTGTAACAGCTGACAGTGTATCCGCCATCATCGGGGCGGGCTGCTCTGGCGCGGCATCCGCCGTTTTGGCGAATGTCGCGATTCCGCACAATGTCCTGTCCATATCTCCAACCGCAACATCCCCGGGATTGACGCATTCAAAGGACAACGGTCTGTTTTTCCGCACAGCGCCCTCTGATGCCAGGCAGGGTGAGGTCATTGCCGAACTGCTGATCGAAAAGGGTATCCGGAAGATTGCCGTAACATACACCGCAAATGATTACGGGGTCGGACTGTCTTCCTCTTTCACTAAAGCCTTCGAGGCATTTGGTGGAAAGGTATTGATCGCAGCCTCTCATGTTGACGGCAAAGGGGATTATTCAGCGGAGATCGCTGCGCTGAGCGCCAGCGGTGCCGATATCCTGATGGTGGTCGGATATGCCGATCAGGGTGGCCGCGCCATTATCCAAGCCTCCCTGGATACCGGTGCATTTCACAGGTTCGTTTTGCCTGACGGCATGACCTCTGAATTATTGATCAAAGAGTTTGGAACGGCATTGGCTGAATCAATCGGTACGTTACCTGGTGGCGACAATGACCTTGTGGATCAGTTCGAGCGAATGTTGAAGGCAAACGGTATTAACGATCATGTACCGTTTCGGGCTGAAGCCTATGATGCCGCTGCAATATTGACACTGGCCATGCAGGCAGCAGGAACAACCGACAGCGACGCGGTCTCGAAGACAATGCTGCGTGTTGCAAACGCTCCTGGCATCAAAATCGGCCCCGGCGAGATTGGCAAAGGTTTGCGTATTCTCGCGCAAGGCGGCGAAATTGACTATGTGGGCGCCAGCGCCGTCGAGTTCACGCCTGAGGGCGATGCCAACGGAACCTATCGCGAGGTCACTTTTTCGGAGACTGGTTTTGAAACCGTTCGGATCTGGTAGTTCCCGCCTGGAAACCAAAGCACCGGCGCCGGTCTATTTCAGACCGGCAACCGGAGCCGACCATGCCGAAATTGAGCAGTTGGCTAAAGCTGCCACCAGCGACTTGCTTGGCCCGTTCCTTTCGGCCAAGCAGCGCAAGGTAACATCGGCATTCACCCCGCTCGATCCCTGGTTGATCCAAGATGGGACTTACTATGTCGCGGAAATTGGCGGGGTAATCAGAGCGTCTGGCGGATGGAGTCGCCGGACGCCCATGATCCATGGCCCAGGAAATACTCGCACCTGCGCATCCGGCGAAGAAACACAAACGACTGCACGGATAAGGGCGATGTATACAGATCCTTCCTGCGCCCGCACCGGTCTTGGGCGGGCCATGCTTACGGTCTGCGAAACCTCTGCCCGCATAGCGGGGGTATCCCGGCTGGAATTGATCGCCACCCCTGTTGGCGAACTTCTTTACAGCGCATGTGGCTACGAGGTTTTGGAAAGGGTCGAGCTAGATGCGCTGGACGGTGTCGTCATCGAGGTAGCGCGGATGCAGAAGCTTTTCGACAGAGGCACAGAGCAGCGACAAGCGCAACATCAATATGCGCGACATCATGATTGCTCCCCATGAACCGATCTACAAAGAAGACGTTCTCGATCTAGCGGTGCGAGCTTGGGAACCCGTCTTCGAGAAGACACAATCGGAACTTCCGCGTTTCGTCTACGACGCTTTCTATCCGTCGGGCTGGGAGATTCGGCAAAGAGTTGACGTGGCCGAGCTGCTCGATACCGAGCCGGAAAACATCTGGCTGGCGTTTCATGAGAAGGAACTGACTGGCTTCATTTGCGTCCGTCTACATACAAAGGATCAAAGTTCCGCGCCGGCTTTTCGGTCTCGCCCGAAGACGCCACAAAGGCGGAGCGCGCGGTCAAGGCGGCAACGCTGCCGCCGGGCCGGGTTCTGACCTTCACGCATGTCGGGCCCACTGCCGAACTGCGCAACAGCTACGCCAAGATGATGGACTACATGAACGCCAACGGTCTTGCGCCCGGCGCGCCCCGCTGGGAAGTCTACGTCGACGACCCGGCCACGACACCATCGGAGAAACTCAGAACGGAAGTCTTCGTTTCCCTGGCGGAAAACAGCGCTGCATAGCAGCTTTTGCCCGCATCACCGCCCTCTGATGCGCGGGTCCAGCGCGTCGCGCAGGCCGTCGCCGATATAATTGACGCTCAGCACGGTGAGCGAGATGGCGAGGCCGGGCCACAGCACCCGTTCGGGGTATTGCTGCAGATAATCGGTGGAATCGAACAGCAGGCGGCCCCAGGTCGGAAAATCCGACGGAAAGCCCAGTCCGAGAAAGGACAGGGCTGATTCGGTGATGATGGCATTGGCGATGCCGAGCGTTGCCGAGACGGTGATCGGCGACAGCACATTGGGCAGGATGTGTCGTGAAATCATCCGCCGGGAGGGTGTGCCGATCGACCGGGATGCGATGACGAATTCGCGCTCTTTGAGCGCCAGCACGTCGCCGCGCACGATGCGGGCAGTCTGCATCCATGAGGTGATGCCGATGACGAACACGATCAGAATGAAGATGCCGGTTTCCGGCCCGAATGCGGCGCGCAGCGTATCGCGAAACAGCATGATGATCACCAGCAGCAGCGGCAGCAAAGGCAGGGCCAGGAACAGATCGGTCAGCCGCATCAGCGGCCCGTCCAGCCGCCGGAAATAACCGGCCACCACTCCGACCAGCGTTCCCAGCAACAGCGCCAGCCCCATCGCCGTAACGCCGACGAACATCGACACCCGCCCGCCTGACAGAAGCCGCGCCAGCGTGTCGCGGCCAAGCTGATCAGTGCCAAGCGGATGCACCAGGCTCGGCCCCTGATTGCGCGCCCGGATGTCGATATATTGCGCGTCTATGGTCCACAGATAGGGTCCGAGCAGGACGGCGAACAGAACGAAGATGAAAAAGCCCATGCCCACCAGTGCGCCGCGATGGGTCCGGTACTGCTCCCAGACATTGCGCCACTGGGATTGCGGCGGGCGGGCGGCGGCAAGGGAATCGGGGACCGTATCAGTCATATCGGATCCTCGGATCAAGAATGCCGTAAAGCACGTCGGCAATCAGGTTGAACAGGATGATCAGCACCGCGAAAATGAAGGTCAGCGTCTGGACGGTCGGCAGATCGCCACCCTGGATGGCGATGATCAGCAATTGACCGAGGCCATTCACCTTGAAGACCTGTTCGGTGATGATGGCACCGCCGAAGACCTGCGGCACGCCGAGGGCGATCACGGTGACCACCGGAATGAGTGAATTGCGCAAAACATGCACCAGCACGACCGTACGCTCGCGCATGCCTTTTGCCCGTGCCGTGCGCACATAATCGAGATTGAGATTATCGAGCATCGATGCGCGCATGAAGCGGCTGATCTGCGCCGCGTTGAACAGCGCCAGAACAAAGACCGGCATGGCCATCTGACGGATCTGGAAAACGAAACTGTCCCAGTCCGTCACCTCGTGGGTGGTGTCGTAGATGGACGGAAACCAGCCGAGCAACACGGAAAAAATGACGATCATCAGCACGCCGGTGAAAAAGGTCGGAACGGAGAAACCGACCATCGAGATGAACGTTCCGGCCTGGTCGAACCAGCTATATTGCTTATAGGCCGAATAGATGCCGATCGGCACGGCAATCAGAACACCGACAATGTAGGACATGCCCACGACCCAGAGGGTCTGCGGCATGCGCTGCACGATGAGGTCCACCACCGGAGAGCGGGTTTGCCAGCTCAGGACCCGCAGGCGGTCGCCGCCGATGTCCCAACCGAACCACTGCTCCAGGATGTTGAGGGGTTCATTGATGAAAAACTGATTGCACCAGAGGAGATACCGAATGTAGATCGGCTCACCCAGCCCCAATGACTGCCGGATTTTCTCACGGACCTCCGGCGGAATCGTCAGCGGCAGATTGGCCGTTGGGTCGCTTGGCGCCAGGTCGAGCAGCAGGAATATGATCAGGCTGATCGCGATCAGCGTCGGAATCGCCAGCAGCAACCGGCGTATGGTGTAATTCAGCATCGCAACAACGACCCGGATCCGCGCATTCGAAAAAGGCCGCCCCGGTCTCCCGGAGCGGCCCGTCTTTTACTGCGTGCGCGTGCGGCGCCAGTCGGCAGCGTTCCAGAGCTCGGAGTCCCATGTGTTCATGATCACTCCGCCCAGCGTGTTGGAATGGGCTGAAACACGACCGCGATCGACGAGCGGAAGGATGATGTATTCCTGCATCAGCTTGTCGTTCATGGCCTTGGCCATCGTGGCCCGATCGGCCAGGGCGCCGGTCTGAGCCATCTTGGCAACGAGCGCGTCATACTCTTCCGAGCAATAGCGCGGCATGTTGTTGCCCTGCCACTGGGTTTCCGGGCGCGGTGCCTGCTTGCACTCCCAGTTCGCCATGTAGGATTCCGGATCCGTTCCGTCGAAATTGTTGGCGTACATTTCAACGTCCGCGTAGAATTTCTGGAACGTATCCGGGCTGGCGGGATCGCCACCGAAGAAGACCGATGCGTCGATGTTGCGAAGCTCGGTCTCAACGCCGATATCGGCCCACCACTGCTTGATCAGGGCCTGGAAGTCCTGACGAACAGCATTGGTCGAGGTCTGATAGAGCATCGACAGGCGAACGCCGTCCTTGGCCCGGACCCCGTCGGCACCAACCTTCCAGCCAGCATCGTCCAGCAGTTTCTTGGCGCCCTCGACATCCTGGATCAGGCAGGCATCGTTGGCCGTGGACTTGTAGATTTCCGGAGCCGGAAGGACGTTGCACGTCGGCCGCCCGGCATCGCCATACCCGATTTCAACCAGCAATTCGCGGTCGACCGCCATGGAGAGTGCCTTGCGGACATTGATGTCCGTCAGGAACGGATGCGGATGCTTGGCGGTGGAACGCTCGTCACCGAGGGCGGGATCCGGGTTGGTCAGGTTGATCATGATCCGCTCGACCAGGGTTCCAAAGGACGAGATGACCTTGCCCTTGCCGGCCGCTTCCATATTGGCGAGCACGTCCGGCGCCAGTTGCAGGTTCCAGGCATAGTCGAATTCACCGGTTTCCAGCACGGCGCGGCCGGCTGCCGCGGCATCACCGCCGCCTTTCAGCGTTGCCGTCGCGAAGGCCGGCTTGGCCGGATCGCGATAGTTCGGATTGGCTTCATACGAAATGACGTCATTGGGCCGGAATTCGGTTACCCGGAACGGACCTGTGCCGATCGGACCGAAATTGGCATCGGTGCATTCCGGCGCCTTGGCGCCAAGGCAGTCTGCGAATTGCGCCGCCTGGATCACCGGAGCCTGTGCACCGACAAACGGACCGTAGGGGAACGGCTTGGAAACCCCGAATTTCACCGTAACCGTGCGATCATCGACCGCTGTGACATCGATTACATCATTGTACTTCTCGCTCTGGGCGCAGCCGCCCTGCGGATCGGTGCAGTATTTCCAGGTGAAGATCAGGTCGGCCGAGGTGACGGGGGACCCGTCGGCCCACAGCATGCCTTCCTTCAATTTCCAGGTGATGGACGTCAGATCGGCCGAAACGCCGCCATTGTCGACGGTTGGAATGCTCTCGGCCAGATACGGCACCATATTGCCGTCCTGGTCATAACGGGCCATCGGCTCGAGAACCAGAGAGGCCGCTTCGAGTTCCTTGGTGCCGCCCGACAGATACGGGTTCATGGTCGATGGCGCCTGCCAATAGATGATGTTGACGTGGCCGTCAGAGCCGCGTTCGGCCAATGCAGCCGGCGCGACCGCCAGGGCGGCGACTGCCCCCAGCAAGAGTGTTTTTTTAGACATCATTTACCTCCATGATGATCAGTGCTTTTGAATGGCGCCGGCGGTATTTTCCCCGGTCGATTTGGTTGTTTCCCCGACAAAGTGGCAGGCAGCGAACTGCCCCGGAGCGATCTCCCGGAATTCGGGATCGATTTCACGGCAGATATCCTCCACCCGCGGACACCGGGTGCAGAAATTGCATCCCTGGGGCGTATTGGCGGGGGACGGGACATCGCCCTTCAAAATGATGTGCCGGCGCTCTTTCTCCGTCACCGGATCGGGCTCGGGAACGGCCGACAGAAGCGCCTGCGTATAGGGATGAAGCGGCTGCGCGTAGAGCATGTCGCGCGGTGCCAGCTCGACGATCTTGCCGAGATACATCACCGCCACCCGGTCGGCGATGTGGCGCACCATCGACAGGTCGTGGCTGATGAAGAGATAGGTAAGCCCGAATTGCTTCTGAAGATCCTCCAGCAGGTTGACGACCTGCGCCTGGATGGACACATCGAGCGCCGCGATCGGCTCGTCGCAGACGATGAATTTCGGATTCAGGGCCAGGGCGCGGGCGATGCCGATGCGCTGTCGCTGTCCGCCGGAAAACTCATGTGGATAACGTTCGGCAAAGGCGCGATTGAGCCCGACCGCATCCATCAACTCGTAAACGCGCTGCATCCGCTCCGACGTCGACAGCGACATATGCTCCACCAGGGGTTCGCTGATGATCCCGGCGACCGTCATCCTGGGATTGAGGCTGGCCTGCGGATCCTGAAATATCATCTGCATCTTGGGGCGCATGGCGCGAAGGCTGTCGCCGTCGAGGCTCGACACGTCCGTGCCGTCGATGCTCACCGAACCGTCCGTGACCTCGTAAAGGCTGATAATGGCACGACCGGCCGTCGACTTTCCACATCCGGACTCGCCGACAAGACCCAGGGTTTCACTCTGGAAGATGTCCAGTGAAATGTCGTCCACGGCCTTGATGTCACCGACATGCCGGCGAAACAGACCGGCATAGATCGGGAAGTGCATTTTCAGACCGCGCACCTGGACGAGCGGATCAAGCGCCGGCTCACTCATGGGATCACTCATGGCGCGGCTCCCCGGTCGCCGGATCCCAGAAACAGGCGACGTCATGTCCAGGGGCAACCGTCAGCCGGGCCGGATCGGTGCGCCGACATTGATCAAAAGCATGGGTGCAGCGGGCCTCGAAGGAGCACCGGCTCGGCGTGCGCAAGAGGATTGGCGGCTGTCCGTCGATCACCCGCAACCGCTCGGCGCGCCCGCCGCGAATGTTCGGGACGGTTTCCAGCAGCGCGCGGGTATAGGGATGCTGGGGATTGGCGAACAGGTCATCAACCGAGGCCTGCTCGACGATCTGGCCGCCATACATCACCATCACCCTGTCCGCTATTCCGGCGATCACACCAAGATCGTGGGTGATCCAGACGATGGCCATACCCAGCTTGCGGCGCAGGTCCTTCATCAGGTCGATGATCTGCGCCTGGATGGTCACATCAAGCGCGGTGGTCGGCTCGTCGGCAATCAGGACCTTGGGGTCGCAGGCCAGGGCGATCGCGATCATGACCCGCTGGCGCATGCCGCCGGAAAATTGATGTGGATAATCGGACAGTCGCTTGTGGGCATCGGCAATGCCGACCAGATCGAGCAGTTCGGCGGCTCGCGAGCGCGCGGCGCTCTTGGACAGACCCATGTGCCGTCGCAGCGGCTCCATCAGCTGGAATCCGACTGTAAACACCGGATTGAGCGATGTCATGGGGTCCTGGAAGATGAAGCCGATGCTGGCGCCGCGAACGGCACGAAGGTCGTCTTCGTCGATCTTGAGAAGGTCGACACCATCGAAATTGACATACCGCCCCTCGACATAGGCCGGCGGCGAAGGCAGCAGACCGATCAGCGACATCATGGTCACGGATTTTCCGGACCCGCTTTCCCCGACCACACCGAGCAGTTCACCCGGTTTGAGGTCAAAACTGACGGAATTGACTGCGTGGATTTTGCCCTGACCCGTTTGAAATACGGTTTTCAGGTCCTTCACGTCCAAAACGGCTGTCGCACCGTCAGACATCAATTACACCGTACACAAACACACGCATGCAGCGGCACTCTCCCTCATTTATTTTTTTTGTATTGGTAGCACGACAATTTGGGAGTGCAAATACAAATCGAGATTGCATTTGTGCGGGCTGTGCGAAACGCTCAGCGCGCGCTGCTCAGTGAAAAGCCAGCCACGGGAAGGCGATCAAAAGCACGAGCGCCGTGATCTGCAGACCGATAAACGGCGCAACGGACCGGAACATCTCGCCCAGGGAGATATCCGCCGGCGCCACGCTTTTCAGATAGAACACCGCCGGTCCGAAGGGCGGCGAGAGGTAGGACACCTGCATATTCATCGCAAAGACCACGCCGAACCAGATCGGGTCGTATCCCAGCGAAACGATGATGGGGACGAAGATCGGCATGGTCAGAAGGGCGATGCCGACCCAGTCCAGAAACATGCCGAGCACAAACAGGATGAGCATCATGAAGCAGATCACGATGATCGGAGTCTCGGACACGCCGATAATCAGCGCCGAAACAAAATCAATGCCGCCCATCAGGTTGAACACGCCAACCAGGGCGCTCGCCCCGACGCCGATCCAGACGATCATGCCGCAGGTGCTGAGTGTCTGCAGCGCTGCGGAGCGAAGCAGTTCAAGTGTGAATTCACCGCGCACGATGGTCGACAGCAGCACTCCGGCGACACCGACCGCCGAGGCTTCGGTGACCGAAGCGACGCCGCCGTAGATCGACCCCAGCACCATGAACACGACCAGGATCGGGATGGCCAGCCCGCGCAGAAGCCTGACCTTGTCCATCCGGTCCATCTCGTCGGGCTCGACCCTCGGCGCGGCAGCGGGGTCAAAATAGACCCGGACAAGCACATAGGCGACATAGAGGCCAGCGAGCATCAGGCCGGGAACCACCGCGGCCACGAACAGGTCGCCGATCGAGACATTGGCAGTAAGGCCATAGATGATCAGGACGATCGACGGCGGCACCATCGTGCCCAGCGATCCGCCGGCGCAGACGACACCGATGGCAAGGCCACGATTGTAGCCGAGCCGCAGCATCTGCGGCAGCGCGAGCAGGCCGAGCAGCACGATCTCTCCACCGATGATGCCGCTCATGGCGGCCAGGATCACGGCGACAAAGATGGTCTGGATGGCAACCGATCCACGCACGCGGCCGCCAACGAGCTTCATGGCGTCGAACAGATCGCGCGCAATGCCCGAGCGATCGAGTATCGATGCCATCAGGACGAACATCGGCACCGACACGAACACGAAGGAGGACACGAACGTGTAGACGCGGCTGGTGACCAGCGGAATCGCCGAGGGACCGAACCATCCGACGGTGAAGAACAACGCCACCAGCAGGGTCACGAAAGCCAGCGGCATGCCCGTCAGCAGCATCACCAGCAGCATGACGAGCATCAGCAGCGTGCCGTATTCGATACCGAGCCCCTGCAGTTCCAGCATGATTTCAACCGTTCCGGCGCAGCTTGTTGACAAAAAGAAGCAGGAACTGCAGCGCCATGACCACCAGAACGGCGCACAGAAACAGCTTCAGCAGCGCCGGATAGGGCGCGTTCCAGGCGGTGCCGCTGGTTTCGAGGCGAAAAGTCCCGGACGGTGTGAAGATGGATTTTTCGGCCATCTTCCAGGCGGCATAGGCAAAAGCCGCGGCGGACACGGTGCAGGCGCCGTAGATGAAGAGGTCGAGCCATCGCCTGACCCTCGGACCGACGGCGTCATACAGCACCACGATGCGGATATGCCGATCGAGGGAAACGCAGTAGAGCCCGCCGAAGATCAGGCCCACGGCGCTGAGGAAGGTCGTGGTTTCATGCACCCAGAGCGTCGGCGCGTGAAAGACGTAGCGCATCACGATTTCATAGATCAGGATCGCCATGGCCGCGACATAGATCATGGAAAACGGCAGGCCGAGGGCCGTCACCGCCTTCTTGATGATCCCGCCATCGGGTCCGTCACCGGGCGCTGCTTGCCGCGGCTCTGCCCCCTGCCCGGGTTTTTCATCCACGATACGGCTCCCCTGCGATCCGCGTTTCAGTCCGGGGCCGGACGATCCGGCCCCGTGCCGGTGGCTATTTTAGCAGGCCCTGGCTGTTCATGAAGGCGATCAACGAGTCATAGACGCGCTGCGCGTTGTCGCTCCTGGCAGCAACAACGGCCCACTGGTTCTGGGCGATTTCACGGAACTTGGCGCGTTCCTCCTGGGACCAGTCATGAATCTCGATGCCCTTCTCTCGGGCTTCCGCAACGGCTTCCAGGTCCTTGATGAAGAGCTGGGACGTCATTTCCAGCGCCAGCGCGTTGACCGACATGGTCATCAGCGCTTTCAGGTCATCGGGAAGGGAATCCCATTTCGCTTGGTTCATCGAGACCTCGATCAGCGGCAGCGAGTGGAACCCGGGGTAGACCGGATGGCGGGCAATGTCGTTGAGGCCCTGGTCCTGATTGGCCGAGAACACCGAGTAGTCGGCGGCATCGATGACCTTCTTGTCGAGAGAGGTGAACACTTCCGATGCGGGCAGATTGACCGGCGAGGCGCCGGCGGCGGCGAAAATCTCCTGCACCAGGCCCTCAGGCGCACGCATCTTCAGCCCGGCCAGATCGGCGACGCCGTTGAGCGGAACCGTGGAGACGAAGGCCTCGAGACCGCCGGAGGTCGCGCCGACGAAATACAGGCCGTATTCGCCGAGAAGCTCCCGGAGAAGCTCGTTGCCACCGCCATAGTTCATATAGCGCAGCATCTCATAGGGTGAGGACCACGCGCCGGTCGTGCTGCCGATCAGCGCGAATGCCGGGTCTTTGCCCGAAATATAGGCCGTCGATGTGATGTGGCCATCGAGAATGCCGGCGGCAACGGTATCGTGGGTTTCCGAATAGGCGACCACCGAATCGACGGGCAGCATGGTGATGTTCAGTCTGCCGCCGGAAGCTTCCGACAGGTTTTTCGCCCATTCTTCCTCGATGATGAAGGTCGGGTTGCCCGCCGGGTCACTGGATTGAAACTTGAAATTGAATTCCTGCGCAAAAGCGCCGCTCGCAAGCACGATCGTGGCGAGGCCGGCGAACAGGCCGTGACGAATGAATGTCATCGTTGATCTCCTTCCTGGTATTCGTTGTCAGATTCGCAAGTCCCGGGATGAGGCACCGGGCGGCCACGGCTTCATGGGCGGTCCCTTCTTTCTCCTGCGTTGAACGGTTTCATCTGGTCGGCCCAGTGCCTGGCGCATTGGAGGCCGAAATCGGTGGGCAGCAAGGCGGGCGGCCGGTCGTGGATCTGAATGCCGGCCCGAAACCCGAAAATCCGCTTGCCGTAGCAGATGAGATGCTCGATCGACTGCATCATGAACACGGTTGCCGGCAGAAGCGACGCATAGGCGGACGCAGCGGCGTCCCGGTCGCCCGACATCCACAGATCGAATATGCGCCTGGCATGGTCGATGCTGTCCGGCGCCAGGATGAATCCATGCGCGCCGGCGGCAAGGCAATCGGTCATCTCAAGCCCGCCGCGGCCGTTCAGCACCGTCACATCGGCGCCGAGTTCGTCGATCAGGACCGCAAGGTCGACCGCCGAAGTCTCCGCCTTGACGACGGAAAAACCGGGATTGCGCGCCCGAAGCCGCGACAGTTGCGCGTTGGTCAGCGAGCGCCCGAGATATTGCGGGGCATTCTGGACCGCAAAAGTCGCATCGATCCCGTCGGCGACCCGGGCGAAAAAATCGACATAAGTCTCGCCGGAATAGGTTCCGGCGGATGGCGGCTGCAGGATCAGACAGCGGGCGCCGCGGTCCAGGCTGTAACGGGCGATGCGGCGCTGCGCCTCGACCGAATTGCCGCTCACCGTCACCGACAGGGGTACCGCTCCCGCCATGTCGGCCGCCGCCCAGTCGATGACCGCGCATTGTTCCTCGACCGAGAGCTTCTGGACCTCGGTCGCCAATCCAAGTACCGCGATACCGTCGACCCCGGCGGCCAGAACCTGTTGCACCTGCGCCCGCATCGCGCCACGGTCCAGCAGGCCGCCTGAATCGAACAGCGCATAGAGCACGCAATGGATGCCTTTAAAATCAGCCATCGCGGTCACCCGGCACGATTGGCGCGAAGGGGACCCGGGTGCTCATGCGCAGGTCATTTCGAAGGGCGCGACCACTTCGGCGCCGGTTGCGGTGACCCGCAGCATGAATTCGCAGCGCAATCCTCCGAGCCCCGGTGCATAGCTGCCCGGTTCGACCATGATGAACATGTTTTCCTCGAACGCCGTGGTTTCATCGGGCACCAGACGCGGGAATTCATGTACCGAGGTGCCGATCCCGTGGCCCGAATGGTGCGGATACTCGAAGCCCATGCCTTTCATATGGGCCCGCAATGTCGCGTCAAAATCGCAGGCGCGCAGCCCCGGCCGCAATTCCGCGATGGCCAGGTCAAGGGTGCTTTTGGCAGCGTCATACATGCGCCGATAGGCATCGACCGGTTCGCCGCCGACGATGAAGGCGCTGCAACTGTCACCCCAGTAGCCGGCGACGCGCGGTGCCAGATCGCACAGAACTGGATCGCCGTTTTCCAGGGTCCGATCTGAAATCGGGGTGCCCAGGCGGCTGGTTCCGTCGACGCCGGTGATATATTCACCGGCCAGCGGGCAGCGCGCATTGGCCATCACTTCCATCGCGCTGCGGACGTGTCCGAAGTTTTCCATCTCGCACGCGCCGGGAACCGAAAGGCGGCGGGCCTCCTTCTGACCGGCGGCCGCCACCTGGGCCGCGTTGGTCATCAGTGCCACTTCGGCATCGTTTTTCACCGCACGCAGCCGGGCCAGCGGCGCGTCCGCAGTTTGGCGGCTGTCCGGCAAAAGGTCGCTCAGCGCATGGGGAAAGCTCGACGCCTCGATCGCGATGCTGCCGGAAAGCCCGAGGCGTCCCACCATCTCGGTCACGGCCGCGCGATAGTTCGCCACCTGGTCCGTGACCTGGTTTGCAAAACCGACATAGGCGATTTCCTCGTGATCGCCGCCCTGGCCGCCATCGGTATTGGGGCAGACGACACCGGCGCTACCGTCACGTCCGACAAACGCCACCGTCGGCCCGCCCGCAAAGGGTGATTGTCCGATTTCGATCGGTACGACGTGGCCCGTCGCAAAGCACACCGAATCGGCGCCGGTCAACACGGCCCAGTCGGCATCGATTTCCACCAGCAGGGAACCCAGCCTCTCAATATTCGTCATATCTGCTCCTCCTAACCTGCATGTTCCAGGACAAGTGCATCCGCTGCGGCAGCGATCTCCAGCAAGCCGCGGCGGCAGCATTCCTCCGCCTCCAGGACAATCGGCTCGAAGCCCTTGTGCCGAAGGGCAAGCGCATAGCGATCCTTGACGGGGGCGGTTGCGACAAGGACGACCTGATACGGCGTGGCATTGTCCAAAACCGCCAGTTCGGCCCCGATCAACAGTCCCGACAATTTCGCTGCCAGCGCGGTGCTGTCCGCCTCCTGCATCAAGACACCGGCACGCAGCGAGAACAGCTGATGCAGCAGTCCGGACGGTTCTGCCGCCATGTCGAGCCCGGCCAGGAATGCCGCTTCAGAAACCGCGCACCAATCCGGCTCATCGTGGGTCATCAGCGGGGTCAGGATCGACCGCTCCCGCAGCAGGGCGAACATCTCGCCGGTGAGATAGGTGGAAAATCCGCAGATCCGGCCTTCCACCAGGTTGACCCATTTCGAATGGGTTCCGGGAAGGCAATAGCAAGCGCTGCGCGGGGCATCCGCCGCGAGAGCCCCGACCAGCATGGTCTCCTCGCCCCGCATCACATCGGGGCCGCCGGAGAAATCACGGCCGGCCAGACCCGGCACGATCTGGATGTCATGGCCGGTCCCGGGCACCCGCGTTAGCCGGGCGGCGAGTTCGGTAACGCCGACAGCCCCGGTGACATAGTGTGCCTCATGCCAGCCGCCGCGACTGCCAATCATGCCGCACATCAGGACCTTGATTCCCGGCCTGGCCGTCAGCCAGTCGCCGCAAGCATCCGTCAGGACGCTCTCAAAGTCCCCGTCGCAAACGCTGAGGATACCGCGCTTGTGGCTCACCTGATCCAGCACCCGGCCTTCCGGGTCCATCAGATAGGCCCGAAACGCGCTGGTGCCCCAGTCCACGCCGATCAGGACCGGCGTCCGTATGTCCTTACCACTCGGCAATGGATCCATCCTCGTGCCGCCAGACCGGTGCACGCCACCGGTGCCCGGATCTGGCCTGTTCCGTTACGAAGTCTTCATTGATTTCGATGCCGAGCCCCGGGCCCGACGGGATTTTCAGATAACCGTCGGTGCACTCAAACCCACCATCGGGCATCACATAGTCATTGAGGTCGCAGGTCTCGTTGTAGTGAATCCCGATGCTTTGCTCCTGAAGGACCGCATTGTGGCACACCGCATCCACCTGCAGGCTTGCCGCCAGCGCGATGGGACCGAGCGGGCAATGGGGAGCAAGCGCGACATCATAAGCCTCGGCCCAATGGCCGATGCGGACCATTTCCGATATCCCGCCGACATGGGCTACATCCGGGTTGATGATGCCCGCAGCCCGTTTTTCAAGCACGGGCTTGAAATCATACCGCGAATGCAACCGCTCTCCGATGCACAGCGGAATCGCGGTGGATCGCGACAGATCGGCCAATGCATCGAGCTGGGTGGACACAACCGCGTCCTCAACGAAGAGCGGATTGAGAGGCTCAAGCTCGCGCAGCAGGATTTTCGCCATCGGCGCATGCACGCGGCCGTGAAAGTCAAAGGCAAGGTCCAGGTCCTTGCCGACCGCTGACCGAAGATCGGAGAACTGCCGCACGACGGCATCCACTTTCGCATGGCGGTCTATGATCTGCATCTCGCCGCAAATGTTCATCTTGCAGGCATTGAACCCCTGTGCCCGGATCGCCTCGGCGCCCTCGATCAGGTTCTCCGGCCGGTCTCCGCCGATCCAGCGGTAGCTGCGGACACGGTCCCGCACCGGCCCGCCGAGCAGCGCATGGATCGGTGCGCCGTGATGCCTGCCCTTGATGTCCCACAGGGCCATATCCACCCCGGACAGGGCGCTCATCAGCACCGGGCCGCCGCGATAGCAGCCATGGCGGTAGATCATCTGCCATGTGTCCTCGATCAGCAGCGGATCGCGGCCGATGAGGAAATCCTCCCATTCGCCGATCTTGGCGGCCAGTGTCCCGGCATGTCCTTCGAGGACCGGTTCACCCCAGCCGCTGATGCCCTCGTCGGTCTCGATCTTGAGGAACAGCCATCGCGGCGGCACCAGGAAGGTCTTGAGCGCCGTGATCTTCATCCCGTGTGCTCTTTCGAGTGGATGACGCCGTCCCGCGCGTAGGCGTCGACCTCGTCGGTAGAAAAGCCGAACTCGCTGAGGATTTCCGCACTGTGCGACCCGTAGAGCGGCGCCGGCGCGAGTTGCGGCGGCCGGTGAGCGGAAAACCGGATACCGGGGGTTACGGCAGTGTAATCTCCGCCGACAGGATGCTGCATCCTCGTCAGATGGTTCTTCGTCTGGGGGTGGTTGAGAAACGCATCATAATCGTTGACGACAACACACCAGACGCCGATGCCGGACAGGAGTTGATCCCAGTGTGCGGCGGTGTCGTCCTTGAGGCGCTGCGACAAGAGATCATAGATCTCGTCGCGCCACCGGGCCACGGCGCCGCTGTCGGCCTGCGGCGGACGGGCGGCCTTGAGATCCGACAATCGCGGCAGGGCAAGGGGTTCGGCGATCGCGTCGAGATCGGCCTGGGCAATCGCCAGATACCCTTCCCTGCACCGGTAAACGCCGTAGGGCGGTTCCTGATAGATCGACACTTGCGGGGTAGCGCTGCGCACCGGCGGCGCATCGGCTTCCAGATAGGAGGTGATCTCCTGGCACTGCATCTCCATGATCGCGCCCAGCATGGAGACCTTCACCTCCTGACCGCGTCCGCTGGTGGCACGGGCAAGCAGGGCCGCGAGAATCCCTTCGCAGGCCATATGCGAGGCGGTGACGTCGACCATATAGAGGGGCGAAGGATGCGGCAGCCCGTCGGCCGAGCCGCCATTCATCGTCAGGCCGGAGAAAGACTGCAGGAGCAGGTCCTGTCCCGGCCTGTCCTTCATCGGACCGTCGTCGCCATAGCCGCTGATCGAGGCGCAGACGAGGCGCTCATTGATGCCGCTCAGGGTCTCGTAGTCGATGCCGAGCCGGGCCGCGACGCGCGGGCGAAAATTCTGGACCAGAACATCGGCCTGGCTGACCATGCGGTACAGCACCGCCCGGCCGGCCTCCGATTTGAGGTCGAGGACCAGGGAACGCTTGTTCTGGTTGAGGGTGATATAACAGATCGCATCGCCGAATTTGGTGACGCCGGCCATCGGCGCGTGGCGGGAGAAATCGCCGCCGCCGGGCGCCTCGATCTTGATGATGTCGGCGCCCATTTCGCCGAGGCGCTGGGTGCAGAGCGGCCCGGCCATGGCAATGGTCAGATCGAGGACCTTCAGTCCGGCAAGCGGACCGTTCTCGGCGGGCGAAGGTGTGGTACTGCTGTCTTGCATCGCGTCTTCCTGGTCTGTCATCGGCCGCGAAACACCGGCTCGCGTTTTTCGGCGAAGGCCCGTATACCCTCCTGGGCATCTTCCGTGGCCATGCAGAATGTGTAGCCGTCATTTTCCCAGGCGAGGCCCTGGGCGATCGAGGTGCCCTGACTCTGACGAATGATGTTCTTGGCAGATTGCACGGCGATCGGCGGATTGAGGGCGAGCCTCTCGGCAATCTTTCGCGCCGCCGCATCCAGTTCTTCCGGTTCGACCAGCTTTTGGACGAAACCGACGCGATGGGCTTCCTCGGCCGGGAAGATGTCACCAGTCAGAACCCAGTAGGCGGCGTTGCCGTAGCCGACGAGCCGCGGCAGAATCGACGTATTGCCGGACCCGGCATGCCAGCCGCGCTGGACTTCCGGCGCACCGAAACTGGAGCGGCGGGTCGCCAGGCGGATGTCGCAGCAAGTGGCCACTTCGAGGCCGCCACCGAGGCAATAGCCGTCAATGGCGGCAATCGCTGGTTTTCTTAGGCCAAGAAGCGGCGCAATGTAATCTCGGTTGTATTGGGCCCGGTTGCGGCCCTCCCAGGGCGTGCCGAGATCGTCGAGCATGTTGACGTCGCTGCCGGCGGAAAAGGCGCGATCGCCGGCGCCCGAGATGATCAGCACCTTGATGGCGTCATCGGTGTCGACGCGCCCGGCGAGTTCGGTGATCTCTCCGCCCATGGCCGCGGTGATGGCGTTCATCTTGGCCGGCCGGTTGAGTGTCAGATGGGCAATGCCGTCGCTGACCTCGAACAAGATATGGTTTTCATTCGACATGGCGTTCTCCATTGCGCATTGCGGTCGGGGACAGAGTCATGGTGACCATCCATTTGTGGGTCTCCCGCGGGGCCAGCCACCGGACCTGCCGGTTTTCATGCGCCGCGGCGAGATCGTCGGCGGCGGCCGTCGTCGGTTCGATCGCGATCTGATGGACCGGCCGGTCTTGCGGCCAGCCGCCATAGTCCAGCCACAGGCCGAGAAACGGGACATCCGCCTTCGCCCAGGAGAAGCGGACCGAGCCGTCGGCGCCGCCGACGCTTGCCGATACGACATCATCGACCGGGGCATAGGCCTTGATCGCAAAACCGGCCGAGGCATCGCGCACGGTACGCAGGTCCGGCAGGGCGGTCGACAATTCGGGCCACTCAAAAAGGCCGCCGGCCACTGGTCCCTGCGGCGAAACTCCGCCGGTGACGGTCATCGGGCCGATGCCCTCGAGGTTGATCCGGTCGCCTGGACCGGTCGCCAGCAGGCAATGCTGGCTCCAGAGATAGGGAAGCGGATCGTCGCCGGTGTTGGTCACTTCATATCGGGCTTCAACCGTCCGGCCCGCTAGCACAAGGTCGCGGCCAAACCACCATCCGGCACCGTCAAAACGGGCACGGATGGTGCCGTCAGCGGCGCTGCAGGACCAGGGCCGGCCCCACAGATCGCCGTGATCGCGCAGCATGCGCCCATGGGTCGGGTCCATACAGGGCGCAACGGTGGGGAAACACTCGTCCCAGCCGCACGCTTCCCGTCCACCGAATACCGCTTCGTCTCCCGCCGCACCCTCCAGCGCGCCGGCCACCAGCCAATCGCGGCCGGTTCTGCGGTCCACCAGCGTGGTGATGCGGGCCCCGAAATCCGGGGCCACCGACAGCGCGACATGGTCGTTGGAAAGGTGAAGTTCCGTCATCATCCTTCCCCGGCCGCCGTCAAACGCGCCTGTTCCTTCTCGGCACGCGCCAGGCGCCATTGTCCGATGGCGACGGCCAGCACCAGCAGCAGGCCCTTAGCGACGAGCTGGTAGAATGTCGGAATGCCGAGAAGATTCATGCCATTGGACAGGGTCGCGAGCAGCAGCACCGCCAGCATCGAGCCGACAATGGTGCCCTTGCCGCCGGAGAGCAGCGCCCCGCCAAGGAACACGGCGGTGATTGCCTCCAGTTCCAGCCCCTGCGTGCCGGAGGCCGGCTGGCCGGAACTGGTCCTGGCCGTCACGATGACACCGGCCAGCCCGGACAGCGCACCGGATATGGCGTAGATATAATAGCGCATGCGCGTCAGGTTGATGCCGGCCAGCCGCGCGGCATCCGGATTGCCGCCCATGGAGTAGATCGAGCGACCGAAGACCGTGGTGCGCATGACGAAATGGGCGCATACCGCGACAACCAGCAGGATGACGAAGGCGATCGGGATGCCGGGGAATTCGCCGAACTGGAAGAACCGGCCCGAGCCGAGTTGCGCGAGGGTCGGGTCCAGCACGCCGACCGGACGGCCGCCGGGGGCGATCAGGAAGGCAAGCCCTCGGAAGGCGGAAAATGTGGCGAGCGTCGCCACGACTGCATTGACCCGCAGGATGCTGATGATGGTGGCATTGACCAGTCCCAGCAGGATACCGATGCCGATGCCGAAGGCGACGCCGCCAATGACGGTTCCGACCTGGCTGACCATCAGGGCGCAGATGACCGAGGCGCAGCCGGCGATGGAACCGACGGAGATATCAAGGCCGGCGGAAACGATGACCAGGGTCATGCCGACGGCGATCAGGCCGACGACGGCCATGTTCTGGCCGATATTCAGGAGATTGCGGGCCGAAAAGAAGAACTCGGTCTGGGACGCGATCAGCGCCACCATGATCACCAGCGCGATCATCAGAGACAGGTTTTCGGCGCCGACCGATTCGGTGAATCGCTTTAGCGGTCCCTTTTTCATTCTGGAGCCCTCTGCCGGAGCGTTTCGTTCGGTGGCGGACATCCCGGTCCGCATATCATCAGTGGTCACGCAAGGCCCTTTCCAAGTGCCAGGTTGACGATCGCTTCCTCGGTCGCATCCGATTTTTCGACCGGTCTGGAAATTGCGCCGTCGCTCATGACGATGATCCGATCCGACATCGACAGGAGTTCGGGCATTTCGGAGGAAATCATCATGATCGCCATGCCGCGGCGCGCCAGGTCGTCCATCAGGCGATAGATCTCGGCCTTGGCGCCGACATCCACGGCCCGCGTCGGCTCGTCGAGGATCAGCAGTTTTGGCTTGGCGGCCAGCCAGCGGGCCAGGACGACCTTCTGCTGATTGCCGCCGGAGAGCTTGCCCACCTCCTGATCGAGCGAGGGTGTCTTGATGTCCAGATCCCGGACATAGGGGGAAACGGTGTCGTGCATTTCGCGCTGGCGCAGCACACCCATGCGGGCGAGGACCGAATAGACCGCCATCGAGACATTCTCGATCACCGACCGGACCAGGATCAGGCCTTCGGCCTTCCTGTTCTCCGGTGCAAAACCGATATTGGCGGCAATGGCATCGGCCGGGCTGCGAATGTCCTTTTTCTCGCCGCAGATGCGAACGGTGCCGCCGGTCCGTTCGAATTCGCCGAACAGGACCTTTGCGAGTTCGGTACGGCCGGCCCCGACAAGGCCTGCAAAGCCGACGATCTCGCCGGCGCGGATGCGGAAACTGATGTTCCGGTGCCAGCGGCTTGAGAGATTTTCGACCTCGAGCACGATTTCGTCGGTCGTCGTCTCCTCGCGCTGGAAGCCATGGGCGAGCTCACGGCCGACCATCAACTGCACGATTTCCTGTTCGCTTGTCTCGGCGGTGATCAGGTCACCGGTCTGGACACCGTCCTTGAGCACCACGACCCGGTCGGATATCTCCATTACCTCATGCAGGCGGTGCGAGACATAGATGACGCCGAGCCCTTCATCGCGCAGCAGGCGGATGAGTTCGAACAGCCTGTCGGTCTCCTCCTTGGTCAATGAGGAGGTGGGTTCGTCAAAGGCGATGACCTTGACCCCCTCCTTCAGCGCCCGCAGAATCTCGACAATGTGCATCTGCGCCGGAGACAGGGTCCGGCCGAGGGCTTCGATATCGACAAGGCCGGCAAAGCCATAGCGGTCCAGAAGCGTGTTGACTGTCCGCCGCATGGCCGCGAAATCCACCCGGCCGCCGCCGCGGGTCGGATATTCGCCGATGAAGATGTTTTCCACGACACTGATATGGGGCACGATCTCCGGTTCCTGGCGGACCAGACGAAAGCCGGACCGCCGCGCATCAAGCGGCGTCGCATGGGCGACTTCGACACCGTCGAGCAGAACGCTGCCTTCATCGAGATCGTAGTCGCCGCTCAAGATCTTCAGCAAGGTGGACTTGCCGGCGCCGTTCTCGCCGACGAAGGCAACGATTTCGCCACGATGAACCGTCATGCTGAGGCCGGACAGCGCCTTGACGCCCGGGAATGACTTTCCGACGCCACGGACTTCCAGGATCGCACTAGGCATGGATTCGTCCTTGCAAAAACGGGCGGGACCGGTACCGGCCCCACCCGCCCGGGAGGTCAGTTGCAGGGCATGATGTCCGCATAGGTGGACGGATCGACGATCGTCGTGTTGGCCACCGTTTTCAGGGGAAGCGGTTCCCCTGACTCGATGGACTTGATCAATGCGCGCGCCGCCGCATCGCCGACATCGACACCGCTGATATAGAGCGCCGCCTTGAAACCGGTGTCGATCCCGGCCTTCCACGGACGGCAGGCCTCATAGGCGCCGAGGCCGACGGCGATCACGTCATCGGCTGCAAAACCGGCGTTTTTCAGCGCATTGGTGGCACCGAGGACCCCTTCGTCATTGCAGGCAAAGACGACCCATTTGTCGACGGCCGGATTGGCGGTGATCACCGGTCCGGAGGCGGCAAGCGATGCATCCGCCGTTCCGTCGTAGGACACAGCCTTGATCTTGTCGGCATCGGCGCCGGCGGCAATCACCTGCTCGCGCGACGCGTCGGTGCGGTCATTGCAGACCGACAGGGTCTGGACCTCGACGCTCAAAATGCCGTAATTGCCGGCGTCGAGCCAGCCAGAGGCCTTCAGCAGTTCACCGGCCTTTTCGCCGACCTTGGTGCCCATGGCGACACCGTCAAATCCGACGAAGGGCACGGGATTGCCGTCCTTGTCCTTCAGCGGATCGTCGGTCGCGACCATCAGGACGCCCGCGTCGGCGGCGGCACTCGCGACGGCGGGACCCAGCGCCTGGTCGGGCGCAGTGATCCCGATGCCCTTGGCACCGGAGGCAATGGCATCGGAAACCGCGCTGATGGCGAGGTTCGAATCCAGCTCCACATTGATGATCTTGGCGTTGTAGCCGAGTTCCTCGGCAGCGGCCTTAAAGCCATCCCCCTGGTCAATGAAATATTGCTGGGTGCCGCTCTTGTAGATCGCGACGATATCCTTGTCGCCGGCAATGGCGGCACCCGAGGCTGCCAGACCCGACGCAACCGCAATTGAGACCAGTCGTGTTGCGAATTTCATACTATCCTCCCACACAATTTGAATATACAGCATTTTAAGTTATTATCTGTTTATCTTATAAAGTCAACAGAAACGCGAGAGTGTGGGAAAATGAACCGGCTTGAAGGCAAGGTGGCGGTCGTAACCGGCGCCGGACAGGGGATCGGCGCGGCGATTGCACGGCGGTATTCGCAGGAGGGCGCTTCGGTCGTCATCGCCGAGATCAATGCGGATCAGGGGCGTGCCACCGCCGAGGCGATCGAAGGCGAAACCGGTAAACCCGTCCGCTTCATCGAAACGGACGTTGCTGATGCGAAGAGCGTCGAGGCGATGCACCGACAGGCGCGCAAGGCCTTCGGACCGGTGGACATCCTCGTCAACAATGCCGGGATCGCCGTCTTCGGCGAACCCCTGGCGACCAGCATGGATGACTGGCGCAAATGCATGTCCGTCGATCTTGAAGGGGTCTGGCACTGTTGCCGAACGGTGTTGCCAGACATGCTGGAGAAGAGCAACGGCGCCATCGTCAACATCATCTCCAACCACGCCTTCACCGTCATCAAGTCGACCTTCCCCTATCCGGTGGCCAAGCACGGGCTGCTGGGACTGACCCGTTCGCTGGCGCTGGAATATGCCGACAGGGGCATTGCCATCAACGCCATATCGCCGGGCTATATCGACACCCCGATCGCCGACTGGGCATTCAGCCAAGCTGCGGACCCGGCCCGCGAACGCCGCGAGACCGAGGCCAAACAGCCGGTCGGCCGCCTTGGCCGGCCCGATGAAATCGCCGCCGTCGCCGCGCTTCTCGGTTCGGACGAAGCGCGTTTCATGATCGGAGAGAATATTGTCATCGATGGTGGCGTTACCATCCGGATGTACGAATAGCGATGTCTGGCGGTCAGGCGGCGAAGGCCTGCCGGGCAGCGGCGGCGGTGAGCACCGGTCCCTGACCCCAGGGCACGATCCGGTTGACCGGCACGTGCCAGTAGTGCTCCTCGACCAGCGCCGACATGACGGCAGCCGAAACCCCGGTCAGATTGCCGTCGCCATCCAGATTGGCCTTCATCACCGC
>JANQMU010000082.1 GCA_028279875.1 Rhizobiaceae bacterium
CGATGATCGCATCGGCTGCAGAAGCACCAGAAACTGCAACCATCGCTGCAGCGGAGCCGAGAAGAAGGCTCTTGATGTTCATTTTCTGACCTCCAGTCAATTTATAAAAATGGGCTTGGCTAAAAGCTGCAGGGCAGCGTTACCTGACCCATCCCCAACTAATCGAAGATAAACGATGTTCCGTCCCTCTTCTGATTGTGAAGATAACCAACATGGTTTGGCACGCAATGAAGATTTGTTCCCGGGCACTGGTCTGCAGGACGGATGCCACGGTGCTGTTGCACAAAAGACACGATTTTCATGCCGGCAGCCCGGAATCTTTTCAAACCATTGACGATCTGCGCCGTTTTCAGGCTGAGAATCATCTTGAAGCAGACTTCGCTATGGCTAGGGCAACCGCGAAAGCTGTCCTGATTCTGCCGGGTATTCACCTTTTGCACCGATATCCGGGAGAACGATTCGCGACTCGGGCGTCGGCCCGATTCTCCTCTGTGTTTTCCCGATCCGCATGCCGCCACAGCCGGCCGACGGAGCAAACGGATATTTTCAACGTCAAACACCCGCCTTCCGGTTTCGTGTGTCCCAGTGTCATGCACGTGAAGACGAGGACACAAAAACGCTTCAGTGCGACAAATCCCCTTGCAAATCAAGGGACACTCAGACATACCGGCATGAACCGGAGAGGTGGCCGAGTGGCTGAAGGCGCTCCCCTGCTAAGGGAGTATACCAGAGATGGTATCGAGGGTTCGAATCCCTTCCTCTCCGCCACTGCACAGACCCGTGCATTTCTGGCACATGGTTTGAAATGCCTCTTAATCATGTGCGGCATCGGCGTGAATCCACACAGTCTCTATGAAACAATCGACAAGTACGGATCACAGCCTACTGGGCCACCGGAGCGGACGATGGAAATCTTCATGGGAACCGGCGGCGGGTGAGCGGTAAGGGTTTTGTCATCCACCTGAAACGAGCAACCGCACGTCGGCCTCACGTCGAGCGCCTGCTGGCGACGTGCCCGCTTCCGGCCGAGATCGTCGACGCCGTCGATGGCGGTGCCCTTCCCGATGAAGAGCGTGCTGCGGTCTATGTTCCAGACCTTCACCGCCCGAACTATCCATTTGACTTGCGAGCAGCCGAAATCGGCTGCTTTCTGAGCCATCGCCGCTGCTGGCAGAAGATTGTCAACGAAGACCTGCCCCACGCACTGGTGTTCGAGGATGACGCAGCGCTGGATGCCACAATCGCGACCGGCGCGCTGAAAATGGCGGAGGCTCACATTCAAGATGCAGGCTTCATTCAACTGCCGGTACGGCCGGTCGAAGGCAATCCGCCGGTGGTTGCGGAAAAGGACGGCGTGCGGCTGACACGGCCGACGGTCATCCCGCTTCGGCTGTCCGGTCAACTCATCAGCCGCTCGGCCGCCCGCGAACTGCTGCGGTTGACCGCGGTGTTTGACCGGCCGGTCGACACGTTTTTGCAGATGTACTGGTTGACCGGTGTCAGGCCGCTGGTCGTCGAACCGTCGGGCCTTTCGGACTGCACCCGCGAGGCTGGCGGCAGCACCATCTCACGCAAAAAAAGCATCGGCGAGCGCGTCGCACGCGAGGCAAAGCGCTACTGGTACCGACGCCGCATCGAGAGAATCTCGGCACGCGTTGTCTGAGCGAAGCCGGTTCGGAAAGCATGGATGGCCTGCTTGCAAGTCACCCCTGCTGCAAAAAGCTCCGATAGGCCATCGCGATGCCGTCCTCCAGCTCGATTTTTGGCTGCCAGCCCATCGACCTGGCCCATTGACTGTCCATCAATTTGCGCGGCGTGCCGTCCGGTTTCGACGGATCCGTTTCGATTTTCCCCTCAAACCCGACGATCCGGCTGATCAGCTCGGCCAGCGCCATGATGGAAATGTCCGAGCCAAAGCCCAGATTGACATGCTCGCCGCCCGAATAGTGCTTGAGCAGGTGGACGAGACCTTCGGCGCAGTCGTCCACATGCAGAAATTCGCGTAGGGCAGTGCCCGTGCCCCAGATGACCAGTGTGTCGGCGCCGCCGGTCTTGGCCTCGTGAAAACGACGGATGAGGGCCGGTAGCACATGGCTGGTCTGCAGGTCGTAATTGTCACCCGGTCCGTAAAGGTTGCACGGCATTGCCGAGATGTAATCCGCACCATATTGCCGGCGATACGCCTGGCACAGCTTGATACCGGCAATTTTTGCGATCGCATACCATTGGTTCGTCGGCTCGAGCGGCCCCGTCAGCAGCGAATCTTCCCGGATCGGTTGTTCCGCCAGTTTCGGATAGATGCAGGACGACCCGAGAAACAGAAGTTTGGAAACGCCCGTGTCATGGGCCGCGCCAAACAGGTTCGTTTCGATCACCAGATTGTCGTGGAGGAAATTGACGGGGTATGAGTCATTGGCGAGAATTCCACCAACCTGTGCGGCGGCGATGATCACCGTGTCCGGTCTTCTGTCATGCATCCAACGCGAAACGGCCGCCTGGTCCAGCAAATCCAGTTCCGATCGCGGCGCCGTCAGGATCTCGCATTCCTCTTTTGCAAGACGCCGGACAAGCGCCGACCCGACCATGCCGCGATGACCGGCGACGAAGACCCGCTTACCCTCTAACTGGTAGATCGGTTCATCCATGATTGTTGGTCTTTACCTCAAGATCGGCGTCGCGAAAATCCCGCTCCGTCATCTCGCGCACGAGTTCCTCAAACGGGATTTCCGGCGTCCAGCCCAGGACATCTCGAGCCTTCGTCGCGTCGCCCAGAAGCGTCTCGACCTCGGTCGGGCGGAAGTAGCGCGGATCGACACTGACGATGACCTTGCCGTTGCGGTTGCGGCCTTTTTCGTCGACGCCGGAGCCTTCCCAGGCGATCGGCAGGTCAAGGTAGGCGGCCGCGGCATTGACGAAATCGCGCACGCTATACTGGACCCCGGTGGCGATGACGAAATCCTGCGGCTGCTCCTGCTGCAGCATCATCCATTGCATGCGCACATAGTCGCGGGCGTGGCCCCAGTCCCGTTTCGCATCGAGATTGCCGAGATGCAGGCAATCCTGCGTGCCCAGCTTGATGCGCGCCAGTGCCCGCGTGATCTTGCGGGTGACGAAGGTTTCCCCGCGCAGCGGCGATTCATGATTGAACAAAATACCGTTGCAGGCATAAAGCCCGTAGGCTTCCCGATAATTGACGGTGATCCAATAGGCGTAGAGCTTTGCCACTGCATAGGGGCTGCGCGGATAAAACGGTGTGGTTTCCGTTTGCGGGGTCTGCTGGACCAAGCCATAGAGTTCGGATGTCGACGCCTGGTAGAATCGTGTCTTCTCGCCCAATCCCAGAATGCGGATGGCCTCCAGCAGGCGCAACGGGCCGAGAGCGTCGGAATCGGCTGTATATTCAGGTTCCTCGAAAGATACAGCGACATGGCTCTGGGCTGCCAGATTATAGACTTCGTCCGGTCGGACCTTTTGCAGAATATGGGTGAGGCTGGACGAGTCGGTCATATCGCCGTGGTGCAGGACGAATTGGCCGGACGCGCCATATTGGCCGTCGAAAAGATGATCGATCCGCGCGGTGTTGAACAGCGACGTGCGCCGTTTCAGCCCGTGGACCTCATAGCCCTTCTCGAGAAGAAACTCGGCAAGATAGGCGCCGTCCTGGCCGGTGATTCCGGTAATCAGGGCGACCTTTCGTTGATCAGGCGTGTCGTTCAAGGGGAATATCCGTTGATTGCTGTATCCGGCGATCCGGACAATTGCGACTGCAGCCTCTCAGCGGCGTTTTTTTCATAATCAAGATAGCGCAGTGCTTTTTCGCGATTTTGCTGAATAAAAGAACGCCTGCGCTTGTAATCGTCCGGACCGGCATTGGCAATCGCCTGCAGCAATTGATCTTTCGATTCGCACACCATCATTCCCTGTGGTTCGAAATAGCGTTCGATGTCCGGTGCGCCCCAATAGATCGGTACGGTTCGGCACAACAGGCAATCGATCAGTTTCTCGGTGAAATAGCCGGTTTCACGGGCGTTCTCGATGACGATGGAATAGCGGTAGTCCAGGAGACCATCTTCCTTGGCATCGATCGCACGATAGGCACGGCCGAGCAGATCGACATCGCGGCCGCCGGCGCGGCACCATTCTGCGATCTCGTGGCGTAATCGATGCCCCTGCGTGCTCTTCTTGGCCGAGGCGATCAGCGACATGTTCCGTATTTTCGGGCCGGATTTTGCCGATGACGGATCGACCCAGGCACCGCCGAACGGCATCAGCAGCGCATTGCCCGCCAGCGGCACCATCGCCGGGCGATGGGTGATAATGCGAAAAAAACGTTTTTGAAGAATGACCGCGAGCCGGTAGTTGCGGCGGTGAATGACATAGGGTTCGGGAAGGATCAGGGAAACGCCGCTTCTGGTTCCGCGCCTCGGATCCCAGAAGCTCTTCGAGTGTGGATAGACAATGATGTGGTCGTCGCGCCGCAGATCGCCGATTCGCCCCGACCCTTCAGGCGCCCCGAGCGGCCAGTGCAGCCGGCTGAACGGCACATCGGCCAGTCTTCCCCTGTAGCGTTCCTCATAGGGCAGGACGGCAATCACCATCGTCGGGTCTTTCGGTTGGGTCGGCCGCTTGAACCGGTAAAACGATATCCGTTCATAGCGCGTTCCGGTGATGCTGCAAGCGCACTCGATTCCGCTATTCGAAACAGCAGCAACATCTTTTGCGCAAACACTGGTAACGGCGCGGGAAAGCGGTATTAAGATGGCGATGCATCATCGTGCGGAGAAAGTCATGGCGAAAAAAGAAAAGAGAAACAAGAAACAACAGCTGCGTTCACGGGCCTGGTTCGACAACCCGGACAACCCGTCCATGACGGCACTCTATCTGGAACGCTATCTGAATTATGGCCTCACCCGCGAGGAACTGCAATCGGGCAAACCGATCATCGGCATCGCGCAGACCGGCTCGGATCTGTCGCCCTGCAACCGGCCGCATCTGGAACTGGCGAAACGGGTCCGGGAAGGAATTCGCGAGGCCGGCGGTATCGTTCTCGAATTTCCGGTGCACCCGATACAGGAAACCGGCAAGCGTCCGACAGCCTCGCTGGACCGGAACCTTGCCTATCTTGGACTGGTCGAGCTTCTGTATGGCTATCCGTTTGACGGCGTGGTTTTGACCATCGGATGCGACAAGACGACCCCGGCCTGCCTGATGGCCGCTGCAACGGTCAACATTCCGGCGATCGTCCTGTCCGGCGGCCCGATGCTGAACGGCTGGTACAAGGGTGACCGCTGCGGATCGGGCACGATCATCTGGAAGGCCCGTGAATTGCTGTCGGCCGGCGAAATCGGCTACGAGGAATTCACCGACATGGCGGCCGATTCCGCGCCATCGGCGGGTTACTGCAACACCATGGGCACCGCGACGACCATGAACACCCTGGCCGAAGCGCTCGGCATGTCGTTGCCCGGCTGCGCGTCGATCCCGGCACCCTACCGGGAACGCGGCCAGATCGCCTATCACACGGGCAAGCGCATTGTGGACATGGTCCATGAGAATCTGAAACCCTCTGACATCATGACACGCGAGGCCTTTGAAAATGTCATTGCCGTCAATTCGGCCATCGGCGGCTCGACCAATGCGCCGATTCATATCAATGCGATCGCCCGCCATGTCGGCGTTGAGCTGTCGGTCGACGACTGGGAGAAACATGGGCTCGACATTCCGCTGATCGTCAATCTGCAGCCTGCCGGAGAGTATCTCGGCGAGGATTTCCACCGGGCCGGCGGCGGGCCGGCGGTGATCGGCGAATTGATCAAACACGGCCTGATCCATGAGCATGCGATCACCGCCAACGGAGAGACCATCGGTGACAATTGCCGGAACCGGGCGAGCACGAATGCCGATGTGATCCGCGACTTCGAGACCGCCCTGACGGCGCGGGCCGGCTTCAAGGTCATGCGCGGCAATCTGTTCGACTCCGCCATCATGAAGCTCAGTGTGATTTCCGACGAATTCCGGCAACGATATTTGTCCAATCCGGACGATCCAGATGCGTTTGAGGGCAGGGCCATCGTCTTTGATGGTCCCGAAGACTATCATGATCGCATTGACGATCCGTCCCTCGATATCGACGCAAACTGCCTGCTTTTCATTCGTGGCGCAGGGCCCATCGGTTATCCCGGCGCCGCCGAAGTGGTGAACATGCGCGCGCCGTCCTATCTCCTCAAAAAGGGCATCGCAGAATTGCCATGCATTGGTGACGGGCGGCAATCGGGAACATCGGGATCTCCCTCGATCCTGAACGCGTCGCCGGAAGCCGCCGCCGGGGGCGGGCTGGCGCTGCTCAAGACCGGCGACCGCGTGCGCATCGATCTGGGAAAGGGGCGCGCCGATATGCTTCTGGACGAAGCCGAACTTTCGGAGCGCGCAGCGGCCCTGCAGGCGGCCGGCGGATACGCCTATCCGGCCTCACAAACGCCGTGGCAGGAAATGCAGCGCGCCGATGTCGATCAACTGGCCGACGGAATGGTCCTCAAAAGCGCCGTGAAATATCAGAAAATCGCGGCAAGGAGCATGCCGCGGGACAATCACTGAACGGGGCAGGTGGGTTCAGCGCCCATCCGCCTTGCTGACGAAGGCCGCGATGTCCTTCGGCAGATCGCCGAGATGCAGGACCGGAGCGTGGCCCTGGCCCGTTGCGGTGATCGTTTCCATCGCACCGTGTCGCCGCACCATCTCGTCCACCGTCTCGGCGGACAGCAGGGACGAGTTCTCCCCCCTGATGGTCTGCAGCGGAATATCGCGCAGCCCCTCGAATTGCGGCCAAAGCGTCGGCAGGGGCGCATTCAGATCGATGCCGCGCAGCATCCCGATAATGGCCGGGTCGAAATTCTGGATCAGTTTCCCGGCCTTTTCGACAAACATCGGCCGCACATAGTCCATCCAGTCCTCTTCGCTCAGAGCGGGAAAGGCGCGGCCCTGGGTCTCCTTGAGCAGTGCCGCCGCTTCATCGAGGCTTCTCGGCGCTGCCAGGCGATCCTGATAGGCCATGATCTGTGCAAGGCCCGCGCCGTCCACGACCGGTCCGGCATCGTTGAGCACGGCTGCGGCGAGAACGCCCGGCCGGATCGCCGCAAGCGCATGGATGATGAGAGCGCCGCGCGACGTGCCGATGAACACGGCATGCTTGATCCCGAATGCCGCACATCCCGACAGGACATCATCGGCTTCGACCTGAATAATGTAATTGTCCTTGTTCTTGTCGCGCTGTGATTTCCCGCGCCCCCGCAGGTCGAAGCAGATGACCCGGCGCGGCGCCGCCTCGTCACTTGACAGATGCAGCGCCAGCCGATGGAAATCCGCACTGTTGCGGGTCAGTCCCGGCAGGCAGACCACCGGTGTCTTGTGCAGGGCGTCCGGGTGACCATACAGCCGCGCATAGAGTTGCAGCCCGTCGCCGGCTGAAAAACGAACCTCGTCATATGCCGCTTCCGGGTCCGAATTGCTGTCCGATTGCATGATGAGCCTGCGCGTTGCGGGAAATGCTTCGGATATCGCCGACGAAGGCCGGCAATGTCAACGGCGGCCGAAGCGCAGATCGCCGACAATATCGGCCTTTTGCGCCAATCGTATCTTGTAGACCTGGTAGTTCTCCATCACCCGCTGAACGTAGTTCCGCGTCTCGGTGAAGGGAATCCTCTCAACCCAGTCGACCACCTCGTCGATTGGTTTACCGCGCGGATCGCCGAATTTCTCGACCCATTCGCGTGCCCGGCGGGGTCCGGCATTATAGGCCGCGAATGTCAGAATATAGGAACCGTCAAAGTCTGAGATCTGCTGGCCGAGATAATGCGCGCCCAGTGTCGCATTGTAGCCGGCGTCCCGGGTCAGTTTCGGTTTGGAATAGGCGACCCCGATCTTTTTCGCCACCAGCTTTGCCGTGCCCGGCAGCAATTGCAGCAGCCCCCTGGCGTCGGCTTTCGAGATAGCGGCCTTGTCAAAGGCGCTTTCCTGCCGCGCGATCGAATAGGCCAGTGCCTTGCCCGATCCGGAGATATTGGCGCTTGACGGGATGACGCCGACCGGAAAGGCGAGGGCTGCGACATCTAGGCCGCGCCCGAAGGCGATCTTTCCCACCTGCAGCGACAGCCTGTGATTGCCCTGCTTTTCAGCCATCGCCGCCAGGATCGCCAGTTCGCCGGGATTGGTCAGTTCCCGGGCCAGACTGAGGTAAAGCAGGGTTGCGCGGTTCTCATGGCCGGTCGCGTTCAGCCGGCGAATGGCGCTGACCGCTTCCCGCGACTTGAAATGACTGCGTTCGGACGGTGTCGGCGACGGGTATGCGACGTCCAGGCCCCGCCTGTTGAGGCGCGCAGCCGCCAGTTGCCCGTAATAGGTCGCCGGATAGCCGGCAGCCCGTGCGAAATAATCGGAAGCCTGCCCGGGACCGCCGGCCTCGGCAGCACGGCCGAGCCAGTAATAGCCGCGCGACCGGGACAGCGGCCGGGTGGCCGCGTCAAGCACGCGTTGAAAATGTTTCGACGCCGCCTGGCCGTCGTCAAACCCCCGCAAGGCGAACCAGCCGGCGTGCCATTCGGCCTCGATAATATCGACCGGTCGCGTCGCCACGTGATGGGCGGCGACCTTGTAGGCAAGCGCCATGTCACCCTGCTCGGCGAGCGCCCGCGACACGATGCGCTGTTCGACCCACCACTCCCTTGTATTGATGAGGGCATCGGCGTCGCGCGGTGCTTTCAGCAGGAGATCGGCGGCGGCGCGGTACTGCTTGCTCCGCCGATGGAACTCGATCCGGGCAAACAGATAGCTGGGATCGTCGTGCCAGCTTCGGTGCACCGCCTTCAGCCGGGCCGAGGCCTTGGCGCTCTTGCGGATAATTGCGGCCCGTGCCCGGAAAAGCGATTGCGCATCCGCCAGCCCGTCAACACGGTCGGCCTGGGTCACCCGGTCGCGATAGAGCAGCATGTCCATGCGCCGCTTGTGGTCCTTTTGGGTGAGCAGCCCTGAAAAATTCTTCAGGATCAGGTCTTCCGTCTTCTTGTCCAGAGCCTTGGTGCGCCAGAGCGTTGCGATGACGCCGGCGGCTCGTTTCTTTTGGCCGGTGGCGCTCAGTGCCTCGGTCAGCGCAATGGCGCCTTCGGTGGTCTCCGGCCGGGTATTGCCGAAGGCAGCGACCACCTGCTCCGCAGGGGCTTTTTCACGGTAGAGCGCGCGCTCGGAATGCCGGCGCAGGGCCGCCAGGCCCGGCCAACCTTTCAACTGATGCGCGGCCGCGGCAATCTCGGATGACGGCACGCCCTTGGCGCCCGATACGGCGATCGCCCAGCTCAGGATCCGCAGATCCAGTGAATTGTCCACCATGCCGTCGCGAATGGCGCGGGCGCGGGAGACGTCACCCTTGGCCAGGGCATCCAGCCCGGCTTTCAGATCGCCCGACTGGGCGTTGGGGTTGTTCGGTCTTTGAATGGAAGCGGTCGTCTCGCGCGACGGCGTCGCGCTTTGCGCCAGTTGCGCGCCGGTCGCCGGCCGGGCCTTCGGCGTCGGAATGTCCGCGACGGGTGTTTTTGCCCGGATGTCATCTGCCGCGATCAGCAGAGCGGTCGCGGCCAGGAAGGTTGTCAGCGCGGATTTGAGCATGGAAACATTATCTCAAAAAATGGGGCGTAAGTCTGTTCAACGCCCGATGGTCGCGAGCCGAGGCCCGCTTGTTATGAATAATCGTGCCAAAGAGGGATGAAAAGACCGTTAATCAAAAGTTAGGGCGCAGCCCGAACACCGTTCTTTTTGGGCAGGGCGGTGTCCGGTCATATTGCCGATCGACACCGCTTGCGGCGACCGGCGCGGAAGACTATGGTGCAGCGCCTCTGGCGACGTCGGGCGACGCGCGAGGCAACAGGTAAAGACCGGGCGCCCGCACCGGCCGATTCAGGAGTTGAGATGTTCAAGGGGTCCCTACCGGCGCTGGTGACACCGTTCGATGAGACGGGTGCGCTTGACGAAACCGCCTTTGAGTCCTTTTTGGAATGGCAGATTGCCGAGGGCAGCCACGGAGTTGTTCCGGTCGGCACGACCGGCGAGTCGCCGACCCTGTCCCATAAAGAGCACAAACGCGTCGTCGAATTATGCATCAAGACGGTCGCCGGGCGCGTTCCCGTGGTTGCGGGAGCCGGTTCCAACAACACCGCCGAAGCCGTTGATCTGGCGCAGCACGCGGAAAATGCTGGCGCTGACGCCGTTCTGGTCGTCACGCCCTATTACAACAAGCCCAGTCAGCGCGGGCTTTACGAGCACTATGCGCAGATCGCCCGGGCGATATCGGTGCCGATCTTCATCTATAATATCCCCGGCCGTTCCATCATCGATATGAGCGTCGAAACGATGGCCAGCCTGGCAAGGGATTTCGACAATATCGTCGGCACCAAGGACGCTACCGCCAAACTGGATCGCGTCTCGGAACAAAGGCAGTTTTGCGGCCACGAGTTCATTCAGCTTTCGGGCGAGGACGCCACGGCTCTCGGCTTCAATGCCCATGGTGGCATCGGCTGCATTTCAGTGACGGCCAATGTCGCGCCAAGGCTCTGTGCGCAGTTCCAGGAAGCGATGCTGTCCGGAGACTATGCCAAGGCTCTGGAATATCAGGACCGGCTTATGCCGCTGCACCGGGCACTGTTCATCGAACCGAATCCCGGCGGCCCAAAATACGCCTTAAGCAGGCTCGGCCACATGACGGAGACGCAGCGCTCGCCGATGGTCCCGATCGAACAGGCGACCCGGACTGCCATCGACGGCGCCCTGCGGCATGCGGGCCTGCTCAACTGATTGCGATCTCCGGGAGCGCGTGGACGTCATGTCAAAAGGCAGTGCCGGGCCGAAGCGGCGCAATGTGGCGGAAAACCGCAAGGCCCGGTTCAATTACGAGATCATCGACACATTCGAAGCTGGCCTGGTTCTCACCGGCACGGAGGTGAAGTCTTTGCGCGAAGGCAAGGCCAATATCGCCGAGTCCTACGCCTCGGAGGAGGGCGGTGAAATCTGGCTGATCAACTCCTACCTGCCGGAATATCTCCAGGCCAACCGCTTCAACCACGAAACGAGGCGGCGCCGGAAACTGCTTCTCAACAAGCGGGAAGTGCGCAAGCTGATCGGCGCCGTGCAGCGCGAGGGCATGTCGCTGATTCCGCTCAGGATCTATTTCAACGACCGGGGCCGCGCCAAGCTGGAACTGGCCCTGGCCAAGGGCAAGAAACTGCACGACAAGCGCGAGACGGAAAAGAAACGGGACTGGGATCGCCAGAAGGCGCGCCTGATGCGGGAAAAGGGCTGAAGCCTGCCGAACCGGCCTATGCCTGTGTTTTCAGGAACGTCGAAATGCTCGCGAAGACATCGTTGAACATGTCTTCGGTCAGGCGGCCTGTGTTGGTGTTGTATCGCGAACAGTGATAGCTCGAAAACACTGCAAACCCAGCGATCTCCGTCAATCCATTATGGGAGAACGGATGCGCGGCCACCCGCCCGCCGAGGGCCCGGATCGTCGAATCATGGGCGATTTTACCAAGGGTGAGGATCGCCCGCAGATCATCCATCGCGGCAATCGTTGCCGACAGGAACCGGCGGCAGGTGTTGATTTCGGCGCCGACAGGCTTGTTTTCGGGCGGCACGCATCGCACCGCATTGGTGATCGCGGTCGCTGTCAGCCTGAGCCCGTCATCCGGCCTCGCCTGGAACTGGCCATTTGAAAAGCCGTAGCGCGACAGGGTTCCGTAAAGGAGGTCGCCGGCAAAGTCACCGGTGAAGGGACGCCCCGTCCGATTGGCACCGCGCAAGCCGGGTGCAAGTCCGACGATCAGCAGGCGTACATCCTTCAAGCCCTCCTCGGGCAGAAAGGTCTCCACCGGTGCGTTGTGCCAGTCGGGATGCGACTCGCGCTGTTCGGCGATGAAGCCGTGCAGCCGCGGGCACAGGTCACAGTCCCGCGAGGGGTTGATGGCGTCCGTCATACGACCGCAATAGACCGATTCCTCAGTGTTGCAAATCGTATTCTTGTTCCGGATCGTCGACGACCTCGCGAACCGGCCTGTCGGATGCTGACCGGCCGATTTCGTCTTTCAGCGAAACGATGTCGATGAAATTGTCCGCCTGGCGCCGCAGGCAATCGGCGACCATGGCCGGCTGGGTGGCAACGGAAGACACGACCGACACCTTTCTGCCGCGCCGTTGCAGAGCGGCAATCAGGCTGGTGAAATCGCCGTCGCCGGAGAACAAGACCAAGTGGTCAGTCGTGTCGGCTTGCTCCATGGCATCGACCGCCAGCTCGATGTCCATATTTCCCTTAATCTTCCGCCGTCCGCCCGCATCAGTATATTCCCGCGCCGGCTTCGTCACCACCTTGTAGCCATTATAGTCGAGCCAGTCGATCAATGGCCTGATCGATGAATACTCCTGATCCTCGATCAGGGCGGTGTAGTAATAGGCGCGCAGCAGGTAGCCCTGGCCCTGAAAATACTTGAGCAGTTTTCGGTAGTCGACATCGAAACCGAGATTCTTGGATGTCGCGAACAGATTCGCTCCATCAATGAACAGAGAGATTTTCTCCCGTGGATCAAACATTTTGCCCCCAAAATATCACGGAATTTCATCAGGAATTTGCGGTATGCGTCCATCTGATTAATGTTAAAAATCACGCAATCCGGAAATTATTTATATATGATCTGTAATAACCAAATAGCCACCATTTGTTTGTGTGCGAATAAACTGGCAAAGAAAGTAGATCAAACGGCGCGGAATTCAAGCACCAGATAAAACGGAAATTGTATTATCCAGTGTTTGCCAGCTTGAAATAGTTCCAAATGGTTCGGTTCCGCAACCGCTGGTATTAAGGTGGACGGTCCGCAAAGGCAAAAAAAGGCTGTTTGCCCCGAGGGATAGGCCCGATTTGCGTGATTTTTCGCAATCGGCTTGAAAAACCACGCAAGAAAAGGTATCGCCAACGCAATCTCGAAATATGTGTGTATAAAGGACAGGCAATGGCCCGTGTCACCGTCGAGGATTGCATCGACAAAGTCGACAATCGTTTTGATCTAGTCCTGCTGGCAAGCCACCGGGCGCGTCAGGTTTCCCAGGGTGCGCTGATTACCGTTGATCGCGACAACGACAAGAACCCGGTTGTCGCGTTGCGTGAGATCGCCGATGAAACGCTCTCACCCGGCGATCTCAAAGAGGATCTGATCCACTCGCTGCAGAAGCATGTCGAAGTGGATGAGCCGGAGCCCGATCCGGCGTCGCTTCTGGCCGCCGAAGAGGTCGAGGAGACCGTTATCGAGCTCGCCTCGGAGCCCGCCCCGACAGAAGAGGAACCCGTCTCGTTTGACCGGATGTCCGAGGACGAACTCCTGGCCGGTATTGAAGGCCTCGTCCCGCCGGAGAAAAGTGACGACTACTGAACATATGAGCGGTTGTCCTGGAACGAAGGCGCCGGACCCCGTGGTCCGGCGCATTTTGTTTTGACGAAGGGCGGCAAAAGACTGGATAGTGTTTCCCTGATAGTGTTCCGATGAGGCCGCGACCCCGCATACCGGCCTCATGTTGAAAGGAGATGACACCATATGATGCGCCAGTACGAGCTCGTCGAGCACGTGCAAAAGTACAAGCCGGATGTCAACGAATCCCTGCTTAACAAGGCCTATGTCTATGCGATGCAAAAGCATGGCAAGCAAAAGCGCGCTAATGGTGATCCCTATATCTCCCACCCTCTCGAGGTCGCCGCGATCCTGACCGACATGCGGCTGGATGAAGCCACGATCGCGGTGGCCCTGCTGCACGACACAATCGAGGACACGACGGCGACCCGCGCCGAAATCGACGAGATTTTCGGCGAAGAGATCGGCGAACTGGTCGAGGGGCTGACCAAACTCAAAAAGCTCGATCTCGTCTCGAAACGGGCAAAACAGGCTGAGAACCTGCGCAAGCTTCTGCTCGCCATTTCGGACGATGTCCGCGTGCTGCTGGTCAAGCTGGCCGACCGCCTCCACAACATGCGCACGCTGGATTTCGTTCCGCCCGACAAGCGGGCACGCATTGCCGAGGAAACCATGGAAATCTATGCGCCGCTGGCCGGGCGCATGGGCATGCAGGACATGCGTGACGAACTGGAGGAATTGTCGTTTCGGCAGATGAATACGGAGGCCTATGAGACGATTACCAAACGGCTCCAGGAATTGTCGAAGACCAATCGCGGCATGATCCGCAAGATCGAGACCGAACTGGCCGACCTGTTCGAGGAACATGGGTTGAAAGCGACGGTCTCCGGACGCCAGAAAAAGGCCTATTCGGTGTTTCGGAAAATGCAGTCGAAATCACTGTCTTTCGAACAACTGTCGGATGTCTACGGGTTTCGGATCCTTGTCGACAGCGTCGGTGACTGTTACCGGGCGCTGGGCATCGTGCACACGCGCTGGTCCGTGGTGCCGGGCCGGTTCAAGGACTACATCTCGACCCCCAAACAGAACGATTACAGATCGATTCACACCACCATCATCGGACCGTCCAGGCAGCGGGTCGAGACACAGATCCGAACGCTGCGGATGCACGACATCGCCGAGTACGGTGTCGCCGCCCATGCGATCTACAAGGACGGAAACGGCGCGGACAAGGCGATGCTGCCGCATGATTCCAACGCCTATTCCTGGCTGCGGCGAACCATCGAACAACTCTCGGTCGGCGACAATCCAGAGGAATTCCTCGAGCACACCAAGCTGGAATTGTTTCACGACCAGGTGTTCTGCTTCACGCCCAAGGGCCAGCTGATCGCGCTGCCGCGCGGCGCGACACCGATCGATTTCGCCTATGCGGTCCATACCGACATCGGCGACACCTGTGTCGGCGCCAAGATCAACGGCCGGATCATGCCGCTGGTCACCCAGCTCGGCAATGGTGACGAAGTCGAGATCATCCGCTCCGGCGTTCAGGTGCCGCCGGCCGCCTGGGAGGAAATCGTCGTCACCGGCAAGGCGCGCGCGGCCATCCGCAGGGCGACCCGCGCCGCCGTTCGCAAGCAGTATTCGGGCCTTGGCTACCGGATACTGGAAAGGACCTTTGCCCGTGCCGGCAAGGGGTTTTCCCGTGACGAAATGGGCGCCGTTCTGCACCGGCTGGGCTTTCGGGACGTCGAGGATGCGATCGCCGCGGTCGGCCGCGGCGAATTGTCGTCCAAGGATGTCATGACGGCCATGTATCCGGACCATCAGATCGAACGCAACGCCGTCAAACAGTCGGTCGCCGATGAAGGCTGGTTCAACCTGCGCAGCGCCGCCGGCATGATCTTCCGTGTTCCGGGGCGCTCGAAATCCCGCCGTGGCAGAAAAGCCAGAAGCCTGGAGGACGCGCTGCCGATTCGCGGCGCGGGCAATGACCTTGCCGTTTCCTTCGGCGCGACAGGTGCGGTGCCCGGGGACCGAATCGTCGGCATCATGGAGCGCGGCAAGGGGATCACGATCTATCCGATCCAATCCCCCAAGTTGACCGAGTATGATGATGAGCCGGAGCGGTGGATCGATGTTCGCTGGGACATCGACGAATCGGGGAATCAGCGCTTTCCCGCCAGGATTTCCCTGAACGCCATCAACGAGCCTGGGACACTTGCCGAAGTGTCCCAGTCGATTGCCGCCAGCGATACCAATATCAACAATCTGACGATGGTTCGCGTTGCCGATGATTTCACCGAAATGATCATCGATCTGGAGGTGTGGGACCTCAAACATCTGAACAAATTGATCGGTGCACTGCGCCGTCTCTCCTGTGTCAGCAGCGTGGCGCGGATTTACCAATGATGGCGGCGGAGGGGACCGGAATGTCCGGCCGTATCGATCAAGGCCGGCGGCGGTTCAATTTTGCGGGATCACGAAGCATTCTATAAACAAATCACCATATACTATGCCATGGTGACGACACCAAAGAGAGCTCAAGACCGGAATGCTATTTCGCCGCCGCAAGCCAATCGGACTGTCTGAACGGGCCCGCATATTCTTTTGGCCGCGCCGGTCGTTCTCACGATCGTTTCAGTATTTCGGAAAACGCATCCTGCGGCTGTCGGCAACGCCGCATGCGGTTGCGGCCGGTGTGGCCGCCGGCGTGATGGCGTCCTGGTCGCCCTTTCTGGGATTCCATTTCGTCATTGCCGCCGTGCTCGCCCTGCTTTTTGCCGGCAACATGCTGGCCTCGGCTCTCGGCACTGCGTTCGGCAACCCATTGTCGTTCCCGTTCATCTGGACGGCCAGTTACCAGATGGGACAGTATATTCTGGACGACGGTGTGCAGACCCGGGTGGGCGGAATTCATCTCGGACGGATGTTCAAGGAGCTCGATTTCCACCAGCTCTGGGAACCGGTGCTCAAGCCGATGCTCGTCGGGTGCCTGCCTTTCGCAATCGGCTTCGGTGTCGGGTTTTACATTCTGACCTATGTGAGCGTGTCGATGTTTCAGAACCGCCGCCGGCGCAGGCTCTCCGCCCGCCGCCCCAATCGTGACGATCTGTCCAACAGCCAGACGGTGTAAAGCGCCGGCCGCGTCAGCCCGGTTTCGTTCCAGAGGATATGAAAAGGATGATTATCGGCATCGGCAGCGATCTCATCGACATCCGCCGCATCGAAAAATCCCTGGAGCGGTTTGGTGATCGTTTTACCAATCGCTGTTTCACCGAAGTCGAACGGCAGAAATCCGACCGCAGGAAGCTTAGGGCCGCATCCTATGCCAAGCGTTTCGCGGCCAAGGAGGCGTGTTCCAAGGCCCTCGGAACCGGCATGGCCAAGGGGGTCTACTGGCGCGATATGGGAGTCGTCAATCTGCCGGGCGGCAAACCGACAATGCACTTGACGGGCGGCGCCCTGCAACGCCTCGAGGGTTTGATGCCGCCCGGACATCGCCCGTCGATCCATCTGACGATCACCGACGATTTTCCACTGGCGCAGGCCTTCGTGGTTGTCGAAGCCCTGCCGCACGGGTGACGCTGCATTTACATTGCCACTCCGGCACACTACTAAGCTGGAATCAGCGATAAACGAAGGAAGGTTGGCCAGCGTGTCCGAGACCGTCGAAAAGAAACAATCGAGCTTTGGCGAGACCCTGAAGGTCATCGTCCAGGCCCTGCTGCTGGCTATTTTGATCCGCAGCTTTCTGTTTCAGCCCTTTTCGATTCCGTCAGGCTCAATGATGCCGAACCTTCTGGTTGGCGATTACCTGTTCGTGTCAAAATATGCCTATGGCTATTCGCGCTACTCCTTCCCCTTTTCGCCTGATCTGTTTTCCGGCCGCATCTGGAGCAGCGATCCGAAACGCGGCGACATTGCCGTCTTTCGGCTGCCGAGTAACCCCAAGATCGACTATATCAAACGTGTCATCGGTCTGCCCGGCGACCGGATCCAGATGATTTCCGGCGTGCTTCATATCAACGGCGAGCCGATCAAACGGGAAAGGGCGGGCAGTTTTCGTCCGCAGGACAGCTATGACACCGGCTCGGAAGTGCCGGTTTATCGAGAGACCCTGCCCAATGGCGTCAGCTATGACACGCTCGATCAGGTGCCCAACTCGATCGGCGACAACACCCGTGAGTTCCTGGTGCCCGACGGACACTATTTCATGATGGGCGACAACCGCGACAACTCCGCCGACAGCCGGTTTGACGTCGGCTTCGTGCCGCTGGAGAATTTTGTTGGCCGCGCCGAGATCATCTTCTTCTCGATCGGTGGGGATTCGTCACCGCTGGAGATCTGGAAATGGCCGACCGAAATGCGTGTCGGCCGTCTGTTCGAGCTGACGGAATGAAGCAGGAGAAGGCGCTGGCGGATTTCGACCACAGCCGGCTTGCCGACCTGATCGGCCACTCTTTCACCAACGAGAAGCGTCTCGAACTCGCGCTCACCCATTCCAGCGCGCGCGTCAGCGGAAAGGGCAATTATGAGCGGCTTGAATTCCTTGGCGACCGGGTCCTGGGCCTGATTATCGCGGAACTGCTTTTCTCGCTCTTTCCGAGTGCCAAGGAAGGCGAACTGTCGGTGCGCCTCAATCAATTGGTCAGCGCCGAGACCTGTGCGGCCGTTGCCGACGAACTGCAATTGCATCAATTCATCAAGACCGGTGCGGACATCAAGACCCTGACCGGCAAGCGCATGGCAAATGTCCGGGCCGACGTGATGGAGTCGCTGATCGCTGCCCTTTATCTCGATGCCGGACTGGAAGTCGCCCGCGAGTTCGTGCTCAAGAACTGGGGCGCGCGGGCGCGCGCGTCGACGGGCGCGAAGCGCGATGCGAAGACGGAATTGCAGGAATGGGCGCACGGACGGGCCGGCGTCGCGCCGACCTATGCGATTGTCGAGCGGACCGGTCCCGACCATGAGCCGCAATTCACCGTCAAAGCGGAGGTTCCCGGCGTCGAGCCTGAAATCGGCAACGGACGGTCGCGACGGGCGGCCGAACAGGACGCGGCGACGCGGATGCTCGAGCGCCTGGGCGTGTGGGACCGATGATGTCCGATGGCGATGGAGCCGCCGGCGATTCCGGTGGTCCGGAGACGGTTCCGACACGATCGGGGTTCGTTGCGCTGATCGGTGCACCAAATGCCGGCAAGTCGACCCTGGTCAACCGTTTCGTCGGCGCCAAGGTGTCGATCGTCAGCCACAAGGTGCAGACGACACGGTCGCTGGTGCGCGGCATTGTCATTCACAAGGGCGCCCAGATCGTGTTCGTCGACACGCCCGGCATATTCAAACCGCGCCGCCGGCTGGACCGGGCCATGGTGACATCCGCCTGGGGCGGAGCGCATGATGCCGACATCGTCTTTTTCCTGGTCGATGCCGAGCGCGGTCTGGTCGGAGATGCCGAGCGGATTCTGAACGGTCTGGTCGAGGTCAAGAAGCCTAAGGTCTTGATCCTCAACAAGATCGACCGGGTTGCGCCCGAAAGCCTGCTGGAACTGACGGCGCGGGCCACTGCGACCGTCGAATTTGACGAGACCTTCATGATCTCGGCCCTGAAGGGCCCCGGCTGCGATGATGTTCTGGACTATCTGGCGAGGACCCTGCCGCCGGGTCCGTGGTACTATCCCGAAGACCAGATCAGTGACCTGCCGCTGCGCCAGCTTGCCGCCGAGATCACGCGCGAAAAGCTCTATGCGCGCCTGCACCAGGAACTGCCCTATGCGTCCCATGTGGAGACCGAAAAATGGGAGGAACGCAAGGATGGCAGTGTCCGGATCGAGCAGGTGATTTATGTCGAGCGCGAAAGCCAGAAGAAGATCGTGCTCGGCAAGGGCGGCGAGAGCATCAAACACATCAGCCAGAACGCCCGCCGCGAACTCGGCGACATTCTCGGCCAGGTGGTTCACCTGTTCCTGTTCGTCAAGGTGCGTGGCAACTGGGGCGACGATCCGGAGCGTTACCGCGAACTCGGACTTGAATTCCCCCACTGAGCAGCACAGGTTCATGCCATGCAGTGGCAGGATGAAGGCATTGTTCTGGGGGTGAAGCGGCACGGTGAAAACAACGCCATCGCCGAGGTCATGACCCGCGCGCATGGTCGCCACCTGGGACTGGTGCGCGGCGGCCGGTCGCGGCGCATGCAGCCCGTGCTGCAGCCTGGCAACGGCGTTGCGGTGACCTGGCGTGCCCGGCTCGATCAGCATCTCGGTACGTTCCAGATCGAACCGGTCGACCTGCGCGCGGCCCGTCTGATGGAGACGGCGACCGCCGTTTACGGCGTTCAGGCCATGGGCGCGCTGCTGAGGCTGCTGCCGGAACGCGATCCCCATCCGCATCTCTTTGAAGCCCTGGGCATCATCCTCGGCAATCTGCATGAACCGCTGGATGCCGGAGAGCTGTTCGTCCGCTTTGAGATCGCGGTGCTCGAGGATCTGGGGTTCGGGCTCGATTTGACCCGATGCGCGGCCACCGGTGCGACCGGCCAGTTGCATTTCGTGTCACCGAAATCGGGCCGCGCGGTGAGCCGGGAGGCGGGCATTCCCTGGCAGGACAAGCTGCTGCCATTGCCGACATTTCTTGCCGAGGGCAGCCGGCACGCCGCCGATCCCGACAGCCTGGAGGACGCCTTCAAGCTCACCGGTTTTTTCCTCAACCGCCATGTCTACGAACCGCGCGGAATGGATATGCCCGATGCCCGCGCCGGATTCATCCAGGCGGCGCTGAAGGCGGCCGGGGAGGGTGGCAAAAAGTCGGACGCCGGGTGAACCACTCTATTCAGCCGGCACCGCTCCCGGTCGTTCAACGGCCTTTTCGTGGATAGGCCAGTTCATGACCGCGGCGAATATTCCCAGCGCAACCGCCATCCACCAGACCGGATCATAGGTTCCCATGCGATCATACAGATAGCCGCCGAGCCAGACGCCAAGGAAAGAGCCGATCTGGTGCGAAAAGAACACGATGCCGCCCAGCATGCCCAGATGGCGGGTGCCGAACATGATCGCCACGAGTGCATTGGTCAGCGGCACGGTCGACAGCCACAGAAGGCCGATGACGATCGAGAAGATGATTATCGAGGCGCCTGTTTGCGGCAGCAGGAGGAATAGCGTCAGGGAGACGGAGCGGCCAAGATAGAGCCCGACAAGCAGCATCGGTTTGGAATGCCGCTGGCCGAGCATGCCGGCGGCCAGCGAGCCGATGATGTTGAAGAAGCCGATCAGGGCCACTGCCGCCACCGCATAGGAGGCATCGAGACCGATATCGCTGATATAGGCAGGAAAATGGGTGCCGATGAACGCCACCTGGAAACCACAGACAAAAAAGCCGACGGTCAGAAGGACGTAGTCGTAATGGCCGAACGCCTCACGCAGCGCTTCACGCACTGTTTGTTCGACATCCGTCGTCGTGTAGGCGCCGGATTTGGCGTTTCCGCGCAGGGCCACGGCCAGAACCGGGATCAACAGCATGGCGATGGCCAGATAGACCAGCGCGTCCGACCACCCCACCGCATCGATCAGGCCCTGGGTGATCGGCGCGAATACGAACATGCCCGCTGATCCGGCGGCTGTTCCGAGTCCGAACGCCAGCGGCCGTTTCTCGGCCGGCACATTGCGGGCGAAAGCGGCAAGAATTATGCCGAACGACGCCGCGCCGACACCGAGACCGATAAGAACCCCACCGCCGATATGCAGCCAGATCGGCGCGTCGGCGACGGCCATCATATAGAGGCCGGCCGCATACATGATGGCCGCCAGGAAGAGCACGCGCCATGTGCCGAAACGGTCGGCGATGGCGCCGAAGATGGGCTGGCCGAAGCCCCAGCACAGGTTCTGCAGCGCCATCGCAACGGCAAAGGTCGTCCGGTCCCATCCGGTGTCGGCAAGCATTGGCAGCTGAAAAAAGCCCATGGCCGACCGCGGCCCGAAGGTCAGTGCGGCGATCAGACAGCCGGCCGAGATCATCAGCCAGGGCAACCCGGTTTTCTGCACTGCCCGTTCCATGTTTCCCGATCGCTCCACCATGCCTCTGACCCGTAATATGTCCTGCGCCGTGGCGGTCACTCGACGGCCGGGCGGGCAGGGAGAATATGGAGTTGCGGCGGTGAATGTCAAAACAGCAATATTGAGAAATGCATCAGCATTATTGATGGGGACCGCGGGTCTCCGCTCTGAACGACCTGATTGCACTTCACGGGACAATTCAACCGATGCCTCTATTTCACTTGCATCCGCAATTCATCGGCCCTACATAAGCCGTACCGGTGTGACCGGTTTTATTTTGGCGTCAATTATGCTCAAATTGAGCAAAAGAAATGCGCGTCGCCATCAGGTGCGGTGAACAGGCGAAAGGAGGGGCGCAATGTCAATGCTCCAGACATCAATCGCGAAGCATCAGGACATCTCCCGAGATGTGGGTGGCGCGGCTGCGCGCCTCGGTGTCGTGGACATGCCGGATCTTGCCTATACGCCTGCGGTGGCACGGGAAACGGCGGCACTCTATGAGCGCGTCAGGGACCATATCCCGGCGATCGAATGGCCGGTCTTTGCGCCTTATATCCACGCCATCAATCGTCTGAAGAAAGAGCGCGGGGCCGTCATCCTGGCGCATAATTATCAGACGCCGGAGATATTCCACTGCGTGTCCGATATTGTCGGTGACAGCCTCCAACTCGCCCGCGAGGCGTCAGATGTCGATGCCGACATCATCATCCAATGCGGCGTCCATTTCATGGCCGAAACATCGAAACTCCTCAATCCGGACAAGACGATTCTGATTCCCGATCTCAAGGCGGGATGTTCGCTCTCCGAATCGATTACCGGCGCGGATGTGCGGCTGCTGAAAGAGGTAAACCCCGGCGTGCCGGTGGTGACCTATGTGAACACTTCGGCCGAGGTCAAGGCTGAAACTGATATCTGCTGCACTTCTTCCAACGCGCTGGCGGTGATCGAGAGCCTCGATTCGGACACCGTGTTCTGCATCCCCGATGAGTATCTCGCCCAGAACATCGCCAAACAGACGTCCAAGACAATCCTGACCTGGAAGGGCCATTGCGAGGTCCATGAGCGTTTCACGGCGGACGAGCTGCTTGCCTATAAGGAATCCGATCCGCGCATTCAGATCATCGGCCACCCGGAATGTCATCCCGATGTGATCGCCGTTTGCGACTTCTCCGGATCGACGGCCGGCATGATCGACTACGTCAAGACCGAGCGTCCGTCGAAGGTTCTGCTGGTCACCGAGTGCTCCATGGCCTCCAATGTCGAGGCGGAAACACCGGGTGTGGAATTCGTCAAACCCTGCAATCTGTGCCCGCACATGAAGCGTATCACCTTGCCCAAAATACTCGACAGCCTTGTCCATCTGAAGGAAGAGGTGACGATCGATCTGCAAATCGCCGCCCGCGCCCGCCTCGCGGTGGAACGGATGATTGACCTGGGTAAATGAGCGCAGCGGAAGCCCGACCACCGAGGGCAAAGGCGGCAAAAGTCGGCATCGTCATCGTCGGCGGCGGGCTGGCGGGGTTGTTCTGCGCTCTCAAACTGGCGCCGCAGCCGGTAACGGTGCTGGCCGCGGCGCCCATCGGGCAGGGGTCTTCATCAGCCTGGGCCCAGGCCGGCATTGCGGCAGCGGTCAGCCACGGTGACAGTGTCGAAAAACACCTCGCGGATACAATCGAGGCCGGGGCCGGCATTGTCGATGCGGAAATCGCCCGCGCCGTTGTCGCCGACGGGCCGCACCGTATATGCGACCTGCTGTCCTACGGTGTGCCGTTCGACCGTGATCTGCAGGGTCGGCTGGTCACCGCCCGCGAGGCAGCCCATTCACAGCACAGGGTCGTCGGCGTACGGGGCGATATGGCCGGCAAGGCCATCATGCAAGCCCTGATCGCCGCCGTCCGAAACACGCCGTCCATCCGTGTCATCGAAAACCATGTGGCCGAAGACCTTCTGGTCGAGGAAAACCGGGCCGCGGGCATCCTGGCCCGCCACCGGACCGGCCCGTCCCGCATCCGCCTGTCGGCCGGCGCGGTTGTCCTGTGCACCGGCGGCGTCGGACATCTTTACAAGGTGACTACCAACCCTGCGCAGGCGTGCGGCGGTGGTCTCGGCATGGCCGCGCGGGCCGGTGCAATGATTGCAGATCCCGAATTCGTTCAGTTTCACCCGACGGCGATCGATATCGGCCGTGATCCGGCGCCACTGGCGACCGAGGCGCTGCGCGGTCACGGGGCGACACTCGTCAACGCGTCCGGCCAGCGCTTCATGGCCGACCTGCACCCCGACGCAGAACTCGCGCCGCGCGATGTCGTCGCACGCGGCATCTTCGCCGAAATCAAGGCCGGACGTGGCGCCTATCTCGACTGCACGCGGGCGGTCGGCGCGCGTTTTGTGGAATTGTTTCCCACGGTCCACGGATCCTGCATGAGTGCCGGGATCGATCCGGCGTGCCAGCCGATTCCGGTCGCTCCGGCGGCGCATTATCACATGGGCGGTCTTCTCACCGGCCTTGACGGACGGACCACCCTCGATGGGCTGTGGGCGGCCGGCGAAGTCACATCGACCGGCACACATGGTGCCAACCGGCTGGCATCGAATTCGCTGCTTGAGGCCGTGGTCTTTGCCGGGAGGGTCGCCGAGGATATTCAGGATGCGACCACGGCTACCATGCCGGTGATCGTGGACGACACCGCTGCATCACCCATTCCAGACAACAATGAAGACGGTTCGCAATGGGATCGGCTGCGGCGGCTGATGGGCGATTGCGTGGGCGTTGTGCGCGAGCAGGGCGACCTGCGTCGCGCTGCCCGAACCATCCTCGAGATGCACCGCGAGCCGGGTGACCCGGAGTGGACCAATGCGTTGACGGCGGCGGCTCTGATCGTTGCTGGTGCCTTACATCGAACCGAAAGCCGCGGTGCGCACTATCGGTCCGATTTTCCTGATCCGAAGTCGGCATGGCAAAAGCGCACGATCCTGTCGCTCAGCCAGGCCGAGTTGCTGCTTCGGGACGCCGCAGAAAGGACATTTGCATGATCCGCCCTTCGCTTCCCGTCCTCTCGCCGCTGCTTGTTGAAAGACACGTCAGGGAAGCACTCGAGGAAGATCTCGGGCGCGCCGGCGACATCACCAGCCAGGCGACGATCGCGCCGCACAGGAGGGCCACGGCAACACTGTCCAGCCGTCAGTCCGGTATCATTGCCGGCCTGCCTCTGGCACATCAGGCATTTCGCATGATGGATCCGGGCGTCGAAATAACGCCCGAGCGCGATGATGCAGATCCGGTCGATGCCGATCAGGTGATTGCCCGCATCGCCGGCAACGCGGCCGCGATCCTGTCCGCCGAGCGAGTTGCGCTGAATTTTCTCATGCACCTGTCCGGTGTCGCCACCACGACGTCGCGCTTTGTGCGGGAGATCGCCGGCACCGGTGGGGCGATCTGCTGCACGCGCAAGACGATCCCCGGGCTGCGGGCGCTGGAAAAATACGCCGTGCGTTGCGGCGGCGGCTCGAACCACCGGTTCGGTCTCGACGATGCGGTCCTGATCAAGGACAACCATATCGCCATTGCCGGAGGCGTTGCGGAGGCTATTGCCGCGGCGAAGGCGTTTTCCGGCCATCTCGTGAAAATCGAGGTCGAGGTCGATACGCTGGCGCAGCTTGAAGCGGCGCTCGCTGCAGGGCCGGACGTTGTCCTGCTCGACAACATGACGCTGGAGGATCTGCGCAGGGCGGTTGATATCAATGGCGGCAAGGTCAAACTGGAAGCGTCGGGCAATGTCGACCTGTCGACGGTCGCGGCGATCGCCGGCACCGGTGTTGACTACATATCGACATCCAAAATCACCATGGCCGCGCCGGCGCTGGATATCGGCCTGGATATCACGATTGACGGTTCGTAGCCGGTTTCACGCCGATATCTCGCGGGCGCTTCCTTCCGCCTCGCCCGATGAATCACCAAGGCTGCCATCCAGGTCTACCCGGTAGACGCTGATCGGTTCGCTGCGGCCGCGCAGAATATGCGACCCGGCGGCGACGAGATTTGCGGGAGCGCCGGCCGCCTTGCGGCAGTCTCCAGAGACGCAGGCGACGACATCGCCGTCGCCGTTCAACTCCTTGCCCAACTGCTCGAGGCGCGAGGCGACATTCACCACATCGCCGACAACCGTGTAATTGTGCCGGTCGGCACCGCCGATATTGCCGATGACGGCACGGCCGGTATGAAGACCGATCCTGAGTTTCAGTGGCGGCAACTCCTGCCGGGCACGTTCCCTGTTGTTTTCCTCGAATACGGCTGCAATTGCGGTGACGGCCTCGAGCGCGTGGACGGCGTGGTCCGGATCGGCCTCGGGGGCGCCCCAGAAGGCCATCAGACCGTCACCCATGAACTTGTCGACGGTGCCGCGATGGCTGGCGATCTGCTCGCACAGCAGGTCGAAATGTTCATTGAGGAATTTGACCACATCGGCGGCACTCAGATGTTCCGACATCGCGGTGAAGCCGGCGACATCGGTGAACATCACCGTGATCTCCCGCTCCACCGACCGGGTTGCCTCGGTTCCCGAATGAAGCAGGCGCTTGACCAGCGCCTTGGGCACATATTGCCCGAATTGCGACAGGGCAGTGTGCATGGCGTTCATGGCGCTCGTCTGTTCATCGATTTCGCGAACCGGTGAGCGCGGCAGCGGCCTGTAGGAGTCCAGGTCAAGATTGGCGAACTGGGAAGCGGATGTTGCGATCTTGCGCAACGGATTGGAGAGCCGGTTTCCAAACAGGATCGCCAGGCCCACGGCCAGGACAAAGGCGATCAGACCAATAATGGCGGAAACGGCGATCCGCTCCAGCTCGGTGCTGATTTCCGCAGCGTCGAAATAGGCGGTCAACGCATAGGGGTCCGGCGACATCGCCGTGATGTCCTTGGAGATGAATATATACTCGTTGCCGGCCGCATCGGTGGCGCTTCCGATCCGGACACCTTCCGCATTGTCATCGCCGATATCCTCGAGCCCCGCCGCGAAGGCCTTGATGGCATCGTCGGGAAAGGCATGCGCGGCAATTGTCGGACTCCCCTGGAACAGTTGGGGATGATGGGAGTGGGCGAGCAGTTCGCCGCGGCCATTGGCAACGAAGGCCCGTGTCCCGTGGTCCTTGCCAATGGCCATTACGACGCGGTTGAGGCTGTGCCCACCGACCGCTGCCACAACAACACCTTTTACCTGCCCATCGCGCTTCAGCGCCTGATGCACCTGATGAAACAGGATGCCGCGAATGAGTTCCGGTTGGCGCCAGGTGGGCCGGTCTCCGGTGGGAAAGGCCGGCATTTCCGCCGGCATCGCTCCGGCTGCCGGTCCTGCCCCCTGGCGGGCGCCCGGTTCCTGAGGTCGACTGCCGCCGGGGCCCGCCGGCCGTTCGCCGCGCCGTTGACCGGCCCGTTGCGGCGGCGGTCCACCGGATGGGCCCCGCAGGTCAAATATCTTGCCGTCCCGGCGTCCCACACCGAGTGACTGCTTGTTAGAACCGATGATGGTGATGGTTTCGACCACCTGTTCGCTCAGCAGCAGCGTGGTCAGGATCTCCTTCATCGCATCCGTATCGTCAAGGTCGAATACGCTCTGTTCGAACAGGTCTGCGACGCCGCCGACGACCCGCTCGCTCTCGGCGGCATCCCTGTTGATGGTCTGCTCCATCCCGTCGATGAGCTGAATGGCCTGTCGATTGAGAAGCGAGAGCGTGTTGGAATAATTGGCGTACACCGACATTGCGAGAACGCCGCCGACGGACAACGCGACCAGGCCGCCGAACCCGACGACCATCAAAAGGCGCAGCGATATGGTCCGTCGCGGCCGGGGTGTGGTCGATGTGTCGACTGGTTTCAAAGCCATGTCAGATGCCTTGGTTGCCGACCCCATCTGATACGATAGACGTTCATTTTGTCCAAACGGCGCAAAAGGCGGGCTATCCCCATTTTTTGCCGTTACCGGCCGCCGAGCTTCAGGCCGGGGGCCGGCCTTTCCTCGAATATCTTGCGGCGAAACCGGTACAGCGCCGCGGGGCGTCCGCCGGTGGCCGTGCTGGTGGCGCCGGCCGATTCGACAAGTTCGGCGCCCTCGACCAGCCGCCGGAAGTTCTGCTTGTGAAGATGGCGTCCGGAGATCGCCTCGACGGTGGTCTGCAGCGCCGTCAATGTAAAATCCGGCGGCATGAGCTCGAAAATGACCGGCCGGTATTTCAGTTTTCCGCGCAGCCGCGCCATGGCGGTTGCCAGAATGCGCCGATGGTCGATCCACATCGCGCGCCCTAGCGCCACATCAAGGCCCGTTTCAAGCATCCGCCCGTCGGCGACGGCTTCCTCGATCAGGCCCGCCTCGTAAAGCAATTCGTAGCGCTCAAGGACGCGCTCCTCGTCCCAGGGGAAATCAGCATCGCCGAACGCCAGCCGCAAACGGGATGTGCGGCCCGGCTTGTTCGCGCTTCGATCGGCTGGCTCCCTGGCCCATTGTTGAAGGGCCGGCAGGATGGTGGAATCGAGAAGCGCGGGCCGCCCGCCACGCCAGTCTTCCCAGGGAAAATACCGGTACCAGTCGCGCCAGGTCGCGCTGGCCTTTTCAAGCGCGCCGGAGTGATCAGGCCGCGCGCGGGTGAGGGCAAGGTAACCGACCGAAACCACGTGGGGTCCCGTATCGCCTGGCTGTTTGTGACGGCCCCGGTCGCCGAATGTGTAGAGCTGCTCGACATAGCCGAGGGGCAGGGCGGTCTGTTCCCGCACCGATGCGCGCAGGCCTGTTTCAAACGTGCCGTGCAGCAGCGGGTCGAAGGCGCCAATAGGCAGACCGTCGGACGGCGCAGTCGAGCCGTCGAGCCGCGATCCGCCGGCAATGACGAGGACTTTCGGCGTCCGGTCCTGGATGGAAACGATTGCGACGCTCAGACCGATTTCGACGGCTGTTGATTGCGGCGCCATATCAGGTGACGCCCAGCGGCAGGACGAATGGCGACCCGATGGACGTCTCGGCCCCGCGCCCGATCCCGTCGATTGCCGTGATCATGCGGCCGCCGCGTCCCAGGAAATCATCGGCGAGGGCAATCAGCCGTGGATTTGGCGTTGCGCTCGGCGATCTCCGCCGCAACTCGGCCGCCAGACTGTCTTCGTCCAGTGACGGATCAAGGGCAAGGGCCGTGATATAGGCCGCCGCCGTCGACCGGGAAACGCCCATCCAGCAATGGATGAGGAGCGGTCGGGAGCGGTCCCACGAGCCGGCGAAATCAATCAGTCTCGCAATGTGCCCCTCTTCGGGACTGCGCATGCCATCGATCTGCACGCTGATATCGTTCATGTTGAGGAAAAGGTGGCGTTCCGGATCGACCGCCGCCGGCCGTTCGAACTGGCCGTCCGAGGCCAGAAGCGTGACCATTTCGCCGATATCATGCTCCTGCACGGTGGCATGGAGGTGGGACAGTGAGCAGACGACGAGATACGGCATGAAGTGGCTATTTTCCAATCTGTCTTTGTCGCTCCAGTTCCTCGAAGCGCTGGAGGAATTGCGCCTGAACCTGCGGTGCCGGCAGTGGGTCAAGATGCAGCATATCACGGGTGTATCCGCGCGGCCGGCCGAAAAACCTGCCGGCTTCGGTTTCCGAGAAGCCCGCAAGCACCGTGGCCTCGAAATAGGCCGATATGCCGTCGGCTCGCTTGATCCGTGTCTTCAGGTTTGCGGGAGCGGCCGGCGGCAGCGAAAACCGTAGATATACGGCCTGTTCAAGCCGCCGCTCGACGCTCTTGTAGTCACCGCCGACAATCGCCTTGAACGGCGAGATCATGTCGCCGATGACATATTCGGGCGCATCGTGCAGAAGGGCCGTCAGCCTGTCCTCCGCACTGGCGCCGGGGTGCGATTGGGCGAATATCCACTCGACGATCAGCGAGTGCTGCGCGACGGAGAAGGCGTGGGCGCCGACGGTCTGTCCGTTCCAGCGCGCCACTCGCGCCAGACCATGGGCGATGTCGCTGATTTCGATGTCGAGAGGCGAGGGGTCCAGGAGATCGAGCCTGCGGCCCGACAGCATCCTTTGCCAGACGCGCGGCTGACCGGTGCGGTTTGCCATCGCCGTCAGCTCTGGCCTTCCGCTTCGGTCGCCGGAAAATCCAGCCCCGTCCATGATGGCAGTGTCGCGGTGACCGCAACTTCACCGGCCATAAGCGGCACGCCGTCCGCCAGGGCCTTGGCTACGCGATCGATGCGCACCAGCGCCAGGCCTCTTGCACCCGCGACTGTGCCGAGTTGCCCCACCGCACGCTGATTTGCCGTAAGCGATGTTCCCGTGACGGGCAGGGGCTCCACGCCGACCACCTGCGCAATGCGCCGCCGCGCCGTACCGCGATGCTGCATCCGTGAGACCACCTCCTGTCCCACGAAACAGCCCTTGTCCATCGACACACCGTGGTTCAAGTCCATCAGAACGTCATGCGGGAACGCCTCCGAGGGGCTGTAATCCATACCGGCTTCGGCAACGCCCGCCTCGATGCGCAACCGCGCGTAATCATCCATCGACCCCGCTGCCTCCGGTCCGGGGCCATAGCGCCGGAACACCGCCGGTCCCGCCCGGAACCGTTCATCCGCGATAAGAGTGTCGTCAGGCGAGCAGTCCCAGCAGGCTGCAATGGCACGTGGCTCGACCGCCGCGATGTCCGCTTTGGCACGCAGACGATACATGGTCATCCTCTGCATGAAAGGCTTGACCTCACCGGCGTCCATGTCGAACAGAAATCCGTTTTCGCCTTCCCGCGAGACCAGAAACTCGAACATCACCTTGCCCTGCGGGGTCAGCAGCGCGCCGAGCCGAGCGACGCCCTCGGCAAGGCCTTTGACATCACAGGATATGACATCCTGAAGCAGGGTTTCGGCGTCGTTTCCGGCGATGCGCACAAGCGCTCTGTCAGTCAGGGCCACGCAAGTCATGTCGGCGAATGTTCCTTCCCATGAACCATTCGTGGATCGTTGCAACAGCCTAGTCGCCGGCGACGAAGAATTTCCACTGGCCGTCCGGGCTGATTCCCGTTCGATAGAAGATATAGGCACCGAAGGCCTGCATGTCCTCATAGTCTCCGGCCGTGATAATGCGAAACAGCTCGACCATCTGGCGGTCGTCAAGACTGTCGAGGGGAACCGAGTAGAAATAGGGCCACAGATACAGTTCCGTCGGTTCGCCGGCATCCAGATGGGCGTATCCGGTCTGGAAAATATCAAGGAGGATAGCAAGCAGTTCGCGGCCGTGGCCGTCGCCGGAGATTTCCCGGAGAAAATCGATCGGGTCACCTTCATAACCGCCGATGGAGAGCTCGGTCCGGCTCGGTCCGGTGCCCAGCAGCGGCCGCAGCCCCTCGATATCGCCCTTGACCGCCGCATCGACAATCAACTCGCGCATACGCATCACCGGCTTCGGCAGTTGCGTAAGGTCGTAGCTGACGGAAACATTGGCAAGGGTCCCGGCGTGGCTCTCCTCATCGGTGACATCCGTTTCAAGCACGTCCGTCGGCGTGTCGTCCGTGACATCCGGAAGGGTGCCGTCGTTGCCTGCCGGCGGAACCGTCAGTTTCCCTTCGGGTTTGCCGCCCCGAATGATCTCTCCGACATCGCTCAACGCCAACCGGTTGTCGGCGGCCAGGGCTCCGACGTGCGAGACCGCGTCGACGGATGCCAGGCTTTTGATCGGCAGGCCGACAGCGGCGAAGGCAGCAAGGCTGATGGAAATCAGGGCATCGCAGCGCGGGTTCGGCTTCGAGTGTCCCATGCGCTCATCGGTCCCCGGTCACGATGCTCTACTGGATCAGGCGCCCGGGCGAGAACTCTCCGGTCAGCATTCGCTGCCTGAGTTCCTCGAGCATCGCCTCCGCGCCGTCCTCGCCATACATTTTGACGGTCTCACGCATCACCGTCACCAGGGCGGCATCGGCGATGATCTCCGGCTCGATGCCGTCGGCAACGCCTTCCGCCCACGCCTCGGTCTGGTGCTCGAGCGCGGTCTGCATTTTTTCGTGAATGATCATCTCATCGATGTCAGACAGGTTCTGTTCCATCAAATCACCACCCGGAGAGCAAGTCTCCACAATTTCCCGACCATACAGTAACACGCCAATTGTGGCGAAAGGCACGCAGTGGAATGTCAGGTTAACAAACTCCTAATTTCCGTAGCGCGCAATGATCTCCGACGCAAGTTCAAGCCCTTCTTTACGGTAAAGTTCTTCGGCCTCGACCGCGGCATCGGTGCAATTGCGGTAGACCGATGCAAAGGACCGGTATCCCTTGTTGAAAGCTGCGATCATTCTCGCCCGTCGGGCGGCTTCGCCGGCCTCGACATCGATCAGCGCCTGCATCCTGCTGCGCCAGCCCTCGTCGACACCCATGCACAGCGTGCGCAGGTAATGAACCGAGCCGACGATTTCCGACAGCCGGATCAGCCGGTCCTCATAGGGCGGCTTTGCATCCTGCGACCGGGCCGGCATGCCGGACAGGGCCAGCATGGCAAGCGGGATCAGGAAGACAGCAATCAATCTGGACATCAGGCCCGATCCATAACACATGCCCGGGCCCGGACAAGTGCCACCGGCTACTGGCTGGCGGCTTTCTCGATAGCAACGTCCGGCATGAAAGCGTGGGCGACGAAAGCGAATGTTACGTCATAGGGAACATCCTGTCCCGCTTTCTGGACGATGATATTGCCGACCTCGCGCCCCTGCGCGATGCTGCCGCTGTCGAGCGCCGATGTCTGACCTTCTTCCCAGGTAATCGTCACGTCGCCGCGCTTGAGAGGACCGTCCTCGCGCACTTTCAGCATGGAGACGACTATCGGATTGTCGTCATCGCGGACCACGACGACGCGGGCCATCGCGGGAATATCCTTCGGCAATTCACCGGAGAACAGAAAGGGCCGGTTCATGGTGTCGTAGCCGCGATAGGGATTGGCGCCGTAATTGCGCATGCCCGAATTGTTCGGAACCAGAACCTGCCCGTCCGGGTGGCGCGCCTTGAAACGCTCCCACGATTCCAGCCGCGAGGGAACCAGGGTCAGCTTGGCTCCGGTCAATTTACCGGCGATCGCCTCGCCGGTGAATTGCTGCCACCAGCTTTCGGTTCTGCGGTCATACATGACCAGATCCGAATTGCGCAGCTTGCCGGTCGTCCCGAACGTGTCCGGGGCGCCGTCGATCACCCGGTCGAAGACCAGCGCGGCATTGCACAGGGGACAATAGGTGACGGTAACCGGTCGACCGCCCACCGTATCGTTGACGATTTCATGCCACATCAGGATACGTAGCGGGTAGGCCCTGGCATCGCCATTGATCTCCAGACCCATCACCGGTTCCTTGTCATCCAGGTCCTCGTCCTGCGAAACCGGAATGAAAACGGGATCGTCGATCGACGGAATCCCGTCTTTGGGCGGACCGCCGGAAAGGATCTCGCGGTAATCGATGGAGTGTTTGGAAAAGTCGGTCGTCCAGCCCTGTCGGGTCCAGCTCTCCGGGTTGGCGAACGCCGAAACCATCATCGCCAGCAGTCCTGCGGCGACCAGAGCGGCCCGCTGCGCCCAAATTCGTGTCGCCATGGTGTCCCGTCTCCCGGTTCGTTTGCTATGAGGCGAGGATAGCAGGGCCATGTGACGGCAACCTAGTCAAGCATCCTCACTTTTACTTGAGAGCCACTGGTCTTCAACCGGCGCGGCAGCATCCCATCCGTTCCTCTCCACATGTTCGATGCACTCCGCCACGCTGGGCGGCATCGTCAGGGCGCCCGTTTCATCGGCCCTGAACCAGCCGAGCGCGTCGGCATCGTCGCCGGCGACGGCGTCTTGCGCGTCGTCGACTTCGGCGAAATGCACCGCCAGAACAAAATGGCTGCCGGGCTGCGTGTCCGCTGGTGTGATCAGGTCATAGAGCCGGAAAAACCGGACACTGTGTCCGGTGAGCCCGGTTTCCTCCCGCAATTCGCGCAGCACAGCCTCGACCAGCCGCTCGCCGGCCTCCACCTTGCCGCCGGGAAAAGCATATTGCCCCGCTGACGGACCGCGGCCGCGCCGCACGAGGAGATACCGGTTTTGCCGCCTGACGATACAGGACACAGCCATACGGGGATAATGCGTGAATGAACCTTCCATCTTTCACCGGCCTCGCTTATCGTTCCGGCACGGCAGCACCGAACGTTGAAGCCATAGTAATCGAGATGCCTGGAACTGCAATGCGATCCGCCGGCCTGAAATGCGCGACAATCGGACTGTTGCTTCCGCTCATTTTGAGCGCGTGCGCAACACTCAACGAGGCAGAGTGTGAAACCTCGAACTGGCGCGACCTTGGGCAGCGCAACGGGCAGGACGGTCGCGCCTCGTCTTACGTCATCGAACACGAAAAGGCGTGTGCCCGCTTCGGATTGCCGGTGGATTCGGCCAGTTGGCGCGCCGGCTGGGAGATCGGCATCCGGCAATATTGCACACCGCAAAACGGCCTCCGGCAGGGAAAGGAAGGCAAGAACTACGCTCAATCCTGTCCTGCCGATGTGGCACCGGGTTTTTTGCGCACCTATGCCATCGGCAAACAGGTTTACGACGCGCGGCGCGAGCGCGAGAAGATCAGCGACCAGATCGACAAGCTGCAGGAATCGATCGGCGATGCGGAGGATGAAGAGGCCCGCAATGAGCTGCAGACCAAGCTGATCCTGAAGCAATCCGAATTGCGTTTCGCACAGGATCGCCTGCTGGAGGCCGAGCGGCAGGCCGACAGAGTTCTTTATACCGGTGGATCGAATTAGCGCGCTATGTGTGGCCGATTTGCTTTGACAGCGACCGCCGATGCGCTCCAGGCCTATTTCGAGGCAACCGAACTGGAGCGCCATGAGCCGCGTTACAATATCGCGCCGACCCAGCCGATTATCATGATAAGGGTCAATGGCGATGTCGCGCGACGGCCCGGCGACAACCGGCCCGACAGGGAATCGCTGTTCGTGCGCTGGGGCCTGCTGCCGTCATGGGTGAGGGATCCGAAGGATTTTCCGCTGCTGATCAACGCCCGTTCCGAGACCGCCGCCCGGAAAGCCTCCTTCAAGGCACCGATGCGCCACCGCCGCACGCTGATTCCGGCCTCTGGCTTCTATGAGTGGCAGCGCGAGGGGCGGCAAAAACCCCAGGCCTACTGGGTGCGACCGCGCCATGGCGGCATCGTCGCCTTCGCTGGGCTGATGGACACCTGGTCCGCAACGGATGGCTCCGAAATCGACACCGGAGCGGTGCTGACGACGCAGGCCAACGCGGCGATCAGCCACATCCATCATCGCATGCCGGTGGTCATTCGGCCGGAGCATTTCACCCGCTGGCTCGACTGCAGGATGCAGGAACCGGGCGACGTTGCCGATCTGCTGGTGCCCATAGACGTCGATTTTTTCGAAGCCGTGCCGGTGTCGGACAAGGTCAACAAGGCCTCCAATATCGGGCCGGACCTTCAGGACCGGGTCGAAATCGAACCGCAACCGGATGTCGAACCGCCCGTCGCACCGGCCCAATCCGATCAACTGACGCTGTTTTGAGAATTGCCAGCCATGGTGGATGACGCAAATGTCGCGGCGGCCGTGGCCGGCTTTTTCCTGGGCGGATCCCTGATCGTCGCCATTGGCGCGCAAAACGCCTTCATCCTGCGCCAGGGGCTAGTTCGCGCCCATGTCTTTGTGGTCTGCCTCATCGCCGCCGTGTCGGACGCATTGCTGATCGCCGCGGGCGTTGCCGGGCTCGGCTCGATTGTCGCGGGCTCACCGGTTCTGATCGCGACGGTTACGCTCGCCGGTGCGGCTTTTCTGTTCGGCTATGCGGCACTGGCCCTGCGCCGTGCCATGCATCCGCATGCGCTCAAGGCGGCCGACCGAAGCGCCGGCGGTGTGTGGGCGGCGGTGACCACCTGCCTGGCTCTGACTTTTCTCAACCCGCATGTCTATCTCGATACCGTGCTGCTGATCGGCGGCTTGTCGGGACAATATGCCGGCGCGGCGCGGTTGGCTTTCGGTGCCGGCGCCGTGGTGGCGTCCTTCGCATGGTTCTTCGGGCTCGGCTACGGTGCGAGGCTGCTTGCCCCCGTGTTCCTCAAGCCGATGGCCTGGCGTGTGCTCGATTTGCTCATTGCCGCCATTATGGCCGTGTTGGCGACCGGATTGCTGCTGCGCTTCCTGCGGTCGTGAGCCCGGCACATCCAGGTGCTGTCAGCAGCAGATAGATTTGTCCGCCTTTCCTGATATAGTTTTGGGGCCTGCAACTTTAAGAGGATCGGAGATGTCGGAACGCGATGAAGTGGAACAGGCTGATGACCGGTTCTTCGAGGCCTTGAACGCAATGTTCGGCGGGGATATCAAACCGATGGAGAACCTGTGGTCGCATGCCGATGACGTGATCTATTTGGGCCCGGTTCCGGAGCTTTTTCACATCGGCTGGAAGGTCACCGATCAGGATTGGATCGGACAGGGGCAGGCGGACATCGGCGGCACCATCAAGCTCGTCAGACGTCACACCACGCTGGGTGGCGAGTTGGCTGTTGTGCACCATGTGGCGGAAGTGGCAGGTCAGGGCCCCGAACAGGCGCCGACACGAATGCGCGGGACCAACGTGTTTCGCAGGGAAAACGATCAATGGAAGCTGATTGCCCATCATTCCGATCCCCTGCCATATATCAACCTGTGAACGGAATCGGTCAAAACCTGTCGGATAAATTCATGAAAACAAAGATATAGGAGTACCAGATATGTCAGCAGAAGACGAAGTGCAGGCGGCCTCCGCGACCTTTTATGCGGCTTTGAATACCATGCTGGCAGGTGATGCCAGTGCTCTGTCTGACATCTGGTCTCATAGCGAAACGGTGTCGACGCTGCATCCGATCGGCAGGCGCGAGGTCGGATGGGATGCGGTCAGGGAATCGTTTGAAGAGGTGGCGCGCGGAAGCACCGGAGGCCATGTTGAAATCACCGATCAGCTGATCACGGTTTTCGGCGATGTGGCCTATGAAATTGGCGTCGAACATGCAAAATTCGCCGTTGCGGACACGCCGCTGACAGTCAATTCGAGGTTCACGAATATCTACAGGCGCGAAGATGGCGTCTGGAAGATTGTCCATCACCATGGCGACAAGTCTCCCGGCATTTCTGAAGCGCTGGACAGCGTAGCCGGGAAGTCGTAGCGGCCGTAAAACCTGCTTCATGCTGTCGGAGCAAGCACGGCCTATATCCGATCAACCTTGCGGAAACACAAAGTCGGACAAATCTGCTACCGACAGGCACATTCAGGTGACTTGACCTTGTCGCCGCAAGCGGCGATAAGGCGGTTATGAAAACGCATCGCGGCGCAGCCGCCATTTGTATCTGCTGGATTATTATTCGCTAGCCATCCGCTGGTCCGGCCGTTTTCGTCTCCAACTTCATCAGGACAAAGCCCCGGTCAGAGGCACAAGGGGAGTTTGATCAATGGGCGAGCCGCGCCTGGTCTTGTACAACACGCTGACACGCATGAAGGAAGATTTCCGTCCGATCGACCCGGACAATGTGCGCATGTATGTCTGCGGGCCGACCGTCTATGATTTCGCCCATATCGGCAATGCCCGCCCGGCGATTGTCTTCGATGTGCTGTTTCGCCTGCTGCGCCACCTCTATGGCGAGGCCCATGTCACCTATGTGCGCAACATCACCGATGTCGACGACAAGATCAACGCCCGCGCCGCACGCGATCATCCCGGCATGAACCTCAATGAGGCCATTGCGCTGGTCACCGGTAAGACCACGGATCAGTACCATGCCGACACAAGGGCGCTGGGCTGCCTAGAGCCGACCATTGAACCGCGCGCCACGGACAATATTGCGCAGATGCGTGACATGATCCAGGCGCTGGTCAACAAGGGGCACGCCTATGAGGCGGGCGGCGAAGTGTTGTTCGATGTTACCTCGATGCCCGGCTATGGCGCGCTGTCCAACCGCAAGCTGGACGAGCAACAGGCCGGTGCCCGGGTCGCCGTCGAAGAACACAAGAAAAATCCGGGCGATTTCGTGCTCTGGAAACAGTCTTCAGGCGATGAGCCGGGCTGGCCTTCGCCCTGGGGCGTGGGCCGGCCCGGCTGGCATCTGGAGTGCTCGGCCATGAGCGCGCGCTATCTCGGCCAGGAGTTCGATATCCATGGCGGCGGGCTCGACCTCATTTTCCCGCATCATGAAAACGAGATTGCCCAGTCCTGCTGCGCCCATGGCACGCAGAAGATGGCCAATGTCTGGATGCATAACGGCTTTCTCCAGGTGGAGGGCCAGAAAATGTCGAAGAGCCTCGGCAATTTCATCACCATCCACGAGTTGCTGGCGACCGACAAGTTCGGCGGTCGGGCCTGGCCGGGCGAGGTTCTGCGACTCGCCATGCTGATGACCCATTACCGGGACCCGATCGATTTCAGCCGACGCAAACTGGAGGAGGCCGAGCGCCTGCTGGCGAAATTCGCGCGCAAGGCGGCGGGCGCGAAAGCCGCGGGCCCGGTCGATGCCGAATGCGTGGAAATCCTGTGCGACGACCTGAATGTTTCCGGCGCCCTGGCCCGCATCAATGCGCTGGATGGCGATACGCTCGCATCGACCCTGGATCTGCTCGGCTTCTCGCACTATCGGATGAAGAAGGCGGCCGGGGTCGACGAGTCGATGATCGCCGAGCGCATCGAAGCACGCCTTGCGCTGATCGGCGAAAAAAACTGGGCCGAGGCCGATGCCATCCGCGATGAACTCGCCGCGCTGGGCGTCCAGTTGAAGGATGGAAAGGACCCGGTGTCCGGTGAGAGGGTTACCGACTGGGAAATGCGATGATGGAAAGCAGCCAGAACTTGTATGATGCGCCGGATCGGTCCGATGGCTGATTCGCGCGAAAAGATCTATCTCTTCGACACGACGCTGCGCGACGGCCAACAGACACCGGGCATCGATTTCGGCGTTGAAGACAAGATCGCGATCGCCAAATTGCTGGACGATTTCGGCATCGACTATGTCGAGGGCGGATATCCGGGCGCCAATCCCACCGACACGGCCTTCTTCGAGAAGAACCGCATGCAGTCCGCGGCGTTTGTGGCTTTCGGCATGACGAAACGACCCGGTGTTTCGGCGTCCAATGATCCGGGCGTCGCGGCACTGGTTCAGTCGCAAAGCGATGCGGTCTGTTTTGTCGCCAAGAGCTGGGACTACCACGTGTCGGTCGCGCTCGGGATCACCAATGAGGAAAATCTGGAGGGCATCCGCGCCTCCGTCGAGCACACCTGTGCCGCCGGCAAGGAGACCATGCTCGACTGCGAACATTTCTTCGACGGCTACAAGGCCAATCCCGACTATGCCGTCGCCTGTGTGAAGGCGGCCTATGAAGCAGGTGCGCGCTGGGTGATCCTGTGCGACACCAATGGCGGCACGCAGCCGGCGGAGATCTCGGACATCGTCAAATCCGTTATCGCGTCGGGCATTCCCGGTGACCATCTGGGCATCCATACCCACAACGATACCGGCCAGGCCGTCGCCAATTCGCTGGCGGCGGTGGAGGCTGGCGTGCGCCATATTCAGGGAACCCTGAACGGGATCGGCGAGCGCTGCGGCAATGCCGATCTGATCACGCTCATCCCGACCCTTGTCCTCAAACCGCTGTGGAACGAGCGTTTCGTTACCGCCATCGACCAGCAGCAACTGGTTGGCCTGTCGCGGCTCTCGCACAGTTTCGACGAACTGCTCAACCGACCGCCGGAGGCGCAGAACCCCTATGTCGGCGCATCGGCCTTTGCCACCAAAGCCGGCATCCATGCGTCGGCCCTGCTCAAGGACCCGCGCACCTATGAGCATGTGCCGCCGGAAGCGGTCGGCAATTCACGCCGGGTGATGGTGTCCGATCAGGGCGGAAAGTCCAATTTTATCAATGAGCTGTCCCGGCGTGGCATCGAGGTGTCCAAGGACGATCCGAAGCTCGACCGGCTGATTGCCATCGTCAAGGAGCAGGAGGCGACCGGCTATGCCTATGAGGGCGCGGATGCCAGTTTCGAACTGCTGGCGCGCCGCGTTCTGGGGCGCGTTCCGGATTTCTTCAAGGTTGACAGCTATCGGGTCATGGTCGAACGCCGTTTTGATGCCGTCGGCAATCTCAAGACAGTGACGGAAGCCATCGTCAAGGTGGAGATCGACGGCGAGAAGAAAATGTCGGTCGCCGAAGGCCATGGCCCGGTCAACGCTCTCGACATCGCCCTTCGCAAGGACCTTGGAAAGTACCAGAGGGAGATCGAGGATCTTGAACTGACCGATTACAAGGTCCGCATTCTCAATGGTGGAACGGAGGCGATCACCCGGGTGCTGATCGAATCGCGTGACAGCACCAGCGAGCGCTGGTGGACGGTTGGGGTTTCGGACAACATCATCGACGCGTCATTCCAGGCGATGATGGATTCGGTGACCTATAAGCTGATCAAGGGGCGAACTGTATGAATACGGGAAGGGTGGTTTTCCTGCCCGGTTGAACCTGGAAAACTGTTCCGGAGTATAAGGCTCCGCTTTAACCATCGGCTTCAACGGATTCAAAAGAATCGCTTTTTGCCGGGTCTGCTGAACGGCCGCAAGCGACATGGACATGACGGGTGACATAACGGACAGAACGGCATTTCGGGGCTTCGCTTTCGCCCTCAGCGCCTATACGTTGTGGGGGCTGACGCCGATCTATATGAGAGCCATGGCGCATATTCCGGCGGTCGAGATCGTCGCTTTCCGCGGTCTTTTCTCGGTGCCGATCGCCGGCTGCATCCTGCTTTGGCTCGGACGGACCGGCGATCTGAAAAGCGCGTTCCGACAGCCCGGCACGTTGCTGATCCTGGCCGTCACCGCCACGCTGATCTCCATCAACTGGGGCGTCTATACCTGGGCGGTGGCCGTCGGCCGCACCGTGGAAACGGCGCTCGGCTACTATATCAATCCGCTCGTCAATATCGTCCTCGGAGCCCTGTTTCTGGGGGAACGTTTCAACCGGTCGCAACTGGTCGCCATCGCCCTGGCCGTTGCTGCTGTGTTGTTGCTGACCGTTCACGCCGGCGGGTTGCCCTGGGTGTCCCTGTGCCTCGCCTTCAGTTTCGGGATGTACGGATATCTGCGCAAGATTGTTCCGGTCGGCCCGTCCCAGGGGTTTTTCATCGAAGTAGTGCTGTTGAGTGCCCCGTGCCTGGCGGTGCTCACTATCTGGTTCCCGACCGGTGAAAACCACTTCATGGCCGGTAATCTTTCGGACACGCTGCTGCTGCTGGCCGCCGGACCCGCGACGGCGATACCGCTGATCCTGTTTGCGACCGGCGCCAGGCTGCTACGCTATTCGACCTTGGGCCTGATGCAGTATCTGGCACCGACGATCATGTTCGTCATCGCGGTTTTCATCTTCCGGGAACCGTTTTCGCTGGTCCAGCTTGCCGCCTTCTGCCTCATCTGGACGGCGCTCGCGATCTATAGCTGGTCGACGCTTCACGAGGCCCGGGCAAACGCCACGCCGTAACGGCAGGCCGCCCGAAGGCGGCCCGCCAAATCCTGCGCGATCTATTTCAAGCCCATGCAGTTAGCGTAAAAGGTGGTCGTTGCCGGCCAGTCGGAAAAGACGCCGACTACACCGACATCCTTGGCCAGGACATCGAGCATGACAAGCGCATCGCCGTCATTGTCGGTGATGTCCTTGATGCTCTGATAGTACCAGCCCCCTCCGCCGTCGAGCCGACCGGATCGCTCCAGCGTCCAGGTGATGAGATCCAGGCCGGCCGCCTTCGCGGCCCTGGCGTAAGCCGATGGTTCCGGTTTCCCGTCAACACCGACGCGCACCAGCATCCACATGGGCGGCGCAAGGTAGCGGATGCCGCTTTCGGCCAGCTCGTCCATGGACGGCGTCCAGGTGGCCGGATTTTCCGGGTCGAGATCGGGATAGCGCCCGTCGAGATAAACCGCCTGCCGGCCAAATTCGGGTTCCTCTGAAATCCAGTACAGGACGTCGCCGCGGTTGAAGGATTGCGCAAACACATCGGATGCCGGAACGCCAGCGGCCTTGTATTCGTCGATCATCTTCTGGGCGTATTTCTGCTGGGTGAAATCCCCGTCGAACGGCATGTCGACGGATGGCGACTTGAGTTCCGGCGTCATCTTGACGCCGAGTTCCTTGAACAGCGTGATCGACTCGGCGTGGGTCATCAGCGTGCCGCGACCGGCGTAAAGGTCCGTGCGCCAGCGCGCCGTGCCGTCCATGTAGTCCTCAACAGTGGTCGCCTTCGGGTTGGCAGCGTCCATCTTGCCGGTCAACTGGCGAAACTGCGAAAGCGTGATGTCCGACGTGCAGCACTTGGCGCTGGCATCCTTGCCGCTGGCCGGGTCGGCCGGCGTGAACGGCTCGCTGCATTGCGAGGCAATCTGTGGCATGGCGAGAATATTGGTGGTCGTATGCAGGTCACATTGCGCATGGCGGCAGACCAGTTCACGGTCCTTGGTGAATGTGACGTCGCATTCGAGAATGCCGGCGCCCATCAATGCTCCGGCGCGATAGGATTCCTCGGTATGTTCCGGGAACTGCAGGGGCGCGCCACGGTGCCCGATGGAAAAGTCCGATTTGAAAAACGGGCCTTTGCGGCACTGCTCAAGAGCCGTCTTGAGCTCACCATCGCTCATATCATGGACCAGGGCGAACGGCCTCGGCCCCAAATGCACCGTCTGCGCCTCATTGGCGGCCAGGGCGGGGCCTGTCACCGGGGGGATATTCAACAGGGCCAGAAAACCGATCAGCGTGACACGTTTCATACAACTCTCCAGAGCGTTGGATGCAATCGGCGCACGCGAACGCGGACCGTTATCCGGCAAGGTTCCGGCTCCCGGCCGCGACGGCATTCGCCTTCGCATCGATTATGGAATGAATGTCAGTTACGGCGGCAGGCTAGCAACCCTGTGTAACAGTTTTATATTACATCCTGTCGATGATGTCGGCGTCGCCGCCATTGCCGTCCGCCGTTTCCCAGGCGGCGAGGACAGCGGGGACAATTCCGCCCGGTTCGTCGATGACGAGCGGCTGTATCAGCTCCCGCGAATGCAGGAAACCCTCTTCGGCAATATGCTCCAGCAATTGCAGGAGTGGGTCCCAGAACCCGCCAATATTGGCCAGCACCATTGGCCGTCGATGCCGGCCAAGCTGTGCCCAGGTCATGATTTCGACGATTTCCTCAAGCGTGCCGATGCCGCCCGGCAGTGCGACGAAGGCACCGGATTTTTCGAACATCCTGTGCTTGCGCGTGTGCATGTCCGGCGTGACGATCAGTTCGTCGAAGGCGAGGCCCGGATTGTCCCCGGCTTCCCGGCTCTTCAGGAAGTCGGGAATGATACCGGTCACCAGGCCGCCGAACCGGATGGTTTCCTCCGCCACCGCCCCCATGATGCCGTGGGTGCCGCCGCCATAGACGAGCCGGATCCGGTTCTCGGCGAGGGACCGGCCAAGCTGCCGCCCTGCGGCCTCGTGTTCGGGGCGCTGCCCTGACTGGGAGCCGCAATAGACGCAGATGGAGCGATTCCGTGACATGAGATGAAAGAGCATGAGGCGGATGATCGCGTCAAGCATCCGGCGGGCCGGTCCGACCCGGCCAGTGCCCAAGCTCTCTGCCGGTCCCGCGCTTGTTCGGCCCTGTCAAAAGGTCTAGTTTGAACTGGTTTCGTGAGCCTGATGGGCAATTTGTTGTGCGGGCTTGGACCATTGAGGCGGATCAATGCTATCCGTTTGAAAGAAGAGTATCTTATCGGCGTTGCGGCGCCTGGAGTGTGGCATGAAAAACAGGAAATCCCTTCTATGGGGCCTCGCCGGTCTGGCTGTTATCATCCTTCTGGGCGGCTATCTCTACAATGAGGACCAGAAGCGCCGGACAGCGCAAACCGAGGCGATAGAACGGGAGGAGGCCGACGCTTCGCAAAAGGCTGCGGAGGCCGAGAGTGCCGCCGCAGTATCGGAAGAAACCGCAACTGAAGAGCCTGCCAAAGAAGCCGTTGAAACCACCGAAGCGCAGGAACAGACCGCGCCGAAGGCCGACACCGCGGCCGAGGAGGTCGTGGCCGAGAAGCCCGCGGCTGAGGAAACCGTTGCTGCGGAACCGGTGCCCGCACCGCAATTTGATCTGGTGCGGGTCGAACCGGATGGATCGACAATCATCGCCGGCAAGGCGAAGGCGGGAACGGTGGTCGAGGTGGTGACGGGCGATACGGTGCTGGCCCAGACCGAGGTCGGTCAATCGGGTGATTTTGCCGCCGTCTTCGAAGATCCGCTGGACCCCGGCGACTATGAAATCGTGCTCCGGATCGTCGAGGATGGCGAAGTCGTTGCCCAATCGCAGGAGGTCGCGACCGTGAGCGTGCCGGAGGAAAGGCCCGAGGACCTGCTGGTCATCGTCACAAAACCGGGTGAAGCCAGCCGCATTCTGACCCAACCCAGCGCGGTGGAGACCGCATCTGCCGCGGCCGAACAGTCTGTGACGTCCTCCGCGGACGACAAGGCAGCCGAGGAAACCGGGACCGATGTCGCGGGCGCGGCCGACGATCAAACACCCGCTGCGTCCAGCGAAGCCGCTGCCGCGAAACCCGAAACGCCCGCTGCGGAAGAGGACGCGGTTCAGGTGAGCGACGCTGGTGACAGCGCATCGCCCGCGCCCGGCGAGGAGAAGATCGCCGAGGCAGAACCTGCGGATACGGCTGCTGCCGATGAAAAACAGGTTGCGGCGGTGGAAGCCGCCAAACCGGCAGCCACCTCCGAGACTGAAGCCCCGGCTGCTACCGCAAAGGTATCCGCACCGGACAGCAAGGACACTACGATCCCGACAGCCAATCTGCGTATCGACGCAGTGGAAATCGAAAAGGGGCGTGTGTTCGTGGCCGGCTCGGCGACGCCTGGAGCATCGGTCCGCGTCTACGCCGACGGAATTGCAATCGGCGACAGCAGGGTCAGCGCCAATGGCCGCTTCCTGGTCGAGGCCGAGCGCGACATCGCCGTCGGCCGGCATACGATTAGCGCCGATCTGATGATGCCCGGAAGCGACGCGACCACCATGCGCGTCGCCGTCCCGTTCGAGCGACCGCAAGGCGACAGCGTTGCAGCGGTCGCCGCGCCGGAGGCAAGCGGAACAACGGCACAGACGGCAAAAGTGGCTGATGCTGTGGGGAGCGACGACGACGCAAGCCAGCCGCTGCAGACACCGGTGGCGGCGGATGCAGGGGAAAGCACAGTACCGGCCGATGGGACGCAGCAGGCGTCGCAGTCCGGGCAAGACGCAACGCCAACGGCTGGTGAGACGGCAATGGAGACCGCGGCTCGGGACGCGCCCGCCGACCCGGCCAGCAGCGGCAGCGAGTCGGAGCAGGATAATGTCGCCGGGAGCAGCTCGGACCAGCAGAAAACAACCGGTGAGGCGACCGAGGTGGAAACAGCCGTCGCCGGAACGGCAGCCTCGGAAACCGGGAGAGTGACCACAGAAGGCAGCCCGGCCGCCGGACAGAGTGAGGCGGCCGACAGCGCCCCGTCGCGGGACACGGAAATCGCCGCTGCCGACACCACGCCCCCGCCACCGCCAACCGTGGTCCAGGAGCCGCTTGAACCGAAGCAGGGTTCGGTGATCATTCGCCGCGGCGATACGCTGTGGCAGATTTCGAGGCGCGTCTATGGTCGCGGTGTCCGGTACACGACCATCTACCTCGCCAATTCCGACCAGATCACCAATCCCGACTTCATCGAACCCGGGCAGATATTCATGGTTCCCCAAGAGCCGCTGGACAACGCCGAACAGCTTCACCGGGACCGTATCAGGAGGCGTTAGGAACCGATTGGTTCCTTGACCGCGCCGCCAACATGCCTATGTATTGATCGCGGCCGCGAATCCGTGTGATCGCCCTTTGCCGCTGCCATTCGAGAGGCCTTCTTGTCCGAGCCCAGGAAAACGATTGCGTCCGACACGGGCAATCCGCTGCACACATTGCGCAATCTGTGGCCCTTCATGTGGCCGGTCGACCGCGCCGACCTGAAGCGGCGGGTGATCTGGGCTGCCCTGTTTCTTGTCGCCGCCAAGCTGGCGCAGGTGATCGTGCCCTATTTTTTCAAATGGGCGACCGACGCGCTCGACGGCAAACATGACGGGCTGCAATTCCTGCCGGCCGTGCTGATCGCTCCGGTGATGCTGGTTCTGGCCTATAATGTGGCGCGGGTAGTGCAACTCGGCCTGAACCAGTTGCGCGATGCCCTGTTCGCCAGGGTTGGGCAGCACGCCGTGCACCAACTGGCCTACAAAACCTTCGTGCATATCCACCAGCTGTCGCTTCGGTTCCATCTGGAGCGGCGCACCGGCGGTCTGTCACGGATCATCGAAAGAGGCGTGAAGGGGATCGAATCGATCGTTCGCTTCACGATCCTCAACACGCTGCCGACCCTGCTGGAATTCGCACTGGTGGCGATCATCTTCGGCTTCACCTACGGCCTGTCCTATGTCGCCGTCACGGCAGTGGTCATCTGGCTATATATCTGGTTCACCGTGCGCGCCAGCGACTGGCGCATCGCCATCCGGCGCGACATGAATGCATCGGACACGGACGCCAACACCAAGGCGGTGGATTCGCTGCTGAATTTCGAGACGGTCAAATATTTCAACAACGAAGCGATGGAGGCCAGGCGTTACGACGATTCGATGGAACGGTATGAACATGCCGCGACCCGCATCTGGACATCGCTCGGCTGGCTGAACCTGGGCCAGGGTGTCATCTTCGGGGCCGGGATGGCCATCATGATGGTCATGTCCGCCATGGCGGTGCAGCGCGGCGAGCAGACGATCGGTGATTTCGTCTTCATCAACGCCATGCTGATGCAGCTCTCGATCCCTTTGAACTTCATCGGCTTCGTCTATCGCGAAATCCGTCAGGGTCTGACCGATATCGAACAGATGTTCGATCTGCTCGACGTCAATCCCGAAGTGACCGACAAGCCCGATGCGGTGCCGCTGGAAGACACCAAGGGCTCCATCCGCTTTGAGGATGTGCATTTTCGCTACGAAACGGACCGGCCGATCCTGCACGGCATCAGCTTCGAGGTGCCCTTCGGAAAAACGGTCGCCGTCGTCGGACCGTCGGGCGCCGGCAAGTCGACCATCTCCCGCCTGATCTTCAGGTTTTACGATATTCAGGAGGGCGCGATCCTCATCAACGGTCAGGATATTCGCGACGTCACGCAGCAATCCCTGCGCAGAGCGATCGGCATGGTGCCGCAGGATACGGTGCTGTTTAACGATACGCTCGCCTACAACATCCGCTACGGCCGGGTTGATGCATCGGATGAAGAGGTCATGCAGGCCGCCGAAATGGCGCAGATCGGCGATTTCATTCGCGGTCTGCCAGACGGTCTCGACACCATGGTCGGCGAGCGCGGCCTGAAACTCTCCGGCGGCGAAAAGCAGCGGGTTGCGATCGCCCGGACAATCCTCAAGGCCCCGCCGATCCTGATTCTCGACGAGGCGACATCGGCGCTCGACACGGCAACCGAGCAGGAAATCCAGGCAGCGCTGGACTATGTCAGCCGCGGCCGCACCACATTGGTGATCGCGCACCGGCTTTCGACGGTGATTACCGCCGATGAAATCATCGTGCTGCAGGACGGGATGATCGCCGAGCGCGGCACCCACCGCAAGCTGCTGGCCAAAAAGGGGCTTTATCAGGCGATGTGGGATCGCCAGCGCGAAGCCCAGGAAACCGAGGAAAAGCTCAAGGACTTCCGCGAACACGACGAATTGGGCGTCGTGGTCCGCAAACCGCCGCCGGTCTGATCGTTCCGTCGCGCGACCGGGCAGGGGTCTTCGGTGCATTTGCACATTGCCGCTGGACGAATTTCCCATTAGGAGTTGGCAGATGAACCTGATTGACTCGATTTCCGACACGCTGGTGCCCGTTCACAAGGAGGGCTACAAATTCGTCCTGGCATTCCTGGTCGGGTCACTGGTCCTTGGCTGGGTCTGGGATCCGCTGTTCTGGGTCGGACTGCTGCTGACCGCCTGGTGCGCTTATTTCTTTCGCGATCCGGAGCGGTCGACACCCCTTGACGATGATCTGGTGATCAGCCCCGCCGACGGCCGTGTCACGGGGGTCGTCCAGATGCCGCCGCCTGCGGAACTCGATCTGGGTGACGATGAAATGCTGCGGATTTCGGTGTTCATGAATGTCTTGAACTGCCACATCAACCGCGCGCCGGTCGGCGGGAAAGTGACACAGGTGGTCTACAAGTCCGGCAGTTTTCTCAATGCCGAGCTCGACAAGGCGAGCGAGGAGAACGAGCGAAACGGGCTCGTCATCGACGGTCCGCATGGCGCTGTCGGCGTCGTTCAGATCGCCGGTCTCGTCGCCCGCCGGATCCTGTGCTGGACGAAACCGCATGATCAGGTCGAGGCGGGAGAACGGTTTGGCCTCATCCGTTTCGGTTCCCGTCTCGATGTGTTCCTGCCGCCGGCGGCAACGCCCCGCGTCACGGTCGGCCAGACCGCGATCGCCGGCGAAACGGTTCTGGCCGAATTCGGTTCGTCCAAGGGCAAGACCGCCTCCCGAAGAGACTAGGTTTTTCGATGGATACCGGTTTTTCGCCATTTGATCCGAACGGGCCGGAGTCCGACGAATATGGGAGCAGGGGGCCGCGGCTGCGCGATATCTCCCTGCGCATGATGGTTCCCAACATCATCACGGCACTGGCGATCTGTGCCGGACTGACCGGTATCCGGCTGGCCTTCGAAGAGCGGTTCGAACTGGCCGTGGCGATGGTTCTCGTCGCGGTATTTCTGGACGCGGTTGACGGCCGCATCGCGCGGCTGTTGAAATCGACCACCAAATTCGGCGCGCAGATGGACTCGCTGGCCGACATCGTCAATTTCGGCGTCGCGCCGGCGCTGGTTCTCTATGCCTATCTGCTCGATCAGGTCCGCTCGTTCGGCTGGATCGCGGCGATGATATACGCCATCGCCGCCGGCCTTCGCCTGGCCCGCTTCAATGTCATGGAAGAACGGCAGACCAAGGCCAGCTGGCAGTTGGATTATTTTCTCGGAATTCCGGCGCCGGGCGGCGCTATACTCGTGCTGCTGCCGGTCTATCTCGGGTTTCTCGGCATCGAGACCAATGCGCTGTTTGCCTATCTGGCGTCGGTCTACACACTTCTCATCGCGTTTCTTCTGGTCAGCCGCCTGCCTGTCTATTCCGGCAAATCTCTGGGCCAGAGGGTGCGCCGCGATCTTGTCTTCCCGCTGATGCTCGTCATCGTCCTCTATGTCGCCCTGCTGATGACATTCACCTGGGAAACCATGGCGGCGACGACCGTATTGTATATCGTGTCACTGCCCTTCGGCGCCCGCGCCTGGCGCAGGCGATACGGCCGCGAGAAGAATCCGGGCTGAACACATCACTCGGCGGCCTCCGGCCGGCTGATCGGCAGGTCGTCATTGTCGGCACGCGTGCCGGCGCCGCCCTGCGGCCAGCCCGCAGCGGGCGCCGTTCCATCGCCCGCGGGCAGCGGGGTGCGGCGCCCGATGATCCGGCTCCAGCTGTCCCTGACATTCGCCGGAAGCGCCAGCATCGACGGGATCAAGACGAGCGTCAGCATGGTCGAGAACGCCAGCCCGAAAATGATTGCGGTCGACAATTGAACCCACCAGATGGCGGTGATGCCGCCGACGGAAACCGTCTGGGTGAAGAAGTTCATGTTGATCTGCAGCGCCATCGGCACCAGGCCGAGAATGGTGGTGACCGTTGTCAGAAGGATTGGGCGCAGCCGCTGGGCCGCCGTCTTGAGCGCCGCCTGGCGTGTGTCCGTGACACCTTCGTCGCGCATCCGGTTGAACGTATCGATCAGCACGATCGCGTTGTTCACCACGATCCCGGCAAGCGCGACGATGCCCGTCCCGGTCATGATGATCGAGAAGCGCTGGCCGGTCACGGCCATCCCGAGCAGGACGCCTGATACCGCGAGAATGACCGTCGAAAGCGTCAACACCGTCTGGTAGAAGGAGTTGAACTGCGTCAGCAGGATGATGAACATCATGAACAGGGCCGCAACCGCCGCCTTGCCGAGGAATTCGCCCGATTCCTGCTGCTCTTCGTCGGCGCCGCGGAACCGCAGGAACACATTGTCCGGCCATTCCTGGCTTTCCACCCAGGCCTGGACGGCCTTCACCGCATCGTCGGGCGTCGCTGCCCGCCCGTCGACCATCGCGCCCTCGGCGACGCTGGCCTTGACGTCCATCGCGTAAAGCCCGTCCCGTCTGGTGATGGAGGAGACCTTCTGCTGCGCCGAACGTTCGATGAAGTTGGAAATCGGCACCTGTCCGTTGGAGGTGCGCAGCTTCAATAGCTCGAACTGATCGAGCGTGCGTTCATCGCGCGGCAGGCGGACCCGGATATCGACCTCGTCTTCCGAGTCGTCCGGCCGGTAGGTACCGATCAGCACGCCATTGGTGACAAGCTGCACCATCGAGCCAACCTGGACGATGCCGGCATTGTAGCGTCCCGCCTGTTCGCGATCGACATCGAGCTGCCATTCAATGCCGGGCAGGGGACGTCCATCCTCCTGGTCCGACAGCAGTTCGACCGTATCGACATGGTCGCGAATGCGGCCGATGGTTTCAACCATCGTTTCGTAACTGGTCGATTTGACCTCAAGCCGCAGATCCTTGCCGGTTGGCGGGCCGCCCTCGATCTTGCGGACTTCGACCTTGATTCCGGCCATGTTGGCGGTGCGCTGGCGGATGTCTTCGAAAATCTCGACCGCTCGCCGCCGGCAGCAGAAATCGGCGAGTTCGATCTGCAATTCGCCGATCACATCGGCCGGCTTGTCCTGAACGCCGCTCAGGAAATCCAACCCGCCACCGCCGCCACCCGGCGCCGTCGCCGACATGACGACATTGTCGATGCCCTTGACTTGAAGGACCTCGGCCTCGACTTCCCCGACCAGATCGCGGATTTCCGCCGCCGACATGTTGCCGCGCGCCGAAACCAGCACGATCGCCACATCGGGCTCCTCGTCGACAAAGAATTCGACACCTTGGCTGTTCGCCGCGAAATACATGAAACTGGCGGCGGTCATTCCCAGTATGGCGACGATCACCGCAACATTGCCCCACAGCGTGCCGGCGGCAAACCGCAGGAAGCGGAGATAGCCGCCGGTAATGCCGGGGACCTTCCTGACATCCAGTTCGGCTTTCGATGACAGCATCAGGGCCACATTGTCAGGTTCGGCGACCGGTTTGACGGTGCGGCGCGACGCGATGAGTTTCGAAATCCGGTAGCCAAGGACAAGGGCGACAACGGCCGTCAGCAGGCTGCCGGCCATCTGAACGCCCGCCTCGAAACCGGCGAACGGACCGAAATAGGCCGCAAAGCCGGCAACGGCGCCGACCAGCACGGCGGTCACCGCGTTGGCGCGCCGCGACACCGCCGCCGCGACCTGCGCGAACACCGTGCCCGTCACCGGCAGGAAGATCAGTGCCGTCATCAGCGACGCCATCAGGACGATGATGACCATTTTCGGCAGATAGCTCATGAACTGACCGGGAACGCCCGGCCACAACAGCAGCGGAAGAAAGGCCGCTAGGGTGGTCGCCGTCGAGGACACGACGGGCCAGAACATCAGTTTCGAGGCCCGTTTATAGGCGTCGGCGGGCTCCATGCCCTCGGCAATCTTGCGGTCGGCATATTCGGTGACGACGATCGCGCCGTCGACAAGCATGCCGACGGTCAGCACCATGCCGAACATGACCATCATGTTCACGGTCATGCCGAGCCCGCCGAGAATGAGGAAAGCCAGCATGAAGGAGCCCGGGATCGCCAGGCCGACCAGCAGTCCGGACCGGATGCCCAGTGTCCCGACGACACAGATCATCACCAGCACGATGGCAGTCATGATCGACGATTGCAGCGAACCCAGCACCTCGAAAATGAAGCTCGACTGGTCGAGCAGGTAATTGATCCGGATGGAACTCGGCCAGTCCTTCGTAAAGGCGGTGACGACGGCGCGCACCTCGTCATTGTTCTCGATGATGTTGGTGCCGATGCGCTTGGTCACCTGGATCGAAATCGCAGGCTGGCCGTTGACCCGCGTGAAGGTCGACGGGTCCTTGAATGTCCGCCGGATCTCGGCGACTTCGCCGAGCGTTACGACCCCTTCGCCACTCTGCTTGATCGGGATGGCGAAAACGTCCTGGGCGGATTCGACAAGTCCCGGCACCTTGACGTTGAACCGGCCGTTTCCGTCGTCGATGAAACCGGCGGCGACCAGCTGGTTGTTCTGTGTCAGGGCGTTGAGCAGCTCATCCTGCGTGATGTCGTAGGATTCGAGCTTCATCAGGTCGACGACGACCTCGAGCAGTTCCTCCCGGTCGCCTGCGAGGCTTGCCTCGCGGACCGTCGATATCGCCTCGATCTCATCCTTCAGGCGGCGCGCCAGATTGGTCAGCGTGCGCTCCGGCACATCGCCCGACAGGGTCACGATAATGGTCGGCTGCAGCGCGAAGTTGGTTTCCGTGATGGTCGGCTCATCGGCCTCCGAGGGCAGGTCCGCCTTGGCCTGGTCCACCTTGTCCCGGATATCGGCCAGCACCTCGTCCTTGTCGGTCTCGATGTTGAATTCCAGCACAATACCGGCATGCCCCTCGGAGGCGATCGCCGTCAGTTCCTTGAGGCCGTCGAGGCCGCGCAGCGATGTCTCCATCGGGCGGACCAGCAGCCGCTCGGCGTCACCCGGAGAGATGCCCTGCTGGCCGATCGAGACGTAGTAAACCGGGACATCGATGTCCGGATTGGCTTCCTTTGGAATGCCGATATAGGACATGATCCCCGCCGCGATCATGAAGATCATCAGCGTCAGGACGGTCTTCGGGCGTGAGATGATGGTTTGCAGGGCGGAGGTCATGAGTTGCTTTCAGCTTTCATGGTCTTTGCAGCGATATCGGCAGCAATGGCCTCGACCGCCTGTCCTGGGATGACGTAGTCCTGACCAACCGTGATCACCCTGGTGTCCGGCTGGAGGCCGGTGACCCACATGGTCTCCGGCGTATGGGCGATGATCTGCAGCTCCTGGAAGGAGACCGAATTGTCACCATTGACGATCCGGACGCCGATATCGCCCTTGTCGTCGAGCGTGAGCCAGGAGGGTTTGACCCGGTAGGCTTCGGTTCCCTCGAGCTGAATCAGCGCCGAGGCGGTGATGCCGTCCCGCAGCAGCCGATCGGCATTGGGCAGTTCGATTTCGACCAGGAAGGTTCGGGTCGCGGCATCGGCCGACGGCGATATGTAGCGGATCGCGCCGGTCACGGTCTCGCCTGACACCAGCGTGACCTGTGCCGGGTCGCCGGCCGCGATGGAGCCGACCCGGCGTTCGGAAACCTGCCCGACAAACATCATCGGATCGGCGTTGATGAGCGTGATGCAGACCCCGCCGATCGTCAGATTGTCGCCGATCTCGGCGATCGGATCCTGCACGATGCCGTCGGCGGTCGCGAGAATGTCCGTATAGGACAGCTCACGCTCGGCCTCGGCCAGCGTTGCCGTCGCGCCGTCCATCTGCGCCTTGAGGGCCTTGACCCGCGTTTCGGACGTGTAGCCCTTTTCGCGCAGTTCCACGGCGCCGTCATGATCGAATATGGCCTGGTCCAGGGCGGCGGTGGCCCGGGCAACCGCGGCTTGCCGCACGCCGCGGTCGAGCTGGCACACGAGATCGCCGGTCTTGACCCTGTCGCCCTTGGAGACAAACCGCTTTTCAAGCGTGCCGGCCGTTTCGGCGCGCACAGAGACGACCTTGTCGGCCTCTGTGCGTCCGCGCACCAAAAGGGTCTCGGGGCGGATTTCCGGGTTGACCGTGACATAGCGAACCTTGAAAAGCGCGTCGTCGCCGGATTGCCGCTCGGCCGGCGGCGGTACGGCGTTTTCCGAATTTGCCTGTCCACCGACGACGATGTCGCCGGTGCCCATCCAGCCCAGCACCGCGCCCGCAATGACGAGGGCCGCAACATGGGATCCCTTGATACGAAAAGCCATTTCGCGCTCTCCTGTCGCTCTATTCTGCCGTTTGCGGCTCCGGCGCGTCGGTGCGCGCCAGGGCTTCGAGTTCATGTCTGTGCTCGATGAGATGTTCGAGACTGGCCTTGGTGACCGAGCGTCCATAGCCGGCAATCCACTTCATGCCGGGCAAACCGCCCGCAAGACAGGAATTGACCGATTCAAGCATCTCAAGTTTGTCCTGCAAGTGCTTGATTCGTTTATCTATCGCGTGGACGAGGGTGTCCCGGTCGACCAATTCCGAGCAAAGGGCGGTGAGAAGGAACTCCGACTTGAAGGAATCGGGCCGCGGCATGACCTGTAGCGATTCGATCAGTTCCTGCCGTCCCTTTTCGGTGATCGAATAGATCTTGCGGGGCGGTTTGCCGGATTCATACTCCTCGCGTACGGTCACGCACTCATCCTCCTGCAGCCGTGACAGTGCCGGATAGATCGAGCCGAAACTCGCGTCGACGAAGTAGGAAAAGCGGTCCTCCGTCGACATTTTCTTGATCTCGTAGCCGGTCGCATCGGAAAAATGCAGAATGGCGAGACACACGGATCTGACGTTCATAATGAAACCTCTGTGCCCGGCACTACCCATGGCATGCCGTGCTGTTGGCGAGCATATAGTTACGCAATATATATCAAACAAGAATATGCACGAAAAATATATATATGGAAACAATATGTGATGTGATGCCGTTCCGCGCGGCCGGAGCAGCAGGGACCGAACGGGCATAAAACGGGATTGCAGGTGACCGGTCATGACAGCGTTTACGCCGAACGACGCCGTTTGGATGACCCGTCACTGACGGAGTAGGGGGAGCCGTCGGTACACGAAGTACAGAGAACGTCCTCAAGCGCCAGCCGTAGCGACCGGATACCCGTCGATCTTGACCGCTTTACAGTGGTAGCGGCACGTTGAGCTTGTAGTTCAGCCCGATCCGGAAAAGATGTGCATCGAAGCCGAAATCGACGTCCTGGTTGGCACTCGTGTCGTAGACCAGGTTCTTGTCGGCGGTGACGAGATAGAGATATTCCGATTTGAAGGACCAGCGGTCCGAGAGCCGCGTCTCGACGCCGGCGCCGGCCACGAGGCCGGGTTGCGTGCCGCTCCAAGCGATACTTTGATCATCGTCGATCGAGCACGGGTCGCCACTATTGCCGCAATGCTCGACGCCGGCCAGCGCCAGGCCACCGGTCACATAGGCCATGGCCTTGTCGTTGGCGACGCCCATGCGCCCCCGCACCGTCGCCAGCCAGTCCATATTCGCCTTGACATAGGAATCGGTGGGATTGAAGCGGTCGATGAACGTTCTTTCTTCACTGAATCCGGTCCAGCTCACATCGCTCTCGAGGCCGAAGACAAGGCCACCCTTCTGGTGGTTGTAACCGGCCTGGGCACCGGCAATGCCGGCAAAGCCGCGCAGATCGAAATCGCCATCTGGGTTTTCAAACATATCCCAGCTCCAGTCCATGGCGCGTCCGTTGAAGGACCCGATGCCGCCGCTCACGCCAGCATAAAGGCCTTGCCAGAGCCCGCCGGACGGCACGTCTGAACCGCCGCCCGCCGGCAACCCGCCCAGGTGATAGTTCAAGCCGGCCCGGAACAGATGCGCGTCGAAGCCGAAATCGATGTCCCGATCATTGGCCGTATCGTAGACGATGTTCTGGTCTGCGGTGACGAGATAGAGATATTCCGACTTGAAGGACCAGCGGTCCGAAAGCCGCGCCTCGACGCCGGCTCCGGCAACAAGGCCCGGCTGCGTACCGCTCCAGGCGATGTTCTCATCATTGTCGATCGAGCACGGGGCACTCGGCTCGTTATTGGCGCAGTGTTCGACGCCGGCCAGGGCCAGACCGCCGGTGACATAGGCCATCGCCTGGTCGTTGGCGACGCCAATGCGCCCGCGCACTGTCGCCAGCCAGTCCATATTGGACTTGACATAGCTGTCGAGAGTGGTCCCGTCGAGGAATGTCCTGTCTTCGCTGAAACCGGTCCAGCTCACATCGCCCTCGAGGCCGAAGACAAGGCCGCCATGCTGGTGGTTATAGCCGGCCTGGGCGCCGGCGATGCCTGCAAAGCCGCGCTGATCGATATCACCGTCAGGATCCGAAAAGGCACCGCGATCCCAATCCGTCGCCCGCCCGTTGAAGGAACCGATCCCGCCGCTGACGCCGGCATAAAGACCCTGCCAGGGACCATCTGCAGGTACGTCGGAGCCGCCGCCTGTCGGCAATCCGCCAAGATGGTAGTTCAGCCCGACCCGGAAAATATGCGCATCGAAACCGAAATCGACGTCCTGGTTGCTAGCCGCATCGTAGACGATATTCTTGTCGGCGGTGACCAGATAGAGATATTCCGACTTGAAGGACCAGCGGTTCGAGAGCCACGCCTCGACGCCGACGCCGGCCACGAGGCCGGGTCGCGTGCCGCTCCAGGCGATTTCGTCATTGCCATCGATCAGGCACGGATTATTTTCATTGCCGCAATGCTCGACCCCCGCCAGCGCCAAGCCGCCGGTAACATAGGCCATCGCCCTGTCGTTGACGAGGCCCATGCGGCCGCGAACCGTCGCCAGCCACCCCATTTTTGCCTTGACGTAGTGATCGCCGGAAAATGATCGGTCTTTGTTGAAACCGGTCCAGCTCACATCACCTTCAAGGCCGAGGACAACGCCGCCGAGTTGGGTATTGTAGCCGGCCTGCGCGCCGAAGATGCCGGCAAAGCCGCGCAGATCGATGTCGCCGTCCGGATTTTCAAAGAGGTCGTAGCCCCAGTCCATGGCGCGCCCGTTGAAGGACCCGATCCCGCCACTGACGCCGCCGTAGAACCCGGTCCAAGTGTTGACCGGCGAAGCGGGATCATCTGCCAAAGACGGCCCCACACACAGGCTGACCGAAACCATGGCCGCGGATGCCAGGAATACTGACCGGACGCTATTACCCATGCCCCAAGCAAAGCCCCAAATTGGTATGCACGGTCAATTGGCTTGATTCGTCAAATTAAATCAACGTTCTCCTTACACGTTCGTTCCATTTGCCGCTCTCCATGGTAGAAACAGCGAGGAATGTGGCATCAAAGCCAAGCATCGTTCACCCTCGCAATCGCCTATCAGGCAGTTGCGCCGGGCAGGCTCGTTGCCTCGCCAGGGCATCGCAAAAGGCTTTAAACGGGCTTGACGAAGGATTTGAAGCGGTTTTCCGGCACGTCGAACAGCATGCCCGTTTCGGTCAGACCGGGGTCAGCCAGCCCAATGATCCTTGCTGCTGTTTCGGACGGATGCGGAACCGATTCCAGGTCTTCTCCGGGCATCGCTTGAGCCCGCATGGCCGTTCGGGTGGCGCCGGGATTGACGCAGTTGATTTTCAGCGGCGTGTTGGCCGCTTCGCCGGCCCAGCAACGCGCCATGGCCTCCACCGCCGCCTTGCTGGCCGAATAGGCGCTCCAGAACGGCCGGCAATTATGCGCGGCGCCCGAGGAGATGATGATTGCCCGCCCGGCATCGGATTTAACGAGCAGCGGCTCCACCGAGCGGATGACCCGCCAGGTGGCCGTGACGTTGAGGGCCATTACACGTTCGAAGACCCGGGCTTCGATATGGCCGATGGGCGACAGGGCCCCCAATATCCCGGCATTTGCGACCAGGATGTCGAGCTTGCCCCAGCGCTCGTGGATGGCGCCGCCGAGTCCGTCTATGGCCTTCATATCCGCAAGATCCGCAGGCACCAGCGTCGCGCTTCCGCCGAGAGCCTGAATCGCGTCGTCGAGTTCCTCGAGCCCGCCGACCGTACGCGCGACCGCGATGACATGGGCGCCGGCCTTTGCCAGTTCCAGCGCAGTGAAATAGCCGATTCCACGGGAGGCGCCCGTCACCAGCGCGATGCGGTCGTTCAAATCCACCATGGACGTCATCCGTTATTGGCGAGCAGGGAAAGGGTTCGCGTTGCGTCGCTGCCGTCGCGGTCGGTCAGCATGGTCGGGTAATCGCCGGTGAAGCAGGCGTCGCAGAATTGCGGGCAACCGGGATTGCGATCCGGTTCGCTGACCGCGCGATAAAGGCCGTCAATGGTCAGGAAGGACAGCGTGTCGACACGAATGAAATCCTTCATCTCGTCAATCGACATGCGGGAGGCAAGAAGTTTCGATTTCTCCGGCGTGTCCACCCCGTAGAAACACGACGCGGTGGTCGGCGGCGAGGCGATCCGCATATGCACTTCGGCGGCGCCGGCATCCCGCACCATCTGGACGATTTTCTGTGAGGTCGTGCCGCGCACGATGGAATCATCGACCAGGATGACCCGCTTGCCGGCAATGGCGCTCTTGTTGGCATTGTGTTTCAGCTTCACCCCCATATGCCGGATGGAGGTGGTCGGCTGGATGAATGTCCGTCCGACATAATGATTGCGGATAATGCCGAGATCGAAGGGCAGGCCGGCCTGCTGCGCAAAGCCGATGGCCGCCGGTGTTCCCGAATCCGGGACCGGCACCACCATATCCGCATCCACCGGACATTCCTTCGCCAGTTCGGCGCCGATTCTCTTGCGGACCTCATAGACATTGCGGCCCTCGACCGTCGAATCGGGACGGGCGAAATAGACATATTCGAAAATGCAGAACCGCGAATCGGCCGGTCCGAACGGAAAGTGGCTCTCCAGCCCTTCGGTGGTAATGACAATGATTTCGCCCGGTTTGATGTCGCGGACATAACGGGCGCCGATGATGTCGAGGGCGCAGGTTTCCGACGCCAGAATATAGGCGCCGTCGAGATCGCCGAGAACAAGCGGCCGGATGCCCAGGGGGTCACGTGCGCCGATCATCTTCTTGCCCGACAGGCCGACCAGCGAATAGGCGCCTTCGAGTTGGGTGATCGCGTCGATGAACTTGTCGACAAACAGCCGGCGCTCGCTCATGGCGATCAGATGAAGCAGGGTCTCGGTGTCGGAGGTCGATGAAAAGATCGCGCCGCGCTGCTGCAATTCGCGCTGCTTGGTCAGGGCGTTGGTGATGTTGCCGTTGTGCGATATGGCGAAGCCGCCGCCGGCGAACTCCGCGAAAAGCGGCTGCACGTTGCGCATGCCCTCGCCACCGGTCGTCGAATAGCGGGTGTGACCGATCGCCCGGCTCCCGGGCAGGCGGTCGAGAACCGATTGTTTGGTGAAGGAGTCGCCGATCAGCCCGACATGGCGTTCGACCGAGAACTGCCGGCCGTCATAGGAAACGATGCCCGCCGCTTCCTGGCCGCGGTGCTGAAGCGCATGCAGGCCAAGCGTGACGACCGCGCTTGCATCCTCCTTGCCGAATATGCCGAAGACCCCGCACTCGTCACGGAAGGCATCGCCCTCATTTTCAAGCTCTGCCGTTTCGGTCATGGTCATGGGCGTCGCCTATCCGCCGCCGCTGCTGCTGGTACCATCGGCACTGTTCAACCCCTTGAAGCGGTCCAGAATGGTCGCATCGGCGTCCTCCGGCAGAATATTGACCAGTTGATCCCCGATCGAATCAAGCAGCGGTTTGGATTTGGCCTGGGCCACCCAGGCCGGCTGCTGCGGGTCGCTGACCAGCCAGTTGAAGAACAGCATGGCCACGGCAACCAGAAGGATACCGCGTGCTGCACCGAAAACGAAGCCCAGCGTGCGGTCCAGGGCGCCGATGCGGCTGTCAATCACGAAATCCGCGATACGCATCGTCACGATGGAGACGATGATGAGCGCGACCAGAAAGATCGCGCCGGCCGAGACCGCCATGGCGATGGTTCCGCTGGAGGTGTATTCCAGAACGAAGGGCATCAGCGTCGGATAGAACCAATAGGCCGCCAGCGCGGCGGCAATCCATGACGCAACGGACAGAACCTCCCGGGAAAAGCCCCGCACCATGGCAAGGACCGCCGAAAACAGCGTCACGCCGATGAGAATTCCATCCAGTATCGTAATTGGCATTTTGACTGAACCTCAAGTCGGCCGGAATTGGCAGTCCGACCCTGCTTGCCCCTTATCCGTCTTCCCCCTGCGCCGGCCGAGCCGCGGATCCGGCTATGCTGGCGACGAGATCCGGCAGTGCTTCCACCAAATGCCAGCTCCCTTTTGCGCTTGCCGGCAGGTCGACTGATCCCTTTGGCAAAACGGCTCGTCCAAACCCGAGTTTTTCAGCCTCTTTCAGGCGTTGCGCCGTATGCGCGACCGGCCGGACAGCACCGGACAAGCTTATCTCGCCGAAATAGACGCAATCCGCGGCAAGAGCAAGACCGGCAAGTGATGAAACCAGTGCAGAAGCCACCGCCATGTCCGCCGCCGGCTCGGAAATGCGGTAACCTCCTGCAACATTCAGATAAACATCGTGTTGTCCAAGCCGCACCCCGCAATGGGCTTCCAGCACCGCCAGAATCATCGACAGCCGGGCAGAATCCCATCCGACCACCGCCCTTCGTGGTGTGCCAAGCGTCGACGGCGCCACCAGGGCCTGAATCTCGACCAGCACCGGCCGGGTTCCCTCCATGCCGGCAAACACCGATGCCCCGGGGGCCTTATCGTTGCGCTCGCCGAGAAACAGCTCCGACGGATTGGCGACTTCGCGCAACCCGGCATCGGACATTTCGAACACGCCGATCTCGTCGGTCGGCCCGAAGCGGTTCTTCACGGTTCGCAATATCCTGTAGTGATGCCCGCGATCGCCCTCGAAATAAAGCACCGCGTCCACCATGTGCTCGACGACGCGCGGCCCGGCGATCTGACCCTCCTTGGTCACATGCCCGACCAGCACGACGGCGGCGCCGGTCTGCTTGGCGAAGCGGACCATGGCCTGCGCGCCGGCCCGTACCTGGGTGACCGTGCCGGGAGCCGACTCGGCCATGTCGCTCCACAGGGTCTGGATCGAATCGATGATGACGAGATCCGGCCGCTTTTCCAGCGCCAGGGTCGCAAGAATGTCCTCGACATTGGTCTCGGCAGCCAGCATCACATCGCTGTCGGCCGCGCCCAGCCGCTGGGCGCGCAGGCGAACCTGGGCGACGGCTTCCTCGCCCGACACATAGACGACGCGATGGCCGCCGCGCGACAGGGCGGCGGCGGCCTGCATGAGCAGGGTCGATTTGCCGATCCCCGGATCGCCGCCGACAAGGATGGCCGAACCGCGGACAATGCCGCCGCCCGTCACCCGGTCCAGTTCGGCGATATGCGTCCTGATCCGCGGTGCATCCTCGATTTCGCCCGACAGCGATGTCAGTGCCACCGGTCTGCCGCGCTTTGCCGCCTTGCCTGGCCCGGCGCCGATGCCGCCGGCCGGACTGTCCTCGATGATCGTGTTCCACGCACCGCATCCGTCGCATTTGCCGGCCCATCGTGCATGCACGGTGCCGCAATTCTGACAGACGAACTGGGTCTTGGCGCGTGCCATCAGCGGGACTGACCCGTGGCGGAGCGCACATAATGGCGGCGATAGCGTGAGCCGAGCGAAGTCAGGAGCTCGTAGCCGATCGTGTCGGCGGCTGCAGCAACGTCGTCGAGCGGGACATTGGGGCCGAACAGTTCGATGGAATCGCCCGGCTTCAGCAGGTTGCCCGGAACATCGGTAATGTCGAAAACCGTCAGGTCCATGGTAACCCGGCCGATGACAGGCACGCTGTGCCCGAGGACGAAGCCCTTGGCGCCATCGGTGTTGCGGCCGCGCAGGATCGTGCCGGCGCCGGACATCGCCCGCATGTAGCCATCCGCATAGCCGATGGCGCAGACGGCCAAGCGGCTGTCGCGATGAAGTTTCGCGGCCGCGCCGTAGCTCACGGTTTCGCCGGCGGCCGCTGTGCGGATGGTGACGATATGCGCCAGGGCAGTGACCACGGGAATGGTCACGTTGCCGCTCTCCGTCGACGCCCGGCCGCCATAAAGGGCAATGCCCGGCCGCGTCAGCTCGAAATGGAAATCCTCACCCAGCAATATGCCGGCCGAGTTGGACAGGCTGGCCTCGATGCCGGAAAACAGCTTCGCGACCTGCGTGAACTGCTCGACCTGCGTTCGATTGAGCGGGTGGTCCGGCTCATCACCACAGACCAGATGGCTCATCACCAGCACCGGGGAAAACCCCTCCGGATGCGTGCCGTCGCCGGCCAGCGCCGCGGCTTCTTCCACAGTGACGCCGAGGCGGTTCATGCCGGTATCGACCTGCAGGGCGCAGGGATGGTCGCCATTGGCAATGCAGCTCGCGGTCCAGATCGCCACATGTTCCATCGATGCCAGTACGGGAATGAGGTCGGCGGACCGGCAGAACGGCTCGATGCCGGGCAGCAGGCAGTTCATGACGAAGATGCGGGCTTCCGGCGCATGCTCGCGCGCAACCACGCCTTCATGTGCGGTGGCGACGAAAAAATCCATGCAGCCCGCATCATGGAGCGTCGTGACCACCGGCTCCATGCCGAGCCCATAGCCATCGGCCTTGACCACCGCGGAACAGCGGGCCGGCGAGGACAGGTGGCGCATGGTGCGCCAATTGTCGGCAAGCGCCCCCAGATCGATCAGCAGACGGGCGCCGAAGCCATCATCCTCGGCTTGTTCAAACGCTGAAAACGGGTTGTTCACTGGCCATCCGATCCGTCTCCGAAGTCTTCACTTCCAAGCAGTCAATCCTGGCTGTATTGCAGATAGGAGTTATCCGCAAGGTCGGAGAAGCGGGTGAATTCGGCCTGGAAGCCAAGCGAAACCGTGCCTGTCGGGCCATGGCGCTGCTTGGCGATGATGACATCGGCGGTGCCGCGGACCTTCGCCATCTTCTCCTCCCAGCGCAGATATTCCTCCGTCTTGACATCTGCGGCGACCTCTTCGGGGCTGCGGCGCGGCTCGGCATTCTGGATGTAATATTCCTCACGATAGACAAACAGCACGACATCGGCGTCCTGCTCGATCGAGCCCGATTCACGCAGATCGGCCAGTTGCGGACGCCTGTCGTCACGGTTTTCCACCTGTCGCGACAATTGCGACAGCGCCACGATCGGCACGTTGAGTTCTTTTGCCAGCGCCTTCAGGCCAGTGGTGATCTCGGTGATTTCCTGCACCCGGTTGTCACCGGCCTTCTTCGCGCCGGTCATTAACTGAATGTAATCCACGATCAGAAGATCGAGGCCGCGCTGGCGCTTCAGCCGGCGGGCGCGGGCGGCCAGTTGGGCGATGGAAATGCCGCCGGTCTGATCGATGTAAAAGGGGGTTTTCTGCATGTGCTGCGAGCACTCGACCAGCATTTCGAAATCCGGTTCGGAAATCTCGCCGCGGCGGATTTTCGATGATGGAATCTCGGTCTGCTCGGAGATGATGCGCGTTGCCAGCTGTTCGGACGACATTTCCAGCGAGTAAAATCCGACGACGCCGCCATTGATCGCCTTGGCGGTGCCGTCGGCCTGCACTTCATGCTCGTAGGCATTGGCGATGTTGTAGGCGATATTCGTTGCCAGCGACGTCTTGCCCATGCCAGGCCGGCCGGCGATGATGATCAGGTCGGAGGGCTGCAGCCCGCCCATGCGCTTGTCCAGTTGCGATATTCCGGTGGAGATACCCGACAGGCCCCCGTCGCGCTGATAGGCGGCGCCCGCCATGTCGATGGCCAGGGCGACCGCGTCGTTGAAGGATTGGAAGCCGCCATCGTAGCGCCCGGTTTCGGCCAGCTCGAACAGCCGCCGCTCGGCGTCCTCGATCTGGCTTTGCGGCGGCATGTCGAGCGGCGCGTCAAACGCGATATTGACCATGTCTTCGCCGATGGTGATCAGCGAGCGCCGTAATGCCAGATCGTAGATCGCCCGCCCGTAATCCTCGGCATTGATGATTGTGACCGCCTCTGTCGCCAGGCGCGCCAGATATTGGGCGACGGTCATGTCGCCGACCTTTTCATCGGCCGGCAGAAACGTCTTGATGGTCACCGGATTGGCGGTCTTGCCCATCCGGATGATATCGCCTGCGACCTCGAAGATCTTGCGGTGAAGGGGTTCGTGAAGGTGGCCCGGTTTCAGAAAGTCGGAAACCCGGTAATAGGCCTCGTTATTGACGAGAATGGCACCCAGCAGTGCCTGTTCGGCTTCGATATTCCCCGGCGCCTCGCGGTAGAGCCCGCCGCCTTGACGATTGTCCAGCTCCGTCAGTTGTCTTACCGGGTCGTTCATTCCTGTCTTTCTGCTTGTGTCCGCATCAGGTCCGGGAGCCACCTATACCCCCAAAGGTCGGGTTGATGAATCGTCAAGACTGCAACCCGGGCCCATTTGTCCCGGCCATGCTCAATCTCCACAAGCGCAATGTGGAAAAGACAATCATAGCTGATTCTGTTTGACTCTCGAACGGGAATCGAGTCGGTGCCCCGGCCGGCCTGCCAGACCATGCGAGGCCGGACCGGGCGAGGTCAGAGCGTCATCAGCCGGCGGAGGCCTTGCGCTTTTTCTGCGCCGATTTGCTGGCCTTGCGGGCTCTGTGCGGCGCCCGTTCGTGGTTGCTGATATAGTCCCGCGTCAGCGGCACGGCCTGCTTGTCATGCGCCAGTTGAATCTGGAACACCACGAGGTCTTGCCAACGGAACGACGCTTCCGAAGACGCGAGATAGAAATTCCACATGCGGCAGAACCGTTCGTCATAAAGCGCCTTCGCATCGTCCCAATGATCGACAAACCGCGCCCGCCACGCCTTCAGCGTTTCGGCATAGTGCAGCCGCAACACTTCGATATCGGTCATTACCAGGCCGGACTTCTCGATCGATTCCACCACCTCCGACAGCGACGGGATGTAGCCGCCCGGAAAGATGTGTTTCTTGATGAACGGGTTGGTGGGCGTCGGCGGTGAATGCTGTCCGATGGTGTGCAGCAGCATCACGCCATCGGGTTCCAGCATGTCGGCGCATTTGTTGAAATAGGTGTCGAAGTGCTTGCGGCCGACATGTTCGAACATGCCGACGGAGACGATCCGGTCGAATTTCGTCTCTATATGGCGATAATCCTGCAGCCGGAACTCAACCTGCCCGGCAAAGCCGTCCTCGCGGGCCCGCTGGTTGGACACCGTGTGCTGCTCGTCCGAAAGCGTGATTCCGGTGACCCTGACGTTGAACTGGCGCGCCAGATGAAGCGCCATGCCGCCCCAGCCGGACCCGATGTCAAGCACCGACAGGTTCTCGTCATCCAGCAGCAGTTTCGAGGCGATATGCCGCTTTTTTGCCAGTTGAGCGGTCTCGAGGTCATCCGAGGGGTCCTCGAAATAGGCGCAGGAATATTGCCGGTCGGGATCGAGGAAAAGATCGTACAGCTCGCCCGAAAGATCGTAGTGATGCTGAACATTGCTGCGCGAGCGGTGCAGGGTATTCCAGTCGAGAATATCGGCAGCGGCGCGGCGCCCGTGATCAATCAGCCTTGACCAGATCGACGGCGGGGGTGGGTTGTGGCCGGTATTTTTGAAGACGACGGCCAGAAAATCGTAGACATCGCAATCCTCGAAATCGATGTCGCCATCCATATAGGCCTCGCCAAGCCTGAGATAGGGATCGAAGGCCACCTGCCGCTCGCTGTGGTTGTTGTTGAAGCGAAGATGCACGGCCGGGCCGGTGCCGTCTCCATATCGGACCTTGGAACCGTCGGCATAGGTGATCGTCAGATCACCGGTCACGATGAGATCGTCGAGGAAGCGCTTGAGTAATCTTCTCACAATTAAAAACCCCAATAATTACAACGGTAAGAAGAAGGATTTTTTGTGTACGCAATTTTATCACTGAATTTGAAAGAATCCAGTACCGCGAAATCATGGCCTTATAAAAGCTGTTGAATTGCGCGAATCGAAGCGCCGGCCGGCCCAGGTTTTCGGCAAAAAGTTTCGGGAATGGCTGTTGTAGAAAAGCCCGGCGCGGTGACCGGGCTTTTCATTGGAGGACCGTTTCGATCAGCTCTTTGATTCGTCTTCAGCGGCCTCGTCAGCCGTTTGTACCGCCGGCTCTTCGTCTTCAGCCGTCTCTCCGACCTCTTCGTCGTCGACATCGGGGGTGAATTCGACGCCTTCTTCGAATATGTCCTCGGCATTGGCTTCCGCCGCTTCCTCATCGACGCCGTAGATCGCATCCGCCGACGTCAGGTCTTCGCCCTTGGCTTGCCGCTCGGCTTCGTCGACCGAGCGGGCGACATTGAGTTCGACTTTCACCTCGACCTCGGCGTGGAGTGCGATGATGACCTCATGCAATCCGATGGCCTTGATCGGCGTGCGCAGTTCCACCTGGCTGCGGCCGATGGTGAAGCCTTCTTCCTCCAGGATGGTGACGACGTCCCGCGCCGCCACCGAGCCGTAAAGCTGGCCGGTTTCGCCGGCGGCCCGGACGACGACGAAGGATTTGCCTTCGAGCTTGTCGGCGACCTGCTGGGCCTCGCCGCGCCGTTCGAGATTGCGGGCTTCGAGCTGGGCACGGTCATTTTCAAATCGGGCCCTGTTGGTCTCATTGGCGCGCAGCGCCTTGCCCTGGGGCAGCAGATAGTTGCGGGCAAATCCATCCCGCACCTTAACCACATCGCCCATCTGGCCGAGCTTTGCGACCCGTTCGAGAAGAATTACGTCCATGGTCTTTCCTTTCAGGTGAAACGTCTATTGCGATTGATTGTTTGAATTGGAACCCGGTGGCGACAACGGGCTGGTGCGGGCCGTTTCGAACAGCCCGACAAACAGCAGAACCACCAACGGCAACGGAAACAGAATGATAATGGCAGCATAGGTCGACCAAAGCGCCAGGAACCGCCAGGCACGGCCGATGGTGCGGTAATGCAGCATGGCGAGGCCGGCGAGTATGAAGCCGCCGGCAAAGGCGCCGGACAGGGCCGAACCGATGAGGCCGATCGGTCCGCCACCGAAACTGAGCAGCAGGCCGGCGCCGAAGATCAGAAGCGAAAGCCGCGACATGCGCAAACTCGCCGCGATCGAATCGGCAGGCCGCCTGGCCCTGCCGGATGCGCGCACGATGGCCAGGGACAGATACCAGGCGGCGAACAGGATCATCACCCACATCATCGCCTGCAGCGCCGGCAGGAGCCGGGTCACGAAGCTGATCATCTCATTCTGATAGGCGTCGTCCGGCTGGAATTCGGGATTTTGTTCGGTGAGGACGGAAAACAGCTGTTCCACGATCTCCCGCACAACATCCTCGCCATAGCCGATCGTAAAGCCGAGAATGATCAGCGACAGGCAAACCAGGGAGCACAGATGCAGCATGATGTCCGACAGGGGAAACCAGGCGAGTTGACCCTGCGGACCGCCAAGTTCTTCGGCGGGACGCGCAAGATTGCTGAGATGGGCAATCCAGGCGGCCGGAACGAATGTCGTCACCGCGATCATCAGCGCGGCGAGTGGCGAGACGACGACGGCGACAATAATTGCGGCTGCGGCAACCGACATCGCGCCGGCCACGTTCGACCAGCCGAGGCCGGCAATCAATATGGGCAGCGTGGCAAAGGCCGACAGCAACACGGAAAGCGCGGAGACATCTCCCGATCCGAGCATCAGCAGCGCCGCGGCGACGCCGGCGACAAGGCCGACCAGTAAAGACAGTGTCGTGTTGCTCATGGGTGCGCTGTCCTGCTCGTTCAAGCAGTTAGAGGCCGTTGCGGAATCAAATTCTCAACCCGCAACAATGCCCCAACTCGGGGTTTTTTCGTTTCCGCCGTGCCCATCACGGCGGATTGCGACCGGGGACGACCCCGGTCGACGCTTTTCAGCCCGGTCCTATTTGACCAGGTAAGGCAGCAGACCGAGAAAACGGGCGCGCTTGATGGCCCTGGCCAGTTCGCGCTGTTTCTTCTGGCTGACGGCGGTGATGCGGGACGGTACGATCTTGCCGCGCTCCGAAATGTAGCGCTGGAGCAGACGAACGTCCTTGTAATCGATCTTCGGGGCATTGGCGCCGGAGAAGGGGCAGGTTTTGCGGCGGCGATGGAACGGGCGCCGCGTCGGAATCTGATTGATATCGACCATGATCGGGCTCCCTATCGCTTGTCTTCACGGGGACGGCGCGGACGGTCGTCCCGGTCGCCACGGCGCGGGCGGTCGTCCCGGTCGCGCTTCTGCAGCATGATGGACGGGCCTTCCTCGTGCTCATCGACACGGATGGTCATGTAGCGCAACACATCCTCGCTGATGCGCATCTGGCGCTCCATCTCCTGCACCGCGGCTGCCGGCCCGTCGATGTCCATCAGCGTGTAATGCGCCTTGCGGTTTTTGTTCATCCGGTAGGCGAGCGATTTCAGCCCCCAGTTCTCCACCCGGCCGACCGATCCGCCATTGGCTTCGAGGATGCCCTTGAATTGCTCGACAAGAGCCTCGACCTGCTGGCCGGACACATCCTGCCGGGCAAGAAACACATGTTCGTATAGAGCCATGTTTATTTGCCTTTCTTGATCCAACTGCTTCGCATGACCCGGCAACCGGCGGCTAAGCCTCAACGACCCTCCATCGGCCCCGCGGGCCGGCAAGAAAGGCGTTGATATCGAGACGGTCGAGAGCGGAGACACGGGAGGCCGGACATCTTCATGTCCTGACGCTCACCCTGCGATGAGCGGCCCTCCGTTCAGCCCCCAGCCAGATGACCGGGTGTCACGAACAGCGCGCTTATACGCCTTTTGCCGAGCGATGCAAGAAAAATAGCGGGCCGTCCGGCCCTTGTTCAGTCGGGCTTCGCTTCCGCAGCTCCGGTCAGGCCCGCGGTGGAGCGACCTGAAAGGCGCGGCTCGCGCGCCTTTCAGCCATTTCAAAAGGGTATTGAACGTCCGCCGTCAGGCAAGGGATTTTCGCAGGCGGTCCAGATGTTCGTCCCAACCGGAGTCCAGCGACATGAGCATCCGCATCGTCGCCTCTCCGGCCGCTTCCGGGACACCCTCGTGAGTCAGCGACAGGCGGGTTCCGCCGGCGGCTTCCTCGAGAACCCACGTGACCGTTGTCTCGCTTCCGCCAAAGGCGTCGATGATGAAGGTGTAGACAAGCCGGTTCGGCACGTCCATCTCCAGAACGCGGCCCCAGATCAGCGGCACACCCTTGCTGTCCCCGGTTGTGCCCAACAGCGCGTATTCATCCCCTTCCGACAGATCGGCCTTCGCGGGATGGAACCATTTGGCCAGTTTGTCGGACCGGGTCAGAAAGCCCCAGACCGTGGCCGGGGACGCATTGAAAAAAGCGGTTTTCGTGATCGTAGTGGTGTCAGTCATCTTTCTGTCTCTCTTCCTCTTCGATGGCGTCATGCAGACTGCGCAGGCGTTCGTCCCAGAACCGGTTGAAATAGCTCAGCCAGTCGGCAACGGTTTTGAGGCCCAGCGGTTCCAGGCGATTGATCCTTTCCCGGCCGCTTGGATGGACGGATATCAGCGCTCCCTCTTCCAGGATGGTCAGGTGCTTCTTGACCGCGGCCCGGGTGATGTCGAAGCGCCCGGCGACTTCGCCGATGGTCATGTCCCGGCGGCTCAGAAAGACGAGGATGTCCCGCCGTGTCGGATCCGCCAGCGCGCGAAACGCACCCTGAACGGCACCGGGATTGCCGCCGATCATTTCGTCACCGGCGGGAAGTCGAGTCTCCCGTCCTGATCAAGAAACGTCACGCAGCCGATCTCGGAAAGGCGCTTGCTGACAGGTGGCAAATCCCCGGGAATTCCGCGGCACGAGCCGGGCGGCAGCACGATGGCGGCGGTTTTCAGTCGGATCCTTTTGCGCATGGGCATCTCCATATAAAACTAAAAGGTATTATTTATATGAGATACCAAAAGGTATTATGTCAACCCGTGCGTCAAAAAAATCGTTGGTTTCAGATGGAGAGGTGGTTCATTTCGCCAGTTCAGCGGCGATGGCCTGCCATTCCGCGGCCGGATCGTCGCTTGTTTGCTGCACGCCGGCGCGCCGGTACCAATAGGCCGCATTGGCCAGGTCGCCCTCGATCAGGTGGGCCAGCGCGTGTACGAGGTCATACGGCTTGTCTCCCTCGGCAGTCTGGCAGATTTCATGGGCCCGGTCCCAGCAGGCGCCAAGTTGCAGGTCGCCTTTCTTCAGCCACCACAATGCCTGCATCGGCGGGGTGAGATCGGTCGGCGGCGCATCATGCGACAGGCTCGATAAAATGGCGTCGGTCATGGCTGAATCTCCGGTTGCGGACCGCACCATAATCCCTGCTTGGGCGGCGATGCAAATCGGTGGGGTGACCGAGTTGGCGCACGCGGTTTGTGCGCCCCGAAAGCTATTTCCCGCGGTAGAGCAGCCAGTCCTTCACGGTCTTGCCGGTGCCGGCGGGAAGCTCCGAAAACGTGGTCACCCGGTTGCGTCCGTTGTTCTTGGACGCATAAAGCGCCTGGTCCGCCTTGCGGTAGAGATCGCTGGAATCCGTCGCTTCGGAGGCCATGCAGACCCCCAGCGACACAGTGATCGGACCATAATTGATACCGGTCTTGCGGCTGACGAATTTCCTGTCCTCGACCGCCGCGCGGACCTTTTCCGCATGTTGGCCGGCCGCTTCCTCGGTCGTATTGTCGATTGCGATGGCGAACTCCTCGCCGCCGATCCGGGCAATGAAGGCGTCCGGATCCACCACCGACTGCATGATGCTGGCCACATAGGCCAGCATCTTGTCGCCCACAATGTGGCCATGGGTGTCGTTGACCCGCTTGAAATGGTCGACATCGGCGAATATCAGCGCAAGATACATATCGCTTTTCTTGTCATCGCCGACATGCGCAATGTGGGAATCGAAAGCGCGCCGATTGGCAAGCTTTGTCAGCGGGTCCGTGTTGGCGAGCTTCTTGTAGCGATCCAATTCGGTCTGGATATCCTGGATTTCAGCCGATGTCTGGTTCATCGACGTTACGACCTTCTGGCCGTGGTCGATGGTCGAGACAGTCGCATCCGAAAGCAGGTTGACGATCTGTTCGAGCAGCTTTTCGTCCCGCAGCGCCGAGCCTGATATTTTCTGGGACGTGTCACCGAGGACCCGCCCGTATTTTTGCAGCGATGCCTGCTCCTTGCGAAGCATGATCAGGATCTCCGTGACCTGCAGGGCAATCCTGGTTCGCGCCTCCTCCATCACACGCTCGCCGTGGTAATGCGCAAAATACTGGCGTCCGAGGTCGTCGAGGTCCTCCTGCTTGGGATCCTTGCCGAGCGCCGTCAGGCCCTTGTGCAGTTCCTTGTTCGTGCCCGTTGCCGCCTCGTAAAACAGCTCATAGTTTCGCGGCAGGCCAGCCACCCCGAATTCGTGCATCATCTGCACCACTTGTCTTGCGATATCATTCATGGGCGCGACGGACGAATGCCGCGGCACGGTCGGTGTGCCGCGGTTGGTTGATGTTCAACTGTAACTTATTGGGTTTGGTGTAAATAAATTACAAATAAATCGCGATATTTGCGGAATAGCGCGATGGTTGAAACAGTTGATTTTGTTCCCGTTATTGATGGCTTGTCTGCATTGGTGCATTGGCCGGCGGCGCGCGAGCCCGCCGGCGCAGCCGCCCCGTCCACATGGCAAACCTTGACTTGCGGCCCGTTCAGTGGTGTGAGGCGGCTGAACCAACTGGGGATAAATGGATGAGCATTGCGTTTACCTTTCCGGGACAAGGAAGCCAGGTCATCGGAATGGGCAAGGATCTGGCGGACGCGTTTTCCGAGGCGCGGGCCGTTTTCGATGAGGTCGACGAGGCGCTCGGGGAAAAGCTTTCGGCGCTGATGTGGGACGGGACAATCGAGGAACTGACCCTGACGGCCAATGCCCAGCCGGCCTTGATGGCCGTCTCCCTGGCGGCGATGCGGGCGATGGAGGCCGCCGGCTTCGACATGGCGCAATCGGTGTCCTGCGTCGCCGGCCATTCCCTCGGGGAGTATTCCGCGCTGGCCGCCGCCGGTTCTTTCTCGGTGGCCGATACCGCCCGCCTTCTTCGGGTCAGGGGCAATGCGATGCAGCAGGCGGTTCCGGCCGGTGAAGGCGCGATGGCGGCGATTATCGGACTGGACCAGGACGCCGTCGAAGAAATCTGTACGCAGTGCCAGACGGGTGGAAGCTGCTGCCAGATTGCCAATGACAATGGGGGCGGTCAGCTGGTCATCTCCGGATCCCGCGGCGCCGTCGAGAAAGCGGCAACCCTTGCCCGGGACAAAGGCGCAAAACGCGCGCTGCTCCTTCCGGTGTCCGCGCCGTTTCATTCGGTGCTCATGGAACCGGCAGCCGACGCCATGCGCGCGGCGTTTGAGAATGTCACCATCAGCGAGCCGTCCGTGCCGCTGATTTCCAATGTTGTTGCAGCGCCAGTCGAAGACCCGGCGCAAATCGTCGATCTCCTGATCAGGCAGGTCACCGGTCGTGTACGCTGGCGTGAGACGGTGCAATGGTTTGCGTCAAACGGGGTTACCGCCGTCTATGAAATCGGCGCCGGCAAGGTGCTGACCGGGCTGGCGAGGCGGATCGATCGCGACATCGCCGCAACCGCAATCAACACGCCGCAGGACATCGAGGCCTTTCTGCGCCGCTGATTCGGGTGACCCGAACCGCCCCTTTCAGTCACTTCCGCATGGGTTAACAAAGGAAAGAAACATGTTCGATCTGACCGGCCGCAAGGCCCTTGTCACCGGCGCATCCGGTGGAATCGGCGAAGAAATCGCAAAATTCCTGCACCAGGCCGGCGCTGTCGTCGGTCTGCATGGAACCCGGGTCGAGAAGCTCGACGCCGTGGCCGCTGAACTGGCCGGACGCGTCCATGTCTTTCCGGCCAACCTGTCGGACCGGCAAGAGGTCAAGGCGCTTGCCAAGACCGCCGAAGAGACCATGGAGGGGGTGGACATCCTGGTCAACAATGCGGGCATTACACGGGATGGTCTGTTTGTCCGGATGTCGGACGAAAACTGGGATGAGGTGCTTGCCGTCAACCTGACGGCTGTTTTCCATCTTACGCGCGAACTCGCCCATCCCATGATGCGGCGCCGCCAGGGGCGCATCGTCAACATCACATCGGTCGTTGGCGTGACCGGCAATCCGGGACAGGCCAATTACTGTGCCTCGAAAGCCGGATTGATCGGCTTTTCCAAATCCCTTGCCCAGGAAATCGCCTCCCGCGGCGTCACCGTCAATTGCGTGGCGCCCGGTTTCATCGAGTCGGCCATGACCGACAAGCTGAATGACAAGCAGAAGGACGCCATCATGGGCGCCATTCCCATGCGCCGCATGGGCACCGGCCATGAAGTGGCGTCGGCCGTTTCCTATCTCGCCTCTGACGAGGCCGCCTACATCACCGGCCAGACGATTCATGTCAACGGCGGAATGGCAATGATCTAAGCTGCGGTGATGACGACGCGATTCGTCCCGGCCGGCGGCGAAGATTGGGGCTTTGCGAACCGGCATAAACCGTGTTAAGGGCCGCAGCCATTGCAATATCCGACGTGCCTTGCCGGCAGGGGCATATCGGAAGTGACGGGTAATCCACAGGCCCGTATTGAGCCGGAATGCAAGTGCCGATAATCAGGCGCTGGAACTTGATTGAGTGACCGCATGCCGCTATCCAAGGCAATGCATAACGTATAGGGGTCGAGGATACCGACATGAGCGATATCGCAGAACGCGTAAAGAATATTGTTGTCGAGCATCTTGGCGTTGACGCCGAGAAAGTGACGGAAGGTGCGAGCTTTATTGATGATCTTGGTGCAGACTCGCTCGACACAGTCGAATTGGTCATGGCCTTCGAAGAAGAATTCGGTGTTGAGATTCCTGACGACGCTGCCGACACGATTTTGACCGTTGGAGATGCGGTTAAATATATCAGCAAGTCCCAGAGCTAATTGCGGTTCCCGGGGCCGCTCCGGTCCCGGACAGCCATTTGGCATGTGGCCTTTAGAAAACAGAGTCTGCATGCAACAGCCCGGTTTCGTCCCGGGCTGTATGGTATTGTGAGGCACCAGGGTCTGCCGGGTCGGATCGTCGCGTCAACCCGGTCACCCGCCATGAAAATGGGGATACCATGAGGCGTGTTGTTATCACGGGAACCGGAATGGTTTCGCCTCTCGGCGATGGCACCGAGGTCACGTGGAAACGATTGATCGCCGGCGAAAGCGCCGCGGCTAGAATACAGGAGTTCGAGACGGAAGATCTCGTGGCGAAAATCGCCTGCCGGATCCCGGTTGGCGACGGCAGCGACGGAACGTTCAATCCCGATAAATATCAGCACCCCAAAGAGCAGCGAAAAGTCGACCCCTTCATCACCTACGCCATCGCTGCGGCCGACCACGCGCTCGCCGATGCCGACTGGGCCCCGCAAACCGATGAGGACCAGATCGCCACTGGCGTTCTTATCGGTTCCGGAATCGGCGGACTCCAGGGAATCATCGATGCGGGCGACACGCTGCGCGAACGCGGTCCGCGCCGGGTCTCGCCATTCTTCATTCCCGGTCGGCTGATCAATCTGGCCTCGGGCCAGGTTTCGATAAAGCACAAATTGCGCGGGCCCAACCACGCCGTGGTGACGGCGTGTTCCACCGGCGCCCACGCCATCGGCGATGCCAGCCGGCTGATCGCGCTGGGCGATGCCGACGTCATGGTCGCCGGCGGTGCCGAATCGCCCATCTGCCGCATCGCCATGGCCGGATTTGCGGCCTGCAAGGCCTTGTCGACCGGTTTCAACGATGACCCCGAACGCGCGTCGCGTCCCTATGACGAGGCCCGCGACGGATTCGTCATGGGCGAGGGGGCCGGCGTGGTGGTGCTGGAGGAACTGGAGCACGCACAGGCCCGCGGCGCCAGGATTTACGCCGAAGTCATCGGCTATGGCCTTTCCGGCGATGCCTATCATATTACCGCGCCTTCCGAAGATGGCGAGGGCGCCTATCGTTGCATGCAGTCGGCGTTGAAGCGCGCGGCGATCACGGCGTCGGATATCGACTACATCAATGCCCATGGAACGTCGACCATGGCCGACACGATCGAACTCGCCGCCGTCGAGCGGCTGGTCGGTGACGCGGCGTCGACGATTTCCATGTCATCGACGAAATCCGCCATCGGTCACCTGCTGGGCGCTGCCGGTGCGGTCGAGGCCATTTTCGCCACCCTTGCCATCCGGGACAATATCGCCCCACCGACGCTCAATCTCGACAATCCGTCGGTGGAAACGCCGATTGATCTTGTCCCAAAAGTGGCGCGCCATCGGGAAATCAATGTCGCACTGTCCAATTCGTTCGGTTTTGGGGGCACAAACGCGTCACTTGTGTTGCGGCGTTACGAAGGCTAGAGATATTGCGATCAGAGTGAGTCTTTCCCAAGGGAGAATGTCGCGCTTTTCGATAACCCGTTCCCGGTTGTGCAGAATGCGCACGGACAGGGCGCCGCGGCTTCGGTCATCGCGCGGGGCGCAGTCCGGGTGATGCCGGATGATACAGTGACGACTGGCGAGCGATCTGTTGCCACATTTGCCGCCATAGTGGGTCAGCACTCCAGCAGCTTTTGTGAATTGAGGATTGATTGTGAGTGACCGCAGATTTTCAGATGATGATATTGGCTTCGGACGCTCCGGTGGCAATGGCCCGATCATACCGCAATCCGCGCGGCAGGCTCTGAAACCTGAAGAAGCGCCGCAGCCGCCCAAGCGATCCGAGCGGGCGCGCAGCCAGTTCGTCGTCTTCCTGAACTTCATGATGTCACTGGTGGTGTTCCTGGTGATTGCCGGCGCCGGCGCGGTCTATTTCGGGTCATTGCGCTTCGAGGAAGACGGGCCGCTGGCCAGCAACACGAATATCCTGATCCGCGAAGGGGCGACGGTCAGCGAGATTGCCAATGCGCTGGAACGCCGCAATGTGATCACCGATGCGAGGATTTTCCGCCTGGGTGTCCGGGCCTATATGCCAGACGATTCCCTGAAGGCGGGAGAGTATGAGATCAAGGCCGGCGCCTCGATGCATGAGGTCATGGACCTTCTGCGTTCCGGAAAATCAATCCTCCTTTCCGTCACGGTCGCGGAAGGCCTGACGGTGAATCAGATTTTCAGGCGTTTGGCGGAAAACGCTGATTTGACTGGGGATTTGCCGGACGAACTACCGCCGGAAGGGTCCCTGAGGCCCGAAACCTACAAATTCACCCGCGGCACGACGCGCCAGGAGATTATCGACCAGATGCGCGCCTCGCAGAACGCGCTCGTGGAACAGATCTGGACGCGGCGGCGAGCGGAACTGCCGATCGAGACCAAGGAAGAGTTTGTGACACTGGCCTCGATCGTGGAAAAGGAAACCGGCCGGGCCGATGAACGGTCGCTCGTCGCCTCCGTATTCCTCAACCGCCTGGAGCGAGGCATGCGCCTGCAATCCGACCCAACGATCATCTACGGGCTGTTCGGCGGCGAGGGAAAGCCGGCCGACCGGCCGATCTATCGTTCGGATATCGACAAGCCGACGCCCTACAACACCTATGTCATCGACGGACTGCCGCCGACACCGATAGCCAATCCCGGCCGTGCGGCGCTTGAGGCGGTCGCCAACCCGTCGCGAACGAATCATATCTTCTTCGTTGCGGACGGCACCGGCGGGCACGTGTTTGCCGAAACGCTCGAACAGCACAACGCGAATGTCAGACGCTGGCGCAAGATCGAAGCCGATCGGGCCAAGGAAAAGGAAAAGGCGGCCGATCAATAGACGGGGCGCACTGGGCCACGGCGCGGATTGCCGGGGGAGCGGGCATGGTTTTGCAATCAATGACCGGATTTGCGCGCAATGAGGGCGCCGCCGGGTCGTTCCGCTGGGTCTGGGAACTCCGGTCGGTCAACGGCCGCAGCCTGGATCTGCGGATGCGTCTGCCCGCCGGGTATGACCGTATCGAACCGACGGTGCGCAAGGCGATCTCAAAGAGCTTTCAAAGGGGCAATATCCAGCTTTCGCTGACAGTTTCGCGCGATGAGGACCAATCGCAACTGGCGGTGAATGAGGACGCGCTCGATGCCGTTATCGACCTGGCAAGACAGGTTGGGCAGCGGAGCAACGCCAGCCCGCCTTCCGTCGATGGGCTGTTGAATATCCGCGGCGTGCTGGAATTTCGCGATCCGGTCGTCGACGCTGATACCGCCGCGGCCGAAGAGGCCGCGCTGCTGGATGGCCTGGCGTCGGCGATCGACGATCTTGCCGCCATGCGATCCGCGGAGGGCGGCAAGATCGGCGTACTGCTCCTCAATCATGTCGCCGGCATCGAAGCACTGGTCCACCAGGTTGATTCCGACCCGTCCAGGACCCCTGCGGCAATTGCCGACCGTCTTGCCGGCCAGGTGCGCGCGCTACTGGATGCGCATGCGGATTTCGACGAGGACCGGATATACACCGAAGCGGCCATTCTGGCCGCCAAGGCCGATCTGCGCGAGGAAATCGACCGGCTGACGGTCCATGTCGGCGCGTGCCGCGAATTGCTCGCCGAGGGCGGGGCAATTGGTCGAAGGCTCGATTTTCTTGCACAGGAATTCAATCGGGAATCCAACACGATATGCTCCAAATCCAATGCAGCGTCGGTAACCTCAGCCGGGCTGGACCTGAAGGTTCTGATCGATCAATTTCGTGAGCAGGTCCAGAATCTGGAGTAATGTCATGGCCCCGGATGCTCCGGCACCATCAACAATAAAGCGGCGCGGGCTGATGCTGGTCCTGTCGTCCCCATCCGGCGCTGGCAAATCGACCATCGCCCGCAATCTGCTTGAAAATGACGACGAGTTCAGCCTCTCGGTCAGCGTCACGACGCGCACCCGGCGCGGCAGCGAAATCGACGGCGTCCATTATCGCTTCCTCACTGACGTGGAATTCCAGCGCTTGCGGGATACCGATGCACTGCTTGAATGGGCGCAGGTGCACGGCAACTATTATGGCACGCCGCGCGAACCCGTCGAAACGTCGATGGCCGAGGGGTGCGATATGCTGTTCGATATCGACTGGCAGGGCGCCGCGCAATTGCAGGAAAAGATGCCCGCGGATGTGGTGTCCGTTTTCATATTGCCGCCGTCGCTGGAGGAACTGAAATCACGGCTGCAGCGACGCGCCGAGGACGCGCCGGACGTGATCGACACACGCCTTGCCAACTCACGCGAGGAGATGGAACATTGGCGCGACTACGACTATGTGGTCATCAATGACGACCTGGACCGCGCCTATACCGCGGTCAGGGCCATCGTCCAGGCCGAAAGGCTGCGGCGCGACCGCCGGCCCGGCCTGTTCGATTTCGTTGCCGATCTGCTGGACGAAAACCCGACAAACTCCGGTTAAGAAGGCCCCAGAGCATTGGCCAGATGGCAGAATTCCTTGATGTCGAGCGTTTCCGCCCGGCGTTGCGGATCGATCCCGCAGGCCGCCAGAAGCTGTGCTCCGCCCAACGATTTGAGGCTCTGCCGCAACATCTTGCGGCGCTGCCCGAAGGCGGCCTGAGTCACTTTCGACAGCGTTTCGGCGCTGCAGGGATGTGGGGACTGACGGGGTGTGAGGTGCACGATACTGGACGTGACTTTCGGAGGCGGCGTGAAGGCCTGAGGCGGCAGGTCGAAGGCGATATCGGCATGTGTTCGCCAACCGGCCAGAACGCTGATCCGTCCATAGCTGCCTGACCCGGGCGCCGCTACGATGCGCTGCGCGACTTCCTTTTGAAACATCAGTGTCATGGACCGGTAAAAGGGTGGCCAGGGTTCGCTGAGCAGCCAGTTGACCAGCAATTGGGTGCCGATATTGTAGGGCAGGTTGGCTATGATCCGGACATCTCGCTCGCCGGCCACCGCCGCAAAATCCACTTTCAGAGCGTCGTCTTCGATGATTTCGAGTTGCCCCGGATAATGGGCGGCGATATCGGCGAGCGCGGGAAGGCATCGCTGGTCGCGCTCGACAGCGATGACTTTACGCGCACCATTGGCGAGCAGGGCGCGGGTGAGACCACCGGGACCGGGACCAACCTCCAGCACCGTGCAACCGTCCAGTGTACCGCCGCTCAGTGCGATCTTCTGTGTCAGATTGAGATCAAGCAGGAAATTCTGCCCAAGCGCCTTTTTGGCTTTCAGCCCGTGTTCGGCGATCACCTCCCGCAAGGGGGGCAGGCCGTCAATCGCGGCCATCGGAACTCAGCGTCCAGGCGAGCCGCGTCGCCGCCAGCAGGCTGTCGGCGCGGGCCAATCCGCTGCCGGCGATGTCGAAGGCCGTTCCGTGGTCCGGAGAGGTGCGGATATATGGCAGGCCCAGCGTCACATTGACCGTATCGTCGAAATCGAGCGCCTTGGCGGGAATGAGGGCCTGGTCGTGATACATGCAGATCGCGGCGTCATAGCCGCGGCGCGCGCTGTCATGAAACATTGTATCGGCCGGCAGCGGGCCCCTTGCCGAAATCCCCATGGCGTTCAGGTGTGTGACGGCGGGCGAAACGACATCCTCATCCTCATGACCCAGCGCACCCGCTTCGCCGGCATGAGGGTTGAGGCCCGCCACCGCCAGTCTCGGATTGGCGATGCCGAATCGTGTGCTGAGGTCCTTTGCGACGATTTCGGCGGTGGCGACGATTTCCTCTGTGGTGAGGCGCACAGGCACATCGCGCAGTGGAATGTGGATCGTCACGGGCACTGCACGCAGTTGCGGTCCGGCCAGCATCATCACCGGCCTGACAGGCCGCCCGCTGTGCCGGCTGGCAAGTTCCGCAAGAAACTCGGTATGTCCCGGAAAGGAAAATCCGGCTTTGTAAAGCTGCGCCTTGGCGATCGGGTTTGTCACCACGGCAGCGGCTTTTCCGGCAAGGACAAGATCGACGGCTCGTTCGATCGATTCGATGATCGCGCCGGCATTGTCGCTGTCCGGCTCGCCGGGCGTGGCTCTGACGGTGCCTTCGAGCGGGGCAACGGCAAGCGTTTGCGCCGGCACGCATGGTGATGTCCAGGGATCGATTTCGGCAATCTTGACGTCGATGCCGAGCAGGGTCGCGCGATCGTGCAGCACAGCCGGACAGGCATGGACCACGAAATCCGGACCGCCAGATTGCGCCACCCGCTGCCACAACGACAATGTGACATCCGGGCCTATGCCGGACGGGTCTCCCATCGTCACCGCCAGGGGCGGCCTCCCACCGTCGTCACGGGGCATGACGATCGATCCGGAAACTCACCGGCGGGAGATACGAGCCTGTTTGCGAAGCTCGGCCAGATATTTTCGGCTGTTGGCGCTGTCGCCGCCCGATTGCTGCCGTGCCTCTGATCGAAAGACCAGTTCGGCGGCAAGATCGTCGGAGACCTGCTTGCTGGAGCAGATTGCCAGAAACTCGACACCACGGTCGGTGACCCGCGTACTGGTCGTCTTTCCCTGTTCGGTCTTCTCAATCAGCGGCTTCCAGTCCGGCGGCAGGGACGGCTGCATGACACGTCCGAGATCGACGACCGATACGTCCCGCAGATCCCTGGCCAATTGCCGGGTCGTGTCGCAACTGACGAAGCGGCCGCGCATCGCGTTGGCTTCCTTCTTGCGCCTGTTGAGGATCGCCTTCCGCTTGTTCTTGGGAACCACCAGAATGATCTGCTGCAGGATATATTCCGTGGTGCTCGGCTTTTCGCCGCCGCGCTCCAGCATCTTTGAAACCAGCTCTTCGGTGCTCATGGCGCCCTGGGAGCCGAAACGGGCATTCACCACGCGCGGCCAGGACATCTGAACCCGGATGAACTCCTTGAAATGATCCGCGCCGATACCGGCCTGGGCGAGGACCTGGGACATCTGTTTGGCGGTCAGCTTGTTGGACTTGGCAAACCGGGCGAAGGACTGGTTGACCTGGCCGTCGGAGACGATGGCGCGCAGCCTGCGCGCCTCGGTCATCTTGATCGCTTCCTCAATCAGTTGCTCCTCGGCCTGTTGGCGCAGGTTTCCCTTGGTCCTCTGGAGGCGCAGCAGCTTCACACGACGGTCTATGTCATAGGTGGTGATGGCGGTCTTGTTGACGACAATCGCAATCTCGTTTGCCTGCGCCGGGGAGGTCGCGGCGACCAGCGTGGCGGCCACCGCCGTGGCCAAAACAAGCAAAATCATCCGTACCCATCCGGCTATAGGCGTGGTTGCCAAGCTGCCATTCATCGTGCCAATTCCCTGATCCGGCCTGTCTGTCATCATCGCAAATCTTATTACACGCGTAAATCCCATCGGCATGGGGCGAAAAGATGGCCCGGATGAAGTGTTTTGCTGTCGAAGGGGACCGAAGCCTCAAACGGGCTTAGCTGTCTTCATCCGAAAATCTGGACAGATCGGTGCTGCCAAAGCTGATATCGCCGAGTGTGCGCAGGCTGACGGAGACACCGAAGCTCTGGTCGATGGCCTGGTTGCTGTCGCGGGTCTGCGTATAGGTAAAGCTGATGTCGAAACACTCGTCATGATAGCCCATGCCGAAGCTGCTATTGTACAGCTCGCTGTTTTCGATGTCATATTTGAGGGATCCGAAGGCCCGCCAGTATTCGGCAAACCGGATTGACGCCGATCCGCTGATTTCGTTGCGGTCCGTCGCGGAGCCATATCCGGGTTGCGGCTTGACGGTGGTGTGGGCAATGGCGGCGCTGAACCTGGAATTGCTGTATGACGTCCCGACATCCGACCGTTGCAAAGCGAATGTCGATTCGTCGAACCGTCCCTCGGCGATCAGCGAAAATCCGCTGGGCATGTCAACCCCGACACTGCCGACATAATCCGAACGGCTGGTCTCCAGTCCCGAACTGCTTCCGACATTGACCAGATCATCGGTCGCAAATGAGTTCAGTCCGGCAATCTGATAGGACTGGCCGAAAATGCTGCGCAGCGATACGCCGTTCTGGAACGTCCCCGTATAACGGAACCCGAGATTGGCACGCGTACCGCCTTCGATGCGGTCATAGCCGGAAAACTTGTCCCGTTCGAAAAGCGTGCTGGCATCGAACACCAGGCTCTGCGCATCCTCATTCGGCAGTCCGCCGGCGAGTTGCTCATCGGGCCGCACAAAAATCTGGCCGATCGGCTCAACAATGTGGGAAGCGCCCGTGGTCAGCATTTGAATGGGGTAGCGCGCCTCGAGCCCTGCCGTCAGCATGCCGCGCGTTGCCGTGCTGTCCGTTGTCAGCGGCCCGGTGTAACCGGCCGGAGCTGTGATATCGAGGAAATTGACGTCGCCGCGCGCCGCAAGGAGCGGTGTCAGGAGCAAACCACCGGATGTGGTCAGCGTGCGCTGCCATTCGAGCTCTGTCGTCAGCCTTGTATTGTTGCCCTTGACGCCGCGATAGCGGTCATTGGCGACGTCGGTTTCCGCCTCGCGCCGGGTCAGGCTGAGCACATTCATGTCGAGATTGACTTCACCGCCGGCGACCGGCTTGCTGAGGGTGCGCGAATAATCGAGCGACGGATGGATGATGGGCTGTTGTTCTTCGGCAATGCTGGCCGGGCTGGTCGACTGCACGTCGAAATAGAATGCCCGCAAATCAAAAAAATTGCGCCCGGACAGGCCGGTCAGATAGGCGGTCGAAACCTGCGTGACCGCACTGTGGCCGGGAATGGAATAAGTGTTGGAGAAGCTGTTGTCGCTTTGCAGCATACCCCTCCAGCCGAAGGCCCATCGGGGATTGATCTTGAACTGGCCCTGGGTTGCGATCATGCCGCGGGCTCTCTTGCCGGCATCGATCGTGCCTGCTCCGAATTTTCCCGGTGACAATTGGTTGATGCCGGCGACCTTGACGCTGAAACTGCCATTGGCGAATTGCCGGCGAAAATCGGCCTCCGCCAGGAATCCCTGCTGCGTATAGCCGGTCACCGCGACGGTCAGATCGTAATGCGGATTGAGGGCGAAATAATACGGAACCCGGAGGCTTGTGCCCAATTCGTTCGCATAGCCGAAAGCCGGAACGAGAAAACCGCTCTTGCGTTTCACCGTATGGTCGGGAACCGTCAGGAACGGCACCCAGGCGATCGGCAGGCCAAACAATTCGAAACGGGCCCGTTCGAGGCGAATTGTCCTGGTCTTTCCGTCGCGAATCACGCGGCGGGCCTTGACCTGCCAGAGCGGCGCTTTGTTGGGGTTTTCCTCGCAAATCTCACAGGCGGTATAAACGCCATTGTTGAGAGTCGTTCGATCGCCGCCGTCGCGCTGTGCACTGTCGGCGACGATGCGTGTATTGTCCGGTGTCTCAATTCGCAGCGAGTTGATGAAGCCGTCGGCGAAATCGTCCGTGACGTCCAGTTCCTGGGCATAGACCCGGTTGCCGTCCGGCTCGATCATTTCAATATCGCCATAGGCCTTCAGGCGTCCGGTGCGCTGGTCATAGACGAGCCGGTGCGCAACCATATGGTAGCCATCATATTCGATCTGCACCGCGCCGGTGGCCGTCACGGTTTCCGCATCCTGATCGAAAGTCAGTTGCCGGGCGGTCAGCAGAAGCCGGGCGTCGGGGTTGGTGGTGATGTCGATCCCGTCATCATCCGCGACGTTTTGCGCCACAGCCGACGAAACAAGCGCGCCCATGGCGACACCCGCTGTCAGAACTGCGGCAAGACCTGCGATACGCAACTTATTTTTTTCGCAGTACGCCGCCAGACCCACTACCCGTCCTCCTTGTGGAGCAGCACAGTAACCCCAAGTGCCGACGCGATAATGACCGGAAGCCAGGCCGCCACGAAAGGCGGCACCGCACCGGTTGTCCCGAACGCTTTTGCCAACACCGTCACGACATAAAGCAGAAACCCCGCCAAGATGCCAGCCAAAATCACCGCGCCCGACTGTCCGAAACGGATAAATCGAAGCGATACGGTTGCAGCGATGAGGGTCATTGCGACCAGAAGCAGAGGCAACACCAGCAGCGACTGATACTGCATGGCAAACGCATTGGCGCCGAGGCCGAACGAGCGTGCAATTTCAATCTTGCGTGGCAATTCGAAAAACGAGATGGATTGCGGTGATGCCAGTGATTCTTCAACGAATTCCGGTTTCAGATTGGACTTTATCTTCACCGTGCCGATCGGCTGCGACGCATCGGTCCTGGAAACCCGTGTCGCATCGCGCAACACCCAGTTGCCCTCCTCAAGCAGCGCGGTCTTCGAATCGATTCGTTCCGAAATGGAGCCGTCATCATCGAGGCGGATGAAGGACGTGTCGCCGAGAAGCAGGCCGCGCCGCGCGATGTTCTTGGCGCCGATGATGGTGACGCCTTCATCGGTGCGCTGGCGGATCCACGGCGTGCGCTTCACCGTGCCGACCGTGCCGCGCTGCATGCCGATGCCCACTTCGATTTCATGAACCAGCGAGAGCGCATAGGATGAAAGCGGATTCACCACCGTGATCGTGACCACGCCGATGAGGAAGCTTGCGGCGCAAAGCGGCATGAGAAACTGCCAGGCGGAAACGCCGGCCGACCGCGCGACCACCAGCTCGTATTTCCGGTTGAGGACGATGAGCACGGAAATCGAAGAGAAGAGGACGACAAAAGGCACCGTCGCCTGCATGATATTCGGCAATCGAAGCGCCGAAAGCATCAGGCCAAGCGGCAGGCTGTATCCGGAGCGTGCCGACGCACGGTTCGAGAACTCGCTGAAATCCACCATGAATATGATAACGAGCACGCCGAGGACGAACCATCCGGTCATCACCACATAGCGCCTGAACAGATAACCCCAAAGCGTCGGCCCGATCATTGCGCTCCCCGTCCGCCGCTCTGCACCGCGCCGGAGAGCCAGTTGCGCACGGCCATGGCCGCCGATTCCGATCCGGACGCCAGCCGTGACGTCTGCTCGATCAGATATTGCGGAGTCCGGAACGACCAGCTCGTCGCCGTCAGGACCGCGAACACGCCGATACCGCCCAGGGGAATGGCATAGGAGACGATCTCCATCGCCCGGCTGTGCCCCGACTGATCGAGCGTATAGAAGCTGATTCCGCGCAGCGCGAACGCAATGCCCGCGGCGGTCACCACGCTCCATACCTGTTCATGCCGGTTGGTCCGCGCATTGCCCAGGAAATAGACGGTGATCAGCCCGAACAGCATCGGATAAAGCCACAGCGAAAACCGCTTGTTGATCTCGCGGGTAAACAGTTCCGGGGCACCCTGGTAAATGCTGTCATTGGGATCCGGGTTGAGCAGGAAACTGGTCGAACGCTCCTTTGCGTAATACTGGCCCGATGTGTCGGCGCGGCCGCCGATCAGGCTGAGATCCAGCCCGTAGGTTGCGAAGCGGATAACCGAAACGCTGCCGCGTTCCTTGTTTTTGCGGTGCAGTTCACCATCCGACAGGATGAGAATGTCCTTGCCGTCGCTCTCGGCGAAGGCGCCGTATCGGGCGTAATAGATCAGATCGGTCACCTCGTCGCGCTGGTCCGACAGGAAAATGCCGCCGAGCCTGCCGCCCGGCAGCTTCTCGGCGATGTTGACATAGAGATCCTCTTCAATCTTGTGAAACGTGCCCGATTGCACCGCCACCGAAAAGAGGTCCGCCGAGGCCCGGTCGAGGAGATCCCGCAAATGCCGGTTGGCCCAGGGTTCTGCATAGAGGCCGATGAACAGCGTCACCAGCGACATCAGGCCGGCCATCAGCAAAACGGGACGGGCCGTGAGCCATCGCGACCCGCCGGACGCTTCCAGAACGGAAAGTTCCGAATCGGAGTTCATGGTGCTGAGCGTCTGGGCGGCGCCGATCATCAGCGCGAACGGCACGACGATAATCAGCATCGACGGAATGAGCAGGCCGGCAAGTTCCAGGAAGGTCAGGAAGGACTGGCCGGTCGAGCTCAGCAGATTGACCCGCAAAAGGACCTGGGTCGTCAGTGCAATGGCGGTGGTGGTCGCCAACGTTCCCACCGTCAAGATGAAAACCCTGCTGAAAATGTGACGTTCAATGATTTTCATGCACTGCGATGCCCGGTGACCCACCTATCTGACCGTCGCTGACTGCGTCCAGATGATCAAGATACCCGCTTATACCTAACACGGCGCGAACAGGCATAGTAAACAATTCGCTACGTGTGAAGACCGGGTTTGGCGGTATATTGCCGGCCTTTGCGGCATCAAAAAGAACGCCGCGCTGGATAATGAAAGAGGTCATCTCGCAACGGCGGGAAAGCGCCGGCAAAACGAGACCGCAGGCGGGCGTTTCCCGGCGGTTGCTGATCCGACAATTTCGCGTTTGCAGTGCGATCCGGACTTGTCATTGCGCGTGAAAAGGCCAACATGGGTCCACGACAACACGAACGTGGCCGTCCGACCTGTCGGAAGACCGCACCCGGACAAATCTGGAGCATTCATGTCAAGGAAAATCAATATCAGCTTTTCGAAATCGGCCAAGCCAAAGGGAGGGCTTGCTGTTTTGCTCGCCGGCAAGGACGGATTGCTTTCAGACGGGGCGACGGGGATCGATCCGGACGGCGTGGCGGCCCGAGCCATGGGCATTGCCAAATATGAGGGCAAGGCGCGGGCGACACTTGACATTCTGGCGCCGAAGGAATGCCCGGCGGACCGTCTTGGTCTGGCCGGCCTTGGCGATCCGGGAGACCTTGCTCCCCATGACTGGCTGCGCCTTGGTGGTGCCATTTTCGGGCTTATCGGGAAATCGTCCAAAGTATGGATATTCACTGACATTGCCGGCGTCGAATTCAGCGCCGACAATGCCGCCGATCTGGCCCTCGGCATGGTGCTGCGCAGCTACAGTTTCGACACCTACAAGACCCGCAAGAAGGACAATGGCAAGGATGACGATGGCCCGGTCAATGTCACCATCGTCACCGCGCAATCGACCGCGGCAAAGCGGCAATTTGCGATTCGCCAGGCAATCGCGGACGGAGTGGCGCTGGCCCGTGACCTCGTCAACGAGCCCGCCAATGTGCTTGGCCCGGTGGAATTCGCCAGAAAGGCGAGCGCCCTGAAGTCGCTCGGTGTCGATGTCGAGATCCTCACCGAAAAGGAAATGAAAAAACGCAAGATGGGCGCGCTTCTCGGCGTCGCTCAGGGTTCCGTGCGGCCGCCGCGTCTGGCGATCATGCAGTGGAAGGGTGGCAAGGCCAGGCAAAAACCGCTGGCGTTTATTGGCAAGGGCGTGGTGTTCGACACCGGTGGCATCTCCCTCAAACCGGGTGCCGGCATGGAAGACATGAAGGGTGATATGGGCGGCGCTGCCGCCGTTATCGGCCTGATGCACACCCTGGCTGCACGCAAGGCCAAAGCCAATGTCGTAGGCATTATCGGCCTTGTCGAAAACATGCCGGACGGCAATGCCCAGAGACCAGGCGACATCGTGACGTCGATGTCCGGCCAGACCATCGAAATCATCAATACCGACGCCGAGGGCCGTCTCGTGCTGGCCGACGCACTGTGGTACTGCCAGAACCGGTTCAAGCCGCAATTCATGATCAATCTGGCGACCCTCACGGGCGCGATCATGGTGGCGCTGGGGCAGCAGCATGCGGGGCTGTTTTCCAATAACGATACATTGTGCGAGCAGCTTACCGCCGCCGGCGACGTGACCCAGGAAAAGGTCTGGCGCATGCCGCTCGGATCCGAATATGACAAGATGATCGATTCCAAATTCGCCGATATGAAGAACACCGGAGGCCGCTTCGCCGGATCGATCACTGCCGGGCAATTCCTGCAGCGTTTTGTCAACGACGTCCCCTGGGCGCATCTCGACATCGCCGGCACCGGCATGAATGCCCCGCAGACCGAAATCAACCGCTCCTGGGGGTCGGGTTTCGGCGTTCGCCTGCTGGACCAGTTGGTCAGGGCCAATTTCGAAGGGTGACCCCGATCGCCTTTGGGAGTTGCCGGACGGGACGATGAGCCGATGACCGAAATGCTGTTCTACCACCTGACCGAATCGCGTCTGGAAGACGCGCTGCCGCCGCTGCTTGAAAAAAGCCTGGAACGCGGGTGGCGTGTTGTCGTGCAGACCGGCAGCGAGGAACGGCGCGATGCCCTTGACCAGCATCTGTGGACCCATCGCGACGGCAGCTTCCTGCCGCACGGACCCGACAATGGCCACCATCCCGACCGGCAGCCGGTCTTGATCTGCGCCAGCGAAAGCAACGCCAACGACGCCAATGTGCGGTTTCTGGTCGACACGGCGCAGCCCGGTGACCTGTCCGGCTATCAGCGGGTCGTGTTCATGTTCGACGGGCACGACCAGCACCAGCTCGAATCCGCACGCGCCCACTGGAAGCAATTCAAGGATGGCGAGGATGATCTGACCTATTGGCAGCAGACGCCGGACCGTCGCTGGGAGAAAAAGGCGTAGGCGACGACTGGCGGCTAGGGATTTGACATTCCAGGTCCCGCATTCTACCGCTGCGGCGGCCCGGCAGAGCATGACCTGGCCCGATCTAATCCGGTTCCGGAACCCCCCGATGCGAAGCCCCGATGCAAAGTCCTGATGCAAAGCCCCTATGCAAAGCAATGAGTTGAGTTCACCAGCCAGGAACTGGTTTGCGGCAGGCGCCCTCGCAGCCCTTCTGGTCACGCTGTTTCGCGTCGGCTTTCTGCTGATCGATAAGACCGACCTTTTTGTCGACGAATCGCAGTACTGGCTTTGGAGCCGGGATCTCGATCTCGGCTATTACTCCAAGCCACCATTGATCGCCTGGGTCATCCGCCTGACGACGGAGCTTGCGCACAGCAACGCGGTATTCTGGGTGCGGCTGCCGGCACCGCTGTTTCACCTGGCGACCGCGCTCATTCTTGGGCTCCTGGCCAGAAATCTGTTTGGCGCACGAACCGCCTTCTGGGTGATGCTGTCCTATATCACCATGCCGGCCGTGACGCTCGGCAGCGCGGTGATCTCCACCGACACGATCATGGCGCCGTTCTTTTCGCTTGCTCTGCTGTTCTATTTTCGTCTCCTGGAAGAGAGAAGGGCTGCCGATGCGCTGCTCGCGGGCCTGATGGCGGGGCTGGCGTTTCTGGCGAAATATGCCGGCATTTATTTTCTTGTCTGCGCAGCGCTGGCAGCGCTGTTTCTCCCGTCGGCGCGGCCGTCTTGGCGCCACGCCCTTGTCATGGTGGCGGCCTTCATCGCCGTCGCCATACCCAATATCGTCTGGAATGTCCTCAACGATCTGTCGACATTCGAACACACGCTGGACAATGCCAACTGGGTTCGCCAGGGCAGTGCTGGTATCAGCCTGAAATATCTCAACCTCGCCGAGTTTTTCTTCAGCCAGTTCGGTGTGTTCGGGCCGGTCCTTTTCGGTGCCCTCCTGGCCTGTATCTTTCGCGTGACGTCGCCGCATTCGCGGATATTGCTGTGGTTCTCCGTGCCGGTCATCCTGATCGTCTGCGTCCAGGCCCTGCTTTCCAAGGCCTATGCCAACTGGGCCGCCGCGGCCTATTTTGCCGGCACGGTGGTGACGGTGGCGGCCCTCGTCGACAACCATCCGCGATGGCTGAAAGCATCCGTCTGGATCGGCATGGTCGTTGCCGTCACACTGCCCGTGCTGACGAGCATCGCCTATGATGTCAGCATCGACGGCGAAAAACCGGCGCTCAAACGGCTTCTCGGACGCGCGACGATGAGCCGGGAAATCCTGCAAGCGGCCGAAACGCTGAACACCGACACCATTGTCGCGCGCAGCCGTGACATCCTTGCCGATCTTTTTTATACCGGGCGCAATGAGAATGTGCGCATCCGCGCCGTCAAGCCGGCGGGTCGGCCGATGAACTATTACCAGCTCACATTTCCGTTTTGGCCTGATGAGGCCGACGGCGATGTGCTGCTTGTTTCGCACCGCGACACCATTCAGTGTGAAGGCCGAAGAATGGCTCCGGATGCCACGATAACCACCACAGGGGGCGCCCTCCACGGCACTGCCGTTTATACCTATCTGGTCAGCCCGGCCTGTGTCGATGTTTCCGCAAACCACTAAAGCGCTTTGGGTCTGGCTGCTGTGCGTCTTCGGCGCCTGCGCCCTGGTATTCATCGCATTTCCGGGTGTCGATATCGGCGTGTCTTCGCTGTTTTATCGCGACGCCGACGGGTTCTGGCTCGACAATGGGAGCCTGCCGGCCGCCTATCGAAGGCTGTTCAACAATCTGAGCGTGTCGCTGGCGGTCATGTCCTTCTTTTTCTGGGCGGTTGCCTATTGGCGCAGTCCCGTTCTCGATATCGGCTACCGGGTCTGGGCCTTTGTCACGATGCTCTATGTGCTGGGCCCCGGCCTGCTGGTCAACGGCATCGCCAAATCGGTCTTCGGCCGGGCACGGCCCGCCGATATCGTCGATTTCGGTGGCGACGACGATTTCACCCGTGCCTTCGAAATATCGGATCAGTGCGAAGGCAATTGCTCATTTGTCTCGGGCGAGGGCTCCAGCGCCACGGCGTTTTTCATTTCGGTCTTCGTGTTGAGCCGGTTCGTCGGTGACGAACACGCCCGCCGTCTCCTGGTCGCTGGCGGCTTCGTGCTGGCCTTCATCGCCGCGACGCTGCGGGTGATGAAGGGCCGGCATTTCCTGTCTGATACGGTGTTTTCCGTGCTGTTCGTCTCGGCGGTGGCGCTGCTGCTTTCCTGGCTGCTGCTGCGCCGTGAGAAACCCGGCTGACGGCGAATCCTGCTGACCTCACTGGCGATCCGGCTCGTTGGTCAGAACGACGAAATCCGTGCCGCGCAGGGTTTCGGGGCTGATGCCGTGATCAGAGATGACCAGAGACGAGCCGGCGACGGCCAGCCGTTCGATCCGTTTGCGAATTCGGTCAGGCAGTTCGATCCGCCCCAGCGCGCCGCCAATGGTCGACGGTTCATTCACGGCTGCACCGTGCTCGGTGATTTCCGTCAGCGGCGAGGGCGCTTGGGTATCGGCCAGCGTCATCCCGAACCATTGCACGGCGAGCGGATCGAACGGTGACGGCAGGGCGGACAGAAAATGGGTTCCGAGTGGTTTTCCCGGTGTTTTCAGGATCACCGGCGCATCGAACAGCGGTTTTCCGGCCTGCCGCACATAGATGTGACCGCTGGCAAAGCCCGGTCCGCCAACCTCCTGGTGAAGCAGGGCGGCAAGCGGTATCGACAGGGTTCCGGTCGGCGTCAGCCCGTGTTCCTTCTGGAAGCGGATGATCGCCTGACCGGTCTCGGGCCCCATCCACCCATCGGTCTCGCCAGCCTCGAAGCCGAGCGTGTTGAGCATTTTCTGGATATCGCGGACAAGCTCGCGCCCGGTCCGCCGGGTGATCTGTATGCGCACAGGGCCGGGGGAGGCGGTCTCGCCGAGCGTTGGCAGCCCCGTGCCGTCAAGCCCGGCCCGCAATTTGAAGCCCTTGCCGATATCCGGCCCGGCAGGCGCCGCGACATCACCATGATGCATGTGGTGAACGGAGGCGGGGGGCGCTGAAATAAAATGCACCGAAGCGCTTTCGTGGCGGATCGTCGATGGGCTCCGCAGCCGGTTTTTCCGGTCAAACAGCGTTTTGCCCGGTAGCGGCCGCAGATCGAGCTCCTTGTCGGTGATGATGACATGCGCTCCGAGATCGGTGTAGCGGTAAAGCTGTTTGGCGAAGGTGCGCGGAAGGCGCACGCAGCCATGGGATGCGGGGGTGTTCGGAACGCTTTTTGCTTCATGCAGGGCGATTCCCGACCAGGTCAGCCTTTGCATGAACGGCATCGGCGCGCGGCTGTAGATGTTGGAGTGATGGCGGCGTTTCTTCTGCAGGACGCTGAAGACGCCGGTCGGGGTCGCATGCCCTTTCTTGCCGGTGGAAACATGCGAGCGGGCAACCAGCGTGTCGCCGGAAAACACCCGGATGCTCTGGCTGTCGAGGGAAACCAGCATCAGCACCGGCGCTTCGGATTTGGTCTCCGGCAGCGTCATGGCGGCGGAGGTCCCGGTTTTGGCCGCTTCGGCGGGCGTTGACACAGCGACGGCGCCAAGACAGCCGGCGGCAACGGCCAGCGACGCGATGCGGGAAGACCAGTTTTTCATGACGCAAACCACCAAACGCAATACAGACACACACCCATACAGTTTGCGCATTATTTTTCGGTAAATCCAGTGTGCCGATGGATCCGGCCCACGGACCACTGGCGAACGTCAGGCGAACTGCTCCGGTCCACATTGCCAGACAGGCCGGCGGCAACTATCACTGTGGGGCGAATGGGAGACAGGTTTTGAAAAAGTCGGTCGATTTCTACTATGACTTCGTCAGCAGCGCGTCCTATCTCGCCTATAAGCGCCTGCCGGCGATGGTCAAGGCGGCGGGCGGCCATATCAATTGGAAGCCGATGCTGCTGGGCGGCGTCTTCAAGGCCGTGGGCAATGCCAGCCCGGCGCTGATCGAGGCCAAGGGAAACTGGCTTTTCAAGGACATGAAGCGCATTGCCGACAAGCACGGTTTCGCCTTTGCCGTGAACCCGTCCTTTCCGCTCAACACGGTAATGGTGATGCGCGGGGCGATCGCGGCAGAGCGTCTCGGCCCCGACATTCTGGCACCCTATATGGCGGCGATGTTCGACGGCGCCTGGGCCAATGGCGATGATCTGTCGAACCCGGAAGTGGTGATGGAACTGATGGAAAAGGCCGACCTGCCGGCCACCGAAATCGCCAATATGGCGCAGGACCAGGCGATCAAGGACGAGTTGCGGGCAAACACCGAAGAAGCCGTCCGCCGCGGCGCCTTCGGCGCCCCGACCTTCTATGTCGGCGACGAAATGCACTGGGGACAGGACCGGATCGACGCCGTGATGGAAGCGCTCGAAAGAGCGAGCTGACGGAAGCGGGCAGGGCGGCGCGACGACATCCATTCGATCCGCCGTACAGATGAGGGGAGGGCGTGGTGGACTTCATTTTGCCGGCTGTTTTGGCCGCGGGCTTTCTGCTCGTCGCACCGGTTCTCGGCACCATCGCCTTTTTCCAGGTCCGCAGGCTTCAAAGACAAGTCCACGCACTCGAAGCCCGGTTGGCTTCTGCCGCGCCGGGGCTCACGGCAGCCTCAGACGAAGCGGATCGTTCGCAAACCGTTGCGGATGACGAAACGCCCATGACCGGCGAAAGCGGAGAGGAAAGCCCACCGCCGGCCGCCGGGCCTGCGGACATCGCCGCGCGCCAGGCGATGGATGAATCGCGCGTTGGGACGGCCGACGATCGGGTGGATGCCGAGCCGGGTGAGGAAACCACACCCGCCGGCGGCGATCTGGAGGAAACGGTTGGCGCCAAATGGGCGGTCTGGGTCGGCGGACTGGCCCTGGCGCTGGGCGCCGTCTTCCTGGTCCGCTATACGTTCGAGCAGGGGCTTTTGGGACCCGCTGCGCGCATCGTCCTTGGCGCACTGTTTTCCCTGGCGCTGGCGGCCATCGGCGAGTGGACGCGCCGCCGCGGCGAGGCCTATTCGGTCGGCGGGTTCGAAAGCGCCAATGTGCCGGCAATCCTAACGGCGGCGGGAACACTGGGCGCCTTCGCCACCATCTATGCCGCCTACCAGATTTACGGCTTTCTGGGCCCCGCAGTGGCCTTTTTCGGCCTCGGCATCGTTGCCATCGGCACCATGACCGCAGCCCTGCTGCACGGGCCGCTGCTGGCCGCGCTCGGCATTGTCGCCAGCTTCCTGGTCCCCTTTCTGGTCAGTTCCAACGAGCCGAGCGCAATCGGGCTCGCCGTCTATGCGGTGGCTGTATCCGTTGCCGGCTTCGGCGTCGGACGGTTACGCCTGTGGCGCTGGCTGGCGGTCATATCTGCCCTTGGCCTGATCTTTTTCGGCCTCATCCTGTTTGCCGTCGCCTCATCGGCGGAGCGGCTGGTGCCGGGCTTTTACATCCTTGTTGCCTGGGCTGCCATTTTCTACGTGTTCGTCGCCAGCCTCCATGAGCGCTCTCCCGCCGAAATCGTCAGGAGCGACCGGATTGCGGTGGCGCTGCTGACGCTGGTGCTCACTCTTGCGCTGATTTTTGTCCTGGGCGAAACCGATGCGGCCACGGTGGCCGGGCTGGTTCTGATGATCCTGGTTCCGTTCTGGTCGGCGCAGCACTGGCCGGCGATCCGCTTCATCGTGCCGGTGGCGGCCATCGCCGCCGTTCTGGGCTATAGCGGCTGGGAAATGACCACCGGGACCGTGATGCCGCTTGCGGGCGGTTTTGACACGCTGAATGAGGTCGATCCGACCACGCTGCCGGGCTACCAGCAGAAACTGGTGTCGATCTATGGCGTTCTCGGCGTCGGTCTGGCGCTGCTCGCCGCCATCACCGGTTTTGCGGGCGCCCTGCGGTCCGTCGCGCGTGTGCCGCTCGCCTTCGGGGCGGCCTTCGTTCCGGGGTTGATCCTCGGCGTCTCCTATATCCGCACGGATTTTCTGGCCGTCTCGGTGCGCTATGGCGCGATCGCGCTGGCGGTGAGCGCCGCCCTTTCCATGGTCGCCGGGTTTTTCGACCGGCGGCTGGCCGGTGATGAGCCCGGGCGCGAGGGTGTCGTCGCTACCTGCCTCATCGCCGCGATAGCGGTGCTGACGCTCGGCCTGTGCATGCTGCTGGAGCGCGGTGCCCTGACCGTTGCGCTGGCGCTGGTCTCGCCGGCAACGGCCTTCGTCGCCACCCGGCGGCCGCTGGCGGCCCTGCGGCCCCTGGCGCTGGTTCCGGCGCTTTTATGGGCGGCGCGGATCGCCTGGGACCCGGCGATCGTCGGCACCGATCTTGGCACCACGCCGGTCGTCAACTGGCTGACCTATGGCTACGGTGTGCCGGCGGCCGGTTTCGTCGTGACCGCCTGGCTGCTCGGCCGGCAGGGGCGCGATCTATGGCTTGAACTGGCGGAGGGCGTGGCGGTCGCCACCGTGACGGCGACCCTGGCGCTGGTCGGGCTGCACGCACTCGACCCGGTCGCGGTCTTTACCGGCGCCGATACGCTTTCCGAGATGGCCTTGCTGGTCCTGGTTGGCGGCGGCGTCGCGCTCGGCCTGTTGCGGCTGCGGCGGACCGAGACCAGCGAGACTCTCGGTGTGGCGGCCTATCTGCTGGGGTTTGCCGGCATGGCCGTCGCCCTGATCGGCCTGCTGGGTGTCTACAACCCGCTGCTGACCGGCGAAACGATCGGCCCGCGCATACTCTTCAACAAGCTGCTTTTCGCCTATCTCGTGACCGGTCTCCTCTATGCCGCGCTTGGCTATTTCAGCGCCGGCCTGCGGCCGGCCTATAGCCGTGCCGCCTACTCGGTGTCCGGCATCCTGGTATTCGCCTGGGTGACGCTGACGATCCGTCATTGGTTTCACCCCGTATCGCTCGACACGGGGCCTCTGACTGATGCGGAGCTCTACACCTACTCGGCCGCCTGGCTCGCCATCGGCATCGCCACGCTGGCGGCTGGCATGGTGACCGGCATACGCGCCCTGCGCCTTGTCTCCGGCGCCATCATCGTCGTCGTGGTCGCCAAGGTGTTCGTGGTCGACATGTCCAACCTGACCGGCGTCCTGCGAGCCTTGTCCTTCATCGGCCTGGGCGCCGTCCTCGTCGCCATCGGCCTTGTCTATCAGCGGCTGCTGCGCGGGCGCACGTGATTGCCGAAATCTCGTTTGTCCGTTGATCAATGGCCGTTCTGATCCGCTAACCCTGTGATATCTGATGGAACGGCTCACCTCGCGTGTGCGGGGAACGCTGCCAGCGCGCCTCAGAGGTGACCGGTCAGAACGGTTCATCCCCGCGTGCGCGGGGAACACGTTGCACGACTGGACAGCCGGACGCCGTGGCCCGGTTCATCCCCGCGTGCGCGGGGAACACGGCGCACCGGGGTAGACCATCCTCTGAAACTCCGGTTCATCCCCGCGTGCGCGGGGAACACAAATCGAAGATGCGGTGAAATTCGGTTACCGGCGGTTCATCCCCGCGTGCGCGGGGAACACTGTTTGCCGCGGTGAGCCCTTTGTCAGGCGGCCGGTTCATCCCCGCGTGCGCGGGGAACACTCGCCCCAGGTCCACCCTATGCTGTCGCGCAGCGGTTCATCCCCGCGTGCGCGGGGAACACGGTAAAACCATTCATGCTACCAGGCAAAGTATCGGTTCATCCCCGCGTGCGCGGGGAACACGGTATCGGCCGATCCATTGCCGGGCTTATCGATGGTTCATCCCCGCGTGCGCGGGGAACACCTATACATGAACCATTGGACTGTGCTCGGGTGCGGTTCATCCCCGCGTGCGCGGGGAACACGTAAAGACAAGCACGGTACCTTCCGGATAGCGCGGTTCATCCCCGCGTGCGCGGGTAACACACATGTTCCATTGACGGTTGCGACCGGCCCCACGGTTCATCCCCGCGTGCGCGGGGAACACTCGGTAAACCGAGCCAGAAGGCAACTACAGACCGGTTCATCCCCGCGTGCGCGGGGAACACCCGACACTACGGTCCGAGACGCTGTCCGAAACCGGTTCATCCCCGCGTGCGCGGGGAACACAGGCCGAGGAAAGCGGCGGCGCTTGCCACCAACGGTTCATCCCCGCGTGCGCGGGGAACACCCAATCGCCCGTCATCACGTCTCGAATGTCACCGGTTCATCCCCGCGTGCGCGGGGAACACTTGCGGCTGCCCGCCTTAATGCGCTCCCACCCCGGTTCATCCCCGCGTGCGCGGGGAACACAACCGGCGCCTGGAAACGATGGGCGTCACCGCCGGTTCATCCCCGCGTGCGCGGGGAACACTCTTCCTGTAGAAGACTGTAATATAACGTTTTTTTGAATGTCAAAAATCCCACCGAAGTTCCTGCTTTGTTCCAACGCCGCAACAACGGCTTCGAAATCGCTCAAATCTTCGGTGTCACGCGGCCGGGGCAGGAGCCTTGCTTGAGTGCCTTTTGCTGCTCGCGCCCCGTTTTGTCCGGTCGGTTGTTCCCAATATTTCCATCACGCGGCCGAGTTGAAGTCAATGCGCTGCGATGGCGCATCCGCAGCAGTTGTCGGCCTCGCCCCTTTGCGCGTTGCCGTCTTGCCACGAAAGCTCCGACAATGATTTTTGCAAGCCGCAATTGTTGTGTACGCATCAGACGCTTGAACAACGCTTCTCCGAACGTGACGAAACAGAAATGTGATCCGGCCGACTGCGCTGAGAAGACGCGCCGCAGGCGGTTCGGCATCGCCAGGCCCACCCGCAAAGCAAGTGCATATAATTGCACGTTCTCACTTGATCTTGTTTGCCAGAAAAGTGCATATATATACACCCAAAAAAGAGGGCGATCGAGCAAAACACGAACAAAATCGTCAGGCGTCTGATCAGGGATGGCTGGGTTCTGACCCGCAGTGGCGGGAACCATGACATCTACAAACATCCGACCATCAGGGGCGTTCAGATCGTCCCGCGGCACGCCACCGTTTCGCCCGGCGTGGCGAGGAGCATACACAAGAAAGCCGGCTGGCCTATCTAAATGGGCCGCCGACATGACAATCGAAAGGACCGGAACCGGATGACCCGATATCCAGCGATCATTGACGGGGAAAAGGGCGGTTACGGCGTCGTTTTTCCCGATATCGACGGTGTGACCGCGATGGGCGACACGATCGACGAGGCATTGATCAACGCCGAGGAAGCACTGCGCGATTACGCCATCGAGGCACAACGGGACGGCGATGACCTCATTGCGCCAAGCGCGCTCGAAACCATTGCTGTGCCGGATGGCGGAACACTGACCAGCGTGCCGCTCATCATGATTTCGGGCCGGACGGTACGCGCCAACATGACCATGGATGCCGGCGTTCTCGAATTCATCGACGGCGAGGCCAAGCGGCGCGGCATCACCCGTTCGGCCTATCTCGAATATGCCGCGAAACGCATCGCTCAGATGGGCGGTTGATTCGGTGTGGGTCGAGCGGCACAGTCTCAACTTCGCCCCGTTCGCGCCGCCTTTCCATCAGATCGATCCGCCGACCGAGAATTGCTCGTGGCGGATCGATTCATCCCAAGGAACGAGAGTAACGCCAGAAGGTCCGTAAGCCGGTTTGTATCTGTGCCGATTCATCCCGCGGGCGCGGGGAACGCCTTGTTGAACTCAAGGACTTCTGCAAGGGCAACGGTTCATCCCCGCCCTCGCGGGGAACGCGTTCTTGGCCGGCTTCACGGCAATGCCATCCGCGGTTCATCCCCGCGTGCGCGGGGAACACTGCCGATATCGGTCTGCCGCAATCCGGTTGCGCGGTTCATCCCCGCACACACGGGGAACGCTCTTCCTGCAGAAAGCTGCCATAGAACGGTTTTTCGAATTTCAAAAATCCCACCGAAGGTTCGCATTTTGCTCCAGGCCTGTCTGGACCCCTTAATGCGGTTCAGGTCTTCGGTGTCATCTCGGCCGGCAGGGCTGCCGCCGGGCTGAAGGAGACGAGGTTGAGGCCGTCGAAATCGGATGCCTCGCGCCGGTTGTGCCCGCAGGTCTCGAAATGGAAACCGGCGTCGCTCTTGTCCGGAAAGGCGATCACAGCGTTTCCCATTCCGATATTCTCGGTCACCTGCTGCCAGATCATCTCCCGGACCCGGGCGCTGTAGCGGCCGAGATAGACGCCGGCGCGCACCTCCAACAGCCAGACCGCCAGCCGTCCGCGCAGCCGCGGCGGCGCGTTTTCAACCACGATGACCATCATCGGCAAGTCCCTCCGGGTCCTCAAAGGCGATGGGCTGGCTGTCTTCAGGGGTCTCCGGCACCGGCTCGCCCGCCGCTTCCAGCATCTCGGCGATCGACGGCACCAGCCGGTCGAGCAGGCGGGTTTTGCGGAATCTGTCGCGGCATTCCCGGCGCACCACATTGGCCGCATGGTCGTCGAGCTTGCCCTTTTGCGCCTTGGCGGCGACGGAAAATGCCACCGGCACCACGGTGTCGAACTTGAACACGTCGGCGACGTCGAAAACGAAGGAGCGCGGTTTTCCGGTGTGCAGAAATCCGATCGCCGGCGCATAGCCGGCGGCCAGGATCGCGGCTTCCGTCAGGCCGTAAAGGCATGCCGTTGCGGCGCTGAGGCACGCATTGGGCAGGTCGCTGTGGTCGAAGGCGCGCGGATTATAGCGGCGGCCGCGCCAGGAAACGCCGTATTTCCTGGCCATCAGCGTATAGAGTGATTTGACCCGCGCGCCCTCTATGCCGCGCAACTGGTCGACGGAGCGGCGTTCCGGCGGTTCCTCGCCGAACCGCATGGAGAACATCTTGCGCACCACTTTCAGTCGCAGATTCGCATCGAGGGCGAGCTTGGCCTGGTAGAGCAGCCGATCGGCCCGCGCCCCGCCCGGCTGACCCGCAGCATAGAGCCGCACACCGGCCTCGCCGACCCACACGAGAAGCGTGCCCGCGCGGGCCGCCAGACAGATGGCCGTGTGGCTGATGCGGGTCCCGGGCTCGAGCAGGATGCAGGCCAGACCGCCGACCGGGATATGGGTGCGAATGCCGTTCGTGTCCACAGCCACAAAGGCTCCGTCCAGCACGTCGAGATGGCATTTTTCGACGAACACCAGCGACGTGCGTTCCTTGATCGGAATCGGACGGGGCGGTGTCAGCCCCGGAAGCGCTGCCGCGGCCAATGGGGCCTCCTGTCGTTCTCCATGGCCTACAGACCCCGCGCCCGGCGAAGCAGCATGAGGCCGCAGCCGAAGCTTTTCGCCCGGCCGAAGCCGTGGCAAACCCGTTCCAGGAACAGCGCCGGATCCTGCACGGTGCATTGCCCCTGATAGTCGATCGAATGGAATGTCACGGCCCCGCGCCCGTTGCCCGCGTCGCTCTGGCCGGTGCGCGGTATCACGACCCGCCGATAACCATCGATGACCAGGTTCTCCGTATCAAGCACAAAGCCGGATTTTTTGCCCTGGCGCGCCAGCCATTGACCGGCCGCGCCGGATGTCTGCAGCGCCTGGTCCCGCATGTCGCGGGTGGCGCGCCCGCCGTCTTCGCGCCGCTGCCGGGTGATGGCGTGCATCACCACATCGGCGTGGCGACGGGCGCCACTCTTATCCTTGATCGTGACGGTGGGATTGGCGCGAAGCATGAAGGCCAGCCTATTGCCGGCCGCAAGGGCTGGAGAGAACGGTTTCGTTTCGACCTCGAACAGCGCATGGTTGTCCTGCGGTTCGCGGGCTGACAGAACGAGATAGGTGTCGCGCGCCTGCTGATGCCAGAGGAAATCGCGCTTGGCGTCGGCATCGGCCGGAAACAGGCTCCACACGAGATGATGGCCGCTGCGGGTGGCGGCGCCCGTTTCGCGCGGAGCGAGCAGGGCCGAAATCGCCTCGAACCCGGCCTCCTTTCGCAATCGCGCGCGAGAAAGGTACCAGGGGGTCTTCATCCCTCTTCCTCCCGCTCGGGCTCCGACAGGACCATCTCCTCGAGGAGGCCATATTGCCAGTTCGCGCGGCTGCCCGGCCGGCTGCGTCTCTGCTCCAGTCGGCCGTCGGCACCGGAGGGCAGGGTCGCCGGATCGCCGGAGACGGTGCCGGGCCGGCGTGCGCCGGAAACCGGCCAGAGCAGCGCGGCTTTCGATTCGCGATGATGAACCTCCTGGGCCGTAAGGGCCTGCCGAGCGTCGGCGCAGCCCGCACGGATCTGCGCCGCGAGGGGCAGGGCGAGGGGGCAGCTCTTGCGGCCGAAATAGAGCGTGAAGTGCGGTGCGTGCAGGGCATCGCGGCAGGCCTCAAGGGAAGCTGGCGCGCCCGGCTGAAGCGCCATGGCGACGAAGCACAACACGTCAGTCACATAGTCGCGATGGGTCAGCAGCGCGGTTTCGGTCGGCCCCGTGCGCAGCGCCTCGCGCCGAGTCGCATGGTTGGCAGCGCGGCTCCTTCGCACGGTCTGCACGGTATGATAGTCGCGCAGCGGCGCGCCCGCGCCACGCTGCAAGACGGCGAACTGCGCCGCGCGACCGAGGTCTTCAAGCTTCGGGTCGTCGCGCTGAAGACCGAGCGCCGCGCCGACAAGGCCAACCAGCAAGGAATGTCCCGGCCGGTCCTGCGTGCCCCGCCGCTCATTGCCGGCCAGCATGCCGAAACTCGCCATCGGCGCGGCCAGCGTGAAGGTCAGGAAGTCAGGCACTAGCGCGCCACCACGAAATCGAGGATGTCGTGAAGCGTACCGGTGCCGGCGGGCAGGTTCATCTCGCACATGGGGATGTCATCGCCATAGGCTTGGATCATCGCCGCGCGGTGACTGCTCAGCGCCTCGATGGACGTCTTCATCAGATCATCGCCCTGGGCGGACCGGACAAATGCGCCGGCCAGGCTGCGCGGCTGCGACGGGCCGGATTCGGCAAGCGCGTAAGAGGCGCGCGCGTGGCTGGCGAAGCTGTTTTGCTTGCCACTCGGTGTCACGATACAGGCGGCTTCGACAAAGGCGCGGATCGCGCTGTCGGCAAGTTCGCGTTCGCTGTCGCCGCCGAGATTTTGCTCCAGCAGATCCCGGTTGATGCAGATATAGGTGTAAAAGACACCGGACCCGAAGCCGAGGTTGCCGATGAAACCGGCGCCGGCATCCTCTTCGCCCGTGTTGAGATCGTCCACGGCGGTGTAATAGTCGTCCTCGATCTGAATCCGGTGGGTGGTGAACGGGTGGGAGACCTGTACGGCCGCGTCGCGATTAAAGGCCGGACTGTCGGCCAGCATCCGCCCGAACATGGCGATGTCGACGGCTGTGTCCGTACGGAGCAGGGCCGTTTCCTTCTTTTTGTCGACCTCTTCTCCGGCCGCGATGCGCCGGGCCAGCGCCAGCGCGGCATCCTTCTCCATCGGACTGATAAAGGCCAGTTGCCGGATCCAGGCCGGGTGATCGCCCCCGGCGTCCTCGGGCTTGCCAAACTGTTCGGCGACTTCGATGGCCGCCTCCCGGGCGCGTTCCGCCTCCACGCCTTCTTCGGTCAAGGCATCGATCAATTCGTCACCCAGTCGGCGCGTGCGCTGCGAAAGATGTCCATCCATCGCATGGGCGAAATGGTCCGAGGTGCGAATGGCGCGCTTGAATGCCTGCGATGAAATCCGCAGGCGCTCGGTGCCGCCGATGATGGCCGTTTTCGGCCGGCCCGTATCATCGCGGTTGATGTTGGAAGGGGCATGAAAGGTCAGCAGATGCAATTGGATGAAGTGAGTCATGTTGGGCTGTCCCCTGTGTTGCTGTCTTGCGGGTCGGCGTCCGGCGTGGCGGCTCCTGCCTGGTGGTAGTCGAAAAGGAATCGGACCCGGAACTCTTCCCCCCGGGTGGGATGGAGCCAGTGAATGGCGTAAAATGCGAGATCAGCCACCGGAACATTGTCCCGCCCGAGGATCGCGATCGCATTGCGAAAGCCGCGCAGAACGTCCTCGTGATTTTGCGGGCGAACCAGTGCGCGCATGCGCGCGGCACTGAAAAGCGGGATCTCCCCTTCTTTCGGGATTTTGCCTTCCCGCGTCCGCCCGAGCCGCGCTGGCAGGCTGGCGCCCGGGTGCGGCTCGCTGCGCAGATGGGCGAGCAGGATGGCGGCGACAGCAAGGCCTTCCAGCTTGTTCGGATCGGCGCCGCTCTTCGGATACAGCCGGCGAAAAAGGTCGATGAAGGCCGGTTCGGCCGCCGCCTCGATCGGAGTCGCGCAGCGCCGCAGCCGCGCCATGGCACCGGTATCGGCCCGGCGTCGGCGGTCCTCTGTCTCATCATCCGGCAGATTGCCACTCAATGCACGCCACCAGGCGGCGGCGGCTTGGGCCCGGGATCGGTACTTGTCCGGCTTTCCGGTCTGTTTTGTCACAGGTTGTCTCCCTCGGCCGCTTGTTTGCGTTTTTCAGGCAGTGGAAGGTCGAGTTTCTCATGAAATTTTCTGTCGATTCCCAGCCAGACAAGGCGAAGCCTGGCTTTGGTATAGATCTTTGCGTCCTCATCCTTCATTTCCAGCAAGTCCTCCGGCGGCATCGCCCGATCGAACAGGCGCAGGGCCCAATCAATCAGGCAGCCGCGCCATGTCGTTCTAAGGTCGCGCAGCGGATCGCCGGCCTGTGACGGGTCGTCTCCCGCACTGGCCAGCCGCTGTGCCGCTTCGCTCACCATGTCCCGGAATGGCTGCTCCGTCTGTTGCCAGAACGCGTCGGTGAAGGCAGCAACCACGCTTTCGGACGACTCGGCCATGCGGGCTTTGGCCAGTTCCGATCTCAGCCTGAATTCGACCGTCTCCGCGGCCTCGACCATTTGCTCGGCAAAATAGGCCAGCTTTCTGGCGACCGCCTTGTCGGTGAACTGAAACAGCGGCACGCGTGCCTCGATGAATTCCTTCACCGACGCATTGTTCATGGCGTATCCGGCCACGATCAGGTCGGTTCCCTTCAGCCCAGCAGGCTCTTGTTCCTGAAAATCAGACACGGCTTTTGCGATTTCCCGGCCGCGTTCGGGAGACGAGAACGAAACACCGATCCAGTCGCGGTAACAGATCGTGCCGCCGCGCGGATGAGCCGGCAGCATCGGACCGGTCTTCGGCTTGTAATAGGGCGTGAGCGGGTGTTTCCAGACGCCATAATTGCTGCCCCACGGGCGCGTGACGAATCCGGTCACCACAGTTTCGTCGACTTCGCCCGTCAATGGGCATGCCTGGCCTTCGGTATTCGGTCGGAAATCGAGCCGGATACGGCGAGGCATGCCGAAATAGGCTTGCAGCGAATGCACCTGGTCTTCCTCGACGGTGAGGCCCTTTTCGGATGTCTCCGTTGGCGCAAGCCACGGCAGAACCACGCTCCAATCGTTCCGATCCTTGGGAAATGTCTTTGCACCGGTCAATATCGGCACATGCGCCCACAGACGTTGCCAGAGCGAGGCAGTGCCCCCGGCCGGTCTCGGATCGATGAGCGTGGTCATCGGCCCGCCGCCGCGCATCGAGGTCCGGTGCCCGGCGCCTCCAGAGGGCGCAAAGGCCTGGAGCGCAAAGAGCGCGATCATCGCACCTGCGCGCGAATAGGCCTCGTTCGCCTGGTGGCGGATAAAAAAATCCGCATTCTTGCGCAACGTGTTGGCGCCCGGCGCATCGATCAGCAGCCCCGAGGGTGACACCGCATCACCCTCCAGCGGTTCCAGCGCCTGCATGAAGCGCGGTCCGTCGCCATCGAGATTGAAACAGTCGCGCAGCGGGTCAGACCATTGCGCCAAGTCTCCGGCGGTGGGCGCTTCCTCGAACAGATCGTGCCAGCGATCCTCATCCTGCGGCGCGGCCGTGACGGCCAGCAGCCCGATCAGCAATTCATAGGTCGCAACGCGAAAATCGGCCCTGTTCCAGGCGATATCGACATAATCGCCGGAAGAAATCTGGGAGAAGGAAATCGTCTCTCGCGCGGAGGAGCGGGTGACCACCGGGATCCACGCGTCACGCAGTAGGTTAAACATCAGCGCCCCAATGATGCTATCAGAAAGTGCACAGCAGTACCTGCCGCGCAACCTTGGCGATCAGTTATCGACAGAAAAATGGGCAGTGAGGATTTTTAAGGGGGGAGAAGCAAGTCGCCTCGCCCCGATATGCGGCTCAATTGAAGATTTTTACGGCTGCGTTGCCGGAACTCTTCATCAAGACAATTGATCGCAAGCAGTCCGCCTCACTGTCGTGTGGCTCAAATGAATGAGCAACTGGCTCGTGGTCCTTTGTTCGACAGACCCAATACCATTTTTTTGCATTATCTTGGTAAGCCGTGTAATACACATCAGTTCCTTTCTTGCGTTTTCGGTCTTAGAGGAAAGAGAACGCATTAAGGGTTGAGAGGGCCAGCTGAATGCTGGCCCTTTTGATTCGGCGATGCCGACATCGAATATGTTAGATCACTCATCTCGCAAACAAAAGGAAATTCTAAACTAAAACACACTTAAAAAAGACGTGTATTGTTTTACTGGCACACTTGCTCAAGCTAGTTCGATGAATCCCCGCGTGCGCGGGGAACGGAGTCTTTTTTCGAGGTGTTACACTAACACACACGGTTCATCCCAAATCCCGGAGGAACTGAGAACGCCCTGATAATTAAGGAATTTCATACGAACAAGCAACGCCCTCACTGCAATATTGCTGCCGGATATCTATGGTTGCAGAAATGCTGGCGACTTGATCAATGCCGAAATCCCTGGCGTGAATCATATCTGAAAATCCCACCTCCGCCTGTAAGGGTGCCCCCGCCGGACTCCACTTCCATCTCCAACACCAACATTTCGCGCTCAAACTTGGCAAAGGGCGGATCGAGGATTGCGCGCATGCCGCCCGTGGGTTGGGCCAGTTGCTTGGCAACGCGCTTCGTCACCGAAAGCTCGCTGAAGTCCCAGCGCTTGGGGATCGTATTGTCCAGCGCGGTGGCGGCGGGCACGAGGCGTCCGTCCTGGCGGATGGCGAGACGAATCGTCTCATTGCCGGAATCCAGCCGCGTCATGACCCGTCCCTCATCCTCGAATTGCTCGACATAGGCGGTATACATCCTGTGCGGGTCGAGCAATTGCTGATTTGCGAAGCCGCGTTCGGCGGCGTCGGCGCCGGTATTCATGGCAAAACAGTCGCGCAGGCCGTCCGGGAGGCGTAGATCCATACTATTGCCATAGACGGCTTCGACCAGCGCCCGCACATGCCCACCATCGGGCGGCGTTCCGGGTGGCAGGGTCCGTGTCTCGATCTGCCCGGCCTCGAAAAGCACGGTGGCGCTCTGCCACAGCACTGCTGTGTTGTAGATGTAGGCTGCGAGGGGCAACTCCGCGTCGAGCCATGTCTCGTCGGCGTTCGGCGACGGAGGCGGCGAAATGACATGCAGGACCGGGCCGGGAACCGGGCGGTCCGCGTTGCGGTGTTCGTGCCGCCACAGCCGGCCGGCCCTTTGAACAAGCAGATCGACCGGCGCGAGGTCGGTGATCAGGCAGTCGAAATCAACGTCAAGAGACTGTTCGATCACTTGGCTTGTGACCAGAATCCGACCGCGTCGATCCGAAGCTTCGGCATCCTTGCCGAAGCGTTTGAGGCAATTGCGTTCAATTGCCAACCGGTCCTCGACCAGGAAGCGTGCGTGGAACATATCGACCGGCAACGCATCTCCGACCGCCTCCCGCAGCCTCGCAGCGGTGGCCTGCACGTCCGCGACCGTCGAGCGGATAATCGCTACCGCGGCACCGCGTTTTGCCTGGTCGATCGCAAGGCACTCGGCCTTCGTCAGCGTGCCGACCCGCTCCACCTGCACAGTGCGGGCTGTGCCATCGCGCAGCGACAGCGCCTGTTCCAGAGCATGGTCGTCATGGACCAGCGTCGCCTGCGGATAGGCGGTTGAGGCGAGGGCGGGGCCGCGTTCCCCTTCGGCGCTCAGATCGCCGTGACGCCAGACCAACCCCCTGGCGAAGGCATTGCACAGTTTCTGGCGCGTTTCGGTGGGCAGGGTTGCCGAAAGCAGGATCACCGATCCGCCGAACATCGAGACGAAGGCAATCAGCTGCTCCATCTGCTTTGCGACAAAGGCGTCATAGGCATGGACCTCATCAAGCACCAGAACCTTGCCCGAGAGGCCGTAGAGACGCAGCGATTGATATCTGGCGCTCAGCACCGCCAGAAGCGCCTGGTCGATCGTACCGGCGCCGAACTGGGCGAGCAGCGCCTTGCGCCGGTTGTCGGACAGCCAGGCGCTGCAGAAGCCGTCGACACTGTCGGGATTAGCGGTTGGTGACTGGACGGCCTCCAGGGTCTGCGCAAAATCGCTGTTCAGCCCCGCCTTGCCGTGGGCGAGGATGAGGGACGGGCGTGCGTCGTCGGCCACGAACCGCCGATAGATGTCCTTCATGCGATCATACATGGCATTGGCCGTCGCCATGGTCGGCATCGCCATGTAGAACCCGCTGGCGAGGCCCTGTTCCATCATCCGGTGGGCCAGCAGGAAGGCGGCCTCGGTTTTCCCCGCTCCGGTCGCATCCTCGATGATGATCAGAACCGGCCCCGTCTTCGGCAGTCCAACTGTGTCGGCCCAGCGTTGCAGGGGTGACAGCCGGCGGATGCCGGCGAGCGTCCTGTGCCCGCCGGCCGGCGCGATCTCCGCCGGCAGGAGCGTCGCCTTGGCAAGGGCCCGCTGCGCCGACGGCCGTGCAATCTCCGTCCAGTAATTCTCCAATGGCATATCGGGCGGGCGAAAGGGGAACCAGATGTCCTTGGAGCCGATCCAGTCCGCCACCGGCAAGAGCGCCGAAAGCCACCAGCAGAACGCCGCGCGCAGCGGTTTGTCAGAAAACGAGTGCAGGATGTGCGTGTCGGGCGCAAGCAGGGCGGCCATATCATCCGTCAGCGTGGCAGCAGCGTCCTGAAAGAGTGCGCTGACCCGGACCTGGTCAAGGTCTTTAAGCAAGATCGGCCCGCCGTGATGCCCGGCAATACAGTCGGCCAGCGCCCGCGGGGCATTGCGCCGCATGTTTGGGAACAGCGGTTTCAAAATGCTGCCATCATTCGTTTGAGGGCGGAGATAGAAGGCTGTCATGCGCTTGTGATCGTCTTCGTAACGATCTGCCTTCGCGTTCGGCATCGCCGCACCGAGACGCGCCGGCCAGTGCACCGGGCTCTTGGCCTGGAACCCGTCACAGGCCTTGCCAATATCATGCAGCCCCACCAGCAACACCACCGCCCGCTTCAGCGCCGCAAGGTCGATCCCCTGATGGTCCGCGAATTCAGCCAGGAACCGGTCATCTTCGATCAGCACCTCAGCAACGGCGGCCACATCCAGAAGGTGATAGGCGAGGGGATGCCAGTCCGGCGAGGACTCGTTCCCGGACGTTTTGGCCCACAACCACAGATAAGGCGCATCAGGCGTCTGCATCCTGTCTTGATATCGTGTGAGACGCTGGAGTTCCAGACGTGGGGCGCATCTCCTTCGATGATAGGCAGTTCATCCCCACACGCAGGGAACGCTAATAGGGGCCGGCCATCATCCAGCCGCCAGTCGATTCATCCCCGCGCATTCCCGAAACGCTCGTTGCCAGCCGACGTCTTGACCGCTGTGAACGGCTCATCCAGACATTCGCAGGGAACGCGCGGGTTTCGTTGAGGCGCTGCTTCTATCGACCGGAACAGGGCATCCTCCAATGAAAGGCTTGCCGAAGCGCGCCCATCCAGCATTTTTGTAAACTATCCGTTGACATTTTATTGAAATGTACACAGATAGTTTACATGATCAAGACGTTCAAAAACAAACAGCTCGCCGCTTTATGGTCCGGTAAAAGGACCAGGATCGACGGAAAACTGCACAAGCGAATTCTGATGCGCCTTGATCGGTTGGACATGGCCGAGGAACCGGAAGCGATGAACATTTCCGGCTTTAACTTTCACGCTCTTTCAGGCTTCAGTCCAACGCGCTACACGGTCCATGTGAACGGACCGTGGTGCATAACATTTGAATTCATCGACGGCGATGCCTACCGCGTCGATTTCGAGCAATACCACTGAGAAAGGCCGGTATCACCATGACCGAATATCCTGCCGTTCGCGACCCCAATCGCTGCCCGACCCACCCCGGCGCGCTTCTGGAAGACATATTGCCATCCACTGGCAAGACAAAAACCGAGATCGCCGCCATGCTCGGGATATCGCGCCAGATGCTCTACGATATCCTGTCGGAACGTAAGCCCGTATCTCCTCCGATTGCCGCCAGACTTGGCAAGCTCTTCGGTGATGGCGCCGGCATATGGCTGCGCATGCAGGCCGCCCATGATGCATGGCACGCCGAGCGCGAAACGGATCTTTCCAACGTCCCGACATTGCCGGCCGAACGCTTTATGGCATAAGCTATCTGGATATGAACCGCAGCGTCGGGGAACCGCCGTTTGAAGGTGTCGGTTTCACCCCAACTGCGGGCTATCCTCGGGGCTTGTCAATCGGAACGGTTGCTCCTGCTAAAGCGGCGTCGATATCAATGCCGAGACTCTGTTCGATCACTTGGCTGTTCATCCCCGTGCGTGCGGGAACATCGCCTTCCCTCTAACAGCCGGCGACTCATCCCCGCATGCGCGGGGAACACCACGAAATGATCTCCGTGAAACAGCCAAGCGCCGATTCATCCCCGCGTTCGCGGGGAACACCTGCGTCGTGCTGCTGCTCTCACACGACCTGACGGTTCATCCCCGCGTACGCGGGGAACACTGAAATATCGCGCCAGGCTGCGCCAAATCGGGCGGTTCATCCCCGCGTGCGCGGGGAACACCGTGTACTCTACGGTGTCGTTGTCTAACTCTGCGGTTCATCCCCGCGTGCGCGGGGAACACATCAGGTCCGCCAGATATTCCAAAACGGCTTGCGGTTCATCCCCGCGTGCGCGGGGAACACTCGGCGACCTCCATCAACATCGCGTGCACGGTCGGTTCATCCCCGCGTGCGCGGGGAACACTTCCGGACTCTTGTTCTTGTTGTTCCCGACATCGGTTCATCCCCGCGTGCGCGGGGAACACAACCGACGCATCACCAACCATCACCCCGCGCCCGGTTCATCCCCGCGTGCGCGGGGAACACCATAGACTCCCCGCGGTTGACCAGACACGATTCGGTTCATCCCCGCGTGCGCGGGGAACACCGATCAACTATTACCAGGCGCGGGACTGTCCGCGGTTCATCCCCGCGTGCGCGGGGAACACAGCGTAAGGGCAAGCGGATCGTCCGGTTCTCGCGGTTCATCCCCGCGTGCGCGGGGAACACGACGGCGTTTGACGGCGGCGTGGGCAAGGCGGCGGTTCATCCCCGCGTGCGCGGGGAACACGCGTCGAGGTGCTCCACGACACTCATGTCGGCCGGTTCATCCCCGCGTGCGCGGGGAACACAGCTTGGCAAAATCGCCGCGCCGCTGCGTGGCCGGTTCATCCCCGCGTGCGCGGGGAACACTCGCCCGCGAAATCCTGGGCTTCGGCGCGGACCGGTTCATCCCCGCGTGCGCGGGGAACACGTCAGGATGCTGGAGCCACCCCATCGATCTTCCGGTTCATCCCCGCGTCCGCGGGGAACACTGCTCGCGATTGGCGCGGATGAACCGGTTGCGCGGTTCATCCCCGCGTGCGCGGGGAACACTTTGTTGGCTCTCCCCGGCATCTTGAATACCCCGGTTCATCCCCGCGTGCGCGGGGAACACCGGCGCGCCCCCGACCACCGCCGGGCCCTTCCCGGTTCATCCCCGCGTGCGCGGGGAACACCGGGCCCGGCTGCGATGGCTGCTACGCAGAGACGGTTCATCCCCGCGTGCGCGGGGAACACAAATGGGGCAGCGGATACATCAACGCGGATGGCGGTTCATCCCCGCGTGCGCGGGGAACACCACCCGGCGGGGCATGGCGGCATGCAGGCCGGCGGTTCATCCCCGCGTGCGCGGGGAACACTTTTCTCGGTTCTCGCGGACATACCGTCGGTCCGGTTCATCCCCGCGTGCGCGGGGAACACGGGCTGGGCGGGGCAGGATTGGGACACTGCTACGGTTCATCCCCGCGTGCGCGGGGAACACTCTATGGCGCTGAGGATTTCCCGGAGCTGGCGCGGTTCATCCCCGCGTGCGCGGGGAACACAGCGCCAGGATGGACACGCCGGTCTGCTGGCTCGGTTCATCCCCGCGTGCGCGGGGAACACATGCACTGTTATTCAGGTCTCGACAGATGCCCCGGTTCATCCCCGCGTGCGCGGGGAACACTCTTCCTGTAGAAGATTGTAAAATAACGGTTTTTCGAATGTCAAAAATCCCACCGGAGTTCCCGATTTGTTCCAAGGCCGCAATAACGACCTCGAAATTGCACCGAGTCTTCCGTGTCGCGCGGCCGGTGTAGGGGCCATGCTTCAGTGCCATTTGCCGCCGCTTCCCGGTTTTTCCGGCCGGTTGTTCCTGACATTTCCATCACGCGGCCGGGTTGAAGTCAATGCGCTGGCGGAAGCGCTTTGCGTCCGTTTGCGGCTTGGTCCCGATTGCAGGTCATCAGATTCGCCTGACAGCATCAGCCATTGTTCACCGACGTCCGTCGGGACGCCATCGGTGCTTGCGAAAAATAGGCGGTATGGGATACGGCTGGCGCCTATGCGGCATCCTGCACATCGACGACAATTTCCTTGCCCATCAGCCGCAAGGCGTCCTGCATGGTCGAGAGCTTGGTCGGATGGTCGGGATCGAGGATGCGCCGCGCCTCGTTTTCCGCCTTTCCCATCCGTTCCGCGAGTGCCGTCTTGGTCAGCCCGCTTTCCCGCCAGGCACGGATTGTGGCGAGCTTGACGGCATCATGGGCGAGCGGTGCGACCTTGCGTCCACCGGCCCGGCGCGGGCGCGGCAGCGGACGGCCTTCGACGATATAGCCGCGCAGCGCCAGGCCAAGCGCTTCGCGCGCATTGGCGAGCGCCTCCGCGCGGGTGTCGCCATGGGTAATCGCTTCCGGCACATCGGCAAAGGTGACCAAAAACCCGCCATCGGGATCCGGCGCCAATTCGACCGGGTATTCATATCGCATCGTCCTGCCTCCGTTGCTCCGGCCCGGCCCGTCGCACTCAAATCCCCAACTGCCGTTTGACGAGTCGCACATAGCCGGGTGTGAGTTCGCCGTCCTTTATCGTCGTCGTGCGCCCGTCATAGGTGACGCGGATATGCGAACCCTTGCCGCGATTGGTCACGATCGTCAGGTCGTGACCGTGTTTGCGAGCCAGCTTGCGAAGGTCTTTCAGCAGTTGCTCCCGCTTCATGTCCCGGTCCATTCGATGTCGGAGAGGTTTGCACATAAATGTGCGAAACACAAGAAAAAACGCACAATAATGTGCGTAGTGTGGAAAGAGATGTGATGACTGTTCTAAGAGCAGATCAGGAACGCCAACCAGTTCATCAGGGGTGGCCGGTCCTATGGCAACCGGCCGATACCATCAACAATTCGCACACAACGCCTCCGGCACGCATGGTGTGCGTTTGCGGGGCCTGTCCATCGGCATGGACGCTCCCGTGAGCCGCGTCCACATTGATGTCGGGACTCTATTCGATCACCTGAATTGTTCATCCCCGCGTGCGCGGGGAACACAACAAGCCAGAGACCCGCTGCGATATGTTGCTCGGTTCATCCCCGCGTGCGCGGGGAACACCCATTTCGCCCAAGCGTGATGGTCTCAATGCCCGGTTCATCCCCGCGTGCGCGGGGAACACCGCTCGACCATGGCGCCGGCCGGGACCGGTACCGGTCCATCCCCGCGTGCGCGGGGAACACTGCGACCGGACCTGTTTTTCGATCGACAGCGGCGGTTCATCCCCGCGTGCGCGGGGAACACTTGTTCAGGATTTCTGCCGCGGAACCCGCAACCGGTTCATCCCCGCGTGCGCGGGGAACACGAAATCCTCCGAATATTCTTCATACTTCGTGCCGATTCATCCCCGCGTGCGCGGGGAACACTCTACCGAGCGGCGCCGCAAAGTCGAGAACGACGATTCATCCCCGCGTGCGCGGGGAACACCAAACCTCCTCAACGCTCGCCGTATGATGGTGCGGTTCATCCCCGCGTGCGCGGGGAACACTGACGGTACCGGCCGCGAGTAGTTCGTCGAGCCGGTTCATCCCCCGCGTGCGCGGGGAACACTTTCAACCCCAAGCCGGCCATTCACATGACGCCGGTTCATCCCCGCGTGCGCGGGGAACACTTGAGGCCCTCACTTAGCGTTTTGTCGTTCGCCGGTTCATCCCCGCGTGCGCGGGGAACACATGACCTGGCAGCGCGACCAGGACAAGGGCTGCGGTTCATCCCCGCGTGCGCGGGGAACACATGGCGCAGGCAGTCCGGGTGCGCAGGACGATCGGTTCATCCCCGCGTGCGCGGGGAACACAAGCGCCTCGGTGCGATCTGGAACGGCGACGCCGGTTCATCCCCGCGTGCGCGGGGAACACAGCGATATCGGGTCACTGTTTCGAATCACGCACGGTTCATCCCCGCGTGCGCGGGGAACACTCTTCCTGTAGAAGACTGTAATCTAACGGTTTTTCGAATGTCAAAAATCCCACCGAAGTTCCTGCTTTGTTCCAAAGCCGCGATGGCGGCCTCGAAATCGCTCGGGTCTTCGGTGTCGTGCGGCCGGTACAGGGCCCATGTCCGAGTGCCTTTTGCCACTCGCCTCCCAGTTTGCCCGGCTGGTTGTTCCTGACATTTCCATCACGCGGCCGGGTTGAAGTCAATGCGTCGGCCAGGGCGCATCCGTTTGCGGCTCTATCCCGACTGGGCATCCTCATATTCGCCTGACAGCGTCAGCCATTGTTCCTCGGCTTCGGCCAGGGCGCGCTCGGCGGTGCTGCGCTCCTTGGCCTTTCGGGCGGCGAGGGCGGGGGATTTTTCGTAGAGGGTCTGGTCGGCCAGTTCGGCGTCGAGGACTTGAATCTGTTTTTCAAGTTTTTCCGTCAAGGTCTCGATGTCGCTGATCTTTTTCTTCAGCGGCGCCAGCTGCTGGCGGCGCCCGGCCGCCGCCTTGCGCTGCTCGGCCCTAGAGGTGCCGGCATCGTCATCGGTCTGCTGCCGGCCGCCGCGTTTGCCGCCGGTGACGATGCGGGCGCGGTAGTCTTCGATGTCGCCGTCATAGGGGCGCACGGTGCCGTCATGCACCAGCCACAGGCGGTCGACGGTCGCTTCGATCAGATGCCGGTCGTGGGAAATCAGGATCACCGCGCCCTCGAAGGCGTTCAGCGCCTCGATCAGCGCGGCGCGGCTGTCGATATCGAGATGGTTGGTCGGTTCGTCGAGGATCAGCAGATTAGGGCCGTGGAACGTCGCCAGCCCCATCAGCAGCCGTGCCTTTTCGCCGCCCGACAGGTCGCGGGCCGCGGTGTCCATCTTTTCCGTCGACAGGCCCATCTGCGCCACGCGCGACCGGACCTTTGCTTCCGGAGCGTCCGGCATCCGCTTGCGGATATGGTCGACGGCGCTGTCGGCCGGCACGAGGTCGTCAAGCTGGTGCTGGGCGAAATAGCCGATCGCCAGATGGGGCGCCCGCACCATGGCGCCGGCTTCAGGCTTCAGGCGGCCGGACAGCAGCTTGGCGAAAGTCGACTTGCCGTTGCCATTGGCGCCGAGCAGGGCGATGCGGTCGTCATCATCGAGACGCAGGGTCATGTCGGTGAGAACCGGCCGGCCGGGATCGTAGCCGACGGCCGCGCGGTCCAGCGAAATGATCGGCGAGGCACAGCGTTTTGCCGGTTCCGGAAAGCGGAATTCCCGGACATTCTCATCGACCACGGCAGCAATCGATCCCATGCGCTCCAGCGCCTTGAGGCGCGACTGCGCCTGCCGGGCCTTCGAAGCCTTGTAGCGGAAGCGTTCGACAAAGGCTTCCATATGGCGGCGCCGGGCCAGTTGCTTGCCGCGCATCTTCTCCTGCAATTCGCGCGCCTCGGTCCGTTGCCGTTCGAACTGATCGAACGATCCGCGATAGAGCGTGAGTTTCTTCTGCTCCAGATGGATGATGGCATTGACCGACTGATTCAAAAGATCGCGGTCATGGCTGATGATGATCACCGTGTGCGGATAGCGGCGCACATAATCCTCAAGCCAAAGTGTGCCTTCAAGATCGAGATAGTTGGTCGGCTCGTCCAGCAGCAGCAGGTCGGGCCGGGCGAACAGCACCGCGGCGAGCGCCACCCGCATGCGCCACCCGCCGGAGAAGCTGGAAGCGGGGCGGTGCTGTGCGGCGTGATCGAAACCAAGCCCGGCGAGAATGCTGGCCGCGCGGGCCTCGGCCGAATGGGCGTCGATATCGACAAGCCGGGTCTGGATTTCGGCGATGCGGTGCGGGTCGCTCGCCGTCTCCGCCTCGGCCAGCAGCGCCGTTCTTTCCGCATCCGCCGCAAGAACGATATCGATCAGCGGCTCGTCGGTGCCGGGCGCCTCCTGCGCGACCTGTCCGATGCGGCATTGGCGGGGCAGCAGTACGGAGCCGGTTTCCGGCGCGAGATCGCCGCTGATGACGCGAAACAGGGTCGATTTGCCGGCACCATTGCGGCCGACGAACCCGGCCTTCGTGCCTTCCGGCAGAAAGAGCGATGCCTGGTCAATCAGCAGGCGCCCGGCTATGCGGGCCGAAATGTCGGACAGCGAAAGCATGGCCCCTCTTGGAATCGACCGACCGCGAAGGCAAGTGAAATCTGTCGCGATGTTTCAGCCGGCGCCGGAGCTGCCCGGCGGCAGATGCGCGTAGACACTGTGGGCCGTGCCGAATTCCGAGGTGTAGTGATCGCGCTGCAACTGCGCGGCGGTGACCGCGTTGCGCATCAGCGTCGCGACCGTGACCGGCCCGACGCCGCCCGGAACCGGCGTGATCCAGCCGGCGGTTTCGGCGCAACTTTCGAAATCCGCATCGCCGACGACCTTCGGCCCGTCGGGCGTATCGACCTGGTTGATGCCGATATCGATCACCACGGCGCCCGGCTTGAGCATGTCGCCGGTCACCAGCCCCGCCTTTCCGACCGCCACGAAGACCACATCGGCGGCGCGCGAATGCATCGCCAGGTTGCGCGTTTCGTGGTGACAGACCGTGACCGTCGCCCCTTCGGCCATCAGCAGGAAGGCGATCGGTTTTCCGACGATCGCCGAATGGCCGATAACCGTGACCTCCAGGCCCTGCAGCGGCGTTTTTGTCGCCTTCAGCAGATGCACGGAAGCCATCGCGGTGCACGGCCCCATCTTGGGAACCTCATAGACGATCGAGCCGATATTGGACGGATGCATCCCCTCGACATCCTTGAACGGGTGTACGGCCCGCTGCAGCCGGCGCACCGAGACATGCTGCGGCGTCGGGCGCTGGATGATGATGCCGGTGACCCGCGGATCCGTGTTGAGGCCCTGAATGATGCCGAGCAGTTCGCTTTCCGAAATCTCCGCCGGATAGTCGCGCTCCTCGAAGGCGATGCCGAGTTTGCCGGCCGTGCGTTTCTGGTTGCGGACATAGAGCCGGGCGGCATCGGTTTCGCCGATCGAAACGGACACGAGTTTGAGCGGCCAGCCATCGGTGCCGAGGACCTCGACATCGGCCGATATTTTCTGATGCATCTCGCCGGCGATTTTACGGCCATCGAGCAGTTTGTGGGCATTTTCCATCGGTCCGAATTCTCCATGCACCGGATACAATTGCCTTGAACGGCAAAACCCGCACAATGCCGCCAAACGAAGACCGATTGGCAGGAGGCAGGGGATGACGATTACACTTTATGAACTGGCCGGCAAGGACGAGGGGCGTCCGTTCAGCCCCCATTGCTGGAAAACGGTGATGTCGCTGGCCCATAAGGGGCTGGATTATGCCGGTTCCCCGGTGCCGTTCACCGCCATTCCGGACATCGAGGATCGCAGCGGAAAGACCGTTCCGGTCATCCGCGATGGCGACCGGGTGATCCGCGATTCCTTCGACATCGCGCTCTATCTCGACGACACCTATCCGGACCGGCCGTCGCTGTTCGGCGGCCCCGGCGGCGTCGCCATGGCGCGCTTCTTCGAAGCCTGGGCGCAGACGGCGATCCATGGTGTCATCGGCGGCGCCATGCTGCTCGATATCCACGCCATGCTGGCGCCGCAGGATCAGGCCTATTTCCGCCAAAGCCGCGAAGCGCGCATCGGCCGGTCGCTGGAAGACGTTGTGCTGGACAGCCGGGAGCGTGTCGAGGGATTGCCGGAACGACTTGAACCCATGCGGCTTGTGTTGAGGCGCCAGCCCTTCCTCGGCGGCGAGGGACCGCTTTTCGCTGATTACATCGTCTTCGGCGCCTTTCAATGGGCGCGGATCTGCTCGCCGATGCCGGTGCTGCCCGCCGACGATCCGGTTGCCGCATGGTTCGAGCGCTGCCTCGATCTGCATGGTGGCATCGGCCGCTCCGTCGCCGCCGCAGCGTGATTCAATTCCGCCCGCGGAACGCGTTGTGGTCGTGGCCTTGTCTTGCCTGCCCGGCAAGGTTATAGAGCGGCGAATTCTCCCGCAAACCCCATGCAAGGAAACACTGGATCATGGCGATCGAACGCACCTTTTCGATGATCAAACCCGATGCCACCCGGCGCAATCTGACCGGCGCGATTACCAAAATGCTCGAGGACGCCGGATTGAAGGTCGTCGCCTCGCGGCGGGTCTGGATGAGCCTGCGCGAAGCGGAGGGGTTTTATGCGGTGCACAAGGACCGGCCGTTCTTCGGCGAACTGACGGAATTCATGTCGTCCGGCCCGACCGTTATCCAGGTTCTGGAGGGCGAAAACGCGATTGCCAAAAACCGCGAGATCATGGGCGCCACCAATCCGGCCGATGCCGACGAGGGCACGATCCGCAAGATCCATGCACTGTCCATCGGCGAAAATTCTGTCCACGGCTCCGATGCGCCGGAAACCGCGGCCCAGGAAATCGCCTACTGGTTCTCCGAAACCGAAATCGTCGGCTGACCGGGCCGGCAGTTCACCAATTCAGTTCCAGCGCTTGGTCGCCGCGTCATCGGCATCCTTCGCTTCGACCCAGCCGCCGACCGTGCCGTCGCGGCGGATTTCCCGTTTCCAGAACGGCGCGCTGGATTTCAGGAAGTCCATCAGGAAATGGGCGCCGTCGAACGCCGCCTGCCGGTGCCGTGACGCGGTGACGACCAGGACGATGTTTTCGCCCGGCAGAATCTTGCCGTAACGGTGGATGACCGTCACGCCGTCAAGCGGCCAGCGTTTCGCCGCGTCCAGCGCGATGCGGCGGATTTCAGCCTCCGCCATGCCGGGATAATGTTCCAGTTCCAGCGCCGACAGCGTGCCGTCCTCGTCGCGGCACAGCCCGCTGAAGGTGACGACGGCGCCGATATTGCCGCTGGTCCCGGCAAGCGCGCGGATTTCCGCATTGACGTCGAAATCCTCCCGCTGAATGCGAATGGCCGGCTCGATCAAATGTCTCAACCTCCGGTCATCGGCGGAAACAGGGCGATTTCGCGGGCCGCGCCGATTCGGTCACCTTGCTGGCAGTGCTGCTGGTCGATCGCCACGCGGATGATATCAGGCGCTTCGAGGGCCGCCGCATAATTGTCGCCGCGCGCCTTCAGATGGTCGAGCAGGTCCGCCACCGTTGCGACCGAAGGCGGCAGGTCGAGTTCCTCGCCGTCCTTGCCGATGCGCTCCCGTACCCAGGCGAAATAGACCAGCTTGACCATGGCGGAACACTCCTAGAGCGAGTTGTGCTTAGATTGGCTCATTTGACCGAGGTGCTTTTGGTCGCTGGCGAGGCGGGCTGCCCGCCGTGGTGCTGTCCCACCACAAGGGCAGGCCAACAACGTCCAGGGGCCAAAAGCGCCCGGCCCGAAGGGTGGCGGCAAATCGGCCCATCGGCTGCGTTGCGTCGCTTGCCCGATGCACCACATCGCGCTGCGCGACGCGCCTTGCCGAGTGAACCGATTTTCCGCCATCAAATGATCCAATCTAAACACAACTCGCTCTAGTTGAAGACGTGCTTTAAGCCGGCCCGGAAATAGTCATAGCCCGTATAGATGGTGATCAGCGCGGCAATCCACAGCAGGGCGATGCCGAATTCGCTGACATAGGGCACGACCTTGTCGCCGGCCGGCCCGGCCAGCAGAAAGCCGATGGCGATCATCTGCACCGTGGTTTTCCATTTGGCGAGCCAGGTCACCGGCACCGACACTTTCAGTTCGGCCAGATATTCGCGCAGGCCGGAGACCAGGATCTCGCGGCACAGGATGATGATCGCCGCCCAGATCGTCCAGCCGGCAATTGTGCCATCGGCCGCCAGCAGCAGCAGGATCGAGGAGACCAGCAGCTTGTCGGCGATCGGATCGAGCATGCGGCCGATATTCGACATCTGGTTCCAGATGCGCGCCAGATAGCCGTCGAGAAAGTCGGTGATCGATGCGACGATATAGATGCCAAGGGCCGTCCAGCGCGCAAGGTCCGACCCATGCAGCCGGCCCTCGACGAAGAAGCACAGGACAATCAGCGGAACCGCGGCAATGCGCCCATAGGTCAGCAGATTGGGAATATTGTAGGTGTGCGAGGCCATCGGGCTCCGTCCGAAGTAAAATCAGCCCATACAAATAGGCCGTAAACCGATCCGTCAACACGGTTGGCGAGAAAATGGCCGCGCAGCCGGTCCGGGCAGGGCGGGTCAGACGCCACGGTCTTCATGGAAGTGGTCGTAGACGAGTTGCGCCATCGCCTCCGAAATGCCATCAACGGCCCGCAGGTCATCCAGCCCGGCGCGGGACACGGCCTTGGCGGTGCCGAAATGGTGTAGCAGGGAGCGCTTGCGCGCCGGTCCGATCCCGGCGATCTCGTCGAGCGGATTCTTGACCATCTCCTTCTTGCGCCGCGCCCGGTGCGTACCGATAGCGAAACGGTGCGCCTCGTCCCGCATGCGCTGGATGAAATAGAGCACCGGGTCGCGCGGCGGCAGGGTGAAGGCTTGCTGGCCCGGGATGAAGAACCGTTCGCGCCCGGCGTCGCGGTCGACCCCCTTGGCGACGCCGATGACGGTCACACGATCGGCAACGTCCAGTTCCGTCAGCACCGTCATGACCGCCGAAACCTGCCCCTTTCCGCCATCGATCAGCAGCACGTCGGGCCAGGGCGGTGTCGCCGCGTCGGCGCCCGCCGCTTCACCGTCTTGCGCGGAAGGATCGGCCGTCGCCGGTTTGCCATACTCTTTGACGAGCCGCGAGAACCGCCGCTCCAGGACTTCGCGCATCATGCCGAAATCATCTCCGGGTGTGATGTCCTTCGACTTGATGTTGAACTTCCGGTACTGGTTTTTGACGAAGCCTTCCTGGCCGGCGACGATCATGCCGCCGACGGCATTGGTGCCCATGATGTGGGAATTGTCATAGACCTCGATGCGCCGCGGCGGATGGTCGAGACCGAAAGTTTCGGCAAAGCCCCGAAGCAGCTTGGCCTGGGTCGAGGTTTCCGCCAGCCGTCGGCCATGGGCATCCTTGGCGTTGGCCTGGGCATGCCGGACGAGGTCGCGCTTTTCGCCGCGACGCGGCACGCTGATCACCACCTTGCGGCCGGCGCGGATCGACAGGGCTTCGGCGAGCAGCGCCTGTTCGGCAACCGTCTCGGAGATCAGGATCTGTTTCGGGCAGGGCTTGTCGTCGTAGAATTGCGACAGAAAGGCGCCGAGCACCTCCTGCGACGACAGCGACGCATCGGCCTTGGGGAAGTAGGCCCGGTTGCCCCAATTCTGGCCGGTCCGGAAGAAGAAGACCTGGATGCAGCTGAGGCCGCCCTCATGGTGGATGGCGAACAGATCGGCTTCTTCCACCGTCTGCGGATTGATGCCCTGGTGGCTCTGCACATGCGACAGCGCCGCCAGCCGGTCGCGATAGATGGCGGCACGCTCGAAATCCAGCGCCTCGGCCGCCTCCTGCATGGCGTCGGCCATGGCCGATTTGACCTTCTGGCTGCGGCCGGAGAGAAAATCCCGGGCTTCCTCCACCATCTGGCCGTAGGCCTCGATCGACACTTCGCCGGTGCAGGGGCCGGCGCAGCGCTTGATCTGGTGCAGGAGGCATGGCCGTGTGCGGCTTTCATAGACCGAGTTGGTGCAGGTTCTGAGCAAGAACGCCCGCTGCAGGGAGTTGATCGTCCGGTCGACCGCCTGCGCCGAGGCGAAGGGGCCGAAATAGGCGCCCTTGCGCGAGCGCGCGCCGCGGTGCTTGAAGATACCCGGCGCTTCGTTGTCCTCGGTCAGCAGGATGTAGGGGAAGGATTTGTCGTCGCGCAGCAGAACATTGTAGCGCGGCCGCAGCCGCTTGATCAGATTGGCCTCGAGCAGCAGCGCCTCGGTCTCGGTCCGCGTCGTGATGAACTCCATATGCGCCGTCAGGCGGATCATGTTCTCGATGCGGTTGGTATGGCCGCGGCCCTGGGCGTAAGACGTGACCCGCTTCTTCAGGCTGCGCGCCTTGCCCACATAGAGCACGTCGCCGCTCCGGTTGAGCATACGGTAAACGCCCGGCGCGTTGGGCAGCAGTTTGACATGAGCCTGAATGAGGTCCGGGCCTGTCAACCCGTCCGCCACCTGGCCGGCACCTTCCCACCCCTCAAGGTCGGGAGCACGCCGGCGCCTGTAGCCGGCCTTGTCCGGCACGTCGATATCGTCGTCGATGATATCCGGTTCCGCCATGGTCCTGCGCTCGATATCCGTCTGAATCAGTCTGCTGATTAATATAGCATTCCGATTGGAAATGTCGGGATGGTCTGCCCGGTGCTCAAAAGACGAGGATGATATAGGCAACGTAGAGGCACAGCATGATGGTGCCACCGGTTCTGGTGATCGGCCGCGATCCCGCCGCCAGGACGATCAGCAGGATCGTCACCGCGGCCATGATCCACATGTCGAGATAGACGATGCGGGCCGGCACCATCAAGGGATGAACCATGGCGGTGATGCCCAGTATTCCGGCAATATTGAAGATACTCGAGCCGACAACATTGCCGATCGCCACGGCGCCGCTGCCGCGCCAGGCCGCCATGACCGTTGTCACCAGCTCCGGCAGCGATGTGCCGATGGCGATGATCGTCAATCCGATGACCGCCTCGGACACACCCAGCATCCGGGCGATATCGACGGCGCCGTTGACCGTCAGCGACGCGCCGACCGGCAGGCCGATCATGCCGAAAAGCAGATAGGCGGCGATGCGCGAATTCTGGCTCGGCACCTCATCGATTTCGTCATGATAGTCGCCGAAGGGCTGTTCGACACGGGCCTTTCGCGCCGTCCGAAACTGCCAGATCAGGAAGATGCCGAGGATCGAAACCAGCACAAGGCCGTCGAGATGCGTCAGCGTCCCGCAGGCCATCATCACCATCAGGATCACGGTCAGAGCCGCCATGACGGTCAGGCTGAAGCCGAGGCCGTTCTCCTTGCAGTCGATCGGTTTGATCAGCGCCGGCGCGCCCAGCACCAAAAGGACATTGGCGATATTGGAGCCCACCACATTGCCGATGGCGATTCCGGGCACCTCGTTGAAGGCGGCTTTCAGGGAGACGAAGAGTTCCGGCGCCGACGTTCCGAGGGCGACGATGGTCAATCCGATGACCAGCGGGCTGACGCCCAGCTTTTCGGCAAACGCCACCGCGCCGCGCACCAGATAATCCCCTGCAAACAAAAGCAGCGCCAGCCCGGCGATCAAAATGGCAAAACTGATCATGAATGCATGGGTTTCCGGGAGCTACGGCGATTGTCGCCCAATGTCATGCGGGTGCCCAATGGATATAGGATCGGATACGCGAAACACAATGATTCGCAGATATATAACCGGCAAATAACGCCTGCGCTTCAAGCCTGTGGTCTGAAGCGGTCGTAGTCGGCGAAGAACCCGCGGAACTTGCCGGGCCAGTTTTTCAGTTTCGGCCGTCCGCGCTCCCATTTCCCGTCAAACCGCAGCGCCAGATAGCCCAGCAGCCCGGCCAGGGCGAAATGGCCGCCATGGAGTTTCCTGGCCGTGCGCGGCATGTGATCATTGAGGTGATCCAGCGCCCGTTCGACCTTCGACCATTGCCGTTCGATCCACGGATCGTGCACCTTTTCGGGCGGCCGAAACCGCTGTTCATAGACGATCGCCAGCAGGCAGTCGGTCGTGCCGTCGCACAAGGCCTCAAGGGTCAGTACCTCCTGGCGTTTTTCGGCGTTTCGCGGATAGAGGCCGCGGCCGCTTGCGTGGTCGAGGAACTGCATGATCGTGCGGCTGTCATAGACTGCGTTGCCGCGATCGTCGATCAGGGTCGGGATTTTGCCGAGCGGATTGCCATCCGTCAAAATCGCCGGGTCGGCGCCGGTGTCGACAATCTGGCTTTCGATGGGCAGGCCGCAATAATGGGCGGCCATCCGCACCTTGGCGGAGTAGGGCGATGCCGGCGCATACAATATCTTCATGGTCGGGCCTTTCTGTCTGAACTGCTTTTCAACCGCGCACTGGCGGCAGAGCTACGCTTGGGCGGCGGCAGCCGCGCTTCGTGACCTCGGGACAGGCCCGATAGCCGAGTTGCTTGGTCATGCAGATGCGGACCTCGCGCAACCGGCGGCGGTCGCAGGTGACTGCGATATCGCCTTTTTCCAGTCCCGGATTGGCATCGATGAAGGCCGCCGAGACCGCGTCGGGAGACACGTTTCGCAGGGTGCCGCTGTTGCGCAATCCGTCGGGAATGACAACAGTCTCGCGCGCCGACCGCAATATCCGGAAGAAATCCGCCTGCGACAGGCCCGAGCAGGTGCCGTGCTTTTTCCATTGATGCCTGACCAGCGCCCGGCTGGGGACGATGTCGAGCAGGCCGCGCTCGACGTCACTGTCGACCGGATCCGGATTTTCGCTGCAATATTCAGGATAGCCGCGCTCGAATTGCGGCCACAATCCATGCACGATGAAGCCGTAGCGCCGTTCGCTTGTGCATTGATGCGGATTGGCCCGGTCGCCCTCGGCTTCGCAATAGCTTGGCGACCAGGACAGGGCCAGAACATAGAAGTCGAAGCCCGAGCCGGCCGGAATGCCGTCATCGGCGCGCGGCGGCTCCTCGCAGGCCGCCAGCGCCAGAAGCGCGGCAAGGGCTATGATGCGGAAGATCGCGCTACCGTACGGATCGGCAATAGGCACCGTAGATACGCCAGGGATCAAGGCCGGAAATACAATATTCGACATTGCCGCCGACGCCGGCAAATCCCTGGCCGGCTTCGATCATGTACCAGATTGTCCGTGCCTGGCCGTCATTCATTGCGACCTTGCCATGGCAGTAGCGCCGGTCGATCATCGTGGTTTCGCCCGCCGGCACATATCGGTTTTGATGAATGTCGAAATAATCCTCAATCGCCAGGCCGCGTTTCAGGACATTTCGGTCGGCAATCGAAAAACGGTGCGAAATGGCCCGCAGAACCGCCGGGCTTTCGCACTGGGCGTTGCTGCGAATTCCAAAGGCATTGGCCGGTGCGGGATCGGCCAGCCACCCGACCGCCAGCAGCGCGCCGAGGGCAAAGAGACCGAGAACTGACTGGTGTTTTGACATCTGCAACAGGCTCCAAAATCCGTTTCCGGGCGCGACCAATCATCCTATCGGTGCTTCGCATGGGAGGATGATCAAGCGGCGGCGGCGCGTCAAGAGCGCCAAGGCAACACCGGTCGGATTCTTTGCCGTCATTTGTCCTCGCTGATCCAAAACAGCCGATGGCCGGCAGCCGGCGATCGCGACAGACAGGCAAGAAGGGCCGGCAGCATGGTTTCCAGCTCCCGGTAAAGCACGAAGGGCGGGTTGACGATGACAAGGCCCGAGCCGGCCAGCGCATTCGTCTGCGCTGTATCAAACACATTCAACTCGGCACAGAGGATGCGGCTGATGCCGAGGGCGCGCAATTTGTCATGGAACGCGGTGACCGGAGAACCGGCCTTGATGGGATGCCACAGGCAGTAAATGCCGCCGGGCCAGCGGCGATGGGCACGCGCCAGCCCGTCGACGATCCGGTCGAATTCGCCCTCCCTTTCAAAGGGCGGGTCGACCAGGACAAGACCGCGCCTTTCCTTCGGCGGCACGTGCGCCCCGAGCGCCAGCCAGCCGTCCAGGGCGATGATACGGGTCTGGAAATCGCCTTCGAACAGGCTGCGAAGCCCGGCGCAGTCCTCCGGGTGCAATTCGATGGCCGAAAGCCGGTCCTGCGGGCGCATGAGATCGCGGATCAGTTTCGGTGATCCCGGATAGCGCTCAGGAACCGCGGCCGGATTGAGGGCGCGCACCACGTCCAGATAGGGCTGCAGAAGGGCACGCGCCTCCGGCGGCAGGCCACCCTCCAGCAGCCGTCCGATTCCGTCTTTCCACTCGCCGGTCTTTTCGGCTTCCGCGGCCGATAAGAGATAAAGCCCCGGCCCGGCATGCGTGTCGATGACACGAAACGCCTTGTCCTTCTTCTTCAGGTAGCAGATGATTCGCGTCAGCACGGCGTGCTTGAAAACATCCGCAAAATTGCCCGCATGGTATATGTGCCGATAATTCAACCGCTTTCCTCGCTCGACCCCTGATTTTGGTTTATAGGCTGCGTCTGGTCTTTGCAAAACGAGGCGACCGTGAACCAGACGGCACCCATTCGCACCGGTTTTTCGGCCTGCCCGCATGATTGTCCATCGACATGCGCGCTGGAGGTCGAACTGCTCGGCGCGGATCGGATCGGCAAGGTCCGGGGATCGGCGCAGAACGACTATACGGCTGGTGTGATCTGCGCCAAGGTTGCCCGCTACGCCGAGCGTGTCCACCATCCCGACCGGCTGCTGAAACCGATGAAGCGCCGCGGCGCCAAGGGCGGGTGGCAGGAACTGTCGTGGGACGACGCGCTGGACGAGACGGCGGAAGGGTTTTTGAAAGCGGAGCAGCGCTGGGGCGCGGAAACCGTCTGGCCCTACTACTATGCCGGGACGATGGGACTGGTACAACGGGACTCCATCCAGCGGCTGCGTCATGCCAAGAAATATTCCGGACAGTTCGACAGCATCTGCACGAATGCGTCCTGGACCGGTTTCTGCGCCGGGACCGGCAGACTGGCGGGCGTCGATCCCCGGGAAATGGCCAAATCCGACTGTGTCGTCATCTGGGGCACCAACGCGGTGTCGACACAGGTCAACGTCATGACGCATGCCACGCGGGCCCGCAAGCAGCGCGGCGCGAAGATCGTGGCCATCGACATCTACGACACCCCGACGGCCCGCCAGGCGGATCTGAAACTGATCCTGCGGCCCGGCACGGATGGCGCGCTGGCCTGCGCCGTCATGCATGTGCTGTTTCGCGACGGATTGGCCGATCGCGGCTATCTTGAAGACTATGCGGACGATCCCGCCGGCCTTGAAGCGCATCTGCAAAGCCGCACGCCGCAATGGGCTGCCGCCGTCACCGGCCTGTCGGCACGCCAGATCGAGAAATTCGCGCACCTTGTCGGGACCACCCGGCGCACGTTCTTTCGTCTCGGTTACGGCTTCTCGAGGCAGCGCAACGGTGTCGCGAACATGCATGCCGCGCTGAGCGTCCCGACCGTGGCCGGCGCATGGCAGTTCGAAGGCGGCGGCGCTTTCCATTCCAACTCCGGCATCTTCGGCCTCGACGGATCAGAGATCATGGGGACGGGATTTGCAGACCCCGCGGTGCGGCATCTCGACCAGTCGCAAATCGGGCGCGTTCTGACCGGGGATCGGGCCGCGCTGCGCGGCGGTGTTCCGGTGACCGCGCTGCTTGTGCAGAACACCAACCCCGTCAATGTCGCACCGGAGCAGCGGCTGGTGAAGCAAGGGTTTGCCCGCGATGACCTGTTTACCGTGGTGCATGAACAATTCATGACGGAAACGGCCGACATGGCCGACATCGTCATGCCGGCGACGATGTTCGTCGAACATGACGATATCTATCGCGGCGGCGGCAACCAGTACATCACGCTCGGACCGAAACTCATCGAGCCGCCGGAGGGGCCGCGGTCGAATCTCGATGTCATCAATGCGTTGGCCGAACGGCTTGGCGTCGGCCGGATGCCCGGCTTCGGCCTGACGGCCAATGCCCTGATTGACAGCATGCTTAGATCCAGCGGCCATGGCAGCCTCGACGCGCTGCGGCAGAACAAATGGATCGACTGCCAGCCGGATTTCGAGACCGCCCATTACATCCACGGATTTGCCTGGCCAGACGGGCGGTTCCGTTTCCGTGCCGACTGGACAGGGTCACCCGCGCCGAACCGCCCGCCGGATTCGATCGGTCCGCTGGGCCCCCATGGGACGCTGCCGGGCTTTCCCGATCATGTCGACCTCATCGAGGAGGCGGATGCCGAACATCCCTTCCGATTGGCGACATCGCCGGCCCGTTCCTTCCTCAATTCGACATTCAGCGAGACCCCTTCCTCGACCCGCAGGGAAGGGCGCCCCGAGGTGATGATCGACCCGCGCGATGCGGCCGACCACGCAATCGCCGACGGCCAGCTGGTGACCATCGGAAATCGGAGAGGCTCGGTGCGCCTGCACGCCCGTGTGGTCAAGGGCGCGCGGCGCGGCGTGCTGATTTCCGAGGGGCTGTGGCCGAACAGCGCCTTTATCGACGGCGAGGGGATCAACGTGCTGACCGGCGCCGACAGCATCGCGCCCTATGGCGGCGTCGCGTTCCATGACAATCATGTGTGGATCCGGCCCGACGACCGTGACACGGCCTAATCAACGGGGGACAGCACCATGGCATCCTCATCACCACCGGCTACGCCGTTGAAGACGGTGGCGCCTTCATCCGTCATGCGGACCTTGCCTTCTGCGACGAGGCTCAGCGCGACGGGATAAAGACGGTGTTCGGCCTTCAGGACACGGCCGGCCAGCGACGCCTCGCTGTCATCGGGCATGACCGGCACGGCCGCCTGCGCCACCAGCGGCCCCTCATCCATGCCTTCAGTGACGAAGTGGACGCTGCAGCCATGGATCCGCACCTGATGGGCAAGCACCCGCTTATGGGTGTCGAGCCCGGGGAAGCTCGGCAGCAGGGACGGGTGGATATTGAGGATCAATCCGCGCCAGCGATTGACGAATTCGGCCGACAGCAGGCGCATATAGCCGGCAAGGCAGATGAAGTCGGGCTCTATGGCTTCCAGCCTTGCCATGATGGCCGCCTCATGGGCAGCCCGATCGGCATGGGCGTCGCGGGCAAACGCCTCGGCCTCGATGTCGCATTCGCGCGCCAGATCGAGCCCCGCAGCCTTTGGATTGTCGGACAGGACCGCGACGATACGGCAGGGGTAGTCGCTGGCCATGCTGGCCGAAATCAGCGCGGAGAGGTTCGAGCCGCGCCCCGAGATCATGACGGCGACCCGCTTTCTGCGACTACCGTCGCTCACAGCGACAGGGCTCCGGTGAAGGTCACGGCGTTATCCTGTGCGGTTCCGTCCGCAACCTGCCCGAGGATCGCAACGGTTTCGCCCAGACCGCGCAGTTGGGTCACCACAGCATCCACATCGGTCTCCGGCACGACGGCGATCATCCCGACACCGCAATTGAATGTGCGCAGCATTTCGGACTCGGCAACGCCGCCGGCCCGGCTCAGCCAGGAAAACACCGGCGGCGGTGCGATCGCGCCGAGATCGATCTGCGCCGTCAGCCCGGGCGGCAGCACACGCGGGATGTTCTCCGGAAACCCGCCCCCGGTAATATGGGCGAGCGCCTTGATCGCGCCCGTCGAGCGGATCGTCTCAAGCAGCGGTTTGACATAGATCCGGGTTGGCGCAAGCAGTGCGTCCGCCAGCGCCATTTGCGGCGCAAACGGTGCTTCCGCGTCGAGTGCGAGGCCGGTCAGTTCGACGATCCGCCGAACCAGCGAAAAGCCGTTGGAGTGCAGGCCGTCGGAGGCAAGGCCGAGAATGATGTCCCCGGCCACGATTTCGGCGCTGGGCAACAGCGCACCGCGCTCGGCGGCGCCGACAGCAAAGCCGGCGAGATCATAATCGCCGCCCGCATACATGCCGGGCATTTCGGCCGTCTCGCCGCCGATCAGCGCGCATCCGGCTTCGATGCACCCGGCGGCAATGCCCGCCACGATCTCCTCACCCTGGTCCGGGTCCAGCTTGCCGGTGGCAAAATAGTCGAGAAAGAACAGTGGCTCGGCGCCCTGAACCACCAGATCGTTGACGCACATGGCGACGAGGTCGATGCCGACGGTCCCGTGCCGTCCCGCATCGATGGCGATTTTCAGCTTGGTGCCGACCCCGTCATTGGCCGCCACCAGGACCGGATCATCAAATCCTGCCGCCTTCAGGTCGAACAGGCCGCCGAAGCCGCCGATTTCGCCCTCGGCGCCCGGGCGTCGTGTCGCCCGCACATGCGGCTTGATACGTTCGACGAGGCTGTTTCCGGCATCGATATCGACGCCGGCATCACGGTAGCTCAGTCCGTTTTTCAGGTCACTCATCCGCGCCTCGGCTGTTTCGCCCCTTGGCGGCAGATCGCATGTCGCGGGTCCCTGCGCAAGTCCTGGTATTCCGGGAATCCCAGATATTGACGCCGGAGTTCCGAATTTGACCCTGTCCATATCTGTGCTACCACCCAAGGTGGCGTCCGCAAAAACCCGCGCGTATCCCTTGACCACACCCCTGAAATCACGACGCATGACCGTTCCGAATTTCATCACGCTGCTGCGTTTCCTGATGGTTCCGGCCCTTGTCTATGCGCTTTTGCTCGGCGAAATGCGCCCAGCTTTCGTGATTTTCGTCATTGCCGGAATATCGGACGGTGTCGACGGATTTGTCGCCCGTCACTACAACCAGCAATCCGAGCTCGGCGCCTATCTCGATCCGATCGCCGACAAACTGCTTCTGGTCTCCGTTTTTGTCATGCTGGCGATCCTCGGCTTCCTGCCGCACTGGCTCGTGGTTCTGGTGGTCTCCCGCGATGTGCTGATCGTTATGGCGGTGCTGCTTTCGAGCATCATGGCCCGGCCGGTGGACATGAACCCGATTTTCATATCAAAGGCCAACACGGCGGTGCAGATCGCCCTGGTGTCGGTTGTGCTGGCCGAACTGGCGTTCAATATTGGCCTTGGCGGCCTCACCACCGTCCTGGTCTACGGGGTCGCCGCCTTGACCGTGGTCTCCGCCGCGGCCTATCTGAGGCTGTGGGCCGATCATATGGCCAAGCCCGGCTAGGGAAACCACCGCCAGCGGGAAACGCGAGCGGTTTGACCTGCCCGGGACAGGAGATGAAAATGGCAACACAGGTAAGCAGGGCATCGCTGAGGCGCCAGGTGATCTTCTGGTTGGCCACATTTTTGTTCTTCGGCCTGTTCCTCTACATATTCCGCGGCATTCTCCTGCCCTTTGTTGCCGGAATGGCGCTGGCCTATTTTCTCGATCCGGTGGCTGACAGGCTGGAGTCCTGGGGCGTATCAAGGATCATCGCGACCGTGCTGATCCTCATCAGTTTCCTGCTGATTTTCGTCGTGGCCCTGATGATCGTGGTGCCGATCCTCGCCACCCAGGCCAGCGATTTCATCCAGAAACTGCCCGACTATGTGGCGCAGTTGCAGGGGCTCATCGCGTCATCGGATTCCACCTGGCTCAAGGACTGGATCGGGCTCGAAATGCCCGATCTCAAGGCGTCGCTCGGCGGCCTGCTGTCGGAGGGAGCCGGGCTGGTGGGAACCCTGCTTCTCCAGGTCTGGAATTCCGGCAAGGCGCTTGCCGATCTGGCCTCGCTGTTCGTCGTCACCCCGGTCGTCGCCTTCTATCTGTTGCTGGACTGGGATCGCATGATCAAATCGGTCGATGACTGGATTCCGCGTGAATATCTGAAACCGGTGCGCGAGATTTCCACCGACATGGACAGTGCAATTGCCGGTTTCGTGCGCGGCCAGGGCAGCGTCTGCCTCATTCTCGGCGTCTATTACGCCATCGGCCTGACCCTGGCCGGTCTGAATTTCGGTCTGCTCATCGGCCTGTTTTCGGGGCTGATCAGTTTCATTCCCTATGCCGGTTCATTTGTCGGGCTGGTCCTTGCTGCAGGTGTCGCACTGGTCCAGTTCTGGCCCGATTACTGGTCGATCGCCATCGTCCTCGTCGTGTTCTTTTCCGGCCAGTTTGTCGAGGGCAACATCCTGCAGCCGAAACTGGTCGGCAACAGTGTCGGTCTGCACCCGGTCTGGCTGATGTTCGCGCTGTTCGCCTTCGGATCGCTGTTCGGGTTTGTCGGACTGCTCGTCGCGGTTCCGGCCTCTGCGGCGATCGCCGTCCTGGTGCGTTTTGCAATCCGCCGCTATCTGGAAAGCGACCTGTATGACAACGGGCGCGCCAAAAGACCCGTGAGCGGCGCTGAAGGCGGTGATGAGTAGCGACGCCGACGATCCGGCGGACCAGGCCGCCGAGCAACTGCCGCTGGATTTCAAGCATCCGGCCAGCAGCGCCCGCGACGATCTGGTCGTATCCTCGCCCCTGGACGCCGCCATCGGGCTGATCGATCGCTGGCCGGCATGGCCGTCGCCGGTCGTCATCCTGGCCGGACCGACGGGGTCGGGCAAGACCCATCTGGCCAATATCTGGAAGGAACGCACCGGCGCCCGGCCGATCGACGCCCGGGCAGGCGGCGAGCCCCCGGAGCATCCGGTCGACACCGGCCCGCTGCTGATCGAAGATATCGACCGGCAGGGTTTTGACGAAACGCGATTGTTCCATCTCATCAACACGGTTGCCCAGAACGCGACCCATCTTCTGATCACCACCCGCGCCTGGCCTGCCGCGTGGCCGGTGACACTGCCGGACCTGCGGTCCCGGCTGAAAGCCGCCACCGTTGTCGAAATCGGCGAGCCGGATGATCTGCTGCTCGCGCAGGTCATTGAGAAGCTGTTCGCCGACCGGCAGATCGCCGTCGACCCGAAAATTGTGTCCTATCTGGTGCAGCGCATGGAGCGGTCGCTCGATGTGGCACAGGAGATCGTCGATCGCGTCGACGCGCTGGCGCTTGCCCGGCGTGCCAGGATAAGCCGGGCGCTGGTCGCCGAAGTGCTGGGCCAGTGGGACGACGGTGCGAGCGGCACTTAGGGCCGGCTTGCGCCGGTTGCCGGCCGGAATATTGCCGTCATGTCGTGGAATTGTCGGGATAGTGTCGTGGTGCGATAATCCGTTTGGTGGCACATGGTAGCCGTGAGCAGCAGGAAGAAATCCAGTGATCATTAGAAAGCTTCGCATGGACAAGGGCCTCTCGCAGGAACAGCTTGCGGCAATGGCTGGTATCAGCACCCGCACCCTGCAGCGCATCGAACGCGGTGCCAATGCCAGTCCCGAAACGCTCAAATGCCTCGCCGCTGCTCTCGACACGGACTTCGCACGTTTGAGAAAGGACCAGCAAATGCCGCCGAATGATGCCGCAACGCTCCCGGAACTGAATGCGGATGAACGGGAAGCCATGGAATATGTCCGCGACATCAAGGCGTTTTACACGCATGCCATGCTGTATGGTGTCGTCACGGTCGGGCTGGTGGTTTTGAACCTTTTGACCAGTCCGGGTTATTTCTGGGCCATCTGGCCGGCCCTCGGCTGGGGAGTCGGTGTCGCGGCCCATGGGCTCAGCGTTTTCGAATTTGTCAATCTGTTCGGAAATGACTGGGAAAAGCGCCAGATCGAGAAGCGGCTTGGCAGGAGGAAATGGGGCCGTCAGTGACGAACACCGATCACCGCGCCGCCGGCGATGGTGTGAAGGAGGCGCCACGGACCTGAACAGTCGATGACGACGAGGTCGGCGCGACGGCCGATCTCGATCATGCCGCGGTCATTGAGGCACATCGCCGCCGCCGGGTTGCGGGATATGAGGTTCCACGCCTGAGCCATTGACTGCACGCCGCGACCGACGAGATGTTCGGCAGCGTGAAACAAGCTGGGATAATAATAGTCGGACGCAAGCACGGTGCATCGTCCGTCGCGCACGGCATCCTCGGCTGACAGGGCGCCGGTGTGACTGCCGCCGCGGATGACGTTCGGCCCGCCCATGACGACATGTTCGCCATTGGCCACAGCATCCGCCGCGACCTCTGCTGCAAGGGGGAACTCGCAGGCGCGGATCCCGAGACTGCGATGGACCGCCCGCTCGTCGCAACTGCGCTCGTCATGGGACAGCATCACCGCGCCGCAACGACAGGCAATGTCCGCGACTTGCCTGACCATGGCCGGGACCTGCGGTGCGCGATGCCCGACCGCGTCGACTTCCGCCAGGTACCGTTCCAGCGTGACCCCGGCGCGCAGCGCCCATTTGTCGAGTTTCCGGCTGTCGCCGGTCTTCGCTGTTTCCATCGTCGATGTGGTGTGATCGTTGAAGGCGATTGCCGGTGTCGGGTGTTCGGCGAGCCAGCGTGCGACATCGTCGACGGCATCATGGGCAAAGGTCTCCCAGCGCAATTGCACCCGATGATCGGCCGTCAGACGCGGACGCAACGCCCGCAACCCGTCCATGAACTGGCGACCGGCGGCAAGGCTTCGCGCTCCCGGTTCCCAGGAAATCGTCAGCCCGTGGAAGGCGGTCGTGATGCCATTGGCCAGCAACTGCCGGTCGACCGAACCCATGGCGATCGGAAAGGCGATATCGACGCCCGGACGCGGATGCAGTTCCATTTCGAAGGCGTCGCCATGGACATCGACGATGCCGGGCATGACGTGGTGGCCGTGGCAGTCGATCCGTACGCTGTCGGCCGCCGGTGTGTCGACGATTCGGCCCGCCTCGACATATACGTCCGCAATTTCGAATTCGCCGCCGGGTGTGAGCACCTGGCCGCCTGTCAGGCAAACAGACATCTTCTTGTTTCTTCTCCCAATCCGGCGATCATGAAATCCCCGCTTAGCCGATTCGTGTGACCGGGAAATATCGCATTGCTGCGTAGAACGCCGCCGCCGATCGGCGCGCAGGGGACCCGATGGCATACTCGTGGTCGCCGTGCCGGCAAACACACTTTATGGATGCGATTCCTTTTGTGATAGGATTGGCGTTGCTGTTTGATCCGCTGCCGGCACATGAACGAATTTCGCATGGGCGAACGCTATCGCGGACACGATCCTGTTTTAACGCAAATTTCACTGCAGAGGTGCCGAATGAAGCAAAGACCTCCAGACCCGCGAAACTGGTCTTTTCATTGGATCGTCACAATATTAGGGAATGGAGTGTTGAAAAAGGAGAGTGAGGCGTAATGGACGACAAGACCATGGTGGGTGCGGCCGGAGGCGAAAGCACTGGCGACGGGACATCGCTCATGGAGAGTCCCGAGCGTTTCATCAACCGCGAGTTCTCCTGGCTGCAATTCAACCGGCGCGTCCTCGAAGAGACCCAAAACAGCGCCCATCCCCTGCTGGAGCGCATCCGGTTCCTGTCCATATCCGCCGCCAATCTGGACGAGTTCTTCATGGTTCGCGTCGCCGGACTCGAAGGCCAGGTGCGCGAGCGTATCACCAGCCGCTCGCCGGACGGGCGCACACCGCTGCGGCAGCTCAACGAGGCGCTGGAGGAAATCGGCAAACTGCAACTGGAACAGCAGGCTTCGCTTGCCGTGCTGCAGCAATATCTCGCCGAAGAAGGCATCCACATCGTTCGCCCCGACGATATGGGCGCCGATGACCTGGAATGGCTGAACCGCGAGTTCTACAAATCGATCTTCCCGGTCCTCACGCCACTTTCCATCGACCCGGCACACCCGTTCCCGTTCATTCCCAATCTCGGCTTTTCGATCGGCCTGCAATTGCTGAGCCGCAAGAAGAAGGAACCGATGACCGGGCTGTTACGCCTGCCGGTGGCACTGGACCGATTTGTGCGCCTGCCGGACAAGGACGGCGAGGTGCGATACATGACCCTCGAGGACGTTGTCGGCCAGTTCATCGAGACGCTTTTTCCGGGCTACGACGTCAAGGGGTCGGGGACCTTCAGGATCATCCGCGACAGCGATATCGAGGTGGAGGAAGAGGCCGAAGACCTGGTGCGCCTCTTCGAACGGGCGCTCAAACGCCGCCGCCGGGGATCGGTGATCCGCATCGAATTCGACTCCGAAATGCCGAGATCGCTGCGCCATTTCGTGACCAGCGAACTGAACGTGCCGGAAGACCGGGTGGCGATCCTGCCCGGCCTGCTGGCACTGTCGACCATTTCGGAAATCGTCGACACTCCCCGCGATGATCTCAAATACGAGCCCTATAATGCGCGGTTCCCGGAGCGGATCCGCGAGCATGCCGGAGACTGCTTTTCGGCGATCCGCGAAAAGGACATCGTCATCCACCACCCCTATGAGTCCTTCGACGTGGTGGTGCAGTTCCTGCGGCAGGCGGCGCGCGATCCCGACGTGCTGGCGATCAAGCAGACGCTTTACCGCACATCGAATGACAGCCCGATCGTCCGGGCGCTGATCGATGCCGCCGAGGAGGGCAAATCGGTCACCGCGCTTGTCGAACTGCGCGCCCGTTTCGACGAGGAGGCCAATATTCGCTGGGCGCGCGATCTTGAAAGGGCCGGCGTCCAGGTCGTCTTCGGCTTCATCGAATTGAAAACGCATGCCAAAATGTCATTGGTCGTGCGCCGCGAAGAAGGCAAACTGGCAAGCTACTGCCACCTTGGAACCGGCAATTATCACCCAGTGACGGCGAAGATCTACACCGACCTGTCGTTTTTCACATGCGACGCGGATATCGCCCATGACGTCGCCCATGTCTTCAACTTCATCACCGGCTATGGCGAGCCCACCGAGGAGATGAAGCTTGCGGTGTCGCCCGGCACGATGCGCACGCGGATGATCGAACATATCGAGACCGAGATCGAGCATGCCGAGAACGGCCGCCCGGCCGCGATCTGGATGAAGACCAACTCGCTGGTCGATCCGGAGATCATCGACGCACTGTACCGGGCAAGCCAGGCCGGCGTCGAGATCGATCTGGTGGTTCGCGGCATCTGCTGTCTGCGGCCGCAGGTCGAGGGGCTGTCGGAACGGATTCGGGTGAAATCGATCGTCGGGCGTTTCCTGGAGCATAGCCGGATTTTCTGCTTCGGCCGCGGCAAGGGACTTCCCAGCAAGGATTCGCTCGTCTATATCGGCTCGGCCGATATGATGCCGCGCAATCTGGACAGGCGGGTTGAAACGCTCGTGCCACTGTCCAACCCGACCGTCAAGGAGCAGGTTCAGTCGCAAATCATGCTGGGCAATCTGATCGACAATCAGCAGAGCTATGAGATATTGGAGGACGGGACATCAAGACGGATGGATGTGCGACCGGGAGAGGAACCATTCAACGCCCAGCTCTATTTCATGACCAATCCCAGCCTGTCCGGCCGCGGAGGGGCCACGGCCTACAGCGCGCCCAAGATGATCGCCGGGATGATTTCCAAACAGGCCAAGACGCCGGAAAAGTAACCGCGCCTCATGGTTGAGTCGGAAGCCCAGGGGCGCTTGCCGGGCATTGCGCCGATATCGGTCGTCGATATCGGTTCCAACTCCGTACGGCTGGTGATCTATGAAGGGCTGAGCCGGATGCCATCGGTTCTGTTCAACGAGAAGGTGCTGTGCGGCCTCGGCCGCGGGATCGCCACCACCGGCATGCTCGATGATGAGGGCATCACCCGTGCGCTGGCGGCGCTGCGGCGCTTTCGGACCCTGTCGATCCAGGCAAGGGCGACCCGCATGCATGTGCTGGCGACCGCGGCGGCGCGCGAGGCGGCCAATGGGCCGGACTTTGTCGCCGAGGCGGAAGCCATTCTCGGACACGAGATCCGGGTGCTCAGCGGTGCCGAGGAAGCGCGTTTCTCGGCCCTTGGAATCATCAGCGGCTTTTATGATCCCGACGGCATTGTCGGCGATCTGGGCGGCGGCTCCCTGGAACTGGTCGATGTGAAACATGGCGAGGTGGGCGAGGGCATCACGCTGCCGATCGGCGGATTGCGGCTTTCGGATCTTGCCGGTAACTCGCTTGGCCGGGCGCGCAAGATCGCCCGGACCAACATTGCCATGGCCGGATTGCTGGAGCGCGGGCGCGGACGCACATTCTACGCGGTTGGCGGCACCTGGCGAAATCTGGCCAAACTGCACATGGAGTCCATCAGCTACCCGCTGCATATGACCCAGGGCTACGATATCCCCCTCGAGACGGCGAAACCCTTTCTGGAGAAGGTGCAGCTTAACGGCTCCTCCAAGAACAAGGCGATGCGCGCCGTTTCCCGCAACCGGCGAAGCCTTCTGCCCTATGGCGCCGTGGCGATGAGCGAGATCCTGCGGGCGATGCGCCCGGAAAAAATCAGCTTTTCGGCGCTCGGCGTGCGTGAAGGCTATCTGTATTCGCTGCTGGAGCAAGGCGACAAAACCCGCGATCCGCTGCTGACGGCTGCCGACGAACTCGCCATTTTGCGCGCCCGTTCGCCCGAACACTCGCGCGAACTGGCCGACTGGACGGAGGCCGCCTTCCGGACCTTCGGAATCGAAGAGACCGAGGAGGACAGGCGCTATCGCCGGGCGGCCTGCCTGCTTGCCGATATCAGCTGGCGAGCCCATCCGGATTATCGCGGTTCGCAGGCCCTGAACCTGATTTCCAACGGCACCTTTGCCGGCATCACCCATGCCGGACGTGCCTATCTGGCGCTTGCCAATTATTACCGCTTCGAGGGGTTGCGAGGCGACTGGCTAAGCGAATCGCTGGCGGAAATCGCCACGCCGCGCTACCAGAAATTTGCAAAACTGCTGGGCGCTTTGCTGCGCGTCAGCTATCTGTTCTCGGCCTCCATGCCGGGCATCACACCGCTGCTTAAATTTGTCCCGGAAGGCGACGACACCATCGTCCTCAAGGGCCCGAGGCGCCTCAGCGACTTCGCCGGCGAACGCCTCGAGGTTCGGCTGCAGCAACTGGCGCGGCTGATCGGAAAGTCCATGTGCTTCTCCTTTGACGGGTAGTGGAGTTGCGGGAGCAAAGCGAATATTGGCTCAATTCCGACGGGCCGCCGCTTTCAAATGGTCGGGCGTTGACTTTCAATCGGTCGTCACCGAATTAACGCAGCGGACACTCCATGAGAAACGAGATCACTTTCACCCGATTGCCCCGGATTGAGCCGGGCGAAATCATGTCTCATATGTCCGACCCGCGTGTTGCCGAACACATGCCGCTTTTGACCTTTCAATGGGACGAGACCGCCGTGGCCGGATTTGTCGCTTCCAAGGAAGAGTGCTGGCGCCGCGACGGGCTTGGACACTGGGCCATTTTGCTCGACGGCAGATATGTCGGCTGGGGCGGGTTCCAGAAGGAGGGTGATGAATGGGACTTCGGTCTGGTCCTGAAACCGGAGGCCTTTGGAATGGGAAGGCGCATAGCACAAAAAGCGCTGGCGTTTGCCTTCGCCGATGAGCGGATTCCCTTCGTCACGTTTCTGCTGCCGCCGTCCCGTAAAAACCTGGGCGCCCTTGACCGGCTTGGAGCGAGACGTGTTGGCGAGGCTGAGTATGAGGGCGCCGTTTTTATCAAGTATCGACTTGAGACCGCGTGACGAATTCCGAAAGGCGGTCACGCGGTGGAGTCAAGTCCCCGCTGTTTTCCGCTGGCGGCGCATACCTGTAGAAAGCAAGAAAGCGCTGATCGAATGCAGAGATGCCTTTCAATGACCCAGTGTTGTCTGGCCTGACAGACAGTTCCCGTCTCGCGCGGTCGCAGGCGCATCCGTTGAGACAATTCGTCCATGTCAACGCCCATCATTCCGTGTCATTGTGCAGTCGGAGGAGCACGAATATGAAGACATCTGCAGAAGACCTTGATGTAGTGCGCCGGGCCTATGCGAAACAGATTTCGTCGGTCTTCGGCGTCACCGACAAACGCGTTGAGGACGCTTTCTCAGCTGTCCGGCGGGAGGATTTTCTCGGCCCCGGACCATGGCAGATATTCCGGTTTCGTCAGAACTATGATCCGACGCCCGACGATGACCCCGTCTATCTCTACACCGACGATCTTGTCGGGATCGTGCCGGAACGCCATGTCAATAACGGCCAGCCCTCCCTGCATGCCTTTCTCTTGTCGCAGGCTTCCCCGCAGCCCGGCGATCACATCGTGCATGTCGGTGCGGGGGTCGGCTACTATTCGGCGATCATGGCCCACCTTGTCGGACCGTCCGGCAAGGTAACGGCCATCGAATACGATCCAGGATTGGCTGATCGGGCCGCAAAAAACCTCGAGCCGTTCGATAATGTGACGGTTGTTCAGGGCGACGGGAGCACAGCGCCCTTTGAACCGGCCGATGCGATTTATGTGAATGCCGGCGCAACCCGTCCGGCCGAAACCTGGCTCGACGGATTAAAAGAAGGGGGACGGCTGGTCCTGCCGCTGACAACCGACAAGAGTTTCACACAGGCCGATTTCAGCAATATGCATCTGAGCGGTGCGGTCTTTCTGGTGACACGGTCGGGCGATGACCTGCCGGCACGGTTTATCTCGCCGGTGGCGATCTTTCCGTGCGAAGGCATGCGCGACGCGGAATCGGAAAAGGCGCTGGCGGCCGCGTTCCAAAATGGTGACGGCAGAAAAGTAGCCCGCCTTGTGCGCTCGAACGATGTGCCGCCGGAGCAATGCTGGGTCCGGGCACCCGGATGGTGCCTGACATACGAGTGACGTCACTCACGCCGGCAGTTCGATCGCTTCCACCCGGCGGTCGACGAAGCGTAGGGCCATTTCGCCGCGCAGGAGCCGCAAAGCCTTTTCGCCGAACAGTTCGCGTCGCCATCCCTTGAGCGCGGCGACCTTGGCGTCCTCGCCCTCAGCGGCGATGCGTTCGAGATCGTCGGCATTGGCGATGACCTTGGGGGCGACCCCGTATTTTTCCGTTGTCAGCTTCAACAGGACCTTGAGCAGTTCGCTGGCCGCGCCTGCGCCTTCCGGCACCTGGGCAGGCCGCGTCAGGCGCGGCATGTCTTCCTTCGGCATGGACATCGCGGTTTGCACGGCGTCGATGATGGCCTGTCCCGATTGCGAGCGTTCCCAGCCCTTGGAGATCGTCCGCAGGCGGCCGAGGGCTGCGGCGTCCCTCGGCTGCTGCTGGGCGATCTCATAGATCGCGTCATCCTTCAAAACCCGGCCGCGCGGAATGTTGCGGCGGCGCGCCTCGCGCTCCCGCCAGGCCGCCACCTCTTTCATCACCGCCAGCTCATGCGGTTTGCGCACCCGCATGCGCAGCCGTTTCCAGGCATCTTCCGGATGCAGATCATAGGTGGCGGGCGATTCCAGAATGTCCATCTCCTCCTTGACCCAATGGCTGCGGTTTTCCTCTTCGAGGCGCGTGTTCAACAACCGGTAGACATCCCGCAGATGGGTGACGTCGGCAAGGGCATAGGTCAGTTGCCTTTCCGACAGCGGCCGCTGCCGCCAGTCGGTAAAGCGCGAGGATTTGTCGATATGGGTGCCGCAGGTGCGCTGGACCAGCTGGTCATAGGACACCGAGTCCCCGAAACCGCAGACCATGGCCGCGACCTGGGTATCGAAGATCGGATGCGGAATCAGATTGCCGAGATGATAGATGATCTCGATATCCTGCCGCGCCGCGTGGAACACCTTGACCACCGAACGGTCGGCCATCAGGTCGAAAAAGGGCTGCAGTTCCAACGCCTCGGACAGCGGGTCGACGATGAATTCACGGCCGTCATTTGCCATCTGGATCAGGCAAAGTTCCGGCCAGAATGTGGTTTCGCGAATGAATTCCGTGTCTATGGTGAGGAAGTCGGACTGCGCAAGTTCCGCGCAGGCGGCCGCCAGCGCGTCGGTCGTTTTTATGATATTCATGCAGAGTATGTAGCCAATTATCCGGTGCTTGTCTTCCCCGGAACCCTATGAGGTTACCAACCGGTTACGACGGGTCACGAGGTGGCTTCGAATCGCCCTTGCTGGCCATCCGCGTGAAGGAAAGCGACGTGCGCAGCAGGGCATGATAACGGCTCCGGGCGCCGCGCGGCACGCCGGCGCGCACGCTCATGCGCCACAGGGTGAGCACGATCAGGGCGCCGTGAACGAGGCTGGTGAAGGAAAACAGCACGTCGGGTCCGTAGATCTGCATCAGTACCGATGAAATGAACGGCCCGACGGTGGCGCCGAGCGACCAGAAGAAGATCAGCCCGGCGGCGACATGGACATATTGATCCTCGGCGGCATGGTCATTCGCATGGGCGGCCGACAGGGAAAAGAGCGGCAGAGAGAAGGCGCCGAAAAGGAAGATCCCCACATAGTTGAGCACAGGATCGGTGCCGGCGAAACCATTGATGAACAGACCTGTCGCGGCCGCGCCGGCCGTCGCGATCAGCAGGATGACACGGCGGTCAAACCGGTCCGACAGCATGCCGAAGGGATATTGCAGCACCGCGCCACCGAGAATGCCGGCCCCCATGAAGGTAGCGATGGCGGTCACCGGCAGGCCGATCGACTGGGCATAGAGCGGCCCGATCATGCGGAAGGTCGCATTGGTGAGGCCAATGCAGATGCAGCCGATGCAGGCGATCGGCGACAGGCGCCAGATCGTCACCGGATTGAAGGAAAAGCGGGCCGGCGGTTTCGGGTTCGACCGGTCGGCCAGCGAGATCGGAACCAGGGACAGAGTGATCATGATCGCCAGGATCAGGAAGATTGTGTCGCTGGACGTGCCGAAGATCGGAATGATGAACTGCGATGCGGTCACGACGATCATGTCCAGAAGCCGGTAGATCGACAGCACCCGGGCGCGGTTGTCATTGTCGACGCCGGAATTGAGCCAGCTGTCGACGGTTGTGAACAGCGATGCGAAGCACAGGCCGAGGAGAAAACGCAGGATCAGCCAGGCAATCGGATCGACGATCAGCACGAGAAGCAGCGTACCGCTGGCCGCCAGGGCGCACAGCGCCGAAAAGGCGCGAACATGGCCGACGGCCCGCAGGATGCCCGGCACGATGAAACAGCCGCCCATGAACCCGGCAAAATAGCTGGCGCCGATCAGGCCGATGATCGCGGTCGAGAAGCCCGCATCGGCGCCGCGAAGAGCGATGATGGTTCCCTGCAACCCGTTGCCGGCCAGCAAAATGGCGGCAGCCGCGAAAAGCGGGACAAGCGGTCGGATGGATTGCATGGGCGGTCTGGTCTGCGTGGTGTCGTTTACCGGACCATAGCACCCACCGCAGGATTGTCTCTCCGATTTGCGACGTTTCGCGACCGAATTTGCTGCGGCTTCTTGACAAAACCCGTTCGCCATGCGCTTGTCCGCGCGGCTTTCGACCCGGCGCCGCTGCGCCCCGCGTCGGGCGCCGATTGAAACGGACCAAACACTCAGGAAAGATCGATGCATCGCTACCGCAGCCATACCTGCGCCGCCCTCCGCAAATCGGATGTCGGGTCAACCGTCCGCCTCTCGGGATGGGTTCATCGTGTCCGCGATCATGGTGGCGTTCTGTTTATCGATCTGCGCGATCATTACGGTGTCACACAGGTGGTCGCCGATCCCGATTCCGATGCCTTCCAGATCGCCGAAAGCGTACGCGGCGAATGGGTCATCCGCATCGACGGCGACGTCAAGGCCCGGTCGGACGACACCATCAATCCCAACCTTCCGACCGGCGAAGTCGAGGTCTATGCGCGCCAGATCGAGGTTCTGTCGGCCGCCAGGGAACTGCCGCTTCCGGTTTTCGGCGAGCCGGACTATCCCGAAGATGTGCGGCTGCGTTATCGCTTCCTGGACCTGCGGCGCGAGACACTGCACCGCAACATCGTGCGCCGAACCGAGATCATCGCCTCGATGCGGCGGCTGATGGGCGAGGCGGGCTTCACCGAATTCTCGACCCCCATCCTGACGGCGTCGTCGCCCGAGGGCGCCCGCGACTTCCTGGTGCCGAGCCGCATGCATGCCGGCAAGTTCTATGCGCTGCCGCAGGCCCCGCAGCAATACAAGCAATTGGTCATGGCGTCCGGCTTCGACCGCTATTTCCAGATCGCACCCTGTTTCCGCGACGAGGACCCGCGGGCCGACAGGCTGCCGGGCGAATTCTATCAGCTCGACGTGGAAATGAGCTTTGTCGAACAGGACGACATTTTCAGCACCATGGAGCCTGTCATCCGGGAGGTGTTCCGCGAGTTCGCCGAAGGCAAGCCCGTGACCGACACGTTCCGCCGCATTCCCTTTGCCGAAGCGATGCGCAAATACGGGACGGACAAGCCGGATTTGCGCAATCCCATCGAAATGGAGGCGGTGACCGAACATTTTGCCGGATCCGGCTTCAAGGTGTTCGCCAACATGATCGCCAATGACCCGAAGGTCGAGGTGTGGGCCATTCCGGCGAAAACCGGCGGCAGCCGCGCCTTTTGCGACCGTATGAATTCCTGGGCGCAGGGCGAGGGGCAGCCGGGGCTGGGCTATATCTTCTGGCGCGAAGAGGAGGGCGCGGTTGCCGGCGCCGGCCCGCTGGCCAAGAATATCGGCCCCGAGCGCACCGAAGCCATCCGCGCCCAGCTCGGCCTTGAAGCCGGTGACGCCAGTTTCTTCGTTGCCGGAAATCCGGACAAGTTCGCCGGCTTTGCCGGCGATGCCCGTGCCCGTGTCGGCACGGAGCTGGGTCTCGTCGACGAGACGCGTTTCGAGATTTGCTGGATCGTCGACTTCCCGTTCTACGAATGGAACGAGGAAAGCGATTCACTCGATTTTTCGCACAACCCCTTCTCTATGCCACAGGGCGGGATGGATGCCCTCGACGGCGACGACCCGCTGTCGATCAAGGCGTTCCAGTACGATCTGGTCTGCAACGGCTTCGAGATCGCCTCCGGCGGTATCCGCAACCATATTCCCGAACTGATGATCAAGGCCTTCGGGCGGGTGGGCCTGGACGCGAAAGTCGTCGAAGAGCGTTTCGGCGGTCTCTACCGTGCCTTCCAGTATGGCGCGCCGCCCCACGGCGGCATGGCGGCGGGGATCGACCGCATCGTCATGCTGCTTGTCGGCGCCAAAAACCTCCGCGAGGTCACGATGTTCCCGATGAACCAGCAGGCGCAGGACCTGTTGATGGGCGCACCGGGCGAAGCCGATGCGGCGCAGCTTCTCGACCTCAACCTGAGGCTCATCCCGGTCAGCAAGGACGACTGAACGGCGGCGGTTCACTGTCATATGTGCGCCAACACCCCGCCGGACTGGTCGGCGGGGTTTCGGTTTAGGCGTTGAGGGCTATTGATTGGCCGTGACGGTGACGTTGAGCACGTCCGGGAGGCTCTCGGGGGCTGCCATTGCGGAACCGGCGACAGCCGCAAATGGCAGCGGCGCGTTCGGCCGCACGGCAATTTCGATGTTCTTCGGATCCGACAGATAAAGACTGACCGCCTCTGTGACGGCCTTCTGGAATTCCGGGTTTTTCAACCGCCCGAGCGCAAACGGCAACATCGCCTGCAGGTTCTGGACCATCTGCTGGCGGCTGGACCCCTGCCGGCTGGCGACCATATCCAGCACCTTGTTGGTGATGGACGCGTCGTCAAACCGGATGGAGAGATTGTTGAGCGTCAATTGCTGCATCATGCCGAGCATGGCTATTCCCATCGCCTGTTGGGCCTTGGGATCGTCTGCCTTGCCGGCCATCTGTTCCTGCAATTTCTGAAGGCCTTGCATGAACTCCAGCGTGTAACCGGACATCGAGAACTGCAGATCGAGGCGGCCGACATCGTCCAGGGTCAGCGCATATTCCGTCAGCGCGATCTCGCCCGTTTTGAATTGCCATGACCCCTTGATCACCAAATCGCCGGACAGATACTGGTATCCCATGCCGTTGATGGCCTGTTGCGCCTGAGGATCATTGACGTCGCTGAGATCGATATCCAGTCCGCTGGCGCGGGCATCGAAGCTCAGGCCGCCGCCATCAGGGCTCTTGGAGAGGTTGGTCTCGGAACGGGCCATCTTGAACACGTCCCGGCCGTCGAATGTCATCACCAGCGGACCGGTCGTCGCCCGGTCGTAGTAAAACAGTTCGTCGAGCGTGTCGGCCTTGGCCGCAGCCGGAACATAGAGGTTTTCGACCACGAGATCCTTGATTGAAAACGAGAATTTGTCTTCCACGATGGTCATTTCGTTTTCGGTCGCGGTGGCGACATTGTACCCGCCGGCTCCGTCTTCCCTGACGCCCTCGAAGACAAGGTCACCGAGCGTGATCTCTGGCGTCTCGCCTGCAACGCCAATGGCGACGTCTTTCAGGACGATGGAATCGCCCCTCGAGGTGACGGCACCATAGGTCAGATCGGCACCGCCGGTGGCGTAGGCCTGGATCAGCTTTTTGGCAAAGTCATCCGCGTCGAGCGCCGCCGACAGCGATGTGGAGGCGAGCAGTGCGGCGCTGACGAACAAACCTGTCCGAAAGTGTTGAGCGAGCATAGGTCTTCCTTTCCGAGAAGGGTTTGTCGTGATGATGGGCGAAACCCTATATGGGCACTATTCAATCGAAATCCAGCGGCGATGAACAGCCCGATCGCTTTTGATATGGATGCCGGGACGGCATTTAAGGTCATATTGGTTGACCGAACCCTAAATCGCGTCCGTCAAGTCCGCTATTGCCGCGAATCACTGGTTCGGTTAAGTCCGCATTATGGGAAAAAGCCTTGTACCGCCGGGCGGCGGCGATGATGAATCAGAACCGGTCGATCTCAAATCCGCGCTTGAGGAACGGTATCTCGCCTATGCGCTGTCGACCATCATGCACCGCGCACTGCCGGATGTGCGCGACGGGCTGAAGCCGGTCCATCGGCGCATCGTCTACGCGATGAGCGATATGGGGCTGCGTCCGGGCGGACGGCACAAGAAATCGGCCAAGATCGTCGGCGAGGTGATGGGTAATTTCCATCCCCATGGCGATCAGGCGATCTATGACGCGCTGGTGCGGCTGGCCCAGGATTTCGCCGTCCGCTATCCGCTGGTCGACGGGCAGGGCAATTTCGGCAATATCGACGGCGATAATGCCGCCGCCATGCGCTACACCGAATCGAAAATGACCTCGGTCGCCGAGCTGCTGCTGGAGGGGATCGATCAGAACGCCGTCGATTTCCGGGCGACCTATGACGAGGAAAACAGCGAACCGGTCGTTCTGCCCGGCGCCTTTCCCAATCTTCTGGCCAATGGCGCAACCGGCATCGCCGTCGGCATGGCGACCTCTATCCCGCCCCACAATGCCGCCGAACTGTGCGATGCGGCGATGCATCTTATCAAGCATCCGGGCGCGCGCATCGAGAAGATCGTCGAACTGGTGCCGGGTCCCGATCTGCCCACCGGCGGCGTCATCGTCGAAGACCGGGCCTCCATTCTGGAAGCCTACAAGACCGGGCGCGGCGGCTTCCGCGTGCGGGCGCGCTGGGAAAAGGAGGAGTCGGGCCGCGGCGGCTATGTAATCGTCGTGACCGAGATTCCTTATCAGGTGCAGAAATCGCGGCTGATCGAAAAGATCGCCGAATTGCTGATTGCTCGCAAATTGCCGCTTCTGGACGATGTGCGGGATGAATCGGCCGAAGACATCCGGCTGGTCCTTGTGCCCAAGAACCGCAGTGTCGATCCGACGCTGCTCATGGAGTCGCTTTTCAAGCTGACCGACCTGGAATCGCGCGTTTCCCTCAATCTCAACGTGCTGTCCAGGGGCAAGGTGCCCAAGGTCATGTCGCTGCCGCAGGTGCTGCTCGAATGGCTCGAGCATCGCAAGGAGGTGTTGCAGCGTCGGTCACGCCACCGGCTGGCGGCGATCGAACGCCGGCTTGAAATCCTTGGCGGCTACCTCATCGCCTATCTCAACATCGACGAGGTGATCCGCATCATCCGCGAGGAGGATGATCCAAAAGCCGAACTGATACGGCGCTACGAACTGACCGATCTGCAGGCCGAATCCATCCTCAACATGCGGCTGCGCTCACTACGCAAGCTGGAAGAGCTTGAAATCCGCAAGGAATTCGACGGCCTGACCGGCGAAAAGGCCGAGATCGAGGCGCTGCTGGCGTCCGACGAAAAACAATGGGCGACCGTGTCCTGGGAAATCGGCAAGGTCAAGAAGCGCTTCGGCAAGGACACCGAGATCGGCCGCCGCCGCACCATCTTCGGCGATGCGCCGCAGACAGATCTGGCGGCGATCCAGGAAGCGATGATCGAAAGGGAACCGGTGACGGTGGTGGTCTCGCAGAAGGGCTGGATCCGCGCCATGAAGGGCCACCTTTCCGACACATCATCGCTCACCTTCAAGGAAGGCGACAAGCTGAAAAGCGCGTTTCCGGCCCACACCACCGACAAGATCATGCTTTTCACGACCGGCGGCAAATTCTACACGCTCGGCTGCGACCGGCTGCCCGGCGGCCGAGGCCATGGCGAGCCGGTGCGCATCATGGTCGACATGGACAGTGACCAGGACATCGTCTCGGCCTTCGTGCACGATCCGGACGGCAAGCTGCTGGTGGCGTCCACGGTCGGTAACGGTTTCATCGTGCCGCAGGCCGAGATCACCGCCAATACCCGCAAGGGCAAGCAGGTCATGAACGTCAAACTGCCGGCCGAGGCAGCCCGCTGCGTGCCGGCTGTCGGCGATCATGTCGCTGTCGTCGGTCAAAACAGGAAACTGCTCATCTTCCCGCGCATGCAACTGCCGGAGATGGGGCGCGGCAAGGGTGTCCGGCTACAGCGCTATAAGGATGGCGGCATATTGGATGTGAAGACCTTTTCGATGGAAGAGGGCCTCACCTGGACCGATTCGGCCGGCCGGACCCACACCAAAGCCGCCGACGAACTGCGCGAATGGATGGGCGACCGCGCCCAGGCCGGCCGCACGGCCCCGAAGGGCTTTCCGAGGAGTGGTCGGTTTTCGAGTTAGGTTGTCGCCATCAGATGGTCCAATCCAAACGCTCTTCGCTGCAGGGTCTGCATCAGGTGCTGATTGCGCGCAAGTGGCCGGTGCGCTCTACATCTGGCGATTGAGCCATTTCTAGACATAAATCGAAAAAACGTCTGGAAAAGCACCCTGACGAAGCTCCACATCTAGGCGGATTCGAGCGCGCCGAACAGCAGGTCTTTAAGTTGACGGGCGGGAGGATTCGAACCCCCATCGCTGGCGTACAAGCCAGCATCTTACATTAGAACACGCTCCATCAAACTCATCTTAGCTCTGGGCATCAAAGCATTTCAAGGGCACTAAATCGGAACTTCGCGTTGCGAAAATATTTCCACCTGTTCACCTTCGCCACTAACGTTGCCTTTCGCCCGAAAGACCAATATTGGATCTTTCTTTAATGCCAATGGATGGTGCCAAATTACTGTGTCATTCCATCTTAACTTCCAGCGATCTGACTTCCACTTCTTGACGCGGTTGAGCAGTCTCGCGTCCCCTTTTTTTGCAGCCTGCTGCGCGGCCAATTCGATTGATTGTTCGGTTAGCCGACTCAATGAATCCGTGCCCGACAATCGAGAAGCTAACCCTGCAAAAAGATCTAATTGACGAATAGAATCAGTCAGTTTACCCCTCTGAGCGTTATTCTTGATCGTAGCCCAAAGAACATTGCTAGCCGCTTGTAGCAATTCTTGATTCTCGACCGGTGTTGCGGTCGAGTGTTCAAGGATCGAAAGAGCGGCGGATTCAGAAACAACCGGTGACAATTGACGCAAAGCCTCCCCAGCTTCCAGATAATCAGTTGCGTATTTTTCGGCCTCGCCGATAAGTTTGTCGCGAACTTTCTGCCGTCTTTTCCTTTCAATCGCTTTTTCTTTGAAGCTGAATTTATACCTTGGGTTGGCACTAACCTCGGCCAGTTTCTTCCTGTTGTCTCTTTGATCTCTTACTATTTGCTCGACGTTGACTGATGGGTTTTTGTCTGTCCAAAAATCTCGAAATAGAACAAACGCTACCCCAACTCCTGAAAAAACCATGATCTTCTGGAGGTTTCTTCGGCGGTCCAGATGTACGACCGATGGTCCGTTGGTGAACAGTTCTTGGTAAAGCAACCATCCAACAAAGGCGGTCGCGACGACTGACGAGAAAACTGCGACCCGAGTCATCCAATTAGTCGTCAACTCCATGTTCAGCGCAATCGGGCCGGTAGTCGCAAATGTAATGCCCACATTTGCGATCATTGTAAGCACGAGGATGGCAGACACAAATTTCATTACGATCGAATTAGTTGTGTGTTCAGAATCCGTCCACCCGATTGACTCTAGGACATCAGCAACCTTGGCAGTTCCCTCTGGATTGAGAAACTCGTGTTTTGGCACTTGGCGAATTGGGGCCAACCAAAACGGGCACTCACCAATGGAGAGTCCTCCTTTTCCTTCTTTTTTTGCTGCCGCGACAAATCCACCAACCAGCATTGTAGTTCTTTGTCTTTCGACTCGAATGAAAAGAGCCCAAATAACCGACAAGACGGAAAACATTATGCCTGCCAGTGATATCTTGGCAGGCAGACTTGTGCCAAGCAAAGAAACAGAAAGTTCCTTATCCCTAAGCTCTTTAACCTCCTGCCCCAAGGCGTTAGCAACTTCGACGGACTTTTGTTGATCTTCAATAGTCCCATGCAGCTGTATTTTCGCAAGTTCTTGTAGTTCGGAGATACGCTTACTCTCAACGCGTTTGTAATCTATGTATGCTCCTGATATTGCTATGAAAAAAGCAAATAGTGCAACGAAAGCGAGAAAACTCTGATTCAACCGTGCTGCATGGATTTTGAAACGATCTCGATATTCCTTTAGACTTTCGAAGTGCATGACAAAACCGCCGGCAATCAATTAAATACAATCCAACAATACAACCGTAGGATCAAATTGTTGATTGTCCAGTACATTAACCAATCTGATCGACCAGACCAGAAACAATCGATGTCGCAAGTTCCTCGTCGTTGCCGTTTACAATGCCTCGAAACCAGCCGTTGGCCGCGACAAGATCAGCGATCGTTCTGTCCGCGTCCTGCTAATTCGACCAAGGTGTAGCGAATGGTCTGTTGGAAGACCGTCCATCGGCTTTGTTTTTAATGAACGGTTCGGTGAAAAATCGGCTGCATTGTCGACACGCTGATGTTGCATGCTCGAACGAACTTTTTCGCTTTCTGCATCTGCATTCACTACGCGCGCATAAGTCCAGAAAGTCCTCAGTGCAGACCTACGCGGTCGATTGATCAGTCACGGAGGGTTTTGCCGAAAGCGGGCATCCGCTCCCAATGGTTTATGGGTACACGCCTCGGTACTCGGCCCGGACAGCCCGACGATTCTTGCGCCGCGGTCAGAATTCCCCGCCGGTGTAGCGTTCCCAGCCGCTTGCCATCAGATGGTCCTGGGGCAGGAAGCGGGTCTTGTAGCCCATCTTGCGTGATCCAGCGACCCAGTAGCCGAGATAGACATGCGGCAGGCCCATCTCCCGGGTGCGGGCGATATGGTCCAGAATCATATAGGTGCCGAGCGAGCGGTCGGCGAAATCCGGATCGAAAAACGAATAGACCATCGATATCCCGTCGCCCATGATGTCGCTGAGGGCGACGGCGGCGAGGCGCCCGTGCGGCGTGCCATCGGTGTCGTCGCTCTCGGCCGGCAGCCGGTATTCGATGATGCGGGTCGGGACATGCGTGTCCTCGACCATCATCGCATAATCAAGGACTGTCATGTCCGACATGCCGCCCTTTTGATGCCGGGCATCCAGATAGGCCCGGAAGACCGAATACTGCTCGCTGGAGGGCTCGGCCGGAAACGCCTTCGCATGGACGTCGGCATTGCGCGCCATGATCCGTTTCATCGAGCGGTTCTGCTCGAATTCCTGGGCCAGAATGCGCACGGAAATGCACGCACGGCAGTTTTCGCAGGCGGGGCGGTAGGCGATATTCTGCGACCGGCGGAAGCCGCCCTGGGTCAGCAGATCGTTGAGATCGGCGGCCTTGTCCCCCACCAGATGGGTAAAGACCTTGCGCTCGAACTGGCCCTCAAGATAGGGGCACGGCGACGGCGCGGTCAAAAAGAACTGCGGGGACTGGACAGGCTGGTTGGTCATCGATGGGCGTTGGCTTCCTCACAATCACGCTACAGGAAGATTATAGGGCATAATACCACGGCGCGATAAACGAAAATGTTAACCAGATGAGGATGACCAGCGGAAGTCCAGCCTTCACGTAATCGCGAAAACTGTAGTGTCCGGGGCCCATCACCAGCAGATTGGTCTGGTAACCAATCGGCGTCGCAAAGCTGGTATTGGCGGCAAAGATCACCGCGGCGACGAAGGCCTCAGGCGGCACGTTGAGGCGCCCGGCGATGCCGAGCGCAATGGGAATGAAAAGGACGGCAGTGGCATTGTTGCTGAGAACGTTGGTCATGCATGCCATCAGCAGAAACAACAGCGAAAGCACCACCGGGACTGATGCGCCGTCAAGCGCCGTGACCGCCGTTTCGGCGATCAGCGCGGCGCCGCCGGTGGCCTGCATGGCCGTCGCCAAGGCGATCGAAGACCCGACGAGGAGGAAGACCTGGCGGTCGAAGGCGCGCGCCGCCTGATAGATCGTCAGGCAGCCGAACGCCATCATCAGCGCCGCGCCGGTCACTGCGCTGACGACGATCGGCAGGATATCGAAGGCGGAGAACACGATGATCGCCAGGAAGATCGCGAAGGCGATCGTCGCCTTGCGCGATTGCGGCACCGGTTCGGCCGAGTGTTCGAGTAACAGCAGGTCGTGATCGCCGCGCAATTGCAGGATCTGATCGTAATGCCCGCCCAGCAGCAGCGTGTCGCCCGGTTCCAGCCGGATCTCCGACAACGGCATGCGCGCCATGCGGCTCTTTCTCTGGACGCCGAAGACCGAGACGCCATATCTGGCTCTGATGCCCGATAGCTGGATGGTGCGCCCGGCAAAGCGCGAACCCGGCGCGATCACCACCTCGACCAGATGATAGTCGGGACCGGGGCGCTGGCTTTCGCCGCTCTCATCGGCAATGTCAGCGCCCTCGGCCGCCTCGTCGGGTTCGGCCACGGCACTGCCATGGGCAAGGGCGCGCGAGAAGGCCTGCCGCGTGCCGGTGACGACCAGTGTGTCGCCGGCCGACAGCGTAATGTCCTCAAAGGGCGGCAGGATGGGAATGTCGCGCCGGTGCATCAGCCGCGGCGTCAGATCGCGTATGTCCGGAAACATGCCGGCCCGTGACTGCAACCCGATGAAAGGGTGGCCCGGCGAGATGGGGATCTCGCCGATGAACTGCGCGCCATGCGTCGAGTGGTCCCGAACCATGCCCTGTGACCGTTCCTTCATCATCGACGGCATGATGAACAGCACATAGAGGCTGCCCACCGCCGCCAGCATCAGGCCCATAGCAGTCAGGTCGAAGAATGAAACGATGACGCCATAGTCCCGCGCCACGCCCGCCGCGATGAGGTTTGTCGACGACCCGAGGAGGGTGGTCATTCCGCCGAGGATGCACATGAAGGACAGCGGCATGAACACCTTGAAGCCCGGATATCGCCGCTGGGCGGCGATGACGGTGAGGATTGGGATGAAGATCACAACGACGGGCGTGTTGTTCAAAAAGGCGCTGAGCGCCCCGGCTGCGATGATCACCAGGAAAATGGCGCGGCGACCGCTGGCCCCGCCAAGCCTGCTGAACGTTCGCGCCGGCCCGTCGATCGCATCGGTGGCGAAAAGGCCCTGGCCGACGATCAGCAGCGCGATCACCGTGACCAGTGCCGGATCGGAGAAGCCGGCCAGCAACCGAGCCGGCGTGAGCGCCACGCCCTGTGTGTCCGTATAGGGAAAGAAACCGAAAACCAGCAGCAGGACCGACAGGGACGCGAGCGAAACCGCCTCCATGGTGAACCGCTCGGATGCGTAGGCGACGATGGTCACACCAATGAGGGCGAAGGTCGCCAGAAGGTGAAAATCCTGCATGCCTTACCTGCGGTCGTTAGGAACGCCGGGCCAAGGGTATTCCAGCACGGCCCGTCAGGCAAAGCCGAAGGTTGTCGTGTTGACGCTTTTCACAATCGAAGATTTGCCGTTCCGGCCTGCCGTGAAGAACAATGTTCCAAATCGCGCCGCTCCGGCGGACGAAAACTCTCTAACGGTCGTCCCGCACGACCACCACGCCGAGCAGAATATCATGCAGCAGCCGCTTGCGGTCCGCAAAGAGGCTGACCAGCAGGATAAGCGGCGTCAGGATAACATTGCCGGCCCAGAACAGGACGGCGTGAACCATCGCCAGCATCGGGTCGACCCGCCCGCCATCCGACCGCACCATGCGCACACCGGCGATCTGCATGCCGGGCGTTGCCTGACGCGGGCCGCCGAGTGTCAGGCCCACATAGGGAAGTGCGACGATGACGAACAGCACCGAATAGAGCGCCCATCCCAGGCCGAAACTGAACAGGCCGAGAAAGAACACGATGACCGCCGCCGGCACGCACAACACCAGCACCAAAGCATAGTCGATCAGAAAGGCCATGATCCGGCGCGACCGGACGCCCTCATAGCTTCTCCAGTCGTCAAGATCGGCATGCATGAAGCGCACCGTTTGGGGTGTTGCGGTCGAGCCCGCCATTGCACCATCCTCCAGTCAGAATTGTCCGCCGCGGCGCCAACCCGCCGGGCCGGTAGGGACCGCCAAGTTTCGCGGTTGAACGCTTCATGAAAGTGGGGATGGAGCGGCAGACCTTCAAGAGATCGGTCCCGATCATCGAAATCCGCGCTCAATCCCGGCTGAGCAGCGCTGCGGCCTGCGGCGCGAAATAGGTCATGATCCCGTCGCATCCGGCCCGCTTGAAGGCGATCAGGCTCTCCATCATCGCCTTTTCGCCGTCGATCCACTGGTTTTGTGCGGCGGCTCTGATCATCGAATATTCGCCGGAGACCTGGTAGGCGAAGGTCGGCATCGCGAAGCGCTGCTTGAGGCGCCAGATGATGTCGAGATAGGGCAGGCCCGGCTTGACCAGCAGCATATCGGCGCCTTCTTCGACATCGAGCGCCGCATCGCGCACAGCCTCGTCGGTGTTGGCCGGATCGATGTAGTAGCTGCGCTTGTCGCCCTTCAACAGTCCCTGCGTTCCGATCGCCTCGCGATAGGGACCGTAGAAGCTCGACGCATATTTCGTTGCGTAGGACATGATCCCGACATCGTTGAAACCACCGGCATCGAGCGCATCGCGGATGGCGCCGATGCGCCCGTCCATCATGTCCGACGGGGCGATAATGTCGGCGCCGGCCTCCGCCTGCAGCACTGCGGCCCGGGCAATGACCGACACGGATTCGTCATTGACAATGCGGCCGTCGCGCAGGATGCCGTCATGTCCGTGGTCGGTGAAGGGATCGAGGGCCGCATCGGTGATGACGCCCATCTCAGGGACCGCTGCCTTGATGGCCCGGGTGGCCTGATTGATCAAATTGTCGGCGGCCAGAATGTTCGAACCGGTCTGATCGCGCAGATCCGGCTCGATATTGGGAAAGGTCGCGATCGCTGGTATGCCGAGGGCAGCGGCCTTCTCGGCTTCCCCTGCGGCAAGGTCGCAGGTGATGCGATACACGTCCGGCATTGCCTCGATCGGTTCACGGCGGTTGATGCCGGAAATGAGAAAGATCGGCCAGATGAGGTCGCTCGCGGTGAGCCGGTTCTCGCGCGTCAGGTCTCGCACCCATCCGGCCTTGCGGTTGCGGCGCATGCGCCGGCCACCGGTGATCTCATCCACACTGCGATGTTTCAACACGGACTTGTCAAACTGCCGGTTCATCGCTGCCTCATCACTACACGCTCCAGTCAGGCCCGTTCCGGCCCGCTGCAGACTTGTATCACGGCGGCGCGCATCATTCCAACGGTCAAAGCGCGACCGGTGGCGCGGCGAAAATCCTGAATATCACCTGTCGCCACGCCATTGACCTCGGGGAAGGGGGTGCTTACAGCCAATGAAGGGATTGGTTGCAATGGCAAAACGGGCAGCGCTGTGAAACCGGACGAGCGACAGGACATCGCGATCGAGGCGAGGGGTGCCCTTGGCCTCATCACCCTGACCCGCGAAGCGGCACTCAATGCGCTTACCCATTCCATGGTCAGGCAAATCTCGGCGGCCCTGGACGCATGGGAACAGGACGACAATATCCGGCACATCGCCATTCGAGGCCGGGGACGGGCGTTCAGCGCCGGCGGCGACCTGCTGGATCTGTATAACAGCGGCCGTGCCGGCACGCCCAATTACTCCTTTTTCCAGGATGAGTACCGGCTGAATGCGCGGCTCGGTGTTTTTCCGAAACCGATTGTGGCGCTGATCAATGGGATCGTCATGGGCGGAGGCGGCGGGGTGGCCGTGCATGGCCGTTACCGGGTCATGACCGAAAATGCGGTGTTTTCGATGCCCGAAGTGGGGATCGGCTTTTTCCCGGATGTCGGCGGCAGCTATTTTCTGCCGCGGCTGCCGAACAGGACCGGACATTATCTCGGGCTGACGGGCGCACGCATCCGGTCCGGCGACGCCCACAGCGTGGGAATCGCCACCCATATCGTGCCGGCGGATAATCTCGCCGAACTGACCACAGCGCTGACCCGGGAGGCGGACACGGGCGCGGTGCTGGCGCGTTTCCACGCGCCGCATATCGCGCCTGATGCGGTCCTGGATCAGAACGAGATCAACCGCTTGTTCGGCGCCGAATCGCTGCCCGGCGTGCTCTCCGCGCTTGAAGCAGCCCGGGCGCGCAGCGATCTTGCGGCTTCCAGCATCAAGGCCATCGCCCGCAATTCACCGACCAGTGTTGCCGTCGCATTTCGCCAGATCCGCGACGGGGCAAAGATGACGCTCGCCGACTGCATGCGCATGGAATATCGCATTCTGGTCCGCATGCTTCAGGGCCGTGATTTCTATGAAGGCATCCGTGCTGTGATCGTCGACAAGACAAACGATCCCAGATGGCAGCCGGACGGCCTGGGAGGGCTCGAAGAGGCGGCCATCGACGCGTTCTTCGCGCCGCTCGGCGCCGAGGAACTGGCGGGCGTTCCCGAACAGCCATGAGCGATATGAGAGAACACGGAGCGCCGCAACTCACCACGACGGAGCTCGCCTTCGAAACATTCCAGCGGGTCATCGCGATCTTCTGCCTGATCGCCGGCATTCGCTACTGGGCACTGCTGATGGGGATATCGGAAGGCGGCGCCTGGCGCTTCGATCTCCTTCCGGTGCACTGGAAAATAGCGGCCGCCAGCCTGGCGGTGCTCTGGCCCGTGGCCGGTATCGGACTGTGGATGCTGGTCTCCTGGGGTCCGGTGATCTGGCTGGTTGCCGCGGCAAGCGAATTCGTCATGCATGTCGGCTTTCCGGAGCTTTACGGCAGCCGCTGGCTGCTGGTTCTGTCGCATGTGCTGGTGGCGCTGATTTACACGATATTTCGCGTCGGGTTCTATTTTTCCGGGCGCGACGATCCGCCATCTGAGTAAGAAAGGATTCACTCTAAATTTGTATTGGGCGAAGTAACCTCTTGTTAATGCTGCATTTTAAGTTCAATTTTAGACGTATTCGATAGGGTGTGCCTCAAGGTGGAAAACCATAAACCGCCGGATATGACAGTGAGGCATGATTATGAAGAACCAAGTGCGCGCGGAGGCATCTCCGCCGAAAGACAAGGATGCGTTGCGCTCCCTTTACATGGAAGCGCTGCAACTCGTCGAGCGACTGCACCGCCGTCTGCTCGATGTCATCAAGGATGAGTTCGAGCGCAACGGGCGCAGCGACATCAATGCCATCCAGGCATTGTTGCTCTTTAATATCGGTAATGCGGAACTCACGGCCGGCGAATTGCGCTCGCGCGGATATTATCTGGGCTCCAACGTGTCCTACAATCTGAAGAAACTGGTGGATCTCGGTTTCATCAACCATCAGCGTTCGCGGGTCGACCGCCGGTCGGTGCGCATCAGCCTGACGGACAAAGGCACGGAGGTCGCCGAGATCGTGACCGGTCTTTACGAGCGTCACATCGGCTCGATCGAACAGGTGGGTGGCATTGACGCCGAGGAATTCCAGCGCATGAACAAGGCGCTGCAGCGCCTCGACCGTTTCTGGAACGACCAGATCCTCTACCGTCTCTGACGGCCAGGGCTGGTGGCCTGGAGCACGCGTTTGCGATATTGACGGAAGGCGGGCAGTATGTTCGCCTTCCGTCAATATCTGTTCATGCGGGCCCCATCCATGTCAGCCGAATTTCCGATTTTCGATCTCGGTGCGTTTGAAGACTCAGACGCCAGCCACCGGAAGGCCCTCGGCACCGAGGTCGACCGGATTTGCCGCTCGACCGGTTTTCTGGCCGTGGGAAATCACGGCGTCCCGCAACCGGTCATCGACGCGGCGTGGAACAAGGCTCATGATTTCTTCAGCCTGCCGGCCGCCGCAAAGCAGCCTGCCAGGGCACCGTTCGAGGGCTACCCTTACGGATATCTCGGACCGGAAGCGGAGGCTCTGGCGAAATCGCGCGGGGTCGATACGCCACCCGATCTGAAGGAAAGCTTCAATGGCGGTCCCCAGACGATTCCCGAGGGGATGGCCGACCCGCAGGCCCTGGCATTTTGTTACGCCGCGACCATATGGCCCGATGAGCCGCCGGGCTTCGTCGATGCCTGGAAGGCCTACTATCGCGCCATGGAGGAACTGGCGGAACGAATCATGCGTGTCTTTGCGGTCGCGCTGCGCCTGCCGGAAGACTATTTCAGTGCCTTCATCGACCAGCCGATCAGCGCCTTGCGGGCACTGAACTATCCGCAACAGGACATCGCGCCGAAGCCGGGTCAGTTGCGTGCCGGCGCCCATACCGACTATGGCAGCCTGACCATCCTGCTGCCGCAGGCTGGATCGAGGGGGCTGGAAATCCACGCCGCTGACGGGCGGTGGATCCCGGTGCCGCCGGTAGAAGGTGCCTTTGTCATCAATATCGGCGATCTGATGGCGCGCTGGACCAATGACCGCTGGGTCTCGACGCTTCACCGTGTGGTCAATCCACCGCCGGAAGCAGGCGGCACCGGGCGGCGCCAGTCATTCGCCTTTTTCCATCAGCCCAATTGGCATGCCGAGATCAAGTGCCTGCCTTCATGCCTGGCGGCCGGCGAGAACGCCAGGTATGATCCGGTGCTGTCCGGTCCATATCTGATGTCCAAATTTCAGGCAACGACAATGCCGCAGGCGCGTACATCGTGACATATCAGGCCGGTTTTAAGGACAATTTCACGGCAATCAGTTGTTAACCTTGAATTGGCCATATTGCTGTGAAATGCGGCCTGATCGCCACGGACGCGCCCGGTCGGGATTGAGCCATGACAGGGGGGCCGGGGCAATGGCGGCGGGCGGATCGCATGGGGTTGACGGGCGGTTGTTCTCGCAAAAATGTGAAGCGAATTTCAGGGGCTGGCTGTTATAATCCGGTTCTACTAAACTGGCTAACGAATAGCGCCGGAAATCCCTGTTGGAAGACACCTGACGGTAGTTGTTGATGTCCATGAAGAGAACTAGCAAATCCATTTCACGCCGCGCCTTTTTGGGGAGTGTGGTGACGGCGGGCGCCGGCCTTGCAGCCGGCGGGGCAGCGGCGCAGACGCTGACCCAGACCACCATCGAGAGCATCATCAACGCGCCGCGCCGCGGCTCCTGGGATGACCAGTTCGATGCGCAGGCGTCGCGCAATGCCGTCCGGGTAAGTTCCAAGACGCCGATCTTCAGCCCCGAGACAGTCAGCAATGTGGAAGTCGCCATCGGGACCTATCAGGACATCGTTCTGAAAGGCGGCTGGCCCGTCGTGCCGTCATCGCAAAGGCTCCGGCTCGGTGTCAACGATCCCGCCGTCTCGGTGTTGCGGCAGCGGCTGATGGTGTCCGGAGACATGACACGGTCGGCCGGCACATCACCGGCCTTCGACAGCTATGTGGACGGGGCGGTCAAACGTTTTCAGGCACGCCACGGTCTTCCGGCCGACGGTGTCCTGGGGCGCCACAGCTATGCCGCGCTCAACGTTTCGGCGGCTGTCCGGCTCGGCCAGCTCGAGACCAACCTGATTCGCCTGCGTTCGATGTCCGGCTTTCTCGGCGAGCGCTATGTGGTCGTCAACATCCCGGCCGCCCATATCGAGGCGGTGGACGGGCAGCGGGTGAGTTTGCGCCACACCGCAATCGTCGGCAAGATCAGCCGCCAGACGCCGATTTTGAATTCCAAGATTCACGAGGTGATTCTCAACCCCTACTGGACGGCGCCGCGCTCGATTATCGAGAAAGACATCATGCCGTTGATGCGCAAGGATCCGACCTATCTGACGCGCAATGCGATCCGCCTGTTCGACGGTCGTGGAAACGAGGTCGCGCCCGAAACAATCGACTGGAACGCCGAAGAAGCGCCGAAGCTGATGTTCCGCCAGGACCCCGGCAAGATCAACGCCATGTCCTCGACCAAGATCAATTTCCACAATCCGCATGCGGTCTATATGCATGATACGCCGCAACAGAGCCTGTTCGGCAAGCTGCTGCGGTTTGAGAGTTCCGGATGCGTGCGGGTTCAAAACGTGCGCGACCTGTCGACATGGCTGTTGCGCGACACGGCGGGGTGGGACCGCCAGACCATGGAACAGGTGATCGCCAGCGGAGTGAGCACGCCCATCGAACTGGCAGAGCCCGTGCCGGTCTATTTTACCTATGTCACCGCCTGGTCGACATCTGACGGCGTCGTGCAGTTCCGCGACGACATCTATCGCCGCGACGGCGTCGAGGAACTGGCGCTGCAATAGAGCGTTCCGTGACGACCCCGGTGCATTTGACCGGGTGATCGCCTGAAATTGACGCAAACCGGGCAGGTTGTGTTCGCAGCCGGAAAATAGCGGCGGCTCAACCTTGTTTAATCTCCTGCACGGCAGTATGACACGCCCAAGATTCCGCCCCGGGCCCGCTCCCCGCGATCGGCCGGCCGGGATCGTCCGTCAATTGCCGCAATGGCGGCTGTCGCAGGCCGTTTTCAACAGTCAGGAAAGCTGCAAATGTCCGATCCGGTTGCCGTTCTCGACCATCCCACCGATCCGTTTTTCAATCGCCCGCTGGCCGATGCCGACCCGGAACTGTTCGCCGCGATCGGCAAGGAACGCGGTCGACAGCAGCAGGAGATCGAGTTGATCGCCTCGGAGAACATCGTTTCCAGGGCGGTTCTTGAGGCGCAAGGCTCCGTCCTGACCAACAAATATGCCGAGGGCTATCCGGGGCGCCGCTACTATGGCGGATGCCAGTATGTCGACATTGCTGAAAACCTGGCCATTGACCGGGTCAAGAGGCTGTTCGATTGCGGATTTGCCAATGTGCAGCCCAATTCGGGCAGCCAGGCCAACCAGGCGGTCATGCTGGCCCTGTCCAAGCCCGGCGACACGATCCTCGGCATGAGCCTCGATGCCGGCGGTCATCTGACCCATGGCGCCCGTCCCAACATGTCCGGCAAATGGTTCAATGCGGTGCAATACGGCCTGGTGGCTGATACCGGACTGATCGATTACGACCAGGTGGAGGCGCTGGCCAGGGAACACCGGCCCACCCTGATCATCGCCGGAGGGTCGGCCTATTCGCGCCACATCGATTTTGCCCGGTTCCGTGAGATTGCCGACGCCGTCGGGGCATGGCTGTGGGTCGACATGGCGCATTTTGCCGGCCTGGTTGCCGGCGGTGTCCACCCAAGCCCGTTTCCGCATGCCCATGTCGCCACTTCGACCACGCACAAGACCCTGCGCGGGCCGCGCGGCGGTATCGTCCTGACCAACGATCCCGATATCGCCAAAAAGATCAATTCGGCGGTTTTCCCTGGCCTGCAGGGCGGCCCGTTGATGCATGTGATCGCCTCCAAGGCGGTCGCCTTCGGCGAGGCGTTGACGCCTGAATTCAACGCCTATGCGGCGCGGGTGGTCGAAAATGCCAAGGTCCTGGCGTCGACCCTGGTCGAAGGCGGGCTCGAGATCGTCTCGGGCGGCACCGATACCCATCTCCTGCTTGTCGACCTGCGGCCGATGGAACTGACCGGCAAGGCATCGGAACACGCGCTGGAGCAGGCCTTCATCACCTGCAACAAGAACGGGGTTCCCGATGATCCGCAAAAGCCGACCATCACCTCGGGCATTCGCCTCGGAACGCCGGCCGGCACGACCCGCGGTTTCGGACCGGCCGAATTCCGCCAGATCGGCAATCTGATCATCGAGGTCCTGCAAGGCCTGCGGGTCGCCAATGCACCGGAGGCCAACGAGGCCGTCGAGCAGGCTGTCAAGAAGAAGGTCATTGCGCTGACGGACGCGTTTCCGATCTACCAGGATCAATAGCAACGGCCATCTCGCCACCCAGGCTGCGATGTGCCGCCCGCATGCCGGATCGGCAATGCGCCGGGTGATTTCCATGCGCCGACATGTTCTGGTAAGAGGGGCGCGCGAGCCGGCCACGGCGGATTCAACCGAGAGATCGCGGAGTATCGATGCGCTGTCCCTACTGCAATTCCGAAGACACTCAGGTCAAGGATTCACGCCCGGCCGAAGATGGCAATGCCATCCGCCGTCGCCGCGTCTGTCCGGATTGCGGCGGACGATTCACGACGTTCGAACGCGTTCAGTTGCGTGACTTGCAGGTCATCAAGAAGACTGGCCGAAAGGTCCCGTTCGACCGCGACAAGCTGATGCGCTCCTTCGAGATCGCACTGCGCAAGCGGCCGGTCGAACGCGAACGCGTGGAGCGGGCCGCGTCCGGCATTGTCCGCCGCCTGGAAAGCTCGGGCGAAACGGATGTGCATTCCGACAAGATCGGTCTGATGGTTCTGGAAGCGCTGAAGGCGATCGATGATGTCGCCTTTGTGCGTTATGCGTCAGTCTATCGCGATTTCAGCGATCCGAAAGACTTCGAACAGGTGCTCAACGAACTCAGCGCCCAACTGAACGGTGGAAGCCAGCAGGAGGACTGACGCCCGTGGCCGTCACCGATTTCGACAGGCGCATGATGGCGGCGGCCATTCGCTATTCCTATCGCCATCTCGGTCGCACCGGGACCAATCCATCGGTTTCAACGCTGATCGTGCAGACCGCCGGCGATGTGCCGGTGATCGTCGGCCGCGGATTGACGGCGCTCGGCGGGCGGCCGCACGCTGAAACCCAGGCAATCGCCGAGGCCGGAGACCTTGCCCGCGGCGCGACCGCCTATGTCTCGCTCGAGCCCTGCGCCCATCATGGCAGCACGCCGCCATGTGCCGAGGGTCTGATACGCGCCGGCATCGCACGGGTTGTCTCCGGGACGACCGATCCCGATCCCCGCGTATCGGGACGCGGCTATGCGATGCTGCGGGACGCCGGCGTCGTGGTCGAAGAAGATGTGCTGGCCGACCAGGCCCGGCGCGCCTTGGCCGGATATCTGACGAGACGGGTAGCCAACAGGCCGCATATCAGTCTCAAACTCGCCCTGTCGCGCGATGCCAAAATCGGCCGCCGGGGCGCCGGTCAGGTCGCCATTACCGGCGCGCAGAGCGGCGCGATGACCCACATAGCACGCGCCGCCTCCGACGCCATACTGGTCGGCATCGGAACCGTGCTGGAGGATAATCCCTCCCTGACCTGCAGGCTGCCCGGGCTGGAAAACCGTTCGCCGATCCGGGTCGTTCTCGACAGGACCCTGAGACTGCCCATGGACAGTGCCCTGGTGCGTTCGGCCGTCGATGTGCCGCTGATCGTCGCCACCACGACCGACCCGGATGATGAGCGTTACCGGCAATTGCTCGGCGCCGGATGCCGGATGATGGCCTGCGATGAGAATGCCGGCAAAATTGCGCTTCCCGAGATGATGGACGATCTGGCGGGGCAGGGCGTTTCCACGGTTATTGTCGAGGGCGGTGCAGCCGTCGCCAGCTCATTCCTCGAAGCCGGGCTTGTGGACCGGGTCGACCTCTATGAGGGACCGGTGACGATCGGCCCGGACGGCGTCGATGCCCCGGTCACGCCGGCACGCATGGCCAAGGATTTCACACTCGCCGGCACGTCGCAATTCGGCGATGACCTGTTGCGCATTTATGAAAGGACCGGCTGATGTTTACCGGTATTGTCACGGATGTCGGAACGATCTCGACCATTGTGCCGGTCAATGCCGGGAGGCGTCTGCGGATCGAAACCGCCTACGATCCCGCCACCATCGAACTGGGCGCTTCGATCTGTTGTTCCGGGACCTGCCTCACCGTCACGGCCCTGCCGGGCAGCGAAGACGACAAAAGCTGGTTCGAGGTCGAAGCCTGGGAGGAGGCCCTCCGCCTGACGACCATATCCGCCTGGACCGCCGGGACGCGTGTCAATCTGGAACGGTCCCTGAAAATCGGCGATGAACTGGGCGGGCATCTCGTATCCGGCCATGTCGATGGCACGGCGCAGATCGTCTCGGTGACCGATGAAGGGGATGCGCGGCGCTTCGAACTCCAGGCGCCCGATGCGTTGGCGCGGTTCATCGCGCCGAAGGGGTCGGTTGCTCTCGACGGCACGTCGCTGACGGTCAATGCCGTTGACCGCGTGCATTTCGATGTCTTGCTGATCCGCCATTCGCTGGACGTCACCACGTGGTCCGAACGCCGCGCCGGCGATGCGGTCAATCTGGAGGTCGATCAGATGGCGCGCTATGCCGAGCGCCTGATCGGCTTCAAGGCGGACTGACCTGCCCGCATCTTTCGGGCGTTGCGCGCGAAAGCGCTTGCCAAGAACCGCAGGCCGTGTATTTACCCCGGCCTATTGTCAATGCCGGAAAGGAACAGCTCTATGAATGCGGCCGACAATCCCCGCCTGCTGATCGTCGAAGCGCGATTCTATGACGATTTGGCCGATACCCTCCTGCAGGGTGCGACCGCGTCACTGAAGGAAGCAGGAGCAAGCTGGGATGTGATTACCGTGCCAGGGGCGCTGGAGATCCCGGCGGCCATAGCGATGGCTCTGGATGCGGCCGATCAGGGCGGCACGGACTATGACGGTTTCGTTGCCCTTGGAACCGTGATCCGCGGTGAAACCTATCATTTTGACATCGTCGCCAACGAATCGAGCCGGGCGCTGATGGAACTGGCCATCAGTGAATCGCTCGCCATCGGCAACGGCATCCTGACCGTGGAAACCCGTGAGCAAGCCTGGGCGCGGGCGCGGCCGCAGCCGGGCGTCGCCGACAGCGACAAGGGCGGTTTTGCGGCGCGTGCTGCACTGACGATGATCAAGATCAAATCCGACCTGAGCGCAAAGCGGTGAGTGCCAATGGTCACGGCGGAAGCGCTAAACCCGCCAATCAGCGCGGCGCGGCACGGCTTGCCGCCGTCCAGGCGCTGTATCAGATGGATATTGGCGGCACGGGCGTGCTGGAAGTCGTCGATGAATATGAGATGCACCGGCTCGGCAAGGAACTGGATGGCGATCTCTATCGCGAAGCCGATGCGGCCTGGTTTCGTGCGATCGTTTCCGGTGTGGTCGAACAGCAGCGAACGCTGGATCCGCTAATCCGGTCTTCGCTGACCGAAGATTGGCCGCTATCCAGGCTCGATTCCACCCTGCGGGCGATCCTCAGGGCAGGGACCTATGAATTATCGAATCGCAAGGATGTGCCCGTGGCAGTGATCGTCTCCGAATATGTCGATATCGCGTCAGCGTTTTTTCAGGAGGACGAGCCCAATCTCGTCAATGCGGTGCTGGACCGGCTGGCCGGACGGTTGCGCGGCGAGGGCCGGCAGATGCGGTCGAAGCCATGATTCGTTTTCTCAGGAAATCCGACTAAATCGTTTCAATCATGACGATTTCCGGAGGAACGCCAAATCTGACGGGGAGCATCGAGCAGCCGAGACCACCGGATATGACCATCTGCCGGTTGCCTTCGGAAACGTGTCCGTAGGCATATCGCTGGCCATATTTTGAGGGCACGATTGGCGGCCCGAAAAACGGCACCCGAACCTGACCGCCATGGGTATGGCCGCTGAGCGTCAGATCGACCCTGGCCGGAACCTCCGGAAAGATATCCGGTTCATGGGCCAGCAGGATCACGGGACTGTTGTCGTCGGCAATCTGGTCGAGCGTTCCGGCGAGGTCATCAACGCCGCGAAAGCGCCCGCGTCCAAGCGGAATGGCCAGTTGATCACCAAGGCCGGCGAGCCAGACATGCTTTCCCGTCGGCAAAGCCAGGCGCGTGGCGCGGTTTTCCAGAACCTGGATACCCACCCGCTTGAGATGTTCCGAGACGGCCGGCCCGTCGACCCACCAGTCGTGATTGCCGAGAACCGCATGGACGCCGAGCGGAGCACGCAGTGGCGACAGGGCGTCGCTCCACTGTTTCATGGGCACGATGGCGCTGCGGAAGCGCTTCAGCCCGGCGACATAGTCGCCCAGCAGCACGATCGCATCCGGTTGAAGGGCATTCGTCCTGTCGACAATGGTCTTGATCCGCGACACCGGCATCCACGGCTCACAGGCATGGAAGTCCGCCAGCACCGCAATGCGCAGCGGACCGCCATTGGCTGACGTGAACCCCTCGAAACGGGGAGTGCGGATGCGGTAATGCGACACGGCAAGCCGGAACAGCGGCTCCACCCCGAAGGCGTAACCGCCCACCGCGCCGGCAAGGACGGCGCCGCCGGCCATCGTTTTCAAAACGTTACGCCGTGTGATCAAGGACCATCTCCCCATGTGACGCCGCGTTTGCATCAGCGCTTATGACGACTCACGATGCGCCAGATGATATCGCGCGCTTCTTGGGCGAATTTGAGATAGCCGGAAGAAATCCGCTTTAAGTCGCAAAGACCAGTTTGATTGTCACGGCATCGCCATGCGCAGACGCTTCCATTCGGTCGGGATAAACGCCGATCAGGAAATCCGCCAGACCATAGGAAAACGACTCTTCTTCAAGAAACACACGCCTGCGCACGCCGACATTGGGCAGCGTCAGCAACGTGCCGTCGTAACCGATCGTCACGGTCAGGTCGAGTTCATTGTAACTGAGGGCGACCCTCAGGCTTCCTCGTATCAGCTTGGTATCGCGGATATGGGCAAGGACCTGCTCCGTGGTCGCCACCGCGCGATCCGACACGTCTGCCGGCAGGTCCCATGATTGGCCGCGCGAGCGCAGGAGTTCTCCGAGCATCTCCACCGAATGTTCGGTTTCCTCGATGGCAATGGAGGCGGTACGGCGGGTTCCGATGCGAAACACGGAGTGCAGGAGCAGCGCGCAGACAACCGCCAGGGAAAGGGTCGTGTCGGTCAGGGGTTGAAGCGTTTGCGGAAGCTGCTTGAAAAAGTTCTTGTAGATGTCCCTTGACAGCCCGAAGAGCATGGACAAGCCGATAACGTAGGTCATTCGCGTATCGACGTTGCGCGAGACCATGATCTGGATGCCGCCGGTGATCATGAAACAGGCTGTAAACACCAGGGCAGCGCCGATGACGGCCTTGGGAAGCAGCATGAAGACGGAACCGATCATCGGCAGGAACGCGAACGCAATCAAAATGGCGCTCGCGGAAAATGCGATGGCCCGGCTGGTGGCCCCGGAAGCCTTGGACACGCCGACCAGGCTCGGTCCGGTGTTTTGCCCGATGCAGCCCAGAACGCCGGCGATAGCGCTGCCGATGCCGTCCGCCAGCATACCGCCTTTGATCGAGCGGTAATCCGGCCGTTTCCAGTCCGCATCGTTGATCTTCTGGCAAGTCGTTATCACGCCGACCGTCCGCAGCGCCGCGGCGATCCCGGCAATCAGAAACGCAGGCATCAGCGACCATTCGAAATCGTAGGATATGTGACCGAAATGCGGGACACGCACGACGGGGCCCGACAGGGCATCGCCGAGCGCTTCCACGGAGACCAGTCCGAAAACGATCGACAGGACAAAGCCGGCAGCGATTCCGATCGACGAACACATCAGGCGCGCCATCCCGCCGGCCCAGACGCTCAAAGCGACAATGATCGCAAGCGTGAGTATCGATACACCCAGATGGGTGGCATAGAGCGGGGTGCCAAAATTGCCGACATCAAGGACATGGTCGACACCGACAAGCCCGAGCTGGATGCCGACAATGGTGACGATGAAGCCGCTGATGGCCGGCGGGAAGAAGATCCGCAGCCGGTTGAGGAAACGTGAGATGGCGATTTCGACCAGCCCTGCGAAGATGGTCATGCCGAAAACCGCGCCGAGCCCGAAATGGTCGGCGGCCAACAACGACGGACCGAGATAGATGGCGGAAAAGACCGGTGCGGCCAGAAAGCCGGACCCGACCGGCCCGCCTCGAAGCGCCTGCAAGATGGTTCCAGCGGCGGCGGCGATCATGCCGAGGCTGACGGCGTCGACGGTCTGCGCGCGTGTTGCGCCGCCGGCCCGCACGACGACGACCACAAGCATGAGATATACCGCCAGCAGCGCGGCGTACTGGATCCCAAGCAAGATGAGGTGCCTCAGCGGTGGCACCTCATCCACCGCGTAGATGAGTTCCTCTGGCCTTTTCGTCAAACCATGTGTCCGATTGGCCGCATCAATCGGCGGTATCATAGCTTGATCGGGCTGGCAGACAAGGCAAACCAAAGCCTCAGGTCACACCAGACGCTGCTGCGGATTTGCATCATCGAGGGTGTATATCCGCAACCGGATGCGAAAAGTCAGGTTGCATGGGCCGACGATTTGCCCCTAGATCGGGTTCCAAAAGGGAAGCAACAGTCATGCAAAATCATGCAAGAGTTGTGGTGATCGGCGGCGGGGTGGTCGGCTGTTCGGTGCTGTTTCATCTGGCCAGGGCCGGATGGACCGACAGTGTGCTTGTCGAGCGCTCGGAACTGACGTCCGGTTCATCCTGGCACGCGGCCGGTGGGTTCCACACACTGAACGGCGACCCGAACGTCGCCAAACTGCAGGCCTATACGGTGTCCCTCTACGATGAGCTGGAATCCCTGTCCGGCCAGTCCTGCGGGCTGCATCTGACCGGCGGCGTGATGATGGCCGACAGCGAGGAACGCATGAATTTCCTGCGTTATACCCACGCCACCGGCCGCGCTCTCGGCATGGAAACGGAGATCATCACCCCCTCCGAGGCGAAGGTGATGTTTCCGCTGATGGATGAAACCAATTTCGTCGGCGCGCTGTGGGACCCGGTCGAAGGCCACCTCGACCCGTCCGGAACGACCCATGCCTATGCCAAGGCCGCCCAGAAGCTCGGCGCGCGGATCGAACTCAGGAACCCGGTGACCGACCTTACGCAGGAGGCCGACGGGACCTGGAACGTGGTGACCCGCAACGGCGTGATCAAGGCAGAGCATGTGGTCAATGCCGGCGGTCTGTGGGCCCGCGAGATCGGCCGCATGGTCGGTGTGGAACTGCCCGTTTTGGCGATGGAGCACATGTATCTTCTGACCGAGACGGTGCCCGAGGTCCTCGAATTCAACGAACACGCCGGGCGGGAACTGGCCGGCGTGATCGATTTCAAGGGCGAGATCTACACCCGTCAGGAGCGCGACGGCCTGCTGCTTGGAACCTATGAAAAGGCCTGCGTGCCCTGGTCGCCGCGGGAGACCCCGTGGGATTTCGGCCATGAATTGCTGCAGCCCGATCTCGATCGCATCGCGCCGTCCCTGGAGATCGCCTTCCGGCATTTCCCGACCTTTGCCGAATCCGGCATCCGGCAGACCATCAACGGACCTTTCACCTTTGCACCGGACGGCAATCCGCTGGTTGGCCCCGTGCAGGGCCTGACCAATTTCTGGACCGCCTGTGCCGTGATGGCCGGGTTTTCGCAAGGCGGCGGCGTCGGTCTGGCGCTCGCCAACTGGATGGTCGACGGCGATCCCGGCCACGATATCTTCGGCATGGATGTAGCCCGTTACGGCGATTTCACCTCGCTGCGCTACACCAATGCCAAGGTGCGGGAAAACTATGCCCGCCGCTTTTCCATCCGCTTTCCCAATGAGGAACTGCCGGCCGCGCGCCCGCAGCAGACGACGCCGCTCTACGACATCATGGTACGCGACAACAATGCCGTCATGGGCGACACGTGGGGCCTTGAGACACCTTTGTGGTTCGCGCCGGCCGGCACTGAGGCGAAGGATGACCTTTCCTTTCACCGGTCCAATGATTTCGAACATGTCGGGCGCGAAGTGTGCGCCGTGCGCGAACGCGTCGGCATCACCGAAATCGCCAATTTCGCCAAATACGAAATCACGGGCGAGGGGGCCGAGGGCTGGCTGTCGCACCTGATGACCAACACCATGCCGCGCCCCGGCCGGATCGTTCTGACGCCGATGCTCAACGAAAAGGGCAAGCTGATCGGCGATTTCACCATCGCCAATGCCGGCGATGACCGCTTCATGGTGTGGGGCTCCAGTGGCGCGCAGATCTACCATATGCGCTGGTTCGAAAAACACCTTCCGTCCGACGGCTCCGTGCGAATCCATCGTTTCGGCCAGACTTTGGTCGGCCTCTCCATCGCCGGGCCGCGTGCTCGAGACGTGCTGCAGGCGCTGGCCGATATCGATGTCTCGAACGCCGCTTTCCGGTTCATGGATTTTCGCCAAATGGATGTCGCCGGCTGCCCGTGCCGGGTCAACCGGATTTCCTATACCGGCGACCTCGGCTACGAAATCTGGATGGAGCCGGCCTATGAAAGAACCGTCTATCACGCGCTGAAAGCTGCCGGAGAGCCGCACGGCATAGCGGATTTCGGCATGCGCGCCTTGCTGTCGATGCGGCTGGAGAAGAACTTCCCCACCTGGTTTGCCGAGTTGCGGCCGATTTACGGCGCCTATGAGGGATCGATGGAGCGTTTCGTCAAACTGTCCAAGAACGATTTCATCGGCCGCCAGGCTGCCGCCCGCGAAAATGAGGATGGTCCGAAACTGCGCCGCGTATCGCTGATCATCGAGACCGACGACACCGACGTCATGGGAGACGAGCCGGTGTGGGCGAGGGTCGGCGAGACTGACCACGGATTGGTGACGCCGCCGCACGGATACGGCGCCCCGCGCTATGATTCGGGCGGAGTGCGAACCGCCAGTCCGCCATCGCAGCGCGATGGCGACTGGCGCGTCGTCGGCTGGGTGACATCGGGCGGATACGGCCATTGGGTCAAGATGTCGCTGGCCCAGGCCTATGTGCCCGCCAGCCTGTCGGAACGGGCCGACGACGACCTGTTTCAGGTGGAGATTCTCGGCCGCCGCTGTACGGCCAGAATAGCTGTGGAACCGCCTTTCGACCCGTCGGGCGAGAGAATGCGCGGCTGAAACGGGTGTCGCAAGACCCAGGCGTCCGTCGGTCGCCGGCCGCGACATGATCGACCGGATCGGCGATTGAGTTTGGCCGGTTTCTGCGATATCACCGCTGGACCGGGATGGTAAATTGCGGCCCGCCGCCGCACCGGTTTCCCGGCTCCAAGGCAACAGACAGGCATCTGCGCCGCAGGACGGCCATCGTGCTGGTTTGTTCCGTCAATTCGTGCCGGAAAGGTGCGCAATGAGCAGTCAACAGGCGGCCGTGCAACTCGGGCTCGCCAAACGCAACGCCCTGATCCTGGCATCGGCGAACGCCTTTGTCGGTGCTTGTGCGCCGATTGCCATATCGCTTGGCGGCATCGTCGGCGACTATCTCCTGGAGGAGGACAAGTCCCTGGCGACAGCGCCGGTGACGGGTTTTAATATCGGCGTGGCGCTCGGCGCGCTACCGGCCGCCTGGCTGATGCGGCTGATCGGCCGACGCTACGGCTTCATGGGCGGCGCCCTGATCAGCGGCCTCGGCGGCATCGTTGCCGCCAATGCGCTGTTCCAGCTCAATTTCTGGCTGTTCGCGGCGGGGCTGACGATTGTCGGAATCGGCGGGGCCTTCGTCCAGCAATACCGTTTCGCCGCCGCCGACGCTGCGCCCGAGATCTTCAAGCCGCAGGCCATATCCTGGGTGCTGATCGGCGGCATCTTCGCCGCGATCATCGGCCCGCAGACGGTCATATTCGCCCGAGACCTGTTTGCGCCGACGCTGTTTGCCGGCGCCTATGCCGGGCTTTTCGTGCTGTCACTCATCGGCATGGGTATTCTGTTCCTGCTGCGCGTCAAGGAACACTCGGTTCTGCTCGACGACAGCCCCGAGGAGCCGGCACGGCCGCTCGGCGAAATCATCGGCCAGCGCAGCTTCCTGATCGCACTGGCCTGCGGCGTCTGCTCTTTTGCTCTGATGTCGTTCATGATGACCGGCGCGCCGTTGGCGATGATCGGCTGCGGCTTTTCGACCGATCTGGCGGCGCTGGGCATCCAGTGGCACGTCCTGGCGATGTTCGGCCCAAGCTTCTTCACCGGCAGGCTGATTGCACGCTTTGGCCGCGAGACGATTGTCGCCACCGGGCTGATCCTCCTCATCATCTGTGCCGTGATCGCCAGCCTCGGCATCGAGTTATGGAATTTCTGGCTGGCGCTGGTCCTGCTCGGTGTCGGCTGGAACTTCGGATTTATCGGCGCGACCGCGATGGTGACCCGCACCTACCGGGCCTCGGAGAAGAACAAGGTCCAGGGCGTCCACGACGTCATCCTGTTCAGCACCGTTGCCTTCAGTTCCCTGATGTCCGGCCAGATATTGAACGCCTTCGGCTGGAACGGAATCAACATGATCATGGTTCCGGTCGCGACCCTGTGTCTGCTGCTGCTTGGCCTGCAGGTCAGGAGCGAGCGCAAAAACCGGCCGATTGTGGCCTGATTTCCGCTACTTTCGTCCGAAAGGCAGTGCAATTCAGTAACTTGTTCTTGACGGACCGGACCGCTGCCGCCATTACATGCGCGATGCGGCGGCCGGCTGGAAACCGGCGGGGATGCCGCTTGACGAAACTGCCGGGAACGGGACTGTATTTCCGGAAAACTGGAGGGAACGGCATTGACAATTCTGTTTGCTGTCATCGCTTGTGGCCTGTTGTCCATCGTCTTTGCGATCTGGGCGACGCAATCGGTGCTCGCCGCTGATCAGGGCAATGAGCGGATGCAGGAAATCGCCGGCGCGATCCGCGAGGGCGCGCAGGCCTATCTGAACCGGCAATACACCACGATCGCGATCGTCGGCGCGGTGGTGTTCGTGATCACCTGGCTCCTGCTTTCATCCCTGGCGGCCTTCGGCTTCCTGATCGGGGCCGTCCTCTCCGGTGCCGCCGGCTATATCGGCATGCATGTCTCGGTCCGCGCCAATGTGCGCACGGCACAGGCGGCGTCCGGAAGCCTGGCGGCCGGGCTCGACATCGCGTTCAAATCGGGCGCCATCACCGGCATGCTGGTTGCCGGCCTCGCCCTGCTGGCCGTCTCCTTCTACTATTACGTCCTGACCGGACCGATGGGCTTCGGCGTTGCCGACAGGACCGTCATCGACTCGCTGGTGGCTCTTGGTTTCGGCGCGTCGCTGATCTCCATTTTCGCCCGGCTCGGCGGCGGCATTTTCACCAAGGGCGCCGATGTCGGCGGCGATCTTGTCGGCAAGGTGGAAGCCGGCATTCCCGAGGACGACCCGCGCAACCCGGCGACGATCGCCGACAATGTCGGCGACAATGTCGGAGACTGTGCCGGCATGGCCGCCGACCTGTTCGAGACCTACGCCGTGACCGTTGTCGCGACCATGGTTCTGGCCGCGATTTTCTTCGCCGGATCGGCGGTGCTCGGATCGGTAATGATCTACCCGCTTGCCATCTGCGCGACGTGTATCGTCACATCCATCGTCGGCGTGTTCTTCGTCAAGCTCGGATCGAACGGCTCCATCATGGGTGCGCTGTACAAGGGTCTGATCGCGACGGGTATCCTGTCGATCGTGGGCCTTGCCATTGCGACGCAGTTCACCATCGGCTGGGGACCAATCGTCGACAACAATGGTTTTGAATACACCGGCTTTGGCCTCTTCCTTTGCGGCATTGTCGGCCTGATCGTGACCGGCCTGATCGTCTGGATCACCGAATACTACACCGGCACCGACAAACGCCCGGTCAACTCGATCGCACAGGCTTCGGTCACCGGTCACGGAACCAACGTCATCCAGGGCCTTGCCGTCTCGCTCGAGGCGACGGCCCTGCCGGCCATCGTGATCATCGGCGGCATCATCGCCACGTTCCAGCTGGGCGGCCTGCTCGGCATGGGCATCGCGGTCACGGCCATGCTCGGTATCGCCGGCATGATCGTCGCGCTCGACGCTTTCGGTCCGGTGACCGACAATGCCGGCGGCATTGCCGAAATGGCCGGCCTGCCGGCCGAGGTGCGCAAGTCGACCGATGCGCTCGACGCGGTCGGCAACACCACCAAGGCCGTCACCAAGGGATACGCCATCGGCTCGGCGGGGCTGGGAGCGCTGGTGCTGTTTGCCGCCTATTCCAACGATCTGCAGTTCTTTGTGACGAACGCCGGGGAGTTTCCGTATTTTGCGGATATGGGCGACATCTCGTTCAGCCTGTCCAATCCCTATGTCGTCGCCGGCTTGATCTTCGGCGGACTGATCCCCTACCTCTTCGGTGGCATCGCCATGACGGCTGTCGGCCGGGCCGGCGGAACGGTTGTTCAGGAAGTTCGGCGGCAGTTCAAGGAAAAGCCGGGGATACTGGAAGGCAAGGACCGTCCTGACTATGCGCGTGCCGTCGACATACTGACGAGAGCAGCGATCAAGGAAATGATCGTCCCTTCGCTGCTGCCGGTGCTGGCGCCGCTGGTCGTCTATTTCGGCGTGCTGGTGATTTCCGGATCGAAGGCTTCTGCCTTCGCCGCCCTTGGCGCTTCGCTGCTCGGCGTGATCGTCAACGGCCTGTTCGTTGCGATTTCGATGACCTCCGGCGGCGGCGCCTGGGACAATGCCAAGAAATCCTTCGAGGACGGCTTTGTCGACGCCGACGGCGTCAAGCACGAGAAGGGCAGTGAGGCGCACAAGGCCTCGGTGACCGGCGATACGGTTGGTGATCCCTACAAGGACACCGCCGGCCCGGCGGTCAACCCGGCCATCAAGATCACCAACATTGTGGCCCTGCTGCTGTTGGCGGTTCTGGCGCATTCCTGAGGAAAAGCCGGCCAGAACGTGATTCTGCCTTCATGGGACCCCGCGCGGCGCGCGGGGTCTTTTGCCGTGCGCACGCGCCATCTTCGGCTGTTACTTGGGGATTTGGTGCGATACAGGCGTGGCCGGTCCGGCCGTTACAGGCGTAAATCGGGATCAACTGATGCTCTAATGCAACGCATGGCATCTTTTACAGAAATGGCTGAATTGAAACTTGAAAATCTCAACGCTCCGGTTATCAATTAACCATCTTTAGGGACGGGGATGTCTTGGGGTTCGATACTGGAATGCAACTAATCCGTATTTTGGCGATTGTGGCAGCCGCTCAAATCATGGCTCTTACGCACGCGTTTGGCGCAGACGCAAGCGGAATCGAGGACACGAGCGGAATTCGGTACGGTAAAAACGCCGAATATTGGGAAGCCCGGTTCGGGGGCGGCGCCTACGACACGGGTCCCGGCACACCGCAACATTTTACCGGCGGGGTGATCAATGGCGAAGTCCTTGCGCCGTCCCCTGATTTTCTGAGTTTCATCGGTTCGCCGCGGCCCTATGTGGGCGGCGATTACGCCATTTCGGATGATGAAATCCACGTGGTCTATGCCGGCCTGAACTGGGAGGCCTATCTCACGCAGCGCATGTATCTCGGATTTAGCGGCGGCGGCGCGTGGAACAGTTCGCAGGTAACGACAAGCTCATCCGGCGTTACCAAGGACCTCGGCTCGTCGACTCTGTTTCATCTCCAGCTCAGCGCCGGATACGATGTCACATCCAAGCTGACGCTGCAGTTTTTCTACAACCATTTCTCCAACGCCAATATCTTCAATTCCAACACCGGACTTGAATCGATCGGTGGCCGGCTCGGCCTGCGCTACTAGGACCCGCCAGACGGGGCGCCGGCCAGGGTACGGATTCCATTCATCATCGGTCCTCTGCCGAAACGGCCAAAAGCCGCGTGCGGCCCGTCGTCGTCTAAAAGATCGCGGCCGCCCGCCAAGGCAACCGACCGCGGCCAAAAAACCTGCCGACGCGCCTATTCGCCGCCGAAAATCCGCCGGGCGCTGTCGCGTCCCGCCGATGCGGAACCGGTGGACGATAAGACGCGGCTGAGGAAGGTTTCCTCCCGGCCGCCGGTCGGCGTCGTGCGCGAGATGGTATCGAAGACCACGCCGTCCTCGAGCGTGTAATTCGCCAAGCTCGTCACGGTTTCATCATCGTCGAAATAGACGGCCAGGATCGACTGTTCGACCAGGCGCGGTTTCAGGAACATCGCTCTGCGCACCCGTTTCTGCGAGATGTAGTAAAAGGCGTCGCTGCCGTAATCGGCCCGCGTCGTCGGCGTGCCGAGCGTCAAAAGCACCTGATCCTTGCTGGATCCGGGTGGCACCAGTTCCAGTGTCTGAACGTCGACAACATAGCCCTGCGTCAGGACTTCGCTGGTGCTGCAGCCTGTCAGCATCATTGTCGAAAGGCCGACGGCAACGGCGCCGCGGCAAAAAAACCGTCGCTCCATGTTGAATCTGCGCTGCTTCAACAGTATCTCCCCTATCGGTCAATCGGCTGAACCGTTGCTTTTCCCGGCCGCTTCGGTAAACCAGCAGCGCGGTTGATGCAACAGGCCCGCATAATCCCGGTCTTTCCCAATGACGGCCACCGGTGCCGAAAATAAGGCAAACCCATGATCTTCGGGCATTTTAACCGAAAACGGAAAAACCGGAAAATTGTCGACGGGCTCTACGGGCAATTGACGGCTGTGGCCCGCAATCCAGACTATTTCACCAGCATGAATGTTCCGGATTCGGTGATGGGGCGCTTCGAGATGCTGTCCGTCGTCATGGTGCTGTTTTTTCGCCGCACGGACGGCGCCGGTCCGGCGGTCAAGCAATTGGCGCAGGATATCGTCGACACGTTTTTCGAAGACATCGACCATTCCCTGCGTGAACTGGGGATCGGCGATGTCAGTGTGCCGAAGCGAATGAAAAAACTGGCCCGTATGTTTTATGGACGGGCGCAGGCCTATGGCGAAGCGCTTGGCCGGCGCGACGAGGCGGGGCTTGCCGAGGCGCTGGCACGCAATATTTATCCGCCGGGAAAGGACGCAAAGCCTGGCGAGAAACCTGCCGGCAATGCCGATATGGCAGCCTTGGCCGCCGCGATGTTCGCCTTGGACCGGGCGATGATGGCGGTTGCCGACGACGATCTGCTGCTCGGCCGGCTGGGGCTGCCGGCCACACCGCCCGCGACGGCGGGCACGGGGCCGGAAAAACGGCCGGGCCAACTGGAATCAGATCATCAGCAAGATGCGGCAAACCTCTGAGATGGATAGGAAAACATTCAGCTACCCAGTCGATGTCGGGCATCTGTCCGCGAATCCGGTTCACGTGACCCTGGAGGCCGATGCACGGGAACGGGATGGGCTTGCCGAACGGTGGGGCGTGATCAGTGTTGAACTGGCGACCGCCCAGGCCGATCTCAGCCGCTGGAAGCGCGACGGCGTTCGCGTCAAGGGGACGGTCGAGGCGCACATCACCCAAGCCTGCGTGATATCGCTGGAACCGGTGAAGTCGGTGATCGCCGAAACGTTCGAGGCGCTGTTCGTTCCGGAAGGCTCACGGTTGGCGCGGGTCGAGACCAGCGATGTCGGCGAGATGATCATCGAGGCCGAGGGTCCGGATGCGCCGGAGACATTTGCGGGCGATTCCATCGATGTCGGGCAGGTCTGTGAGGAGTTCATCGTCCTGTCGATCAATCCCTATCCGCGCAAGCAGGGGGTCGAACTGACATTCGAAGCCGATGAGCCGGGCGACGACGAAGCCGCCGAATCCCCCTTTGCCGGTCTGCGCGACTACGGACGCAGGCAACAATGACGCCCGTCGCCGGGCGACGATGGGTGGGACGGCATAGCAGCCGTGGTGGCCGCAATCGGGGGAAAAACCGGGGAGGGGCGGTTCACCACGACAATTCTGTTGTATGCCGACACAAAACCGTTATTTTCAGCCCGCTGGGAACGGATGGGACTGGGTCTGCATTGAGCAGTTGCGATCGCGCCTCGCAGCCTATTTTGCAAGGGACAGTGTAGATTGGTCACAATATCCGTTGATGTCATGGGAGGGGATTTTGGCCCGGAAGTGGCAATCCCCGGTCTTGCATTATCACTTGATCGCCATCCCGAGTTGCGGTTTCAGCTCTTCGGGATCGAGGATGCCTGCCGGCCCGTTCTCGACAAATATCCCAAATTGAAAGACGCCAGTGTCTTTCACCATTGCGAGGTCGCCGTCCGCATGGACGACAAGCCGAGCAAGGCACTTAGGCGCGGCCGCTGGCGTTCGTCCATGTGGCGTTCGATTGACGCGGTCAAGAACGGCGATGCCGATGTCTGTGTATCCGCCGGCAACACCGGCGCGCTGATGGCCATGGCGCGGTTCTGTCTGCGCACCATGGCCAATATCGAACGCCCGGCGATCGCTGCCATCTGGCCGACCGTGCGCGGCGAAAGCATCGTGCTGGATGTGGGCGCGACGGTGGGCGCCGATACCCAGCAACTGATCGATTTTTCGATGATGGGCGCCGCCATGGCGCGGGCCCTGTTCGAGATCGAAAAGCCGACCGTTGGCCTGCTCAATATCGGCGTCGAGGAAATCAAGGGCCAGGAGGAGGTCAAGGAGGCGGGGCGCATCCTCAAGATGAGCAGCCTGCCGGGAATGAACTATTTCGGTTTCGTCGAGGGAGACGATCTCGGCCGGGGCACGGTCGATGTCGTGGTGACCGAGGGTTTTTCCGGCAATATCGCGCTCAAGGCGGCGGAAGGCACCGCCAGGCAGATCGGTGAATATCTGCGCGCGGCGATGACCCGCACCTGGCTCGCCCGGCTGGGCTATATTCTTGCCAAGAGCGCGTTCGACCGGCTGCGCGAGAAAATGGACCCCGGCAAGGTCAATGGCGGGGTCTTTCTCGGCCTCAATGGCGTGATCATCAAGAGCCATGGCGGCACCGACGCAGACGGCTTTGCCGCAGCGGTCGACGTTGCCCATGACATGGCCCGCAATGATCTGATGTCGAAGATTGAAAACGATCTGAAAATATACCACGCCCGCGTCTCGGATACGGAAATGCAGGCGCAGGAGCAACAGGGATGACAATGATCCGATCAGTGGTACGAGGTTACGGGTCCTGCCTGCCGAAACGGGCCGTTCCGAACAAGGAACTGGAGGACGTCGTCGACACCACCGATGAATGGATCGTGCAGCGGACCGGTATCCGTCAGCGCTATATCGCCGGTGACGACGAGACGACATGCTCCCTGGGGGAGGGGGCGGCGCGAGCGGCACTGCGCAAGGCCGGTCTCGAGCCGGATGACATCGATCTGATTATCGTTGCCACCTCGACACCCGACAACACCTTTCCGGCGGCGGCCGTCGACATCCAGAACCGCCTGGGCATTCGTTGCGGAGCGGCCTTCGACCTGCAGGCGGTGTGCACCGGATTCGTCTATGCGGTGACGACAGCCGATGTCTATCTGCGTGGCGGCCTCGCCCGCCGGGCGCTGGTCATCGGCTCGGAGACGTTCTCGAGAATTCTCGATTGGGAGGATCGCGCGACCTGCGTGCTGTTCGGGGACGGCGCCGGCGCTATCGTGCTTGAAGCCGTCGAATCGCCGGGCGAGATGTCGGACCGCGGCGTGCTTGCTTCGAAACTGCGCTCCGACGGCTGCCATCGCGACAAGCTCTATGTCGACGGCGGACCGTCATCCACCATGACCGTCGGCCATCTGCGCATGCAGGGCAGGGAGGTCTTCAAGCACGCCGTCGGCATGATCACCGACGTCATCGAGGCGGTGTTCAGTTCGACCGGCATGAACGCCGATGACATCGACTGGTTCGTTCCGCATCAGGCCAACAAGCGCATCATCGATGCTTCCGCCCGCAAGCTGGGTATCGACCCCGACAAGGTAGTGATCACGGTCGACCGATACGGCAACACTTCGGCGGCATCCATTCCGCTGGCGCTGGTGGATGCGCTGGAGGACGGGCGCATCAAGGAGAATGATGTCGTTCTCCTGGAGGCGATGGGCGGCGGTTTCACGTGGGGTGCGGTCATGATCCGGTGGTGATCCTCCCGCGGAAAAATCATGATTTTCATGCATTTATCGGTGCGCTGCAGCAAAATCACGGCTTGACCGGCCAGCAATTGGTCAATACTCTTGAGGGAACTCAGGACAATCTGAGAGTCAATGAACGGGGATGGTTGTTGATCAATGGGCGGTAAGACGATCACGAGAGCGGATCTGGCGGAAGCGGTGTTCCGCAAGGTAGGCCTTTCGAGAACGGAGTCTGCGGCCCTTGTGGAAATGGTCATTGACGAAGTGTGCAACGCCATCGTCCGTGGCGAAAGCGTCAAGCTTTCTTCCTTTGCGACCTTCCAGATCCGCGACAAGAACGAGCGCATCGGGCGCAATCCCAAAACCGGCGAGGAAGTGCCGATATCGCCGCGCCGGGTCATGACCTTCAAGGCGTCGAATGTGCTGAAGCAGCGGGTCCTCAAAGCCCATGTCGGCCGGAAGAATTCCGGCGAGATTTGATCTCATCCACATCCTTTGCTCGTTCCGGCCTTGAAAAAAGCGCCGGAAGGCTTTGCAATGACGACTCAATACCGCCCCAATTGCGTGGCGTAGTGCATGCACGATGCCGGTGGGACGACCACCCTTCGCGTGGCGGATCCACGGGACCATGAGATGATGGACAAGAGCCCCGACGCTTTTCGAACAATCAGTGAGGTAGCGGACGAACTCGACCTGCCGCAGCATGTGCTGCGGTTCTGGGAGACGCGTTTCAATCAGATAAAGCCCATGAAGCGCGGCGGCGGGCGGCGATACTACCGGCCCGACGATATCGATCTGCTGAAGGGAATCCGCCATCTGCTCTATGATCAGGGATACACGATCAAGGGCGTGCAGAAGCTGCTGAAGCAAAACGGACCGCGATTTGCCATTGCCATCGGCGCCGGCGAAGTGACGACGGCAGATGCCCTTGCATCCCTCGCTAAGGCCGAACCGGCCGCCGCGCCGCCGCCGGCCGACAGCCCGTCCGCCGAAAAGGAGGCCGGCTTCGATGATGACCGGATTGTTGGCGAGGCGAGAGCCCCGGCGGGCCGGCGTTTGTTTTCGCAGGGGTCTTCAGGGTCCGCCGAAGGCGGCGAGCCCGGCAAGGGGTCCAATTTGTCCGCCGACGATCGCTCCCTGCTGCAGGAAGCGCTCTATGATCTGCTTGAGTGCAAGAGGCTGTTGGATCAGGTGCGTTGACCCGATGCCGACGGCGGCCTGACCCATCTTGTGTTATGGGTCAGGCCGCCATGCGTCGATCCGGTGGCCGCTGGTCCAGCCATTGCCGAGGGGGCCGTCAATAATCGGACCAGTTGTCCATATCGATCGCCGCATTTCCATTGGCCACATAGGCCGCAGTTGCAGGTGCCGGGGGCGCCGGCGCGTCAGGCTCGCCCTGCTGCGCCACCGCATCGCCTGGCGACAGCCTGAACTGGCCAAGCAACTCGATCAGCGAGGCGGCCTGTCTGGCCAGAGCATGCGTCGCCGCGGATGATTCCTCCACCATCGTCACATTTTGCTGTGTGCCCTGGTCGATGGTGTTGACGGCCTGGTTGATCTCCTGAAGCCCATGGGACTGCTCGCGCGCCGTGTCCAGGATGGCGGTGGCGTGGACGCTGATTTCCTCGACCTCCTTGACAATCGTCTCGAGCGCCTGGCCCGTCTCGGCGACCAGTGTGACGCCTGACTTGACCTGGGCGCCGGACTTGGTGATCAGCTCCTTGATCTCCTGCGCCGCCACTGCCGAGCGCTGAGCAAGCTCGCGAACTTCCTGAGCGACAACCGCGAAGCCCTTGCCGGCATCGCCGGCGCGGGCCGCTTCGACGCCGGCATTGAGCGCCAGCAGATTGGTCTGGAAAGCGATGTCGTCAATAACGCCGATAATGCTGGCGATCTGGTCGGACGAACTCTCGATTTCGCCCATCGCCGCGACCGTGTTGCGAACGACCTCGCCCGAATGCTGAGCATTGTCCTTTGTCGTCTTGACCAGATCGCTGGCTTCCTCCGCCCGCTTGGCGGTGGAGGCAACCGTAGCGGTGATTTCCTCGACCGCCGAGGCCGTTTCCTCGACGGATACAGCCTGCTGCTCCGACCGTTTCGACAGTTCGCCGGAGGCCTCGCGGATCTCCGATGAGCCGTTTTGAATGGCATCGGCGGTCTGTCCGACATGCTGCAGGGCCGCCGCAAGCGTCTCCGCGGAGCCGTTGAAATCGTCCCTGAGGGTTACATAGGCGTCCGGAATGTCCTCGTTCACCCGATAGCTCAGGTCCTTTTGGGACAGATGGGACAGCGCCTTGCCGAAGATGCGCGCCACCAGCTCACGTTCCTTGGCGATGCCCTCCTCCTGCGCCTTGACGCGGGCCTTCTCGGCTTCTTCGCTGTAGATGGAAATGGCGAGATCCATGTCGAGCATAACCCCCTTGATCAGGCTGGCCAGCGCCTCGCCGAGGGATTTGCCGTCCAGCTTGCCACGCTTGAGCAGCGAGCCCGGCCAGTATTCCTCGATGATCGTCTTGATCAGATGCTCGACGATGATCGCATAGCCGCCGATATACCATTGCGGTTGCAGGCCGATCCGGGCATGCACCGAACCGATGGCCCGCACCTGGGTGACGTATTGGGCGTCAAAACGTCCGCTTGAAATACTGCTCCAATGCCCGAGCTGCGCGCCTTTGGCACGCCGGATCTGGTCTTCCGATGAAAAGAATTTCTTGGCTTCCGGTGTCATCCGGAGCTTTTCATAGAAGACGTCCAGACCGTTGCCGAGTTCGCGCTCGACTACGGGCTTCAGCAGTTGAATGAGTTCTGAGCTCTCCTCGTCGAGCCCCATGAATTCCATGCGGTCGCTGATATCGACCACGTTTTTCGAAGTGTCCATAATAGTTCCCGTTCCATCGGGAATCCCCGAACGGTCTCACTGTCAGTATCAACGGTTGGACACACTCCCCCCAAAGAAGTGCGAAAGACGATGACGGATGTGACGCGGCCGATCTGGCCTTCTTGGATTCCCTTCAGTACCCGAACACCGTCATCATCATGAATTGGGTGTACCTCGTGTCGCCAACTGAGTCTGGCGGGTCAAAGGATGTTCCCCTGCTTTCAAAGAGGGGCGCTATCCTTGAACGGAGGATGAATATTACTGGTAAACAAAGTATAAAAATGAAAAACACTATTTAATTGATATTTGAACATATGTAAAATCAATAGTTGCATGTAATATCTGATAGTTAGCACGTATTAGTTGAAGTTTTACATAAATTCAACTTTGAATGAATTGCGACGCAATTCTGGTCACTAGACCGCGATACCTGTCGGTTTTTTGACCTGGCAAACTGTCGCCGAATCACCCGGTCGACAGATGTCACTTGACCGGTTTCCTTATTTATTCTAGTACTAGAATAATGGATGACGCTGTCACAAATGCCGAATATGCCGTGCTGGGCCTGTTGGCCGAGCGGCCGAGCCATGGTTATGATCTTGAACAGACAATCCGGCTGCGCGGCATGCGCGAATGGACCGAGCTTGCCTTCTCGTCGATCTATTTCATTCTCAACCGGCTCGAACGGCGCGGACTGGCGCAAAGCCGAAGGGATCCACAAAAGAAGACACGGAAAATCTTCAGCCCGACGAAACGGGGAAGGGCGGTGTTTCAGGCCGCGACGCTGAAAGCGCTGGCGGATCCACATCCGGTCTATCCGTCGATCCTGCTCGGTCTCTCCAACTGGCCGGCGGCGCCACCGGGCGCCGGGTCGCGAGCCCTTGAAGGCCGGCTCGAAAATCTCATGGACACTGTCGGGAAGGTCGAGGCCGCGGCGCAGCGCGCGCCGACCAACCTGCCGCATATTGCCGCCCTGTTCGACTACAGCCTGTCGCAACTGCGATCCGAAATCGAATGGCTGCGGCGAACGATGAAACTGCTGGGAGAAACAGATGAGCAAGATTGATTTCAAGAAGTCGATGAGGGAACTGTTCGCACCCTCGCCGAAAGCATTTTCGCTGGTCGATGTGCCGGCGTTGCAATTCCTGATGATCGACGGCGCCGGAGTGCCCGATTCCGATGCGCAGACCGAATACGCCCAGGCGCTCGCAGCGCTTTATCCGATGGCCTACAAACTCAAATTCCTGTCAAAGAAGGACCTTGGCCGCGACTATGTGGTGCCGCCGCTGCAGGCCCTGTGGTGGGCCGATGACATGAGCGTTTTCGTGCGCGGCGACAAGGAGCAGTGGCAGTGGACGGTGATGATCATGCAGCCCGACTGGATCACCGAAGATCATGTGGCCGATATACGGCAGGTCGTGGCGGCTTCCGGCGATCTGCCGGCCCTCGACAAGCTGCGTCTTGAGACCTATTGCGAGGGACGGGCCGTTCAGATCATGCATATCGGCCCCTATTCGGACGAGGGGCCGACACTGAAGAAAATGCATGAAGACTATATTCCGCAAAATGGCCTGGTCGAAAACGGCCATCACCACGAGATCTATCTCGGTGATCCCCGAAAGACCGCTCCGGAAAAACTCAAGACCATTTTACGCCAGCCGGTCCGGCCGCGCTGACCGGCAACCGGCTCAGTTCGTTTTGACGGCCGGCTCATCCGTTTTGGCGGCATCTTCGGTATCGGTGCTGCCGGTCTCGGCGGGTTTTGGCGGATCATAGGCGCGGCTGCGGTATTTCTGGGTATAGGCGGCGACCCGTTCGGCCCGTTCCAGCGCCGTTTCGTCCCGCGCCGCGTTGTCATCGGGCTGCGTCAGCGTCTTTCCCGACGCCACTTGGGCATCCGCCAGAATGCGCAGATGGTTTTCGATCAGGATGAGGCAGGCGATGAGTCCGGCGCCGATGGAGGCTGCGAGAAACCCGGCCGCAAACCCGATCAGCGCGCCAGCCCACGGCTCGACGTCGAGCGACGGCGCCTGCACATAGCCCGCCGCGGCGCCGCCGACGATGCACACGACCGCCAAGACACGAATGATTCCCGATAGGAAGTCGACCAACAGTCGTAGCATCGTCCCACAACTCCCACATGAGCCCCCGGCAAACAAACCGAAGATGCCAAACTATCGCATCCGCGCGGCAACTTGAACCGGGCATGCCGGCAATGACGTCGCATGGTAAACCGACAGGACCGCTCAGCCCCGCGCTCCGGATCGGTCGAGATAGCCCGCTCGGCTGGGCTTCCGGCATCGGATTGATCAGAATATACGAATCATATATGGTTCGCATATTGATCGATTTCAGGAGACGTTGATGGGCATTGTCAAGATCGACGAGGAACTGCATGAGCAGGTCCGTCGCGCCAGTACGGTCATGTGCCGCTCGATCAATGCGCAGGCCGAGTTCTGGATGAAGATCGGTATGCTGGCCGAAGCCAATCCGACCGCGTCCTTCAACGACATCGTGAAAATGCAGTTGGAGGCGGCGCAACTATGTCCTGCTGAGGACACGGCCGCCTGACATGGTCAAGACCCCCGACGAACTTGCGCTGATGCGCATATCGGGCCGATTGCTGGCCTCCGTCTTCGAAATGCTCGACCGGCAGAAACTGGCAGGCATGTCGACATTGGAGGTCAATGATCTGGTCGATGGCTTC
>JANQMU010000121.1 GCA_028279875.1 Rhizobiaceae bacterium
TGTGCATGTCGTACCCTTCACGGCATGACAAACCATCTTGTACTGGTACGGGTTTTCTTCGGCGCAATATCCCCGATATTCCTTGGTCTGCGACGGCCCCAGCTCTTCGCTGTATTGGCAACTACCGTTTGTGTTTTCGCAATTCAAAGACTCCACTCTCTTGGCCACCGCCGGGCCTGCCAATACAGACAGGGCGCTGCAGAGAATCAACATACTGATAAGTGCTTTCATAGCTGTCTCCAGTTTTCTGCCTGTGTTGACGGGTTCAATTGTCAGAAACAAACCCCGGTACTTCCGCCTGTTTCCGCATTCACTCATTCGGGTCCTGACAATAAACATCGATCGTCGTGTGTTGTTCTTTGGTTTCCCAATTCGTGCACATGCACTGCCAATGTTTATCTAAGAAAATTAACTCCGAACAAGTCATGCCCTTCACGGCATGGCAAACCATATTCGAATTGTATTTGGTGTTAGTATAGCCGTCACAATATCCGTTGAATGTCTTGGTCTGCGACGGACCCAACTCTTCGTCAAAGGCACATTTCGTTGTATCACAGTGCAAATTTTCTACTTGCTTGGCGATTGCCCCGCCTGCCAATACGGACAGGGCGCCGCCGAGTAAAAATGTTCTGACAAGATCTTTCATAACTGCTTCCATCTTTCTATCGTGTTTGAGGAAACAATCGCCGACAACAAAATCATGTATTTCCGTCTGGCTACGTACCTACTTTTTGCTTGAAAAAACAAGATCAATTGTCGTATTTTTTCTTTGCGTCGGGTTCCAATTGTTGCAGGTGCAGGCCCGACAAGTGTCTAACTGAATTGCTTTCGTGCACGTCGTACCCTTCACCGGATGACAAATCATAGAGTAATTCCATGAATCCACGTTAGCACAAGACCCGTAATAGGTCTTGATCCGCGATCAGGGCTCTGAATTCAGGTCAACAGGTGAATAACGAGCGTCGGTTTCATGCTCAGTACAATCCGTTTGACTGCCAAAGAAGCCGCTCTTCACCAACTCACGCGCGTTTTCAGTCGTTCGTACTCAGAGCCCAATCGTTAATTCCCGAATGGGCTCTGAGGGCCTGCGACAGGCCGTTTACGACGCCTCGAACAGCCACTCATGTTCGACGGCATTGTGGAACTTCCAGGTGCGTTTCGGACCGGCCATGACGTTGAGGTAATAGAGATCGTAGCCGTGGCACGCCGCGCAGGGGTGATAACCTCTCGGCACCAGCGTTACATCGCCATCCTCGATTGCCATCGCCTCGTCCAGCGAGCGGTCATCGGTATAGACCCGCTGGAAGCCGAAACCCTGGGCCGGATTGAGACGATGATAATAGGTTTCCTCCAGCAGGGATTCATGCGGCAGGTTGTCCTGGTCGTGCTTGTGCGGCGGATAGGAGGAGGTGTGGCCGCCGGGCGTGATGACCTCGACAACGAGCAGTGAATGGGCCGGCTGGTCCTCGGGGAGGATGTTGGTGACATAGCGGGTATTGGTGCCGTGGCCGCGGGTTTCTCGGCTCAGATCCGCCGGTGCGATCAGCCGGGGCGGCAGCGATCCGGCCATGTCGGGGGCTGAGCAGACGGCGAGCTCCAACTCGGTCTCGGCGGTGACCGACCACGGGGTGCCGGCCGGCACATAGATGGCCGCCGGCTCGCCGTCAAAGGGCGACATGCGTTCGCCGAGACAGCCGAATGTCATGTCACCGGCCTCGGCGGACCCCTTGCCGCTGACATAGACGAGGCAGATTTCACGTTGGGCCGAGCGATCCGTCACGGTTTCGCCGGGATGCAGGCGGTAGAGATCGAAACCGACATAGTTCCACCCGGCGCTTTGAGGGGTGATGTGGGTGATCCTTCCGTGGGTGCCGCTTGGTTTGACCAGCAATCTCGACATGGTTCAATCCCCTTCGAATGTTCAGTCCACCAGGCCCGCTGCACGGGCCATGGACCGCAGGGCGGTCAGGCCCATGCCCTGATAATGGAGCGGGTCGCGGATTGCCGAATCCTGTTCGGCTTCGATCACCAGCCAGCCCTCAAAGTCATGCCGGGCCAGAAGCTCCAGGGTCGGCGCAAAATCGACATCGCCTTCCGGATCGCCCGGGACCGTGAAGATGCCGCGGCGCACGGCCTCCAGGAAACTCAAATCCTTGTCGATGACGTCCTTCATCACCTGTCCGCGGACATTCTTGGCATGAAAATGACCAATGCGATCCATATGTTTTTCCGCCAGGGCGAGCGGGTCGGCGCCTGCCAGGAATGCGTGGCCGGTATCGAGAAGCAGTTTCGTTGCCGGTCCCGTCTCGCGCATGAACCGATCGATTTCCTCTTCGTTCTGGATCACTGTGCCCATGTGGTGGTGATAGACAAGGTCGATGCCGTGATCGGCGCAATGGCCGGCGAGCGCTTCGATGGCTGCCGTGAAACCCGGCCATTGCCCATCGGACAGCACCGGCTTGCGCGATAGCGGCACCTCGTCGCGCCCGTGAATGGCGTTTGATGTCTCGCAGACAATACAGATTCTGCTGTCATGCGCCTTCAGGAGGTCAAGATGCGGCTGGATGGCGGCTCTTTCCGCTTCGATGCTGCGATCCAGCAGGTTGGTTGAATACCAGCCCGAAACGAACGTCAGCCCGTGGGGCTCCAGCACCTGCCGCAACGCCTCGGGATCGTCCGGCATCCGGTGGCCCTTTTCGATGCCGTCAAAGCCGATCTGCGCCGCATCGCGCAGGCATTGTTCGAGGCTGATATGGGCGCCGATGGACCGGTCGTCATCATTGGTCCAGGCGATGGGATTGGTGCCAAACCGTATCATCGGCTCCGTCCTGCATGGGTTGCGAAGGATGGTTCGGGCATGTCAGTTCTGCCGCTTTCGCGCCAATTCATAGGCGTGGCGGGCGTCCTGAACTTCGGCGCGGGGGCTGATTTCGGGGACTGCGACATCCCACCAATGCCCGCCGTGCTCGGTTGCGATCAGCGGATCCGTGTCGATGACGATGACCGTGGTGCGGTCATTGGACCGGGCCGCGCCGAGTGCCCGTTCGAGGTCGGCGATCGATTCCACCTTCTCGGCGATGGCACCGAGGCTTTCGGCATGCGCCCGAAAATCCACATTGGGAAGAGTCACATGGGCGGCGTCCTTCAACAGATTGTTGAAGTTGGCGCCGCCGGTGCCCATCTGCAGCCGGTTGATGCATGCGAAGCCACGATTGTCGAGAACGACCACGATCAGCTTGATGCCGAGCATGACGGAAGTGGCGATTTCCGAGTTGAGCATCAGATAGGAGCCGTCGCCGACCATGACGACCACTTCCTCATCCGGCCTCGCCATCTTGACGCCCAGCCCGCCGGCGATTTCGTAGCCCATGCAGGAAAAACCGTATTCGAGATGATAGGAGCCCGGATCGCCGGCGTTCCACAATTTGTGCAACTCGCCCGGCAGGCCGCCGGCGGCGCAGACCAATATGGCGTTGTCATCAAGGCTTCGCTGTACGGCGCCGATCACCTGGGCATCGGAGGGCAGGGTGGTATTGGCTGGCGTCGTCACCGATCGGGCATCCGCCATCCAGGTTTCTTTCAGCTCGGCGGCGCGATTGGCCAGACGCGTGTCGGTGCTGTGACCTGAGAGCGCGGCGGACAGCGCATCGAGCCCGGCCCGCGCATCGCAGACCAATGGCTGCGCATCATGCTTGCCGGCGTCGAAGGGTTGCACGTTCAACCCGATGATCCTGACATCGGGGTGTTGAAACAGCGCCCAGGAGCCGGTGGTGAAGTCCTGCAGACGCGTGCCGACGGCAAGCACCAGATCTGCCTCCTGCGCCAGCGCATTGGCGGCCGACGTTCCGGTGACGCCGACGGCGCTGACACAGAGCGGGTGGTCGTCGGGCAAAGCGGATTTGCCCGCCTGGGTCAGCGCCACCGGTATTGTGTGCGTCTCCGTGAAGTCCCGGAGCTGGTCGCAGGCTTCAGCGTAAAGAACGCCGCCGCCGGCGATGATGAGCGGGTTTTCGGCCTCCCGGATGGCCGATGCCGCTGCCTGAAGTTCATTGCGGTCCGGCTCGATGCGGCGGGGGAGCCAGATTTTTTCGTCGAAAAACCGTGTCGGGAAATCATAGGCTTCGGCTTGGACGTCCTGGCACACGCTGAGCGTCACGGGCCCGCATTCGGCCGGGTCCGTCAGGACCTGCATGGTGCGGCGCAGGGCTGGCATGATCTGTTCCGGCCGGGCGATCCTGTCGAAATAGCGCGACACCGGGCGCAGGCAGTCATTGGCCGAGACCGTGCCGTCGCCGAAATCCTCGACCTGCTGGAGAACCGGATCGGGCAGGCGGCCGGCGAAAACATCGCCCGGCAGCAGTAGAAGCGGCAGCCGGTTGACATGGGCGACGCCGGCGGCCGTCACCATGTTGAGCGCACCGGGGCCGATGGAGGTGGTGCAGGCCATCATGCGGCGGCGGAAGCAGGCCTTGGCAAAGGCGATGGCCGCATGCGCCATGGCCTGTTCATTATGGGCCCGAAGTGTGGGCAGTTCGTCCCTGTACTGATACAGCGCCTCGCCCATCGCGGCGACATTGCCGTGGCCGAAAATCGCCCACATGCCGGCGAAGACCGGCACGGTCTTTCCGTCAATCTGCGTTTTCTGATTGACCAGGAACCGCGTGACGGCCTGAGCCATCGTCAATCTCACGGTGTTGCCCATCGCTTTGCTCCGCTCGCTGTGTGCTTTCATTCAGCCGGTAGACTGGCGGCCGGTGGACTGGATCCCGTCCCTTCCGGGTCATCATGGCAGGCAATCCAGGTTTCGCACAGCGCGCTGAAACGCCGAGCCATGTCTGCGACCGCATCGTCATCGCTCATCGTGCCCGCCAGCCATTGCCGCGCGGCGTCGATAAAGATGGTCCTGCCGACCGCAAAGCCTCTAACGAGCGGCGTGTCCGCCGTCGCCTTGAATGCGGCGCGCAATTGTTCGGCCGGCGCTTCAAGTCCCAGAAGAACGATGCCACGGCACAGCGGATCGTGTTGCCTTATGGTTCTTTCGATATTCGCCCATGCCGTGCTCGAGGCTTGCGGTTCCAGTTTCCACCAGTCGGGCTTGATGCCCAGCGCGTAGATTTCGTCAAGCACAAGCGCGACCGTATCGTCATCGAGGGCCCCGTGTTTGCCGGCGATGATCTCGATCAGCAATTCGCGGCCAATCCGGCGGGCCGCCTCGTAGAGAGCCAGCAATTTGTCCTGCTGTTGCCGCTTGAGGCCGGCATCGTCGTCCGGGTGATAGAAGCACAGAACCTTGATGCAGTGGTCGACCGGCCATTCAACCAGTTGCGAGCCGATGTCCTGACTGAATTCAAAGCGCAAGGGGCGGGAGCCCGGCAGTTCCACCGGGCGGCCGATCCACGAAAAACCCTGTTTGGCGGCGTCGAAAAACGCCTGTCGTCCGAAGCGTTCGTCGATCAGCATGCCGTAGCCGGGCCGGCCTGCGGCAACCCTGGCGGCGGCGGCGGCGGCGAGGCGCTTGAATTCTGCGATACGGCCGTGGTCGACATTCAATTCATCGGCAAGATCGGTCAATTGCCGCCGATGGTCGATGGCCAGCGCCATCAATCGCGGGATTGACGTGGCGCGGGTCGTTGCCCAGTGGATGTGATTGATCTCTTCGTCCCGGCGCAGGGCGTGGTGCGGCGAGCCCTTGGCGAGAAAATGCGTCAGCTCGCTCCAGGTCGGTATTTCCGGCGAGCACAGCAGCCGGGAGACCGCGAACGCGCCGCTGGCATTGGCCCAGGTGGCACTGGTCCGGTGATCTTCTCCGCGCAGCCAGCCGCGCAGGAAACCGGACATGAAGGCGTCGCCGGCGCCCAGAACATTGTAGACCTCGATCGGAAAACCCTGGCCGACGATGCCGTCTTCCAGGGATTCGGGAATGGCGCCGTCATATACGATGCAGCCCATGGGGCCGCGTTTGAGCACGATGGTGGCCTGGGATCGCGACCGGATGGCGTTCAGCGCGGCATGGAGGTCGCTTTCACCGGATGCAATCAGCACCTCTTCCTCCGTGCCGACGATCAGGTCGCAATCGGCGAGGATCGCCTTCAGCGTGTCCGAAACCTCGGCCGAGGCGATATAGCGTTCGTCGCCGGCACCATGGCCGGCAAGGCCCCACAGGTTGGGCCGGTAATCGATGTCCAGAACGACCCTACTGCCGCTCTCGCGCGCAATCGCCATGGCTTTCTTCTGTGCCGCCGCGGTGCCCGGCTTGGAAAAATGGGTTCCCGTTACCAGCACCGATTTCGACGTGCGGATGAAAGCCGGATCGATGTCGTCTTCGCACAGCGCCATGTCGGCGCAGTTTTCACGGTAGAAGATCAGCGGAAAGTCGGCGTCGTTTTGAACCGACAGGAGAACCAGCGCCGTCAGGCGCTGCGGATCGGTGACGATGCCGCGCTCATCGACGCCTTCGCGCGCCATCTGCTCGCGGATGAACCGGCCCATCTGTTCGTCGCCGACGCGGGTGATGACGGCCGAGCGCAGGCCGAGACGCGCCGTTCCGATGGCGATGTTGGACGGGCAGCCGCCGACGGATTTAGCAAAGGATCCGACATCCTCCAGCCTGGCTCCGATCTGCTGGCCGTAAAGGTCGACGGATGAACGGCCGATCGTGATGACGTCAAGCGGCTTCGCGTCGTGGTCGTCTGTGCCGGGAGCAGCCATCTGGGCCTCTTCGGTGGCGATTGGATCGGCGGATATTGCGATCTTTTTGATGAAACATTAATTCCAGAATTTTGTCAATTCAGAACAAAAATTCCGATATGGTGTTATGGTTTCCTTCCGGCTTTCCGGCGGGCTTCGGCAATGGCGACCGGGAAGGCCATCGATAGCGCCATGCTGGCCGAAAGCGACCGAAATCCGGCATAATCGGCTTCGGCGATTTCGATCCACTCCGTTGCGCATGCGGCAAGCGGGGAAAAGGCGGAGTCAGTGACAGCTACGACCGGCACACCCGAATCGGCCATGATTTGCGCCTGCGACACGCTGTTGGCGGCATAGGGCGAGAAGCTGATGGCCAAGGCCGCATCGCGGCCGGTAGCCAGCGCGGCGATCTCGTCGTCGATGCCATTGGGCGAGCCGATGAGGCAGTTCCTGATCCTGAGCTTGCCGAATGCATAGGCCATATGGGCGATCAGCGGATAGGACCGGCGTTTGGCGATCAGGTAGATGGTGTCCGCGCCGGCGAGCAGTTCGACAGCGCGTTTGAATTTCACCGGATCGATGGAGGCGGTGACATTCTCCACCGATTGGCGCGCCGCCGTCAGGAATCCGGTCAATAATTCAATCTCTTGCGATTTATCCCGGCTTCTGGTTTCGATGTGCCGGAGACGGTCCTCGTAACTGGAAGGCCGATCGCGCAGGCGGGCCTGAAACACCCGCTGCAGGTCGGAAAAGCCGGCATAATCGAGCTGATGGGCGAACCGGACTAGTGTCGAGGGCTGGACCTTGGCGGCGCCGGCAATGCTGGCGGCTGTTCCGAAGGCGATCTCGTCCGGATGATCGAGGGCGTATTTTGCGACCTGGGCAAGGCGTTTGGGCAACACGTCGCGCCGTTCGATAATCAGGCTGCGCAGGGATTCAAAGTCCCGTGGTGGATTGGAGGCGGTCATGTCGGAGGTCAAGGTCTGTCCTTTCACCGGAACGGCGTGCCCTCTATGGCATATATGAAATGAATATTCCACTAAGGAAATGTTCATTTCGCTGATGTCCGTGGCAGCGAAGCCGCGCCTTCGCGGTTGCTGTCGGTTTTTCCGCAAACCAGATGGCGCTTGACGCTTCGCCTCTTTTATTGGAATATATATTCCGTAAATTCGGTATTTCAAACTTTATGTTCTGAAATCACCGCGGGATGTGTTCCTTGAGCAGGGCGATTGGAGTGATCGCCGGGAACACATCATGATCCGGCTTGAACCGGTGCCGCCGGACACCGTTTGGAGGAATTATAATCATGCATTTTTTGGGAAAGTTTTTGTTTGCGTCGTTTCTGGCGGCGGGGTCTGTTTTGGGGTTTTCGTCTGCGGTTGATGCGGCGGGTGAGCGTTTTGTTCTGGTGAGCCATGCGCCGGATTCGGATTCCTGGTGGAACACGATCAAGAACGGCCTGGCACTGGCCGGCGAGCATGTCGATGTGGTCGTCGAGTACCGC
>JANQMU010000136.1 GCA_028279875.1 Rhizobiaceae bacterium
GAGAAATGGTCGGAGTGAGAGGATTTGAACCTCCGACCCCCTCGTCCCGAACGAGGTGCGCTACCAGGCTGCGCTACACTCCGACTTGGCGACCCTAACAGACCGGGTCTGGCCCCGGCAATTGCAATGCGCCGCGGGCGCATCGTCACTAATGAGGAATGGGCCGGGCGTCAAGGGCAAGTTGCCGCCCCGGGGAACGGAGCCGGCTCACACATCGATGTTGAGGCGCCCGGCCGCGCCCTTGATATGGGCGCGCATGGTGTCGCGGGCGGCTTCCGCATCGCCGGCGGCAAGGGCGTCAAAGATCCGTTGATGTTCGGCGATCGTGATCTCGACGATGGCCTCCAGCCCGTGGTTCTCGCGCACGGCAACGATGGTCTCGCGCATCTGGTGGACGAGATAGGTCAGGAAAGTGACCATGTACTCATTGCCCGCCGCTTCGGCCACGGCGCGGTGAAAGTCGAGGTCGGCGTCGATACCGGCATCCGACAGTTTCTCGGTACCGGTCATCTTCGCCAGCGCTTCTGCGATGTGCGCAAGCTGTGCGTCGGTCCGCCGCTCGGCGGCCAGCCCCGCCGCCTCGATCTCCAGTGTCGAGCGCAGTTCGAACAGGCTGCGGAGATTGCCGCTTTGCTGCAGTTCTTCGGCGTCGATGCGGATCGCCTGCCGCAGTTCCGGCTGCACCACAAAGGCGCCGAGGCCCTGCCGTGAAACTACAACACCGTCCGAACGCAGGCAGGCGATCGCCTCGCGCACCACATTGCGGCTGACCTCGAAGATCTGCGCCAGTTCGTGTTCGCTCGGCAACCGGTCGCCGGGCAGGAACTGGCCGTTGACGATTTCCTTGGAGATGAGCGTCGCCACTTTCTTGTGCAGCGGCTGATCCCGTCCGAGTTGTCCGAAATGCGGTTTGCCGGTCTTCGATCTCACATTGGTGCTCCCCGTGCGCAGGCACAATGGCCGCAGTCATACCGGCATTTGTCCGCTGTTGCCAACGGACCCGGCATGACGCCGGCAATGCCGGCAGATGGATGTGCTGCGTCTGTGTGTCTCAAGCCGGTCACGCCATCCCCCTGTTCATCAGAGGCCGAATTCCCAAAAAATTTCACTTATAGGGTTATCCTACAACCGGATAATATGCCATATACGGGTCGACCGGACCACGGGCAGACGAGGAATTCGATTGAGGTTTGACGGATGGCGGTAATGGACAGTCGAGCAGGGCTGCCGCAGGAGGGCGTTTTTGTCGGACGCGTGTGGCGGCCGGAGCAGGACGGGCCCTCGGTCGTCATACTGCGCGGTGACCATGTTTTCGATCTGACGTCGAAATCCGTTGCCACGATGGCGGACCTGCTGGAGATGGAGAACCCGGCGGACTATGCGGCTGAGGCCGATGGCGCCAGAATCGGTTCGCTGTCCGAACTTCTGTCGGCCAGCCGTGATGCGGCGGTTGATACGGATGCCGCCCGTCTTCTGGCGCCCTGTGATCTGCAGGCGGTCAAGGCCTGCGGCGTGACCTTTGCAAATTCGATGATCGAACGGGTGATCGAGGAAAAGGCGGCGGGCGATCCGCAGAAGGCGGATGCCATCCGGCAACGGTGCAGCGCCATCATCGGCGACAGTCTGAAGGACCTGAAAGCCGGGTCCGAAGATGCGGAACGGGTCAAGCGGGCGCTGATCGAGGAAGATGTCTGGTCGCAATATCTCGAGGTCGGGATCGGGCCGGACGCCGAGGTCTTCACCAAGGGCCAGCCCATGTCGTCGGTCGGCTGGGGCGCCGCGGTCGGCCTCCATCCCATCTCGACCTGGAACAATCCGGAGCCGGAGGTGGTTCTGGCCGTCAACAGCCGCGGCGAGATCAAAGGGGCAAGCCTTGGGAATGATGTCAATCTGCGGGATGTCGAGGGCCGGTCGGCGTTGCTGCTCGGCAAGGCCAAGGACAACAACGCGTCCTGCGCAATCGGGCCGTTCATCCGTCTGTTTGACGGCCGATACGGACTGGACGATGTCCGGTCCGCCGAACTGGATCTCAAGGTCGAGGGCGAGGACGGCTTTGTCCTCCACGGCCGCAGCTCGATGACCGAGATCAGCCGCGATCCGCTGGACCTCGTCGGCCAGACCTGCGGGCCGCACCATCAATATCCGGACGGCTTCATGCTGTTCATGGGCACATTGTTTGCCCCGACCCAGGACCGGGATGTTGCGGGTGAGGGATTTACCCATAAGATCGGTGACGTCGTCACCATATCGAACCGGGATCTGGGTGCGCTGCAGAATACGGTCCGCCTGTCGACCGACTGCCCGCCCTGGACCTTTGGAACCACCGCGCTGATGCGCAATCTGGCATCACGCAATCTGTTGTGAAATCCGGCGCCCGTCGCGCCGGCAAAAAACGGGACTGACAATGACACTCCATGCGAATCTGATTGACGGAGAATGGGTCAAGGGCGAGGCCATACCCAATATCAACCCATCCAACACCAATGACATCGTCGGCGAATACGCCCGGGCGAGCACCGCCGACGCCGAACAGGCCATCGCGGCCGCAACCGCCGCCTTTCCGGCCTGGTCGCGCTCGACGCCGCTGGAGCGCCACGCGGTCCTGCGCAAAGCGTCGGATGAGATCCTCGCCCGCAAGGAGGAACTCGGCACCCTGCTGTCCCGCGAGGAAGGCAAGACCCTGGCGGAGGGCATCGGCGAGACGATCCGCGCCGCCCAGGTCTTCGATTTTTTCGCCGGCGAGGCCCTGCGGCTGACCGGTGAGACGGTTCCTTCCGTTCGCCCGAATATCGGCATCGAGATGACCCGCCATCCCGTCGGCGTGGTCGGCATCATCACACCGTGGAATTTCCCGATCGCCATCCCGGCCTGGAAGATCGCACCGGCGCTGTGCTACGGCAACACGGTGGTGTTCAAACCGGCCGATCTTGTGCCCGGCTGTTCCTGGGCGATCGTCGACATCCTGCAGCGTGCCGGACTGCCGAAGGGCGTTCTCAACCTCGTCATGGGGCAGGGGGCCGTCGTCGGCCAGGTCATTCTCGACAGCGCCGCCGTCAACGCCATCACCTTCACCGGATCGGTGTCGACGGGCAAGCGGGTGGCCGCCGCCAGTGTCGAACATATGCGCAAATTCCAGCTTGAAATGGGCGGCAAGAACCCGCTTGTCGTGCTGGATGATGCGGATCTCGACACGGCCGTCGAATGCGCAGCCAATGGCGCGTTCTTCTCGACCGGCCAGCGCTGCACCGCTTCCTCGCGGCTGGTGGTCACGGAGGGCATTCACGATGCCTTTGTCGCCGCACTGACCAAGCGCCTCGAGGGGCTTGTCGTCGACGATGCGCTGAAAGAGGGAACGCATATCGGTCCGGTGGTCGATCAGAACCAGTTCGATCAGGACCTGTCCTATGTCCAGATCGGCAAATCCGAGGGCGCCACGCTGGCCTTTGGCGGAGAAACGCTGGAGCGCGACAATCCGGGATTCTACATGCAGCCGGCCCTGTTTACCGAGTGCAGCAATGCGATGCGCATCTGCCGGGAAGAGATCTTCGGTCCCGTCGCCAGTGTCATCAAGGTCAAGGATTATGATGAGGCGCTGGCCGTTGCCAATGATACGAGTTTCGGCCTGTCGTCCGGCATCTGCACGCAGAGCCTGAAACATGCGACCCATTACAAGGCCAATGCGGAGGCCGGCATGGTCATGGTCAACCTTCCGACCGCGGGCGTCGATTTCCACGTGCCGTTCGGCGGCAGCAAGGGATCGAGCTACGGGCCGCGCGAGCAGGGCCGCTATGCGGCGGAATTCTATACGACCGTCAGGACCGCCTATACGAGCGCCTGAGGCGCCAACGCGGCAATCCGAAGCGCCTGCGGCAGATCATGTCGCGGGCGCAACCCCGTGGTGACGAGGAAATCATGAAAAGCAGGACATTGGGAAAATCAGGGCTTGAGGTTTCGGACATCGGCCTTGGCTGCTGGCAATTCGGCGGCGATTTCGGTGCCATCGACGATGCGCGCGCCCTGGCCACGATGGCGGCCGCGACGGCCGCGGGCGTCCAATTCTTCGACACTGCGGATGTTTATGGCGGCGGCCGCAGCGAGGCGCTGATCGGCCAATATATGGAGGATTCCAGCGCCCATCCGACCGTTGCCACAAAGGTGGGCAGGTCGGCTGACCTCTTCCCCGCCAACTATGCTTATGAGGATGTGCGCAGCCACCTGCTGGCCTCCGCCGAGCGGTTGCGCACCGACGCTCTGGACCTGATCCAGCTGCATTGCCTGCCGACTGAAATCCTGCGGGACGGCGCGGTCTTCGACACGATGAACCGGCTTGTCGAGGAGGGGATTTGTCGTCACTGGGGTGCCAGTGTGGAAACGCTCGAGGAAGCCAGAATCTGTCTCGAACAGGAAAAGCTGACATCGCTGCAGATCATTTTCAACGTCTTCCGCCAGGACGCGGTCTGGGACCTGTTGGAAAGGGCGAAATCGGCGAATGTCGGCATCATCGCCCGCCTGCCGCTGGCCAGCGGGCTGCTGACCGGAAAATTCACCGCCGAGACCGTTTTCGAACCGTCGGACCACCGCAACTACAACCGTGACGGCGCGGCCTTCTCGGTCGGCGAAACATTCTCCGGCCTTCCCCTGGCGACCGGCGTTGAACTGGCCGAGGGGCTCAGGCCATTCGTGCCCGAGGGCTGGAGCCTCGCCGATTTCAGCCTGCGCTGGCTGCTCGACCACCCGGCCGTCAGCAGTGTGATCGCCGGCTGTTCCCGTCCCGATCAGGTCGAAGCCAATGCGCGCGCTTCCGCCCTGCCGCCGCTTTCAGACGACGTTCATGCCGCCGTGAAGGACTATTATCTGCAACGGGTCAGGCCGGCCATCCGCTGTCCCATCTGAATTCGGTTGGAATTTCGGGTCACATCCCCTATACGGCCCTGATCGCATTCGAAGGCCGGTCCCGTCGATCCGTGCCGGGCCCGTTCGGATCGCAACCAGCAACGGCTGATGAGATGAAACGTTCGCAAGTCAATGAGATCCTGCTTGCAGCAGACGACACTATCCGCTCGTTCGGATTCCTGCTGCCGCCTTTCGCCTATTTCACACCGGACGAGATGATCCGGCGCAAGGATGAAATCGGCGGTATCACCAATGCGCGGCTCGGGTGGGATATCACCGATTACGGCCAGGGCCGTTTCGATGAGACGGGACTGTTTCTGTTCACCACCCGCAACGGCTCGCTGGAGGACCTGAGGAGTGGCGGGGGCATGTGCTATGCGGAAAAGATCATGATTTCGCGCCGCGATCAGATTTCGCCGATGCACCGGCATATCGTCAAGACGGAAGACATTATCAATCGCGGCGGTGCGCAGCTCGCCATCCAGATGTATGAGAGCGACAGCGAGGGATCGCTGGACGAGACAGCCGCCGTGGATGTCGTGACCGACGGCGTCGCCAGAACGCTGAAAGCCGGCGAGACCCTGATGCTGAAACCCGGAGAAAGCGTCACGCTGGGCCCTGGAAACTGGCACAAATTCTGGGGCGAGGGCGGGGACGTCCTCATCGGCGAGGTCTCGACCGTCAATGACGACCTCACCGACAACATCTTTCACGAGTCGATCGGCCGGTTCTCCGACATCGAGGAAGACGTCGCGCCGGTGCATCTTCTGGTCTCCGATTACGACCGGTGGCTGTCATGATCGTGTGTTGCGGGGAAGCGCTGATCGACATGCTGCCACGCAGCCTGCCGGACGGAAGCGATGTTCTCCTTCCGGTGACCGGCGGCGCGGTCTACAACACGGCGATCTCTCTCGGCCGGCTCGGCATCGACACCGGCTTCTTTTCCGGCCTGTCCACGGACATGTTCGGGCGCATGCTGGAGGCAGACCTCGAGGCGTCCGGGGTCGATGCCTCGTTTTGCGCCCGTTCGGACCGCCCGACGACCCTGGCATTCGTCGAATTAACCGATGGCAATGCACGCTACACATTCTATGACGAGCAGACCGCCGGCCGCATGCTCGATCAGGATCATCTGCCGGATTTTTCCGCCGATGTCGAAGCGCTCCATTTCGGCGCCATCAGTCTGATCCCCGAGCCCTGCGGCAGTGCCTATGAGGCGCTGCTGACGCGCGAGGCCGGACGGCGGGTCATTTCCTTCGACCCCAACATACGGGCGAATTTCATCACCGATGCGCAGAGCCACCGGGCCCGCATGCGCCGCATGATTTCCCACAGCGATATCGTCAAGGTGTCGGATGAAGACCTTGCATGGATCGAACCCGGCAAATCGGCGGATGAGACGGCCGCCGACTGGATCGCGGCCGGAACCTCCATCGTCGTCATGACCATGGGCGCGGAAGGCGCCCGCGCCATCTGCGCGGCCGGTGAAACGCGAACGCCGGTTGTGCCCGTCGACGTGGTCGACACGGTGGGCGCCGGCGACAGTTTCGATGCGGGCTTCCTGGCCGGCCTGCAGCAGCAAGGCCTGCTGTCGAAATCGGCGCTTGCTGCAATCGGGCCGGACGACATCGGGGAAGCCCTTCGCCTGGCAGCCGCGGTCGCCTCGATCGTGGTGTCGCGCGCCGGCGCCAACCCCCCCTGGAAAGATGAGCTTGGCGATCACGGATTTTCGTCTTTGTGAAATCCGCTTCAGGGCGATATCGGCGCTCCGGTGTGGCAAAAACCACATAATTTTAAGGGATATTGTAGCCTCTGACCGGGCGTTGCTGTTATATTGCAATCGATTCGTTGAGGCCTACGGCCATCACGATCGTGTTTGAAGTGCGGCAAAGCGTGCGGATTTTCGTGGCACGCGTCGATGGGTTTTCAGGTGTTGAGTTGATCGTTCCAGGTCACGCGGGCGGGCGCGTGGGACGGGCAACATGTGTCGAGTGCTGAAGCCGCGTCTAACGGTGATCGGCCCGCGCATCGAGCGCCAGAGAAGTGGGGAGACATGCCCGAAAATACAGCGACGCAGTCGCAACGGCAAAGCCTGGTTGTTGTGCTTGCCGTACTCGGTCTGGTCAATCTGGTCAACTATATGGACCGGGTTCTGTTTTCGCTTATGGTCGAACCGGTCAAGGCGGAACTTGATTTGTCCGATGGGCAGATGGGGCTGCTGGGCGGTTTCGCATTTGCGTTGGTCTATGCCGTGATGGGCCTGGTCGTCGGGCGCATTGCCGACAGTTGGAACCGCGTCCGCCTTATCGGCGTGGCGCTCACGGTCTGGAGCGCCGCGACGGCCGCCTGCGGACTGGTCAACAGTTTTGTCCAGATGTTCGCCAGCCGCATGCTGGTCGGCGCCGGCGAGGCCGGCTGCGTACCGGCGGCGCAGTCCTTCATCTCGGATGTCGCGCCGGCCAAGAACCGCGCCTTCATGATTTCCGCCTTTACCGGCATCGGGACCGTCGGCACCCTGATCGGTCTCATTCTGGGCGGCGTGCTGATCGAACTGATCGGCTGGCGCATGACCTTCATCGCCTTCGGCCTGTTCGGGTTTCTTCCCCTGATCATACTCTTTGCGGCGTTGCGGGAACCGCGCGCAATGCACAAGGCACCGACCCCTACGGCGATCACTTGGCGGCGGGACGTTGCGGAAATGTTGAAACGCCGCGAGATCCAGCTGCTTTTGATCGGCATTCCCCTGATCTACACGCTTGCCGGCGTCGGCACATGGATCCCCGCCTTCTTCCAGAGGACATTCGGCATCAACACGGAGGATTTTTCCCGGGTCGGCGGCGCCTATCTCGGCATCGGTCTGATTCTGGGAACCTTCGCGGGCGGGTTTATCGCCAACAAGCTGGTCGCTCGCGACATGCGGTGGGAGTTCTGGTGGTCATCCCTGTCATGCACCCTGGCAATGGCGCCGCTGCTGCTGGTCTATCTGAGCGACAATCTCGACCTTGCCTATCTCGGCCTGTTCGGTGCGTTCTTCCTCGCCGGAACGAGCTTCGGCCCGTCCATGGCCTGCATGCACACCATCACCAAGCAATCGGTCCGTGCTACGGCCGTCGCATCGATGGTGTTCACAACGTCGCTGATCGCCTATGGCGCTGTCCCCGTGCTGATCGGAATCCTCAGCGACATTTTTGCATCCTACGGCGCCAGCGTGGCGGACGGCACGTCCCTGAAATATGCCCTCATCCTCAACATGGCGCTGCCGCCGATTGCCAGTGTCCTGTTCCTGATGGTCTCCAGCCGGGCCTTCGCCGACGGCCGGCTGAAGGAACTCGACGGCGAGACTTAGGACGGCCAGCCCCACTCTGGTAAAGACAGGCGCGCTCCGCACCGGCCGGCAAAGGCCATGGAATTCGATCGCCTTGCCTTGCACTATGCCGGCATTCGCCATATCTGGACAGCAGCCCTGAAAGGACAGCGCGTTGCAACGCTCCGGCATCGGATAGATTGAATGGATTACAAGGATTATTATGAAATCCTCGGACTGGAACGGTCCGCGACACAGGACGAGATCAAGCGTGCCTACCGAAAACTGGCGCGCAAATATCATCCCGATGTCAACAAGGAAGCCGGTGCCGAAACCAAATTCAAGGAAGCCGGCGAGGCCTATGAGGTTCTCAAGGACCCGGAAAAACGGGCCGCCTATGATCAGCTCGGCGCCAACTGGCAGGCCGGGCAGGACTTCCGGCCGCCGCCGGGATGGGACCAGGGATTTGAATTTTCCAGCGCCGGGCAGGGTCAGGGCGACGCGTCCGCGTTCAGCGATTTCTTCGAGAGCCTGTTCGGCGGAGCCCGCGCCTCGGGGCCCGGGCGCCAGGCAAGGCACGAGTTTCATGCCCATGGGCAGGATCACCACGCCCGGATCGTGATCGACCTGAGGGACGCCTATGAGGGCGCCACCCGGGTGATTTCCCTGCACGCGCCGGAGGTCGATGCGGCCGGTCATGTCACCGTCCGCGATCGTTCGATCAAGGTCAAAATTCCCAAGGGTATCGCCGAAGGCCAGCATATCCGCCTTGCCGGCCAGGGGACGCCCGGTGTCGGCCAGGGCCAGGCCGGTGATCTCTACCTGGAGATCGAATTCCGGCCGGACCCGGTGTTCAGCGTCGACGGCCGCGATGTCTATATCGATCTCCCGATCGCCCCTTGGGAAGCGGCTTTGGGCGGCAAGGTCAAATGCCCCACGCCGAGCGGAACTGTCGACCTCAAGGTGCCGGCAAACGCCCGCACCGGGCAGAAGCTCAGGCTGAAAGGGCGGGGCATTCCCGGAAAAGCCGCCGGCGATCTCTATGCGGTGCTGCAGATTGCCGTGCCGCCCGCACAGTCCGCCAAGGACCGTGAATTCTACGAACGCATGGCGCGCGAGATGGATTTCAATCCGCGCGCCAAACTGGGAGGCTGACGGTCATGGCAAGACATCCTGTGACGGTTGCCGGCGAAGTCATCGAGGTGGTGACGCTGGCCGAGTTGTGCCAGTCCTGCGGCGTGCGGTCGGAATGGGTGGTCGAACTCGTCGAAGAGGGAATCCTGGAGCCGCAGGGATCGGACCCATCCGCCTGGCGATTCTCGGCCGTCAGCATCACCCGGACCCGCATAGCATGGCGCCTGCAGAACGATCTCGGTGTCAATCAGGCGGGCATTGCAGTGGCGCTCAACCTGCTCGACGAACGGCAGACATTGCGCGTCCACCTGCAGCGTCTGGAACGCTCGCTCGACGATATCTCGTCGGTGATGAAGCGGTAGGATAACGCGTCGGGCGTCTGCAGGCAGATGGCCGGTATGGACCCGGGGGAGATGGCTGGGGCGGCTGGATTCGAACCAGCGCATGGCGATACCAAAAACCGCTGCCTTACCGCTTGGCTACGCCCCAATCTGCCACGGCCCCGATCGGCCGGACGGACCATGCGTTTACCATTTCACCGGTAAAATTCAAGCATCCGTTACGGAAAAATAGCGTTCCGGCCCGGCCTTTTCCAATGGTTCGCGAAACCCGGCCCTGGCGGGGATCAACGGATCCGATGCCACGTCCTTGCCTCACGCGGTCCGAAAGCGGGCGGTCAGTTGCAGGCCGGTGACCGCCATGAACATCAGCAGCCAGATCGGATCGATGCGCCGCAGGAAGAACGTCTCGAGAAACGACAGCAGCGTCATGAAGACCAGGATCATCATGAACAGATCGGCAATGGCGGTATTGGCTGGTGCTCGGCAGGATTTCACATAATTGACCACAGGCGCGATGAACAGCGCCCACAAAAGGATGACGAACCCGACGACGCCCATGGTGACCGCCATGTCGACGAAATTGTTGTGTCCGTGGACAATGCCGCGAAAATCCCAGGCCGCATCGAAGGGAAACTCGATGTCCCGGACGAGCGGCGTGCCCCAGAAGCCGTCGAAGCCGGTGCCGAACCACAGGTTGCGGCCGATATTGTCCAGGCCGTGCTGCCACAGCGTCACACGGCCGGTAAAGGACGGGTCCGACAGGATGGCGCCGGTATAGGAGGCCCAGGTTTCCGAATAGATCGTTCCGAGCGTCAGTCCCGTCGCCAGGACAACGACGGCCGCGTACAGCCAGACGGTCAAAAGCGGCAGGCCGAAAATGCGGCCGGCACACACGATGGCGACGGCGATCGGCAGCAGGCCGTATGTTGTCTTCGATCCGGTCTGGAACACGAACAAAAGAGCCAGTAGGGCGATGATCGCGCCGACGGCGCGCAATTTCGACCGCCAGAGATAGATGCCGAACATCACGAAAACCGAGAGCACGGGACCGGCAATATTCTTGTGGGAAAAATGGCCGCGCCACAGACCCTCATGCTGCGGCTCCTGCCCGTCTTGCCCATGGATCGCAAGGTCCGGCAGAAAAATGACGCCGAGATAAGCCACCGCCAGCACGACGAAGATGGCCGCTGCGGAAATGTGCTGGAACGACTTTTCATCCGGCGGCAGCAGAACGACCGATGCGGCGATGATCATTCCGATCACGGTCAGGGCAATCGATCGCGCGGCCGTCGCCGGTTCGGCTGCGACGAGGATGGACATCAGCAAAACCAGTCCGACCCCCAGCCAGGTTGGCGTCAGAAACACACCAAGCAGCCGGCGATTGACCAGTGTGGCCAGGCCGGTGACGGTGATTGTCCCGGCAATCAGGAAGCCGATCTGGTTGAGGCGGTCGCCGCTTCCCTCCACATCGTCATCGGCGGTAAAGAGGCTGATTGCATCGAACGGACGCAGGGAGAGCATCAGCAGGCAGAAGGCCAGAAATGCGAGGGTGGATGCCGTCAGCCGCGTAATTTTCTGCCGCCGAACGGCGCCGTCACCGGTCCAGCCGGGTTGTGTGAGCTTTCCGACCTGATTGGCAATTGACACGGACATCTCGCTCTGGGCGCTACGCGAAAGCTGCGCTCGGTTGGCCGATCATGCAAAGGCAGTTCATTGATTGTCCAAGACCATCACCGATGAAGGTTAAATCATCGTTTCAAGGGCCATTCAGCCACCCACTCCGGGCGTCCGCTATCGGTCGGATGTCTCCCAGCGCGGATTGATCCAGGGCTCCAGGTTGGAGCGGCCGAGCGGCTGTCTTCCGAGAATATGGTCCGAGGCCTTTTCACCCAGCATCATCGTCGGGCCGTTGAGATTGCCGTTGGTGATCATCGGGAAGGTCGAAGAATCGGCGACCCGAAGCCGGTCGACCCCGATCACCCGGCATTGCGCATCCACCACCGCATCCGGATCGTCGGCGGAGCCCATCCGGCAGGTGCCGCAGGGGTGGTAGGCGCTCTCCACATGTTCGGTGATGAATGCGTCCAGCGCCTCGTCTGAATGAACCTCCGGGCCGGGGGAGATCTCCCGGCCGCGATAGGCATCGAAGGCCGCTTGTCCGAACAGATTGCGGGTCAACCGGATGCAGTGGCGAAAATCCTCCCAGTCGGAAGGCTCGCTCATATAGTTGAAGCGAATGATCGGCGCGGCTTTCGCATCAGAGGACCGCAACGCCACATTGCCGCGCGACTTCGAGCGCATGGGGCCGACATGGGCCTGAAATCCATGGGACCGGGCGGCCGCTTTCCCGTCATAGCGAATGGCGATCGGCAGGAAGTGGTACTGGATGTCGGGATATTTCACGCCGGCTTTCGAGCGCAGGAAGGCGGCCGCCTCGAAATGGTTGGTGGTGCCGAGGCCGGATTTGAAAAACAGCCATTTTGCGCCGATGACAGCCTTGGAAACGGGATTGAGTTTCGAATAGAGCGTGATCGGCTGCGTGCATTCCTGCTGCACATAGAGCTCCAGATGGTCCTGAAGGTTCGACCCGACGCCACGCCTGTTCGCGACGACCCTGATCCCGTTTTCCTTCAGATGCGGGGCCGGACCGATTCCCGACAGCATCAGGAGCTTTGGTGAATTGAAGGCCGAAGCCGCGACAATGACCTCGCGCGTGGCACGGATCACTTCAATCCGGCGGCCGCGCTCGACCTCGACCCCGGCGGCGCGCCCGTCCTCGATGACGATCCGCCGGGCGAAACATTTGACGAGTTCAAGGTTTTCGCGTCGCAGCGCCGGCCTCAGATAGGCATTGGCGGCAGACCAGCGCTTGCCGTGATGGATCGTCTGTTCCATCAGGCCGAAGCCTTCCTGTTTCTGCCCGTTATAGTCGTCGGTGACCTCGAAGCCCGCCTGCCGGCCGGCCTCGATAAAGCTGTCGAACAACGGGTTGTCCGCTCTGCCGCGGCGCACATGCAGCGGCCCGCCATGGCCCCGCCACCCGTTCTGGCCGCCATGCGAGCTTTCCATTTTCTTGAAATAGGGCAGGACATCGGCGAAGGCCCAGCCCTTGGCGCCGGCCTCATCCCAGGCGTTGAAGTCCTCCGCATGGCCGCGCACATAGACCATGCCGTTGATCGAGGAGGAGCCGCCGATCACCTTGCCGCGCGGCGCGGCCAGCCGCCGGCCGGCCAGATGCGGTTCGGGTTCGCTCTCATAGCCCCAGTCGTAAATCCCCATATTCATCGGGTAGGAGAGGGCGGCCGGCATCTGGATGAACGGCCCCGCATCCGTGCCGCCATATTCGAGCACCAGCACGGTGTTCCTTCCATCCTCGGAGAGCCGGTTGGCGAGGACCGATCCGGCGGAGCCGGAGCCGATAATGACAAAATCCGCTTGCATGGTGATGACCCGTCATCTCGCTCTCGGAAAGCGCTTGCTTTCCTCCAGCGCGTTGAGATCCAGGTGATTGCGCATGTAGCGTTCCGACGCTTTCTGAAGCGGCTGGTAATCCCAGGGATAATGGGCGCCGTTGCGCAGCGCCTGATAGACCACCTGCCGCCGCGCCTGGCTCTCACGCACCGCCGCATCGAAGGCGTCCATGTCCCAGCGCGCCCGGACGCGGCGCGTGAAATCATCGACCAGAGCCTGATTTGCCGGGTCGGCCGCCAGATTGACCCGTTCCGTCGGATCGTTTTCGACATCGAAAAGCTGTGGCGGATCGAGTTCGCAATGAATGAATTTATGGCGCCCGTCGCGAATGCACACCAGCGGTGCATAGGAACCCTCGGCCGCATATTCCATCAGCACCGGGGATGCCCGTTGCCCGCCGGCCAGCAGCGGCAGGAGGCTTTCGCCATCGGTCCAAGGCTGTACCGCGTCGAGATCGATACCGGCAAGATCGGCGAGGGTCGGCGCGACATCGAGGTTTGACACTGGCGCGTCGATGCGCGCCGGGCTGATATCCGGTCCGCTGATCATCAGCGGAACCCGCGACGAGCCCTCCAGGAAGCTCATCTTGAACCAAAGGCCGCGCTCGCCCAGCATGTCTCCATGATCGGAGCAGAAGACAATGATCGTGTCGTCCAGCATCGCGGTCCGGGTCAGCACATCGACGAGTTCGCCGACCTTGTCGTCGAGATAGGAGATATTGGCGAAATAGCCGCGGCGCGCCCGCCGCACATCCTCCGGCCCGATGTCGAAATTGCGGTAATCATTGGCCAGATAGAGGCGCTGTGAATGCGGGTCCTGGTCGTCGAAGGCAATCGGCGCGACCGCCGGATCGAGATGCGGGCAGTCCGCGTAAAGGTCCCAATATCGGCGCCGGGCAACATAAGGGTCGTGCGGATGGGTGAAGGACACCGTCAGGCACCAGGGGCGGGCGTCATCCTCATCGGATTGCTGCGCCAACCGGTAGAGCTCCTGCGTGGCGTGGAACGCGACCTCATCGTCATACTCCATCTGATTGGAGATTTCGGCGATGCCGGCACCGGTGACCGATCCGAGATTGTGATACCACCAGTCGACGCGTTCGCCGGGTGTGCGGTAATCCGGTGTCCAGCCGAAATCGGCCGGATAGATATCCGTCGTCAGCCGGTCCTCGAATCCGTGCAATTGGTCCGGACCGACAAAATGCATCTTGCCCGACAGGCAGGTCTGATAGCCGTGCCGTCGCAAATGATGGGCATAGGTCGGAATGTCCGACGCAAATTCCGCGGCATTGTCATAGACCCGGGTGCGGCTCGGCAATTGCCCGGACATGAAGGACGCCCTGCCGGGCGCGCAAAGCGGTGAGGCCGTGTAATTGTTGACAAACCGGACAGATCGCGCGGACAGCGCCTTGAGATGCGGCGCGTGGAGCCATGCCGCCGGCCCGTCGGGAAACAGCGTTCCGTTGAGCTGATCGACCATGATGATGAGAATGTTCGGCGCTTTGCCCATCGCTGATTCCCTTGCGTGAACCGACGGCGCCCGTCGGCGTGACGGCTCAAATTATTTTTTTTTGAACGTTCATTCAAGAAAAAACTGCGACGGGAAAATACGGTTTGAGCCCGCCGGGAACGCAGGTTCGATACGCTGTCATTACCGCGTGTTGCATTGCAGCAAAAAAATTGTTAAAGGTTGAACATATTTGCGAACCGGGTGTCCGGGCATTATATCGGAGGGCGTGTCCCGGGGCCTTGTCGGAGGGCTGTACCCGGACGCGAAACGGCAAGGGGTTGGAGATCAGTCATGTCAGCATGCATTACCGGATGGGCGCATTCCAAATTCGGCAAACTGGCCGATGAAACGGTCGAAAGCCTGATCGTCGGCGTGGCGCGACAGGCCATCGAGCACGCCGGCCTGGAAGCCGCCGACATCGACGAGATCGTTCTCGGTCATTTCAATGCCGGTTTCAGCAAGCAGGACTTTACCGCAAGCCTGGTCCTTCAGGCCGACGATACCTTGCGGTTCAAACCGGCGACCCGCGTGGAAAACGCCTGCGCCACCGGTTCGGCCGCCGTCCACCAGGGGCTGAAATCGATCCGGGCGGGGACCGCGAAAAACGTGCTGGTCGTCGGTGTCGAGCAGATGACCACGACGCCCGGACCACAGATCGGCGAAAATCTGTTGAAGGCCTCCTACCTGCCGGAAGACGGCGATATTCCGGCCGGGTTTGCCGGCGTGTTCGGCCAGATCGCCGATGCCTATTTTCAGCGCCATGGCGACCAGTCCGACGCGCTGGCGACACTGGCCGCCAAGAACCACAAAAACGGCGTCGGTAACCCTTACGCCCAGATGCGCAAGGATCTGGGGTACGAATTCTGCCGCAATGAAAGCGACAAGAACCCCTATGTCGCCGGCCCCTTGAAGCGCACTGACTGCTCGCTGGTGTCTGACGGTGCCGCGGCCATCGTGCTGACCGATATCGAGACGGCGATGCAGGCGCCCCGTGCTATTCTGTTTCGCGCCGCCGAACATGTGCAGGATTTCCTGCCGATGTCGAAGCGCGACATCCTGCTTTTCGAAGGCTGCCAGCTCGGCTGGCAAAGGGCATTGGAAAATGCCGGCGTCACCCTCGACGATCTGTCCTTCGTGGAAACCCATGACTGTTTCACCATCGCCGAACTGATCGAATACGAGGCGATGGGTCTGGCGAAACCGGGCGAGGGCGGTGCCCTTGCGCTGTCCGGCGAGACACAGAAGGACGGTCGGCTGCCGGTCAATCCCTCCGGCGGGCTGAAGGCCAAGGGTCACCCCATCGGAGCGACCGGCGTCTCGATGCACGCGTTGACCGCCATGCAGCTCTGCGGCGAGGCCGGCGATATCCAGGTGGAGGGCGCCCGACTGGGCGGGATCTTCAATATGGGCGGCGCCGCCGTCGCCAACTATGTCTCGATCATGGAGCGGGTTCGATAGCCTAAAGCCGCCCCAGCCGTTTGTAGAGCGCACGCTCCTGAACCATCATCGGGTCCTCATGGATGGCCTGGCGGCCTTCCTCCAGTTCGGCCAGCCCGTTTTCCTGGACCTTCGTCCATTTGGCGGAAAAGCGACCATCGCGGATTTTTGCGATCACGCCGCGCAGGCGCTCACGGTCGGCTTCTTCTTCCTCCGGCGAGGGGCGGCCATAGACGATCTGGCCATACTGGCTGGTGCGTGAATGCAGCTTCATCTGCTCGAACAGGCCGAATTTTGCCATATAGTCCGCCGCTTCCCGCAATTCGCCCGATGCATAGAGCTCGAGCATCACCGATTCCGGACTGCATCCGGCTTCCGTCAGAACCTCATAGGCACGGCGCACCGCATGCAGATATCCCGATTGCTCGGCAAACAGGTCGACAATGGTCTCCTCTTCGAAACTCGATTCAATCACGCCCATGCGTGTCGACCCAATCGCCTTTGACAGCGCGATGAGCAGATCGTGGGCCTGTCCGGTCGCGTCCTGGTGAACGGCAACGAGGCTTGGATAGCCGGTGCCCTCGACAAAGGTCTCGCGAACACCGCGTCCGATCATGCGCGGCGCGATCATGACCACGTTGACGTCGGTCCGGGGCTTGATTTTTCCGAAGTGGATATTGTAGCCGCTGGCAAAGACCAGCGTGTTGCCGGCGGCAAGTCCCGGTTCGATGTGCTCGGCCATGACCTGCGGCATGATCTCGTCGGGCACCAGGATGAACAGCACATCGGCCCGCGCCGCGGCCTCGGCCAGCGGCAGCGTCTCGAAACCGTCCTGCTGCGATTGCTCGGCGGAGGAATCCGAGCGCGAACCGACAATGACATGCACGCCGTTGTCGCGCATATTGAGCGCCTGGCTGCGCCCCTGGTTGCCATAGCCGAAAATGCCGATCGTCTTGCCGTTGAGCAGAGCCAGATCGCCGTCCTCGTCAAAATACCATTGTGCCATGTCACACTCCCATTTCGATCTGAACCCGGACTACCGGTCATGACCGTGGCAGACAATGGCGTTCTGAAAAAAAGGCTCGCCACGGCCGTGGCGGACAGGCAATCGTTGCCTGCCGGCACATTGGTTCAATGGTCACCACAGCCTGGAGGTCATCCGGGAATTCGAGCGTAGATTTCCTATTACATCAAACAGCCTGTTTGATATGGTCGCCTCATTCATATTGTTATCGAATCAGTCAGCCAACGCGTAACATCAGCGATATGTTTGGGGGATGCCTTGCCACAAATGATCGGGACCAATCGACATGCCCGCTGCCGTCATGCGGCAACGGCAACAGTGGCGGCCGGAGCGATGGCGCTGTGTGCGGCTCTCTTGCAGCCGCAACCGGCCGTGGCTCAGACGTTCGTTCCTCCGGGAGGCGGCCCCTGTGTCGTGGCCGGAGGTGTGGTGACCTGTACCGGCAATGTGTTGACCGGCATCGACGTTACCGGCCCGACGTTTGACACGCTCATTGTCGAGAATGTCGACCCATCCGGAATCTCACCGGCAAGTGGCGTCGACGGCATCAATTTCGAAACCACCAGCGGTAACATCGATATTGATGTCGATACCAGTGGCACCGCCGGAATTTCCACGACTGGGATTGGTATAAATGGTGCAGATGGCATCTTCGCCTTTGTGAACGGCGATGGCTCAATTGACATCTCCAACTCCGGTAGCATCCAAACCGCCAATGATGCCAGCGAAGGCATTATTGCCGACGTTAGACACAACGGCAACATTGATATTGTTAACATTGGCGACATTTCCACCCTGGGTGCTGAATCACAAGGCATCGAGGCCAGAGTCGGCAATGGGAATATCGGCATCGTGAACACCGGCGATATTCAAACCAGCCAGAACGCGTCGTCTGCTATTACCGCTGCTATCGGCGACGTCGGCGGCAACATTGACATTTCAAATAGCGGTACCCTGTCCGTCGTCGATGGAAGTGGTATTGAGGCAGCTGGCGCAGATGGCACCGTTGTCGATATCCGCATCAAAAACACCGGCAACATCACCGCGAGCAATGCAGCCATTGTGGTGGGGCGCCTGACACCTTCGCCTGCGACAATCACCACCAGCGGCATCCTGTCGAGCGGAAGCGGCATTACCGTCAACTTGCTTTTCGACGGTAACGATGTCGTTAACCTGCTGCCGGGCTCGATCCTCAACGGCGCGATGGATTTTGGCAACGGCAATGACGGTTCGGGCGGCACCAACACGAGTGACATCGACACGCTGAATTTTCTGCCGGGTCTCAATGCCACTGTGCATTTCGCTGATGCCGGCGGGACTGGCCAAAACAATACCGATCTGCAATCGGCGCCGGAAATCGTCAATTTTTCCGGCGGGGGCGTGCTGATCAGTAGCGGATTGACCGCCGTGGCAGTGGACGCCACCGGTTTTGCCGGTCAGGGTACACAGATCAGCGATGTTACCAATGCGATCTTCAACGTGATCGACAATCAGGATGGGCCATCCGGCGGCGGCCTGCAAAGCACTCAAGCCTTCGCCCGGGGCGATGGCTCCACGAGCGTCAAGCGTCTGTGGGGATCGGCCTTCGGCGGTCACCACCATCTTGACGGCACGTCTTCGCTGGCGCCCTATGACCACAATTTCGGCGGCCTTGCCACTGGCCTCGAAAGGGGTGATGCACTGACAACCGGCGCCTTTGGCCTCTTCGGCGGATACAGCTACAGCGATGTGTCAATAGATTTCAACGCTGGTGGGACCGAGACGGACACGGCCTTTGGCGGGGCCTATTGGAAACGTGATTATGGCTCCCACCGCATCCATGCCGCCTTTTCCGCCGGCTGGACCGACAACGACGTCACCCGCCTGGCCAATGGCGTCAACGCCGAGGGCGATTTCAACGGCTACTTCATTGCTCCGTCCCTGACCGCATCGGTGCCGGTCGATCGTGTTGGCAGGCCGATGAATGTCAGCGGGCGCGTGACTTACGTCTACATGCATCTCGACGGCTACACCGAGACCGGCATTGCCCTGCCGCTGACGGTGGGCGAGCGCGACGTGTCGCTGTTCAACCTGCGTGCCCAGTTCAACTTTCCGCAGACCACGCTGCATGAAAACGGCAACACGACCCGTCTTAACTGGGCTATCGGTGTCGATGCGACGGTCGATGCCGGATCCGACAATGTGAGCGCCATCGTGGCGGCAACGCCTTTCTCTTTTGCCGCCGCGACCGAGGATGAGGTATCCGCCTTCCTCGGCCTGAATGTCGCCCACACCTCGGCAGACGGACGGCGCACAGTGGGTATCGGCGGCGAGCTGAAATCGGACTTCAGCGGCGGTGTCGAAGCGGCCGGCGAAGCCAGAGCCTCGCACCGCTTCTGAAGCCCGGCTATGACCCCGCCTGCGCCTTCAGCTCCGCAAGCAGGTCGTCGATGATGGCGTATCCGCTGCCCCAGCCCTTGCCCATGCCAGCCATCTTTTCGGCAAAACAGGCGATCTCGGCGTCGGTCGCATCCATCGGAACCTGATGCAGGCGCACATTCGTCTGGCTGCCCCTGTCCTCGAACGTCACGGTCGTCAGGAGCAGGCGCGGCCAGTCCGCCATCATCGGATTGGCGATCGTATTCCAGTTCGAATCCGTGGAGGAATAGTGATGCCAGACCATCTTCTCCGGTTGGGCGATGTCCTGGAACACGACTTTCTGGAAATGCGAATTGCCGCCCCACCGCATTTCATTGAGCCACATCCCGCCGGGTTCCAGGTCAAAGGCATGGATGACGGTTTCAACGCCCGGCCCGTACCATCGCTGCAGCAGGTCCGGATCGGTCCAAGCCCGCCAGACCATTTCGCGGGGCGCGTCGAACACCCGGTCGAGGATGTATTCAGGTAAATCACTCACTGTTCATTTCCTTTTTCATTGCGACGAGCACATCGTCCAGTTGGTCGAAATTCGCGCCCCAGAAGGCGCTGAAATCGGCGAGCCATTCGAAGGCGGCTGCCATTTTCTCGGCTTTGAGCCGGGCCGGGCGGCGTTGTTCGTCGATATCCCTTTCGATCAGCCCGGCCCGCTCGAGCACCTTCAGATGCCGCGATACGGCCGGCTGGCTCATGGCGAACGGTGCCGCGATTTCGTTGACCGATGCCTCGCCATCCGCGAGCCGCGACAGGATGGCTCGCCGCGTCGGATCGGCCAGCGCCGCAAAGATGGCATCCAGATTCGCGCGGGATTTCGTATAACCGATCGTTTCCATAACACAATGGTTATATAAAAAACCGGTTGCGTCAATGGTTTTCTCGCGGTGGGCGTCTGCATCGCGCCATCCACACAAACCGGCCGACAATTGCGCACTGCCGTTGTCGGCTTTGCTATAAGGTCTGACGAATCACGCGAGAGGTGCGCAATGTCTGTACTTGTGACCGGCGGCGCCGGATATATCGGCAGTCACATGGTCTGGCGGTTGCTCGATGGCGGTGAGGACGTGGTCGTGCTCGATCGTCTGTCGACGGGCTTTGAATGGGCCGTTCCGCGGGAAGCGGAACTCGTCATCGGCGACGCCGGGGACCCCGAATGTCTCGCCCGTGTATTCGCGGCTCATGCGATCGAAGCGGTGATCCATTTCGCTGGATCGATTGTGGTGCCGGAATCAGTCACCGATCCGCTCGGCTACTATCTTAACAACACCGCCAAGACCCGGACCCTGCTGGAAGCCTGCGTCAAAGCCGGCATGGCCAATTTCATCTTTTCCTCGACAGCCGCCGTCTACGGAACCCCGGCATCGGTCCCCGTCAGGGAGGACGCGGCGCTTCGACCCGAATCGCCCTACGGGATGTCCAAATTGATGATCGAATATATGCTGCATGACGTCGCCGCCGCCCATCCAATGCGCTATTCGGCACTACGCTATTTCAATGTCGCGGGCGCCGACCCGGCGGGCAGAACCGGACAATCGACCGAGAACGCCACGCATCTGATCAAGGTTGCCACCCAGGCAGCGCTTTCCAAACGTCCTTCCATGGATGTTTACGGCACGGACTATCCGACGGCGGACGGGACCTGCATCCGGGACTATATTCATGTCACTGATCTCGTTGAGGCGCATTACCTTGCGCTGGCGCATTTGCGCGAAGGCGGCAACAATCTCGTCGCCAATTGCGGTTACGGCCGCGGGTATTCCGTGCTGGAAGTGGTTGAGGCCGTGAAATCGGCCAGCGGCCATGATTTTCCCGTTCATCTGGCCGACCGCCGACCGGGCGATGCAGTGACCATTGTCGCCGATTCAAGCCGGCTGAAAGAGGCGCTGCAATGGGCGCCGCGCTATGACGACCTCAACCGGATCGTCTCGGACGCGCTGGCGTGGGAAGCGGCGCTGCAGCGCCGCAACGCGAAATAAGAAAACGCCATAAGACGACGGAAACTTGTAAAGACCGGGCGCGTGAACCGCGCCCGGCCGACAGGCTGCAGCCAGCCTGTTACTACTTGATCGGCACGGAACAGATCATCCGCGTATGATTGCTGTTGATATGGCAGTGCGCCGGCAGCGGACCGTGGGGGATCGGATAGACATAGACGGTCGTCGGTTTTCTCGCGGCCGCCGCGCCTACGGCCACACCGGCGGCGAATGCTGCACCCGGGTGATAGTAGGGGGGATAGGGATAATACGGATAATACCGGTGATAGGGATAAATTGGGCGATAGGGCCTGAGATAGTGGCATTCCGGCGCCTGCGGGTCATGATAGCAATAGGGCCCCGGAAGCGGGTGATAGGGATAATAATGGACCCCGCTGGATGCCCTCGCATGATCGACGAACAGGGCGATGTTTTCCGCGCTGGCCGGAACCTCGCCGGACAGAACCTTGACGCCATATTTGACGCTGGTCCCATCGGCCGTCGCTGATGTCAGCTCGACGATCGCCGGTGCAACATCGGTCTGTCCGAGAACGGATATGGCGGCATTGGGCGGATCCTGCGCGAACGGACCGTTGGGCGCGGTCCACAGATCCGCGAAGGTGGCCGTATCCACATGTCCGGTCAACCGGTAGGGCCGGTCGCTGAAGAAGACCGTCGAGGGCGCGACGCCCTGCAATGTCAGGGTCTGGCCGTCATATTGCAGCGACGACGCCTGCTGGACATATTCATAGGCCGGCGCCTCGGGGACCGGCTGATTGACATGTTGCGCCGCTGCCAGGCTTGGAAACCAGGCAATCAGAATCGCGCCGAAGAATGCGCACAGTCTGTTCATTGAAGCTCTCCTTGTTGGTTTGGGGTCATTGGATCTGGGCTGCCACCTCCACCCAGGTGAACCTTATCACATTGCCGATCCGTCTGCGCGAATCGATCAGCAGGACATTCCGGCCCGCAAAATTCGAACGCCCGCGCCACCAGTGTCGCAGAGATTGATGAGTTCTTCACCCGCAAAGATGATTGGCCCCATAGTCATCCCCCTGACATTGCGCCGCCGGCATCCGGATCTCGCGAAAATCAAGGGCGATTGCCAGCAATTTCGTGAGCCGCTAAGGGTTAGTGAATGGGCTATTTGAGGCAAAAAGATGGCGAATCCCGTTCTGGTTGAAGTCACCCGTGGCGGTCGAGTTGAAAGCCGCCACCGGGGCGCCGCGATCGTGGTCGACGAAGGCGGGAACAGAGTGCTGGCGCTGGGCGACACCGATTTACCGGTTTTTCCGCGATCGGCCGTCAAGGCCATGCAGGCCCTGACGCTGGTTGAAAGCGGTGCCGCAGAGGCGTTCGGTTTCGGTGAACGGGAACTGGCGCTTGCCTGTTCCTCGCACGCCGGGGAGCCGGCCCATGTGGCCCTCGCGGCGGACATGCTGTCGAAGGCCGGAAAGGACGAGCGCGCACTGGAATGCGGCTGCCAGTGGCCGTCCCGTCCCGATGTGCTGATCGCCCTGGCGAAAACGGGCGCAACAGCAACCCAGTTGCACAACAATTGCTCGGGCAAACACAGCGGGTTCATCTGCACGGCAAGCCATCTCGGTATCGATCCCGCCGGCTACAGCCGATATGGGCATGAGATCCAGGACATGGTGCGCGGGGTCATGGCCGATCTCACCGGCGACCATTTCGGTGTCGACAATTGCGCGACGGACGGATGTTCCATTCCGACCTATGCCGTGTCGCTGGCGTCGCTGGCGCGCGGATTTGCGAAATTGGCGACCGGGTCGGGCCTGCAACCGGGCCGTGCTGCGGCGGCGCACCGGCTTGTCGAAGCGTGCATGGCCGAACCCTACTTCGTCGCCGGGGAAAAACGCGCCTGCACCCGGCTGATGCGAACGGCGCCCGGACGGATTTTCGCCAAAACAGGAGCCGAGGGCGTGTTCAGCGCGGTTCTGCCCGAACAGGGGCTCGCCATCGTGCTCAAATGCGATGACGGGGCGTCCCGGGCCGCCGAGGCCATGGTCGCGGGCCTGCTGGCCCGTTTCATCGAGGATGATGGTGATGTCAGGGACGCGCTGATGCGGCAGGCGAACCGCCCGCTGAAGAACTGGAACGGCATCGACGTCGGACGCATCCGCGTGACCGATGCAATCTAACCGACGGAGTTGTCCGAGACGGACAGGTGCTCGAAGGCGTCAGCACCTTCCCTGGCAAGATCGCCGGTGACCGGTTCCTGCCAGCGATATCCGATAACGGCGCCCTCGGACATGCCCTGGAACAGATTGTTGCTGATCCGTGTTGCCCGCACACCATCCACGACCGACACGGCGATGCCGACAGGACCGTCGCGGACGATATTGCCCGTCACCAGGACATTGCGCAGATAGGGGCCCCAGCCGATCACCATGCCGAAGCGCGGCGCGCCTTCGATCACATTGCCCGTCACCGCGGTGTCGGCTTCGGCCGCGATGCCGACGCCAAAGCCGGGCGGATCGGTCTCGTAAGGCCCCTGCTTTGTCAGGTTGCGGATCAGATTGCCGCTGACCGTCGCCAGCCGGCCGCCCTCGTTGAAATTCACGATCGACACGCCGGTAGTGGCGCCGTCGACGAGATTGTCGGCGACGACCGCGCCTTCGAAGGAGAATTCGCTGTAGATCGCCGTCTCGCCACTTGCCGTGCACTGATTGGCGATGATCTGGACGTCGGAACCGCTGTTGGAGCGGATGGCCGAGAAGGCGCAGTCGCGGACCGCATTGTTGGCGACAAGGACATTGCCGGCCCTGAATATGTTGATGCCGTTGCCATACTGGCCGGTCCCGCCGGCCCTCGCCGCAATCCCCGTGATCCGGTTGCCGGTCACGATGCTGTGGTCCGGGCCGGCCTGCCAGCGATGCACCAGCACCCCGCCATTGGCGCAATCGGCGATATCATTGTCGGCGATACGAAGTCCGGTCGATTCGACGCTGTAAAGCGCCACCTCACCGGCGCCGGAAATCGTCGAACGGCTGACGCGGCCGCCGCATGCTTCAAGCGCAATGCCGTGTTTCCGGCTTCCCAGAATATCACAATCGTCGATCAGCACGCGGTCGGTCCGGCTGATCTGAACCGCTGCGCTGGCATAATCCGCCAGCCATCGATTGGCGCCGTCGATGGTCAGGCCGGAAAACTGGATATGGCCGGCATTTTCGGCCAGAAGAAAATAGCCCTCGCCGCCATAGACCAGCCTGGTCGAGCCGCGCACTCCGGTGAGATGGACGAAGTCCGGCAATCGCACATTCGAAACGCCATAGGTTCCCGGCGGCAGGAAAACCGGTTTTCTCTCGGCGGCGGCCCTGGACAGAATGTCGGTGAGGATCCGGCTCTGGTCGTCCGTCGCGCCCGGGCGCAATCCCAGGCTTGCGGCGTCCAGCGACCCGCGCAGGTCGGCGAGTTGAAGCGTATCGGTGATTTGACCGAAGGCCGGTCCGGCAGCGGCGGACAGGCCCGCGCCGCAGATGGAGGTCAAGAATTTGCGCCTGTGTATCACCATCCTGTCATCACATGCCGTAAAAGCCGCTGGTTGAGCGGCCCCCAAACTAACAATGCAATGTAAACAGAAAGTGGACTGTCGAAAGCGCCAGTCCCATCCGGCCAGGCTGCCGCTATATCTCCCGCCGATCGTTCGGGTCGGACGGCTCCCACAATTCGATGGGATTGCCGGCCGGATCACTCAGCCTGCCAAACCGGCCATTGGGATGGATGGTCTCGTCGACATCGACGGCAATGCCGGCCGCGCGCAACTGTGCCGCCATGGCATCGAGATCGCGGACCCGGAAATTGATCATCCACTGCTGTTCCTTGCGGCCGAAATAATCCGTGCCGGCGTCAAAAGGCGCAAAGACGGTCGAGCCGCCCGCCTGCCGCCAGCACGGCGTATCGTAATCCTGCGGGACCTCGCTGATTCCCAGATGCTCGGCATACCAGGCCGCCAGTTCCTTGGGGTTCTCGGCCCGAAAAAACAGGCCGCCAATTCCGAGTACTTTTTCCATGCCCGGACTGTGTCGCAATTCCTGTGTTTTCGCAAGTCCGCCCATGCCGTCGCATCGGTGCACAAACGAAAAATGCGGGAATGGCTTCTTGCCGCCAAAGCAGCAATTGTTTGGCGGCAAGGCGCCGCCTATAAGGGGTCCGGTCACAAGCTGGATGGGCAGGGCATACGATGCTGCAGGACGGAAAACTCTATCTCGGAACGAGCCGCAAGCCGGATGATTCCATCAACAAGGCGGAATATCTCGATCTCGGCTTTGCCAACCGGCACGGGCTGATCACCGGCGCCACCGGCACCGGCAAGACCGTGACGCTGCAGATCCTGGCGGAGAGCTTTTCCAATGCCGGCGTTCCCGTGTTCTGCGCCGATGTGAAGGGTGATCTGTCCGGTATCGCCGCCATGGGCGAATACAAGGATTTCCTCGAAAAACGGGCGGCGACCATCGGCCTCGATCCCTACGAGTTTCAGGAATTCCCGGTGATCTTCTGGGACCTCTTCGGTGAAAAGGGACATCGGGTCCGCACCACCTTGACCGAAATGGGGCCGCTGCTGCTGGCCCGTCTGATGGACATGACGGATGCCCAGGAAGGGGTTCTCAACATCGCCTTCAAGATTGCCGATGAAGGCGGGATGGCGCTTCTCGATATGAAGGACCTGCGCGCGCTGCTGAACTATATGTCGGACCATTCCCAGGAACTGTCCGGCCTCTATGGCAATGTCGCCAAACAGTCGATCGGCGCCATTCAGCGCGATCTGCTGGTTCTCGAACAACAGGGCGCCGAGCAGTTTTTTGGCGAACCGGCGCTGAAGATCAGCGACGTCATGCGCACGACGCCCGACGGCCGCGGTGCAATCAGCGTACTGGCCGCCGACAGGCTGATGATGAATCCGCGCCTTTATGCAACGTTTTTGCTGTGGCTGCTTTCCGAACTCTTCGAGGAATTGCCGGAATTCGGGGACCACGACCGGCCGCGCCTGGTCTTCTTCTTCGACGAAGCGCACCTGCTTTTCGATGAAGCGCCACGGGCGCTGGTCGAGCGTGTCGAGCAGGTGGTGCGGCTGATCCGGTCCAAGGGCGTCGGCGTCTATTTCGTCACACAGAACCCGCTGGATGTGCCCGAATCGGTCTTGTCTCAGCTCGGCAACCGCATCCAGCATGCGCTCAGGGCTTATACGCCGCGCGAGCAAAAGGCGGTCAAGACCGCGGCCGAGACCTTTCGCCCCAATCCCGATTTCGATTGCTTCGAAACGATTACCCAACTCGGTGTCGGCGAAGCGCTGGTCTCGACGCTGGAGACAAAGGGCGTTCCTTCGATTGTCCAGAGAACACTGATCCGGCCGCCATCGTCCCGGCTAGGACCGCTGACGGATTCGGAGCGGCGCAAAACCATGGCGGTCAGCCCGGTCACCGGCCTCTATGACGAAGATGTCGACCGCAATTCTGCCTTCGAGATCCTGCGCAAGCGCGCCGAGGATGCGGCCCGGGCCGAAGAAGAAAAGCGCCGGCGGGAGGAAGAGGAAGACGAGGATTTGCAGGAAAGCCGCCGCTGGACATTGCCGGGCTTCGACGACGATGACGACGACGATTATGACAATCGCGGCCGCAGGAAATCCTCACGGCGGCGCAGGCGCACGCGGTCCAGGCCCCGCTCACGCCGGCAGACGGTGGCGGAGGCAGCGATGAAATCCGCTGCGCGCTCGGTTGCCAGCTCGCTCGGCCGGGCGCTCGTTCGCGGCATTCTCGGCAGCTTGAAGAAAGGGTTTTGAACCAGCGTCTAGAGCGAGTTGCTATTAGATTGGCTCATTTGACCGAGGTGCTTTTGGTCTCTGGCGAGGCGGGCTGCCCGCCATGGTGCCATCCCACCACAAGGGCAGGCCAACGACGTCCAGGGGCCAAAAGCGCCCGGCCCCAAGGGTGGCAGCAGATCGGCCCATCGGCTGCGTTGCGCCGCTTGCCCGCTGCACCACCTCGCGCTGCGCGACGCGCCTTGCCGAGTGAACCGATTTGCTGCCATCATATGAGCCAATCTAATAGCAACTCGCTCTATATCGATCCGCCTTCGACCATGTAATTGTTGGCCGTGCACATCGCCGCGTCGTCGCTGGCCAGAAAGAGGACCATGCGGGCGACATAGACCGGCTCGATCAGATCGGGCAGGCATTGGCTCTGGCGGTGGTTTTCCAAGGCTTCGGGCGTCGCCCAAAGGTCCCTTTGACGATCGGTCATGATCCAGCCGGGTACCACCGTGTTGACACGGATGCGATGATCACCGAGATCGCGGGCCATGGTGCGCGTCAACCCGTGGACGGCGGCCTTTGCCGTTGCGTAGGACGGGAAACCGCCACCGGCTTCCCACCAGGAGTTGGACCCCATATTGATGATCGAGCCGCCGCCGGCCTCGATCATGCCCGGGGCAACCGCCTGGATGGCGAAGAAGTGATGGCGGATATTGCTGGCCTGCCGCTCGTCCCAATAGTCCGGCGTCACCGACTGCCAGTCATGGCGGTCGTCGCGGGCCGCATTGTTGACCAGCACGGTTGCCGGCCCAATCGTTTCCGCCAGTTGCGCGAAGGCCGAACGGAGCGCATCGATGTCGCGCAGGTCGCAGGCCGACCAGACGACGTTTTCGCCGAGCTCGTCGCAGAGCGCCTCGGCGCGCTGTTCGTCTATGTCGACAAACCCGACCTTCGATCCCTGGGCAGCGAATGCCCGCACGATGTCCGCGCCGATGCCGGAGGCGCCGCCGGACACGAAGACGCTCCTGCCTTCGAGACTGGGATAAATCGCGAATTTGTCCGACATGGTGACATCCTGTGTGAGGGAGAGAGAGTTGCGTTCCTTATAGTCAAGGCGCGCCGCGCGGCAAGGTCCGGCGCCGGGCAAAGTTGAGTCTTCCAAATATGATGCGCTACACCTTTTCGGGGTAGGGGGTCGACACAATCACGACCGGGGTGCCCGTATGCGTCCGGTGATAAAGGTCCATCACGTCCTGATTGAGCATGACGATGCTGCCCTGCGGGGCCGGGCCGCCGATGACATACCAGTGTGCCGTGCCGTGGATCACCAGCTTCGTGTCGGTACGGCCCCGATAGATATACATGGCCCGCGATCCATAGGGGCTCCGGAGACCCGGCTGCTGCCCGTGGTTCCGCCCGGTGAGGCTTCCATCCTCCCGTGTCGTCGGGCCCGGGCGATACCAGGCCGGCCAGCGTTCACGCCGCCGCACATCGCACCGTCCCGGCCAGCGCCGGTAATCCGACCCGAAAGCGATGCCGTAACGCAGCGCCTTTCGGTCGCCGAGGATCAGATAGAGATAGTGCGATTGTTCGTCGATCACGATCGTGCCCTTCGGCTCGACGGTCGGGTCATGGACGATCTGGCGCAGATAATCCGGGTTCATCCACCGATAGGGCACCGGAGGCACCCAATATGATCGTTCTTTGACCCCGGCATACATCAGCCGGTAGGATTCGATCGGAAAATCAAGCTGCCGCGAGGGCGCCGTCTCCATCGCAAATCCCTCGGGCGACTGCCGATCCACACAGCCGGCGAGGCTGGTTACTCCGCCGGCAAGCAGCAAGCCCGTGAAGCTGCGGCGCGTCAGTCGGGTTTTGTCTTCCTCGGCCCGACGGTCCACGGCGGCCATTTGAAGCGCGTTCCGGAATGTCATCCGGCAAACGCTAGCAGATCAACCTTGCGCCAGCATTGGCGACTTCATCTGCTTCAGCCGTCGTCGCGAGGCATCAGGGCATTGTCGATCTCGCTCGCCCGGCGAAAGGCTTCGCGGTCGCTGATCCGAGCCCAGTAATCGACGAATTCCGGGCGCTTTTCGATCGTATCGAACTGCAGGCCCCAGCCGATTTGCGCACCGACATAGACGTCCGCTGCGGTGAACCGATCGCCGGTGATGTATTGGCTGCCCGACACGGCAGTGGTCAGCGCATCGGTGGCGGTTTTCAGATTGCCGTAACCGGTGTTCCGTTCGCGTTCCGCCGGCACCTCGAAGCCGAGGGATTTGTTGACCACCGCGCATTCGAAGGGGCCGGCGGCAAAGAACATCCAGCGATAATAGGCATCGCGGGCATCGAGCGGCGGCGCCAGTCCGGCATCCGGAAACGCATCGGCAAGATAGGCGCAGATCGCCGCGCATTCGGTGACTGTCTTGCCATTGTGCCGCAGGGCCGGAACCTTGCCCATCGGATTGATGGCGAGATAGTCCGGCGCCTTCATCGACGTGCCGTAATCGAGAATATGGGTCTGATAGGGCTCGCCAACCTCTTCCAGCATCCACCGCGCGATCCGGCCGCGCGACATGGGGTTGGTATAGAATTCCATCGTGTCCGGCACGGCCTTGCTCCTCATCAAAGGGGTTTCGCGGTTCATTCTAACGGCAAGAGGCCTCGATAGATATGAAAACGGCAAGACATCGGAGCGGTTTTTACCTGCCGATCCCTGGTGCGGATCGGTCGGGTGCGTCAAATCAACGCCTTGTTGATTGTGGCGCCGCGGCGGATGGTATCACCGGCGATCAATTCCGATTGCCTGATCGAACGAATGACGGGATCGACCATGCCGACACGGCCAAGGCGGCAATATGACGGTCCGGCGCTTCTGAGCTATGGCTTCCGGCCGTTCTTCCTGCTCGGCGCGCTCTATTCGGGCCTGTCGATGCTCCTGTGGCTGCCGCTTCTTCATGGTGAACTGGACTTGGCGACCGCATTCGTGCCGGTCGACTGGCACATCCATGAGCTGTTCTTCGGCTATGTTTCGGCCGTCATAACCGGATTCCTGTTCACGGCCGTTCCCAACTGGACGGGGAGAATGCCGATCCGCGGCAGACCGCTCCTGTTGCTGCTGCTGCTTTGGCTTGCGGGACGCCTGGCCGTGTCCGTCTCCGCGACCATCGGATGGCGCGTGGCGATGGTTGTTGACTTGGCCTTTCTGGTATCGATCTGTGTGGTGATCGGCAATGAAATCGTTGCCGGCCGCAACTGGCGGAACCTGAAAGTGCTGCTGCCGCTCTGTGTTCTGCTCGCAGCCAACGCGCTGTTCCACCTGGAGGCGCATTTCGCCGGCGTCAGCGATGTCAGCCGCCGGCTGGCGATGGCCGCCGTCATCACGCTGATCATGCTGATCGGCGGCCGCATCATCCCGAGCTTCACGCGCAACTGGCTGGCGCGCGAAAATCCCGGCCGCCTGCCGGTACCGTTTGGCCGTTATGACCTGATGTCCATGGCCGTCGGCATCGCGGCGCTGGCGGCCTGGGTTCTTGTGCCGTCCGGCGCAACGGTCGGCGCTCTCTTTGTCCTGGCGGCGGCGTTGCAACTGGGCCGTCTGTGCCGCTGGGCCGGAGACCGTACATTGGCTGAACCGCTGGTGACGGTCCTGCATGTCAGTTACCTGTTCATACCGATCGGTTTTGCGCTGATCGCGGCAACGGCCTTCTGGCCAGGCGCGATCCCGGCGGCCGCCGGCATCCACGCACTGGGCGCCGGGGCGATCGGCGGTATGACCCTGTCGGTAATGATCCGGGCGACGCTCGGCCATACCGGCCGCCCGCTGACATCAGGTCCGTGGGTGAATCTGCTGTTTGCGGCCGTCTTCGCAGCGGCCGTTGCACGCATATTGGCCGCTCTCGACCTCGGGCCACACACCTGGATGCTCTACATCTCGGCATATGGCTGGCTTGCGGCTTTCGGCGGGTTCGGCCTTGGCTTCCTGCCGCTGTTCACGCGGCCCAGAATCGCCTGAAAACGGCGGGTAGCCTACAGTTTCTGCAGATTGGGCAGCACCATGTCCGGAGCCAGATCCCTGTATTCATCCGGCGCCGATGCCCGGTTGATCCACACGGTTCGAAAACCGAACGACCCGGCGCCCGCAATATCCCAGCGATTCGAGGACTGAAACGACACGGTCTCCGGATACAGCCGGTAGGCGGTCGTCACCAGCTCATAGACCTCCGGCGCGGTCTTGAAGGTTCTGAGTTCATCGACCGAGAAGATATCGTCCAGAACGGTATCCAGCGCCGCGTTCTTCACCGCCGATTCCAGCATGGCCGGCGATCCGTTGGACAGGATGGCGAGCCTGGCACCGCGATCCTTCAGCGCTTTCAGGACAATCGGGACCTCGGGGTAGCAGTCGAGCTTCCAATAGGCCTCAAGCAGCGTGTCGCGGTGCGACGGGTCGACCTTCGGCACCATCGTCAGTGCGCAGTCGAGGGCCTCCTCCGTCAACTGCCAGAAATCCGCATACGCGCCCATCAGCGCCCGCACCCATGAATATTCAAGCTGTTTGTTGCGCCAGATTTCCGACAGGCGCTGCCCTTCGGGACCGACTTCCGCGGCGTGGCGGCGCACCGCCGCATGGACATCAAAAAGCGTGCCATAGGCGTCAAAGACATAGGCGGCGTAGGAGGTCATTTCGGCTCCGTCCTTTTGTTTCGCACTGCAACATCGTCCTCCATCTTCCCGGCGTCAAGTCCGACCTGCCAAAGCCGCGTCGTGCACCCGGCCGGCAAGTTTCGAAGATTCGGCCGGATAGAACTTGCCGTGGGGCGGAGGCGCGCATATGTTCCAGCTTCAACACGTCAATCAGATGCCGGAAAAGGAGAGTGACATGGCTTTTGAGCTGCCGGACCTTCCCTATGATTATGAAGCCCTCGCGCCTTATATGTCGCGCGAAACGCTCGAATATCACCACGACAAGCACCACAAGGCCTATGTCGACAATGGCAACAAGCTTGCTGCGGACGCCGGCATGGACGGTCTGGCGCTGGAAGATGTCGTGCGCCAGTCCTTCGGCAGCAATGCCGGGTTGTTCAACAATGCGGCCCAGCACTACAACCATGTTCATTTCTGGAAATGGATGAAAAACGGCGGTGGCGGTACCGCTTTGCCGGGCAAACTGTCTGCGGCGATCGATTCCGATCTCGGCGGCTATGACAAGTTTCGCGCCGATTTCATCAATGCCGGCATGACCCAGTTCGGTTCCGGATGGGCCTGGCTTGCGGTCAAGGGCGGAAAGCTCGAAATCATGAAAACCCCGAACGGCGAGAACCCGCTGGTCCACGGCGGAACGCCGATTCTCGGTGTCGATGTCTGGGAACACTCCTATTATATCGACTACCGCAACGCCCGGCCGAAATATCTTGAGGCCTTCGTCGACAGCCTGATCAACTGGGATTATGTGCTGGAGTTGTACGAAGCGGCCTGAGCCAGCCGGCATCAACTGCCATGAAACGGAAAACCCCGGGCCAGCCAGTTGAAGTCCCGGGGTTTCGTCCATGTGGAGCGGTCACTGCATCGCTTCCAGGCAACCTCTCCGTGAATTGAGTTTTCAATTCGTTTGTTTTGACTATTCTGTCACCGAACGACGCGAGATCGCTCGCTGCCCACCGGATCGGATAGGAATCACAATGCGCCTGCTTTTGATGATCGTGGTTGCGGGAGCGGTCGTCGTTGCGGCCGCACTGTGGATTTTGAGTGCTCCCAAAACGCTGCCGCAATCGGCCTTTGCCGGCCTCGGTGAACCCGATCTCGACCGCGGCGAGCAGATGTTCTGGGCGGGCGGCTGTACCTCGTGCCATGCCGCGCCGCGCTCCCAAGGCGCCGACAAGTTGATCCTGACCGGCGGTTTGTCCCTGAAGAGCGATTTCGGGACCTTTTACGTGCCGAACATCTCGCCCGACCCGAATGCCGGGATCGGCGGATGGACGTTTGAGAATTTTGCCAATTCGATGAAGCAGGGGGTCGATGCCGCAGGTCGGCACCTTTTTCCGTCATTCCCCTATACCTCCTATACGCGCATGACTATGGCCGATCTCAACGATCTGTGGGGCTTCATGCAGACGCTGCCGGCAAGCGACAATGTCGCGCCGGGTCACGATGTGGGTTTTCCGTTCAACATCCGCCGCGCCGTCGGTCTCTGGAAGCTTCTTTTCCTCAAGAGCGGGCCGGTGCTCGATCTCCCCGGCGACGACGCGCAGATACAGCGCGGCCAATATCTGGTCGAAGGTCCCGGCCATTGCGGCGAATGCCACACGCCGCGCAACATGATCGGCGGCCTCAAACTCGACGTCTGGCTGTCCGGCGCCGAGAACCCGGACGGGGAGGGGATTATCCCCAATATCACACCGGACGGCAGCGTGAAGAGCTGGAGCGCCGGTGACATCGCCTATTACCTTGAAAGCGGCTTTACGCCGGAATTCGATTCCGTTGGCGGGTCGATGGTCGCGGTACAGTTCAATATGGCGAAGCTGCCTGCGGAGGATCGCCAGGCGATCGCCGCCTATCTGAAAGCCATTCCCGGTCACCCCAACGGATATGCGGCAAGATAGGGTATGCCGGCCCGGAAAGGTTGAGACCATGTCGGATGCTCCGCACTTCCCCATTGATGTCAAGGCTTTCTGGGACGATCCTTATCCGCTCCTGCAGCAAATGCGGTCCGAGGCGCCGATCGCCTTCGTACCGCCACTCGGCGCCACCGTCTTCACCCGGCGCGACGATATCTTCACCTGTGAGAAGAACGTCGCCGTTTTCTCCTCCGACCAACCCGAAGGTCTGATGAATGTCCTGATGGGTCAAAACATGATGCGCAAGGACGGTGAGGCGCATATGGCCGAGCGCCGCCAGTATTACCCGGCGGTTTCCGCCCGTTCGGTCCGCACCGTCTGGCGGGCGCAATTCGAGGACCATGCACGAGGCCTGCTGGACGCTCTGCAGCCGCAGGGGGCGGCCGATCTGGTCGACGCCTATGCCATGCCGCTCAGTGCCAAATCGCTGAAATCGATCACCGGCCTGACCAATATGCGTTTTGAGGACATGGATGCCTGGAGCCAGGCGATGATCGACGGCATATCCAACTATGTGGGCGATGCCGAGACCGAAAAGCGCTGCCACAAGGCGACCGCCGGTATCGATGCCGCGATCGACGATATGCTGCCGGTGGTGCGCAAACGGCCCGACAGCAGCCTGCTCTCCGTTATGCTGGAGGCCGGTATGGCGCTGGAAAGCATCCGTGCCAATATCAAGCTGACAATCTCCGGTGGACAGAACGAGCCGCGCGATGCCATTGCCGGGTGCATTTGGGCACTGTTGACCCATCGCGATCAGCTTGACCTGGTCCGCAGCGGCGGTGCGACCTGGCGTCAGGTGTTCGAAGAATATTGCCGCTGGATCTCTCCCATCGGCATGTCGCCGCGCCGTGTCGCCAGGCGACACGAATTCGGTGGCGTCACCTTCGAGGAAGGAGATCGGGTTTTCTTCATGTTCGGATCGGCCAATCGCGACGAAGAGCATTTCAAGGACGCGGATCGCTTCATCGCCGTCCGCGACACGCAAAAGGCGATTCCTTTTGGAGCCGGCCCGCATTTCTGCGCCGGTGCAGCCGCATCCCTCAGTCTCGTCGCCGATGTTGCCCTGCCGCGCATATTCGAGCGACTGTCCGACCTGACCCTCGATGCGTCGGAAATGGTCAAGATCGGCGGCTGGGCCTTCCGGGGGCCGCTTAACCTGCCGGCAAGATGGGCGACCTTCTGAGACGGCAACCTCGGCACCTGGGCTGGGCATCTGTTGAAGACTGGACCTTGAGATTTGCCGGCTGGCGAGCCAAGCAGGGTGATGACGGTCGCCATTGGATTGAATCACGTCGAACTGGCCTATTGCGCCATGGCGCTTTTCGTCGCCGGCCTTGTGCGCGGCTATAGCGGCTTCGGGTTTTCAGCCCTCGTCATGACGAGCCTGGCGCTGGTGATCCCGCCCGTGCAGATCGTGCCGGTGACCATGGTGCTCGAGGTGCTGGCAACACTGGCGCTTTATCGCGGCATTCGCGGCGACGTCGACTGGAGAGTGCTCGTCTGGCTGCTGCTCGGTGCCGCTATTGCCACGCCGGTCGGACTGCTTTTCCTGCGGCAGCTTCCGCCCGACGCTGTCAGGCTGGTCCTTTCCGGCTTCATCCTTGGCGCCTGCGCCCTGCTTTGGCGAAAGACATCCGGCGGACACCGGACCCGCGGCGCGGTGCCGGCCCTGTTGAGCGGCATCGTGTCGGGAACGGCCAACGGAATCGCCGCGGTGGGCGGCCTGCCGGCGGTTATCTTCATGATCGCCACGATGTCCCGGGCCGCCGCCTTCCGCGCGACCGCCATGGCCTATCTGCTGCTGCTCGGCATCTACGGTTTTGCGGCCGCCGGCATCACGGGCCTCGTCGACGGCCAGGTCCTCCTGCGGATCGCCGTCTTCATGGTTCCGGCCCTGCTCGGCGTCCTTGCCGGGCACCGTCATTTTTTGAAGGCAAATCCCGAATCGTTCCGGCGTTTCGCGCTTGCCTTGCTGGCGTTCCTGGCAATCGTCGGCATCATCAAGGTGGCGGCGACCTGGTCCGGATGATGTGCCGGAGTGTCGCCTGTTGCAACCCAATAAGACTCCATATCGAGCGATGTCGTTCAGCCGCGCATACGATGGCCCTCAGGATCAAACAGGGGTTCGCCCAGAAGACGCGCCTGACGCCATTGACCAAGAATCTCGACCTCAAGGGCTGCGGCAGCGTTGTCAGCGACCGAAGACGTGATGTAGCCCATTGCAACGGATGCTCCCGAGTGATGGGCATATCCGCCGGATGTAACGCTGCCGATGAGATGACCATTGCACCGGATGGGTTCATCGCCGATGGCGTCCGCTTCCAAAGCGTCGATTGCCAGGGACACCAGGCGTTGCTCCTGGCCGTTGTGCTTCTCACGTAACGCCGCCTCCCGACCGACAAATTCCTGTTTGTCCAGGGCAATGAACCGACCCAGACCCGCTTCAAAGGGGCCGTGGACGGGTCGGTATTCGGTCGCCCAGGATCCGAAACCCTTCTCAAGCCGGAGTGAATTGAGAGCACGACTGCCGACGGACCGCAGACCGTGATCTCCGCCGGCCTCCATCAGAAGATCGAAGAGGGACCGCTGATACTCCGGTCTGACCCAGATTTCGTAACCCAGATCGCCGGTGAAGCTGATCCGTCCGACGATCGCCGGAATCATGCCGATATCGATCCTTCGAAAATCCTGGAAGCGAAAAGCGTCTGGCTCCATCGGCTCGTCCGTGACGCTGCTCAGGATGGCCCGCGCCTTCGGACCGGCGACGGACAATCCGACCAGTTCCAGGCCAAGCGGGCGAAGCTCGACACCGCGATCGGGGAGATGTTGCCGGAACCAGCGCATATGGTGGTTCTCGGCGATACCAGCTCCGAAAAGATGGAATCGATCAGGTGCAAGCCGGCCAATAGTGAAGTCGCCAATCAATTTGCCTTTATGATTCAGCATGGGTGACAGGATCAGCCGGCCGATCTTCGGCATCCGGTTCGCAAGCAGGCGCGTCAGCCATTCCTCAGCGTCCGGTCCGGAGATCTCGTACTTGGCGAAAGCCGACGTCTCCAAAAGACCGGCTGCGGTGCGAACGGCGGCGCATTCCTCAGCGATGCGCGCATGTGCATTGGACCGCCTGAAGGTCAGTTCCTCCACGGGTGAGAGGCCCGGCTTTTGAAACCACAAGGCCTGCTCGAGCCCATAGACGGCACCCCAGACGGCATTGTGCTGCTGCAGCCGGTCATAGATCGGCGTGGTCTTGAGCGGTCGGCCCGCCGGGCGCACCTCGTTCGGAAAAGCGATGGAAAAGCGCTGCGCATAATTTTCTCTGACCCGCTCATTGGTATAGCCGCGCGTGGCGTAGTCCCCATACCGGGCAACGTCCATGCCCCAGATATCGAAACCGGGATCGCCCTCGACCATCCAGTTCGACAGGGCAAGGCCCAGACCGCCGCCTTGCGAAAAGCCCGCCATGACCGCACAGGCGCACCAGAAGTTCGGCAATCCCTGGACAGGCCCGACAAGGGGGTTCCCGTCCGGTGAAAAGGTGAAGGGCCCGTTGATGATCTCGCGTATGCCAACCTGGTTGAAGGCGGGAAAATGCGAAAAGCCGATTTCGAGTGACGGCAGCAGCCGGTCGAGATCGGGCGCCAGCAGTTCTGCTGCGAAATCCCAGGGCGTTTCACGCAGCGCCCACGGGACGGCTGCTTTCTCATAGGTGCCCATCAACATGCCGCGCCGCTCCTGGCGCATATAGATTTCACCGCCGAAATCGATAACGTGTAAGACTTCCTTTCCCGTATTGCGGTTGATCTCCTCCACTTCCGGCATGTCTTCGGTCACCAGGTAATGATGTTCCATGGCCAGGACCGGCAGTTCCAGGCCGACCATGCGCCCGACTTCGCGCGCCCACAACCCTCCGGCGTTGACGACATGTTCCGCATTCACCGTGCCCTGGTCGGTGACCACATCCCACGTCCCGTCATTGCGCCGCACCACCTCGCGGACCGGTGCTTGTTGCTTGATGCTGGCTCCGTTGAGGGTTGCCGCCCTGGCGTAGGCGTGGGTGACTCCCGAAGGATCGACATGTCCCTCGATCGGGTTGAAGAGTGCGCCCACGAAGTGCCGGGAATCCATCATCGGAAACAGCTCGGCGGCCTCGTCGACCGACAGAATCTCGGTGCCCATATCATCACGTCGGCCGCGGGCGTGGACGATTTTCAACCATTCGAAACGTTCCGCTGTGTCCGCCAGCATGAGCCCGCCGGTCAGGTGCACACCGCAGTCCTGACCGGAAACACGCTCGATTTCGTCATAGAGATCGATGGTATAGCGTTGCAGCCGTGCCATGGTCGGGTCACCGTTGAGCGTGTGCATCCCGCCGGCGGCGTGCCATGTGGAACCGCAGGTCAACACATCCCGCTCAAGCAACAGCACGTCGCGCCATCCGGCCCGTGTCAGATGATACAAAACGCTGCAACCGACGACGCCGCCGCCAATCACGACAACCCGTGTGTGGTCTTTCATACTCTTACCTTCTTGTTTTGGGGTCGCCGCCGCTGATATTCACAGAATCTGGCTGAGGAACTCCCTGGTCCTCGGGTCTTTGGCTTCCTTGAAGAAGGTGCTTGGCGGGCCGTGTTCGACAATCACACCGTGGTCGGTGAAGTAAATGTGGTTGGCGACTTCGCGTGCAAAACCCATCTCATGGGTGACGAGGATGCATGTCATTCCCTCTTCGGCGAGTTCCCGAATCGTCAAAAGCACTTCCTTCACCGTTTCCGGATCCAGCGCTGCGGTGACTTCATCGAACAGCATCACGTCGGGTCGCATGGCCAGCGATCGGGCGATTGCGACACGCTGCTGCTGGCCACCGGAAAGCTCGCCGGGAAAGCTGTTTTCCTTCCCGTCAAGACGGACCTTGCGGATCAGGTCCCTTGCCCGTATCTCGACCTCGTCCCGGGCCTCCTTCAGGACGCGGATCGGCGCCATCATGATGTTTTCAATCGCCGTCTTGTGTGGAAAGAGGTTGTATTGCTGAAAAACCATGCCGACCTTCTTGCGCAGTTCCAGCTTGTCCAGGTTCGGGTCGTTGACCTCCTGTCCCTCGACGAGAATCGAGCCCGAATTGATGGGGTTGAGCGCGTTGATACAGCGAATGAAAGTCGATTTGCCTGAACCGGACGGTCCGATCACGCAGATGCACTCTCCCTTCATGATATCCATGGAGATGCCTTTCAGCACTTCGAGTGCGCCAAATGATTTGCGGACATCCTTGGCGCTGACCATCGGTTGGTCGGGTGTCCAGGTGTTTTCCATCATCTCCGATACTCTAGATATTGACCGCGAATTTGCGCTCAAGACCGATTGTCCAGCGCGCGATCGGGTAGCAGTAGAGAAAAAACAGACACAGCAGATAAAGGTAGAACGGGATAAGAAGATCGCTGCGATTCTCGGCGGCGAGAATTTCGCCGGTGGTCGTCATTGCCTCTCCGACACCGACGATCGATACGAGCGGTGTCGCCATCGTCAGAACGGCGTAGAGGTTCATCCACGGGGGCAGCATGCGCTTGATGCACTGCGGCAGGATGATCAGCCACAGCGTTTGGCGGCGCGTATAGGCCAGGCTCTCGGCGGCTTCCCATTGCCCGTCGGGTATCGACTGCACGGCACCGCGGACAATCTCCGAGAAATTCGCCATGACCGGCAAGGAAAGCCCGATCACCGCCTTGATCCAGGCGGGGAATGGTATGGTGACGCCGAACAGCTCGAATTCGAACGGGATCAGGAAGATGCAGTAGAACAGAAGCACCAGCCATGGCGCGTTGCGGAAAAACTGCGTCACGGTCCAGGAGACCCTGCGCACGAGGCCGGAATGGGAAATCTGGCCGAGGCCAAGCGCCGCGCCGGCCAGGGTGCCGATCGCCATGGACAGAAAGCTGATCACGATGTTGAAGGCAAAGCCCTGGAGGAGGAACGGAGTCCATTTCCATAACGTGGCGATGATCGACGGTCTCGCCGGCGCGGCCTGAACCTCACCCACCAGTATGAATGAGGCAAATGCGGCAAACAGCACATAGCCGTGAACCGGCTGAAGGCTGCACGACGAGGGGACGCCGAGGCGTGGTGTGAAGGGTTTGAGAACCGCGAGATTCGGCGATCCAGCAGCTCGCTCTTTTACAGGCATTCCGGTCATCGCCCGTACCCCGGAATCTTCAGGGATTTCTCCCACCGGTGCATCAGGAACACCAGCACCGCAACCAGCCCGACATAGGTGAACAGGAGAACGTTCATCATTTCGCGGACGTTGAACTGATCCGACCAGATCTGGCTCGATGCATAGAGCAGTTCAGGCACCGCGATCACATAGGCGAGCGTTGTCGTCTTGACGAGATTGACGAGGTTGTTGTTGAGCGACGGCAGGCATACGCGGAAGGCCAGCGGCAGGATGATGTAGATATAGGACTGGAGGCGCGTATAGCCGAGCGCCTCGGCAGCTTCCCTGGTCGATTTTGGAACGGCCTCGATACCGGCACGGAAGATTTCGACATTGAACGCTCCGGCAAAGAACGAAAGCGAAATCGCCGCCCAGGTGAAGTTGCCGACAGGCGGCACCATATTGCCTGCCGCATCGGGGACCTTTGGGAGTATGCCGCCAATGGCGAAAAAGAAAAAGTAAAGCTGCACGAGCGGCGGCGTGTTGCGGAAAAACTGGATATATCCCTGAACGATCCTCGAGGTCCATTTGAAGCGTGACGTTTGCAACCACGCACCGACGACACCAATGACAACGCTCACGACGATGCAGATCACCGAGAGCCTGATGGTGGTCAGAAGCCCCGAGAAAAACCGGTCCCGATCAAGTGAATCATAGAAGATCGAGAGATTGATGCCGTGAACGTCGTAAAGCCACTCAAACCATGACCAAACCGGATCCATTGATGCGACCACCCTGACTGCCGCGACCGCTCCGGATTATCTGCTGGTCACCGTGCGCGGGTTTTGAGCGCTTCATGCATTTCCGTAAGGAACGGGCTTTTCTTGATACCCCATTTCTGTTCGTGTTCAAGCAGCCAGCCCGTGCGATGCCAGTCCGCCACCTTGCCTTTGACCATCAGGCCGAATGGCGACTCGGCATCTTCATGGCGCACGCCGATGGCCCAGACCGAGGGATCTTCCGTTGCCAGGGGCATTTCGTATTCTTCCCACTCGCCACCCTCTGCCAGTGTTTTTTCGATCCAGGTGTTATCATAAACGAAACCGACGCAAGATCCCTGTTTCAGCGCGTTGACCGCTTCGGGCACGCCCTTGAAGGCGACAAGGTCGATCTCGTAAAGCTGCAGCACACGCCGGTTGTAATAGGCGCCCTGAATGGCGCAGATCTTTGCGTCTTTCAGGTCCGTCCAGTCTTCGAAACCCGACGTTTTCCTGGAGATGATATTCGTTCCGCCGGCGTAGTAATTCGGCTCGATCATGGTGACAACTTTTCGCCTTTTCATGTTGTCACCCATTGTGGCGATGATGATGTCGATCTTTCCCTGATTGAGGAATTCCATGCGGTTTGAACCGACGACCGGCACCAGTTCCAGTTCCACACCCAGGGATTTTGCAAGATCCTCGGCCATGTCGATCTCCAACCCGACCAGTGCGCCGGACGGATCACGATAGCCCCAAGGCCGATAGTCCGCTTTCACACCCGTGACCAGCTTTCCGCGTTTCTTGATATCCTCATAGGTGTCGGCAAGAGACCCCGCCACGCCGACAGCGAGGCACAACATCGACGTGTAAAGTATGGCTGCCAGTCTCAACATCCCGGTATCTCCCATGCTGCCAGCCGAGGTAGCCCGCATAAGCCGGGGGCGACACTTGGGCCTTAACCGAAATACCCCGGCTGACAACTCTTGACGTTCTTGATCTTCATCGATTGTACAGGGAAGCGCCGAAATTTGGTCTTTTGCAGACTATAATTCTTTCTTATAATCCAACGTGCCCGCCGGCGCGGGTTTTTCGACGCGTTTGAAAGGCTGGGTTGTTTTGAAACACCCCATCACATTGCGGTTCATGGAGATCTTCAGCGCCGCGGCCGAGACCGGCAGCATGTCAAAGGCCGCCGCCAAGCTGGGGATCTCGCAGGCGGCGATTTCGCAGCAAATAAAACAGGTCGAGACGGCACTTGACATGGCGCTGTTCGATCGCAGTGCGCGGCCATTCCGACTGACCGCGGCAGGGCTGGTGCTGCAGGCGCGGGCCAGTCATCTCCTCGGTATCGCCAACGAGACCTGGGGAACCGTCCGCGCGCTTGGCAGCAGCCGGTTGCCGGACCTGCGGATCGCGGTGGTGAACTCGCTGGCCGGCACGCTGTTGCCCGAACTGTTCGAGCAATCGGACCTGAGAATGTGGCAGGACCGGTTCTCCCTACGGACCGGGTTGAGCTTTGACCAAAACGAAGCCCTTCTGAACCAGGAGGTCGATGGGGTGATGACGGCGGAGCCGTTGGAAGGAGTCTCCGGATTGGAGCGGTACCAACTTGCGACGGAAACGTATCTGATCGCGGCTCCTCCGACGTTGAAACGGGCTCCGGATGATCTGGAAAAACTGTCCGAGGACCTGCCTTTCCTGCGCTACACGCCGCATACGGTCATGGGGCCGAAGATTGACCAGCATCTTCGCCGCCTGCGCATCGAAATTCCGCGGCGGGCCGAGTTTGACAGTTCCTGGTCCATAGGCGAACTGATCCGAGCGGGAAAGGGATGGGCGATCATGACGCCGCTCTGTCTGCTCGAATCGCAGCTTCGCCCGCAGGATCTGAGTCTTCACCCATTTCCTCACGTATCGCTGTCCAGGACGATCTGGCTTGTGACCCGTCAGGGGGAACTCGGTCAGATACCTGCTGAATTGGCGACACTGTGTCGACGTATTCTGACGACGCGCCGTGAAGGTCCCATCGCTGGCTACGGTGAGCTTGCAATGGCAGCACTGGAAATTGCCGATGATACAACCGCTGTCTTGCGATAGCCGGTTGGCCTGACAAACGCGACATGCAAGTCACCCGGCCTTGCCGGTGACCTTCAAGGCAAAGGCATATTCGAAGGCGATTTCCTCCAGTCTCTGAAAGCGTCCCGAGGCGCCGGCATGCCCGGCCTCCATATTGGTTTTCAGCAGGATCGGGCTGTCACCGGTCCTGGTCGCCCGCAATCTTGCCACCCATTTCGCCGGTTCCCAATAGGTGACCCTCGGGTCGGTCAGGCCTGCCAGCACCAGGATCGGAGGGTAGGGGTGCGCACCGACATTGTCGTAAGGGGAATAGGCGGCGATCCTCTCATAATCCTCCTTCGATGCGATCGGATTGCCCCATTCCGGCCATTCGGGCGGTGTCAGCGGCAATGTGTCGTCAAGCATCGTATTGAGCACATCGACAAAGGGCACGGCGGCAATGATGGCGCCGAAGCGCTCCGGCGCCAGATTGGCGACGGCCCCCATCAGCATGCCGCCCGCCGATCCGCCCTGCGCGACGATGCGGTCAAGGGCGGTGAAATTCTCAGCCGCGAGATGATCCGCCGCCGCAATGAAATCCCGGAATGTGTTGGTCTTGTGCTCGCGCCGGCCGCCCTCATACCAGGCAAAGCCCTTGTCCTTGCCGCCGCGAATATGGGCGATGGCATAGACGAATCCTCGGTCGACCAGTGACAGGCAATTGGTGTTGAAACTTGCCGGAATGCTCATTCCGTAGGCGCCGTAACCGTAGAGAAGGCACGGCGCGGTTCCGTCAAGTACGGTGTCCTTGCGATAGAGCAGGCTGACCGGCACCAGCTCGCCGTCATGGGACGGTGCCATGATGCGCCGAGTGACATAATCGTCGGGATCGTGACCGGACGGCACTTCCTGCGTCTTCAGCAGGGTGCGCTCGCGCGTCCGCATATTGTAGTCGAATTGCTGTGCCGGGGTCGTCATCGACGAATAGGAAAACCGGATCGTCTCCGTGTCGTATTCCAGCGAGCCCTGCAGCCCGAGGGAATAGGCCTCCTCATCGAAGGCGATGGCATGCTGTTCGCCGTTTTGGCGGTCGCGGATGATGATCTGCGGCAGGCCGTCCCGCCGCTCCAGCCAGACCAGATGGCCGCTGAATGTCGCAATGCTGAGGATCAGCCGCCCGGGCTCATGGGGAACGACATCGCGCCAGTTGTCGCGCCCGGGGTGCCCGACCGGCGTTTCGACGATCTTGAAATCCTTGGCGCCGTCCGCATTGGTCAGGATGAAGAAGACGTCACCGCCTTCCTGCATGTCATATTCGACTCCGGTTTCCCGCGCTGCCACCAGTTGTGGCTTGGCCGTCGGATCACCGGCCGGCAGAAGGTGGTATTCGGACGTTTCGTGGTCGTGGATATTGATGAAGATGAAATCGTTCAGCCGGCTGCCGCCGACACCCATGAAAAACCCCGGATCGGTTTCCTCATGGACGAGCCGGTCATCCGCCTGTTCCGTGCCCAAGGCGTGGTAGAACACCTTTGACGGGCGGTGGTTGGCATCCAGCAGGCTGTAATAGAACCCGCGGCTGTCGGGCGACCAGGCGCCGCCGCCGGCGGTCTTGTGCAAAAGGTCGTCGCGGTCTGAGCCATCGGCCAGTTCACGGACTTTCAGATCGAAGAACTCCGAACCCTTGTCGTCATATCCCCAGATCATGCGGGTATGGTCGGGTGAGTGATTGGCCGCCGATATTCGGAAATAGCCCCTGCCTGCGGCCTCGGCATCGCCATCGAGCATCAGTTCCTCGCGGCCGCCCTGGCGCGGTATCCGGAAGAAGCGCGGCTGTTCGCCGCCGGTGACATAGGATGTGCCATAGGCATATTCACCGTCGGGCGAGGGGACGGAGGAATCGTCCTCCTTGATCCGGCCGCGCATTTCGGCAAACAGCGCCTTCTGCAGCGCCTCGGTGTCCGCCATCGCGTCCTTCTGATAGGCGTTTTCCGCCTCCAGATAGACCCGTATCTCGGCATCGAGCAGCGCCGGGTCCTGAAACACCTCCTGCCAGTTTTCAGCCCGCAGCCAGGCATAGTCGTCGTGACGCGAAATCCCGTGGCGCGTGTCGGTTGTCGGTAGTTTGCGGGCAACCGGAGCCGGGGGAAGCGAAGTGAACATGGATGCGCCTTTCATGGAGAGCCGAATTCGGTAATGATTGTTTCCGGAGATAGACTGCCGGCAACCGCGGTTCAAGGATGCGGATGAATGGCGCCTGAACCGGATGCTCAGGAGGGGTTCACGACGGACCTGCCATTGTGCTTTCATCGATTGACCACAGGGATGCGAACCGATGAAACGATTGATCACCATATTTGCCGCCGCCGCGCTCGCCGGCATCAGCTTCACCACGCCCGCGGCGGCCAATGCCTTCGTCGCCTGGGAAGTCGCCAATGTCGACTGGGACGATGTCCTCAACATACGGGCCTGGCCGTCGTCGAAATCAGCGATCCGGGCCGCCCATCCGAACGGCACACCGCTGTCGATGACCGGCCGCTGTATGAACGGCGTCGATCTCAAGGACATCGCCGGCATGCCGGCGCCGGACCAAGCCGCGCAGGTGCGCTACACCTGGTGCGAGGTCTGGCATGACCCCACCGGCACCGACAATTGGGAGGCCGGCTGGGTCTACGGACGCTACATCGTGCCGATGGACGCGCTGTAGGCGATTGCGCGGTCAGCCGTCCTCCTCATCCGGTTTGAACGACATCGCAGTGCCGTTCATGCAATAGCGCAGGCCGGTCGGCTCGGGGCCGTCTGGAAAAACGTGTCCGAGATGCGCTTCGCAATCGGCGCAGCGGATCTCGGTCCGCGTCATGAACAGTGACCGGTCCTTGTGCTCGGTGACGGCACCGGCTTCGACGGGACTGTGGTAGCTCGGCCAGCCGGTTCCCGAATCATATTTCGCATCCGAGTGGAACAACGGCCTGCTGCAGCATATGCAATGATAGGTGCCGGCGTCCTTGTTGTCCCAGTTCGGACCGGTGAAAGCCCGTTCAGTTCCGCTCTTGCGAGTCACGTGGAATTGCTCCGGCGTCAGCATCTGGCGCCATTCGGCTTCCGTTTTGGTGATTTTGGGTGTCGTTTTTTCAGCCATGGCGACTCTCCAGTGTTTCACCCGATGTATGATTGATCAGTGGGTTGCACAATAAACTTCCGGTCAAATCTTGGTAACGGGCGATAAGCCTGCCCGATTCGGGTGGAAATCGGCCCCGCCGACCTTGCCCGGCAGGGGTCACGTCACTAAATTCGGTACAATTCCGCGCGGGTAATGTCCAGGAGAGCCGATGGACTCTGTCACACCGAGCACGACTCTTCTGGTCCTGCTTCTGCCGTTCATCGCGGCCCTGTTTGCCCCGCTGATCACGCGGTCGTTCAAGCACAACGCGGCATGGATCCTGGCCCTGGTGCCGGCGGTGATG
>JANQMU010000012.1 GCA_028279875.1 Rhizobiaceae bacterium
CAAACAACAAAGAGACACAAAATGCATCCCTAAAGCCCAATCAAGAAATCCCAATCAAGCAAATCAAAAAGGTCGCTCACGCGGCGCAAATTGAAAACAACGAGAACAAGCAAAATTGCCGCCTGCGGCAAAACCGCCCTCGTTGGTGAACGCCTTATACGGGGACGCAACATTTTAAGTCAACCGGAATCTTCAAAAAAGTGTCACAATTTTTCAGCGCCCGGCAAAGCCGATCCCGCTCGACGCGGCGCGGTTCAAAACCACGTCGAATTCACAGCGCAAATCCTGTTCATTCGACCGTCCGCCCTAATTCGAACACGGTTGCGCGCTCTTGAGGAAAGTGGAGACGATCCGCTGGTGGGGACCTTGTTTCGCATTCGCGCTCCGGATCGGGCAATTCCGGCCGTCAAAGCATCAGGGCAAAGCGCTGCAGAGATTGACACAATGGCGTTCACAAGGCAGATGGAAGAGTGGGAAAAGGCCGGCACGCCTATAATGTGATACCGGATAAAAACGCGACGATGCCGACAGAGACAGATCTTGCGAGAGAAATGGGGGAGGACGAGCCGCTTCTGGCCGATGGCCGAAAGGCACCTGACCGTCGCGAAATCTCCATTCGGTGGCTGTCCGGCACCTTCCTGACCGGCATAACGTCCAGCGCCCTGATGGGCATTGCCCTGTTTGCCGCCCTTGACGGCCGCGAGCAGCTCGCAATCCCCGGCGAGGCGTTCGCAGCAGCCGACATCGATGACCCGGGCGCCGGGGCAAAGGGCGCCGAAAAGGGCGACCGGCTGATCGGCACCGCCATCGCCGCCAAGCCCTCCGACAAGTCGATTGTCGAAATCTCGACGATGATCAACGCCGGTGACCGCAGCGTCATCCGCAGCCGCCCCTTCGCCCATGTGAAAATGGCGCTGGCCGCCAATCACCAGGCGAAGGTCGACTATCCGAAATTCAATCCCCTGAAAATCTTCTCCTCGGGCAAATCCGAACCGGACGCCGAGGGCACCACCGGCACGATCTACGGCGCCGAGGTGGATTCCGAAATCCACCTGAAAATCGCCGACTATCCCGTCAGGGGCGCTCCTTATCAATATGCCACATCCATGACCATCGACGAGGTCGAGGAAACCGTCCGCAACAATGGCGCGATCCTGACGGACGAGACCTTCCAGGTGGCCGCGCTGAATTACGTCAATCCGCAGCGTTTCGCCGGGCTCGATTCCTCCGCCACCCTCAATTCCGGCATCAATGCCCGCGTCATTGCACAGAACGTCTCGGTGAGCCCGGCCTTGGCCAATGACGAGAATCCGGTCGAGTTCATTGACGACGTTATCGCGGTCCGCAAGAAGAAATCGATGTCCAAGGCGCTGATCGACGCCGGATATAAAAGCAGCGAGGCCAAATACGTCGCCGAAATCCTGGCGCTCGAAACCGGCGCCAAGGAACTCGACAAGGGCAGCGTTTTCCGCATCGGCCTCGAACAGCGCGGCGAGAACACGCGGATCATCCGCGCAAGCGTCTATGCCGGCACGCGGCATATCGCCACCGTGGCCATCAATGATTTCGAGATCCTGGTTCCGGCATCTGCGCCGACCCCGTCGCCGGCCGTTGCCGCGGCCTTTGACGAAAATCCCGTCGCTGTCGCCAGCCGACGCGACCTGCCGCGCATCTATGACGGCATCTTCAAGGCCGCCCTGTCCTACGGCATGGATGTGGAGATGACCGAGAAGATCATCCGCATGCTGGCCAGCAATGTCGATTTCCAGGCCCGGCTCAAGCCGACGGATACACTGGAAGCCGTCTTCTCGGTTGACGAGGAGACCAAGGAGGCGGTCGAGGATTCCGAACTGCTTTATCTGAGCGCCACATTCGGAAACAACTCGGTCGGCCTGTACCGTTTTCGCAATCCCGAGGACGGGGCCACTGATTACTACGATTCGGAGGGCCGCAGCGCCCGACAGTTCCTGATCCGCAATCCGGTCCCCAATGGCCGCTTCCGCTCCGGCTTCGGCATGCGCCGCCACCCGATTCTGAAATATCGCCGCATGCACTGGGGTGTCGACTGGTCGGCGCCGCGCGGCACGCCGATCATCGCAGCCGGAAATGGGGTGGTCGAAAAAGCCGGCTGGAACAGGGGCGGCTACGGAAAGCAGACAATCATCCGCCATCCGAACGGTTACGTCAGTTCCTATTCCCACCAGACGGCAGTCGCCAAGGGCATAAAGCCCGGGGTGCGTGTCAAGCAGGGCCAGGTAATCGGTTATGTCGGCTCGACCGGCCTTTCAACCGGCCCGCACCTGCACTACGAACTGATCGTCAACGGCACCAAGGTCGACCCGATGCGCGTGCGCCTGCCGGACGGAAAGTCCCTGTCGGGCAAAACCCTCGAAGCCTTTCAGCGCGAACGCCGGCGCATCGACCGGCTGATCAATCCGAAGAACGGCGCGGCCCGGCTGGCATCCGCAAGCTGAACCATCTAGAGCATCGGGCGACAATATTGAACCATTTGACCGGCTTATCAGGCCTGCTGGCTAGGAGCGATTGCCGCCGTGGTCCGGGTTGACCACAAGGCGATC
>JANQMU010000033.1 GCA_028279875.1 Rhizobiaceae bacterium
ATCGCCATGAGAGCATGCAAAACCGATCAAAGCTTCGAGAGCTTGATCTTCCTATGCGCCGCTGTCATCAACTCCAAATGAATCCCAACAGACCCTAGAGTATCCGTTTTGATCAAGCTGTTTTTGTGTTCCACATTCTGTTTGCCTTGATGAGAGCATTTGCGAGTTCGATGAGCTTTCGCATGATGGCTGTGAGAGCGACCTTTTTGGGTTTTCCGGCCTTGACCATGGCCTGGTATTTTCGCTTCAGATCGGGATTGAACCGGGTTGCCACCAGCGCCGGCATATAGAGCGCATCGCGCAGATGTTTTCGACCGCCCTGGATAAAGGCCATGCCTTTCCATTTGCCTGATTGGCGTGTCATGGGTGCCAGGCCTGCCAGGGCAGCGACCTGCTTTTTGCCGAGGGTCCCGATCTCGGGGCACTCGATAAGGATCGCGGCGGCCGTCACTTTGCCTATTCCACGGATCGATTGCACGATGGCATAGGCTCTTGAACGGTCTGGAGAGGCTTCCAGCCGGCTTGCGATTTCGCTTTGAAGCGTATCGAGCTGGCGTTCGACCTGGGCCAGGCGTGCCTTGGTCTGACGCCGGGTTATGGCCAGGGTCTGCGTCTTCAGGCGGTTCTTGAGGCGGGTGCGGTCCTTGATGAGCGCCGTACGGGCGATCTGCAACTCTTTGAGTTCATTGTGATCCTCAGCGGCCGGCTTGTCGGCAACCAGATCGAGCGCCGCCCCCATCCGCGCCAGCACTCGTGCATCCACCTGGTCCGTCTTGGCCCGCTTTCCGCATGCCTGCGCGAAGCGACGCGCCTGCAGCGGGTTGACCTTGACCAGCGGCAGCTTGCCGGCAAGGGCCCGCTCGAAACGGCCATGGTAAGGACCGGTTGCTTCATACACCAGCAGATCAGGTTGCCCGGCGCCGATCCAGCGTTTCAGCGCCCTGAACCCGGCCGGGTCGTTGGTGAACCTGGTCGCAACGCCGGTGGCGGGACGGTGAACATCCAGGTGGTCTTTCGAGATATCAATACCAATGCTATCTTTCATGGTCTTCGTCATGTCCTATGCTTGTCGTAGAGGGCTTCGTGCCGCTCTGTATCCGTTCAGGCCTCATGCGAAGACGATGGCTGATCACACTCTAGCTCGGCCCGTCAAACGGCCAGCATCATCACGATCCAGCCACCGCCGCTGCACGCCAGGTTGAGATGGCGTGCAGTGGCTCATTCTTCGCAGAAAGAGACACAAAAGTCATAAGACAAGCATCGGGCGACAATATTGGACCCTTTGATGATCCAAATCAGTCCGCTCGGCTAGGCGAGCGGTGCCGCGCGATGTGGTTGCATCGGGCAAGCCGTTCAACGACGCCGACGGGCTGATTTGGTTCACCGAAGGCGGGCTTATCAGGCCTTCTGGACGTCGTTGCGATCGCCTTGTGGTCAACCAGACCACGGCGGCGACCGCGCCTCGCCAGCAGACCTGATAAGCCGGTCAAAGGGTTCAATATTGTCGTCCGATGCTCTAACCCACGATCAGTGCGCTACTCGGCCGCGGATTTGCGCGCCGCGGCGATCTGGTTGAGGAAGGCCCGCAGCGCGGCCGGTTTCAGCGGTTTGTTGAAGATCGAAATGGACTGCGCCTCGGCCCGGCCGCGCACATCGGGCGTGCGGTCGGCCGTTGCCAGCACCGCCGGAATGTCGAATCCCCAGTGCTGGCGCACGAGGCCGACGGCCTCGATGCCGTCACCGTCGTCGAGATGATAATCGGCGATGATCGCATGTGGCGGTTCGCTCTGCCGGGCCAGGCTTTCCCTCAGAATGCGCAGTGATTCGGCGACCTCGACGCGGCAATTCCATCCACCCATCAGCAGTTCCAGCCCGTCGAGGATCTTCAGCTCATTGTCGATGCACAGAACCGACAGCCCGTCGAGATTGGAGGATCCGCCGGATCGTGACCCGCGGGCAGGGGTTTTCAGCACCCGGCTGATATTGGTCTCGATCGGAATCTCGACCCGGAAGTCCGATCCCCGGCCGGCGGCGGAGGAGACATGGACCGGGTGATCGAGAACCCGGGCGATCCGGTCGACGATCGAAAGCCCGAGGCCGAGACCGGCGGCTGTTCTGGTGCCTTCGTCAAGCCGCGTGAATTCGTTGAAAACGGTTTTCAGGCTGCTGGAGGGAATGCCGATGCCCGTATCCACGACCTGCACGGATATCTTGTCGCCGCGATGACGAACGCCCACCAGCACCCGACCGTGATGGGTGTATTTGATGGCATTGGAAACGAGGTTCTGGATCAGCCGGCGCAGCAGATTGGGATCGGAGCGCACCATCACGGTGGTCGGCAGGACCGTCAGTCGCACATTGTTTTCGGCGGCGACCGGCTGGAATTCGGTTTCGATCCGCCGCAGCACGTCGCTGAGCGCGAAACTCGAAACCTGCGGTTTCATCGCCCCGGTGTCGAGGCGCGAAATGTCGAGCACCGCGCCGAGGATGGATTCGACCGACTCCAGCGATGAATCGATATTGCCGACGAGGTCGCGGTTTTCCGATTCCCCGAGGCGTTCGACCAGCGACGACGAATAGAGGCGGGCCGCATTGAGCGGTTGCAGGATGTCGTGTCCGGCGGCTGCCAGGAATCGGGTTTTCCCGAGATTGGCCTCCTCGGCAATGGCTCTTGCCTGCGCCAGTTCCTCATTGACGCGGACGAGTTCCGCCGTGCGGGTGGCGACCCGCTGCTCCAGTGTCTCATTGGCCCGGCTGAGCGCCTTGGCCGATGCGACCCTATCGGTGATATCGGCATAGGTGGTCACGACCGCATTGTCGGGCATCGGGTTGGAGCGGATTTCGATGATCCGTTGGGATTTCTGGAGGGTCAGCGTCCAGGAGGCATCCATGGTCAGGAAATTGTCGATGGTCCGCCGGATCTGGCCGCTTTCCAGATCGCCGCGATCGGCGAGGATCGTGATGATGTCCTCCAGCGGCACGCCCACCTGGCCGACGGATTCGGGCAGATCGAGCAGCGACCGGAAGCGACGGTTCCACACGCTCAACCGGTTGGCGCGGTCGAAGACCGTGATCCCCTGGTTCATCTGGGCGAGCGCCGACTGCAGCAGGTCGCGATTGTAGTGCAGCGCCTCGGACGCCTCGTCGAGCAGGCGCGCCGTGTCCGATGAGCGGTCGTCATCCTTCTGGAACAGCAGCGACAGCACCAGCCGTGCCGACGCCGAGCCGATGGCGCTGCCGAGCAATTGTTCCGCATAGCGCACCAGTTCCATATCGGCCGGCGCATCGGAATCGAGCTGCCGGCCATGGGTCGTCTCGAATGTGCGGAAAGAGCGCTCGGCCCGCTGCGCACCGAGATATTTGGTCGTCGCCTGTTTGAGCTGCTCGACGGTGATGCTGGTCTGCCAGTCATCCTGGACCGGCCGCGCCTTTGCCCGCTGCGGAATGAACACACCGGCCTGGATTCGCTCCAGCGACCGTGCCGGGCGGCTGAGCGAACCGATCACGAACAGCGCGGTATTAGCGAGCAGGCTGAGCACCACGCCATTGACCAGCGGGTCCGAATGGTTCCCGGAAAAGATGTCCGTGAACGGAACCAGGAAGCTCAATATGGCCGAAGCAACCGATGAATTGTCAGGGCCGCCGAAACTCGGAATGAACAGGAAATAGGCCCACACCACCATGCCCGCGCACAGGCCGGCAATGGCGCCGCGCGCATTGGCCCGTTTCCAAATCAGGCCGCCGAACAGCGCCGGAGCGATCTGTGCGATGCTGGCAAAGGAGAGCAACCCGATGGACGCCAGACCGGCATTGATATTGGCCGCCCGGTAATAGGCGTAGCCGAG
>JANQMU010000072.1 GCA_028279875.1 Rhizobiaceae bacterium
AACTGGTCGAGTGCAGGCGACTGGGTGGCTGGGGAACCTGGATTCGAACCAGGACTAACGGAGTCAGAGTCCGTGGGTCTACCGTTAACCTATTCCCCAGCGACGCCGTGTCGGCGCGGCGGCGTTATAGGCAATATCATAGCGTGATGCAAACGCCGTTGCAAAATTAATTCGGTGGTCCGGATTAGCTGCCGGAAAAACCGTTTGTCGATTTTCAGCGCCACTGTTACAGTTTGTCCAACGAAGGTTCGAGAAGTGCCAGCGGCGGCCTCTAACGGCATGCGCGGCACGGCAGGATACTTAAGTGACTGACCCCGCAGACGGCGCCAAGGCGTCCAGTAACGGGGCGCCAGAAACTGGCAATTCGGCGGGGCAGCGGCTGCAGAACGGTCGATCCGCCGAAGGCGCAAAGGGACAGATGTCCACCGGCGCGAGCGGTTTTGAGGGGTCCGGACGCCCGCAGGGGATGCAGGACCGGCGCACCGACAGCAGCAACCCGGCCGAAACCGCGCCCGGCAGCCAGCCCGACATTCCCCATCGCCCCGACATTCCTCACCGCCATGCCGGAAAGAAGAGACGCCGCCGCCGTTCAAAGCGTGGGAAACACCGGCAGGGTGGTCCGTCCTTCGCACAGCCACCTTGCGGAGCGCAGGCCGGGACGAGCCCGGCTTCGCCCGGCGCCAATGGCAGTGCCCATCCATCGCGCGCGGATCATGGCCATGCCGCACAGCGGCATCCGGACGCACCGAAGAACAACGGTTCCGATCCCGGCGAGGCCGCCAAACAGAAGCGTCGCAAACATTGGAAGCCGCGTCGTGACCGGGCCAACGCGCCACTCTATGCCGCCCTTGATCTCGGCACCAACAATTGCCGCCTGCTGATCGCCCTGCCGACCCGGCCCGGCCAGTTCCGTGTCGTCGATGCATTCTCGCGCATCGTGCGGCTGGGCGAGGGGCTCGGCACCACCGGTCGCCTGTCCGACGGCGCCATGGACAGGGCCATCGAGGCGCTGAAGGTCTGTGCCGGGAAGCTCGAGAACAAGACCGTGCGCCGTCATCGGCTGATCGCGACGGAAGCCTGCCGTTCGGCGGGCAACGGCGCTGAGTTCCTCGACCGGGTCAAGGCCGAAACCGGCCTCGATCTCGAAATCGTCGACCGGGCGACCGAGGCGCGGCTTGCCGTGTCGGGCTGTTCGTCGCTGGTCGAGCGTGAGACCTCCGGCGTTGTGCTGTTCGACATTGGCGGCGGATCGTCGGAGATCGCCGCCATCGACTTGTCCGGCAGCCGGTCCAACCGCCTGGCCAATCATATCAGCGCCTGGACATCGCTGCCCGTCGGCGTCGTCAACCTGTCGGAGCGCCATGGCGGGCGCGAGGTCTCGCAGCGCATCTTCGCCGAAATGGTGGAGGAGGTGGCCGACCTCCTGGGCGAATTCACCTGTCCGGACATACCCGGCTGCGGGACGTCCGCCGACGGCACCTTCCACCTGCTCGGCACATCGGGCACGGTGACCACGCTGGCCGGCGTGCACCTGGACCTGCCGCGTTACGACCGGCGCCGGGTTGACGGATTGTGGCTGACCAGCCGTGAGGTCGATCGCATGACCCAGAAGATCCTGTCCTGGGATTTTCACGCCCGCTCGTCCAATCCCTGTATTGGTGCCGACCGGGCGGATCTGGTGCTCGCCGGCTGCGCCATTCTGGAGGCGATCCGCCGCCGCTGGCCGTCGGAACGGCTGCGGGTGGCCGATCGCGGACTGCGCGAAGGCCTGTTGACCGAGATGATGGCGGCCGACGGAATCTGGCGTCGCGGCCGCGGCCGGCGCCCCTATGCCAAGCGCAAACCGGGATTCAAGAGTCATTCGCAACCGCCTCCCGCAACGGACGGTCCGAAGGGAAGCGGCCCATGAGCCGACCGACCGGCGGCGACCGGACCGGCCGCAAGCTCGGACAGAAGCTCCGCAAGCGGGGAAAGATCAAGGCCTCGTCCCGGCGCTGGCTGGAGCGCCATCTCAACGATCCTTATGTGCAGCGGGCGGAGCTCGAAGGCTATCGCTCGCGGGCCGCCTTCAAGCTGCTCGAAATCGACGCAAAACACCGGATTCTCAGCGGCGCGAAACGCATCGTCGATCTCGGTTCAGCGCCGGGCAGCTGGTCGCAGATCGCCGCCAAGGTGACGCGGTCGACGGATGAGGCCCCGAAAGTCTCGGCCATCGATGTCCTCGAGATGGATCCGCTGCCGGGCGTTGCTTTCCTGCAGATGGATTTTCTCGACGATGCCGCGCCGGCCGCCCTGGTCGAGGCCTGTGGCGGGCCGCCGGATGTCGTCCTGTCCGACATGGCGGCGCCGACCACCGGCCATCGCCGCACCGATCACCTGCGCACCATGCATTTGTGCGAAGTGGCCGCCTGGTTTGCCGTCGATGTCCTCAATCCCGGAGGCCATTTTCTGGCCAAGACATTTCAGGGCGGCGCCGAGGCCGATCTACTGGCCATGCTGAAGAAGAACTTCAAATCGGTCGTTCACGTCAAACCGCCGGCCTCGCGTTCCGAATCAGTCGAGATGTATCTGCTGGCCAAGGGGTTCAAGGGAAAGCCGAACGAAACCGCATAGGAACGAATTCCGTTGAAATCCAGACGGTTTTAAGGGGTTTGCGCCGCCGCCGCCCGGCTGCCGATTTTTTTATTTTCCTTCCTGACGCATCCGTGTTACCTGCCGATGCCAACTTCTGAATCAGGACAGGATCTGCAGCGGCGCCGTTGACCGGCGGTGCGGTGCAGTCATTTACCGTAGGAGATTGGCCATGGCGCGCATTATCGAATCGACAACCGGGCCGGAAGCCCTGACCTTTGACGATGTGCTGCTGCAGCCCGGACATTCGGCGGTCATGCCCGGCCAGACGAAGATCGCCACCCGCATTGCCGACGGGATCGACCTCAACCTGCCGATCATCTCCTCGGCCATGGACACGGTGACGGAGGCGCGGCTCGCCATCGCCATGGCCCAGGCCGGCGGCATCGGTGTCATTCACCGCAACCTGTCGCCCGAGGAGCAGGCCGAAGAGGTTCGCCAGGTCAAGAAGTTCGAATCCGGCATGGTCGTCAACCCGGTAACGATCGGCCCGGACGCGACTTTAGCCGATGCGCATAATCTGATGAAAACCCACGGTATTTCGGGAATTCCGGTGGTCGAGAACGGTGGATCGGGCGGCTTCAGCACCGGCCGCCTCGTCGGCATTCTGACCAATCGCGATGTCCGCTTTGCATCCGATCCCGA
>JANQMU010000086.1 GCA_028279875.1 Rhizobiaceae bacterium
AATTGGCGGCCGGCGGCACTTGCAGCCCGCCGTCTTCCGGCGGCTGCGGCGGCGGATGGGCGGCAATCCGGTCGATCACTCGCAGGCAGACGATGGCCGCGGCGGTTCCGAAGAAAACCGCGCCGAGCCCGAAGCCCGCAAGCACGCCGAGTGCGCCATAGAGCTGCGATCCGATCCAGACGAACGGAATGACGCCGAGGGTCGAGCGGCCCCAGTTGAACAGGGTGGACAGCAGCGGAAAACCAAGATTGTTGAAGGCGGCGTTGGCGACGAACAGCATGCCGTTGAACAGGAAGCTGATGCTGACGAAGAGACAGAAGAACACGACCAGATCGCGCGCCTCGCCCTCGGTGCCGAAAATGCCGGCGATCACATTGCGTCCGAGGGCCAGCAGCAGCCACACGGCGACCGTGTAGACGGCGATGATCAGGAAGGAGTTGCGCATGGTGCTGCGCAGACGGTCGAAGCGCCGCGCACCGTAATTCTGGCCCAGAATGGGGCCAACGGCGCCCGACATGGCAAAGAGGGCACCAAAGGCGACCGGAATCAACCGCCCGATCACCGCCCAGCCGGCGACGGCCGCATCGCCATAGCCGGCGATCTCGACGGTCACATAGGCGTTGCCGACGGGCGTTGCCAGTTGCGTCAGGATGGCCGGAAAGGCGACATAGGAAAACGGGCCAGCGGTCTGGGCGACGACCCGCGCCGATGGCAGCGCCAGGATCTTGTGAACCCGATGCAAGCCATGATAGCCGACCACGATGAGCGTGAACCGCGACAGCACCGTGGAAATCGCCGCGCCATGGATGCCGAGATCGAACGCGAAGATGAAGATCGGATCGAGGACGGCCGTTGCCGCCCCGGCGATCAGCGTCACATACATTGCTCTCTTGGCATCGCCGACCGCCCGCAAAAGCCCCGACATCACCATGCCGATGCCCAGAACCGGCAGCGACGGCAGGACGATCTGCATGAACTCGACGGTCAGCCGGGCCGTGTTGCCGCGCGCGCCCATGAAGTGCACAAGGCTGTCGAGCAGCGGAAAGGCAATGGCCGCGGTGGCGATCATGATCAGCGCCGAATAAAGCAGCGACGCGCCGGCCAGTTGCCTGGCTTTCGCCCGGTCGCCGGCGCCGAGCGCCCGCGAGGTAATGGCCGTGCCGGCAATGGACAGGCCGATGCCGATCGAGACCGTGAAGAACAGCAGGGTGCCGGCATAGCCGATGGCCGCCGCCAGTTCCTCCTGTCCGAGTAGCGAAATATAGAAAAGATTGAGCGCGTCGACCATGAAGACGGCCATCAGGCCGACTGAACCGGTCGCCGACATGACGATGACATGGCGCAGCGTCGAGCCGGTAACGAATTTCGCCGGCTCACTCATGCAGGGCGTGTGACCGCAAGCGCTGGATCACTCTGCGGATTGCGCGGGTTCATCGAGGTCAAGACGCTCCGCTTCCTTCTGCGGTTTGATCAGCGGCTCCGGCGTCACCGGCTTCACATGCAGCATGTCACCGCCCGCATAGATGCCTTCGACCGCCTGGATCTGCAGGCGTTCTTCGTCCCGTCGGCGCGTTTCGTCGAGAATGGCCTCGACCCGTTGGGGATCGATGTCGAGGGCCTCAAGCGTCTTGCGGCTGAACACGAAGCTGGATTCAAGCGTTTCGCGCAACTCATACTCGATGCCGCGTTCGCGCAGCGACAGCGTATGGGCGCGGTCATAGGCGCGGGCGAAGATCTTGGCGCCCGGAAACTCGGCCTGGATGACATCGACGATCTTGTCGGTCGTCGCCTTCTCATGGGTGCAGACCGCCACCAGTTTGGCGCGCTCTATACCGGCGGCCTGCAACACGTTGCGGCGCGTCCCGTCGCCGAAATAGATCTTGAATCCGAATTTCGTGGCGCTGCGGATACGGTCGGCGGAGTGGTCGATGATCGTCACCTCCGAGCCGCCGGCGAGCAGCGTTTGCGATACGATCTGGCCGAACCGCGAAAAGCCGATCATCAGCACATCCGACCCGGCGCCTTCAAATGTCTCCTCCAGTTCCTCGTCGCCACCCTCACGCATCAGCCGCTTGGCCAGTGTCGAAGCCAGCGGCGTCAGGGCCATCGACACCGTGACGATAGCGATCAGCAGCGAGGCGGTGGCGTTGGAGAAGATTCCGGCCGCCGCCGCGGCGGTGAAGATCACGAAACCGAATTCACCGGCCTGCGGCAGCAGGCCGGCTATGCGGATCGAATCATTGTGGCCGGAGCCGAAAACCCGGCAGAGCGCATAGATGAGGGCGCTCTTGACGACCATCAGGATCGGCACCGCTACCGTGATCAGCAACACGTTGTCGACGATGACGTGGATCTCCAGCGACAGGCCGACGGCCATGAAGAACAGCGCGAACAGAATGCCCCTGAACGGTTCGATATCGGCTTCCAGCTCGTGCCGATAGGAAGACTCGGCGAGCAGCACGCCGGCCAGGAACGAGCCCATCGCCATGGAGAGCCCGGCAAACTCCATCAGCGTCGCGGCGCCGACGACGACCAGCAGGGCCGCGGCGATCATCGCTTCGCGGGCGCCGGTGCTGGCGATGAACTGGAAGATCGGGTTGATCAGGTATTTTCCCACCAGCACCAGAAAGACGATGGCGGCAAGGGCGATGGCAAAATCCCTGATGGGGTTACCGCCGGAATCCGCGCTGAACGGGGCCAGAAGTGGCACAAGGGCGAGGATCGGCACGATGGCCAGATCTTGGAACAGCAGGATCGAGAACGACCGCTGCCCATAGGCGGTGCTGCGTTCTCCCCGTTCCTCGAGAATCTGCAGGGCGAATGCCGTCGAGGACAGCGCCAGTCCGTAGCCGATGATCGCCGCCGCAGAGAGAGACTGTCTATCGAGCACGACCACGGCCGCCATTATCACCAGGCCGGAAAGCACCACCTGGACCAGCCCGAGGCCGAAGATCTCGTGGCGCAGCGACCACAGGCGCGATGGTTTGAGTTCGAGCCCGATGATGAACAGCAGGAAGACAACGCCGAGTTCGGCGAAATGCAGGATTCGTTCGCCATTGGTGATGAGACGCAGAACCGGTCCGATCAGGATACCCGCGGCCAGATAGCCGAGCACCGTGCCCAGCCCGATCCGCTTGGCCAGCGGCGCCGCGATGACGGCTCCCGACAGGAGAAGCAGAGCGTAGCCGTAATACGACATATCGTCTGTGGCCATATGCGATGCCCTTTGGGAAAAGACGGTTGTTTACGCGACATTTAGCTCTTAGAGCTTGTTTTGACCAATTGGAACCGGTTCCGTGTCGCATGGCCGGCCGATGGGGCATGGCCGGCGATGGCGGTCGTCCGCCGCAGGATCAATTCACGGTCATCGGGGGTCCGCAGCCTTGATGATGTTCCGGCAACACAATAAATGGTGCCCGGAAGAAAGGCCATATCCATGTTTGAAGCCGACAAGACCGAGGAGCTCGTCGACAAGGCGGCGCAGCTTGTCGAAGAGGCGAAGAAATCCGGCGCCGATCGCTGCGACGCCGTGGTGGCGCGGGGCCGGTCGACCTCCGTCAGTGTTCGCCTCGGCAAGGTCGAGGGAACGGAAGCCTCCGAAAGTGACAGCTTTTCCCTGCGGGTGTTTGTCGGCAAAAGGGTCGCGAGCGTTTCGGCCAATGCCGGAATGGATGCCGCGCAACTGGCGCAGCGCGCCGTCGCCATGGCGCGTGTTTCGCCCGAAGACCCCTATGCCACGCTGGCGGATGCCGGGGACCTGGTGGCCGACTATGCGGATCTCGATCTGTTCGACCCGACCGAAGTCACGTCCGAGACCCTGACCGAGGTGGCGCTGGAGATGGAAGACGCCGCGCGGGCCGTGGATGGTGTGACCAATTCCGGTGGCGCCGGCGCCTCGGCCGGCATGGGCGGTCTGGTGCTGGTGACGTCGGACGGGTTTTCCGGGGCCTATATGGGAACCCGCTTCGCCCGGTCGGTCAGCGTCATCGCCGGTGAGGGCACCGGCATGGAGCGCGATTATGAAATCGATTCGCGCCTCTACTACGCCGATCTCGATCCGCCGCAAACCATTGGAAAAGCGGCTGGAGAGCGGGCGGTAAGGCGTCTGGGACCGCGTCAGATGGAGACCGGGTCGGGCGTGACGGTTGTTCTGGACCCGCGCGTTGCGCGCGGCTTCGCCGGCCATCTTGCAGCGGCCATCAATGGCGCCGCAGTGGCCCGCAAGACCAGCTTCCTGCGTGACATGATGGGCCGGCAAGTGATGCGGCGCGGCATCACCATCACCGATGATCCGCAGGTCGTTCGGGGCCCCGCCTCGCGTCCGTTTGACGGCGAGGGCGTTCGTGGCACAAGGCTCAACATGGTCGAGGACGGCATCCTGCAACACTGGTTCCTGTCGACCGGCACCGCCCGGCAATTGGGATTGCACACCAATGGCCGTGGCGTGCGCAGCGGCTCCAATGTGAACCCGGCATCGACCAATCTGGCGCTGGAGCCGGGCGAAAAGACGGCCGAGGAACTGATCCGCGATATTGGAAGCGGATTCTACGTCACCGAGGTCATCGGCCAGGGTGTCAACATGATCACCGGCGAATACAGCCGCGGCGCGTCCGGGTTCCGGATCGAAAACGGTGTCTTGACCCATCCCGTCTCGGAGGTCACGATCGCCTCCAATCTGAAAGAGATGTTCTTGAACACGACACCCGCCGACGACATCGACCGAAAATTCGGAACCGCCGCACCGACCCTGGCGATCGAGGGCATGACCCTTGCCGGAAAATGAACCCGGATCCGGCGATCTCCAGCTCCTGAGGGATGCCGCGCAGGAAGCCGGAAATATCGCCATGCGCTATTTCCGCAAGGATCCCAGGGTCTGGTACAAGAACGGCACGTCGCCGGTCACCGAAGCTGACATTGTGGTTAATGATTTCCTGCGAGAGAAGCTTGCCGCAGCCCGGCCCGATTATGGTTGGCTGTCGGAGGAAACCGAGGACGATCGGTCACGTCTCGGTTATCGCACGCTGTTCGTGGTCGATCCGATCGACGGCACCCGGGCCTTCATTGACTGTCAGGACGTGTGGTGCGTGAGCGTCGCTGTCGTGCATGACGGCCAGCCGGTCGCCGGCGTCCTGTCGTGCCCGGCCCGCGGCGAACTGTTTGCCGCCAGCAAGGGCGACGCGGCGGTCAGGAACGGTGTGGCCATCCGCGTCGCGGACCGGCTGTCGGGGGGCAAACTGGCGTCTTCCCGAAGCGTCTTCAGAAAACTGTCGGACCGGTTCGTCGGCGGGCTGGAAAAGGCGCCCCACGTCCCCTCCCTGGCCTACCGGCTGGCCATGGTGGCCGATGGCCGCCTGGCCGCGACCCTGGTCAAGACCGATTCCAGCGACTGGGACCTCGCCGCGGCCGACCTGATTTTGGCCGGCGCCGGCGGCGCGATTGTCGATCTGGACGGCAAGCCGTTGCGATTCAACCGGGCAAGCACGACCCATGGCGTGCTGGTCGCCGCGTCGGTCGAACTGCTCCCGTCATTGCGAAATGCCCTCATCGGGATTGACCTTTGACGGGAATTGACGCGATGCCTGTCAGCCCGTAATACCGGTGCAAACAGGTCAATCGTCAGCTCCTTGGGTATATCCGTTCGGGTCGGTCTCAACTGAGCGACAGGGGGCAGGGCATGAACAACAACGAAAAACAGCTTCTCCATCTTGTCTTTGGCGGCGAACTCGAAGACCTGGGCAGCGTCCGCTTCAGGGACCTGGACGACCTCGACATTGTCGGCATCTACCCGAACTACGCATCCGCTTACGCCGCCTGGAAGGCAAGGGCGCAGAAGACCGTCGACAATGCCCATATGCGCTATTTCATCGTGCACATGCACAAGCTGCTGAGCCCGGAGGAAGACGCCTGAACCGTGCGGGGCAATGTGGATGGGCCGGCTGTCGCACGCGGCCCGCGCCTCTGCGCCATGCGGCGGTCGGATGGAGCATTGATTTGAGAAGGGCCTTAAAAAGTCTGGGCAAATCCCTGCTTGCGTCGAACGCGTTCCAGTCTCTCGCGGCAACCACCCTTCACGCCGTTCTTTCCCTCGTTTACCGCACCAACCGGGCGGTACCTCAATCGGATGATCTGGAAGCCGTCATCGACGGCCATACACCGGTCATCGTCGCCCTGTGGCATGGTCAGCAGTTGCTCGCGCAATTCGTCAGGCCCGGCGACCAGCCGGTCGCCACCGTCGTGTCGCGCAGCAACGACGCCGAAATCAATGCCCGCATTCTGCAAAAGGGCAATGTCCGTGTCATTCGCGGTTCCGGTGGGCGCGACCGGCACGAAACCGCCCGCAAGGGCGGTGTCGGTGCGCTGAAGGGAATGAAGGACGCGCTGGACCAGGGGGTCAATGTCGTCACCATTGCCGATATCTCCAAGGGGAAGCCACGGCAGGCGGGCGAGGGCATCATCACACTGGCCCGCCTGTCGGGCCGGCCGATCATCCCGATGGCGATTGCCACGAGCCGTTATTATGTTTTCAAAAAATCGTGGGACAAGACCACGATCAATTTACCATTCGGCCGGGCATGCCTTAAGCTTGGAGACCCGATCTATGTGCCGCGCGATATTTCGGATGTGGATCTCGAAATATTGCGACAGAGGGTGACGGACGAGTTGAACCGCGTAACGCAAAATGCCTATCGGGCGATCGGGGCCACCCCATGAGTCTTCTATGGGCGCGTGTGACACTGACAGCCTATCGTTGGCTCGGGGCGGCCATCTATCCGTTTCTCGGTTCCTATCTGGCGTTCCGGGCGACCAAGGGCAAGGAAGAACATGCCCGGCGCCGCGAGCGCTACGGCTTTTCCAGTTCCGAACGGCCGGACGGGCCGGTGATCTGGGTTCACGCGGCCAGCGTCGGCGAGACGACGGCGGTGGTTCCGCTCATCGAGGAAGTGCGCCGGCGCGGCATATTCGTCGTCCTGACCACCGGCACGGTGACCTCCGCCTCGGTCGCCGACGAGCGGCTTGGCGATGCGGTGGTGCATCAATATGTGCCGCTGGATCTCAAACCCGCCATCAGCCGGTTTCTCGATTTCTGGAAACCCGATCTGGCGCTGATCGCCGAATCCGAGATCTGGCCGATGACCATCCTCGAACTGGGCGCGCGCCATATGCCGCAGGTACTGGTCAATGGCCGTCTTTCCGATCGGTCGTTCACCAGTTGGCGCAAGCGGCCCAGCCTGGCGGAGGCGCTTTTTGAGAATCTGTCGCTGGTGATTGCCCAGTCCGACGAGGATGCCGAGCGGTTCCGGGCGCTGGGTGCCCGGCCGGTGGCGGTCTCCGGCAATCTCAAGGTGGACACCGCGCCGCCGCCCTATGACGAGGCGGAGTATGAATATCTCAGGCGGCGTATCGGGCGCCGGGCGGTCTGGGCCGCCGTGTCCACCCATGCCGGCGAGGAGGAAATCGCCGCCGACGTGCATCAGGTGCTCAGCCCCGCCCATCACACGCTGACGATCCTGGTGCCGCGCCATCCCGAGCGCGCAGATGAGGTCGAGGATATGCTGGCCGCCAGGGGGCTTGCCGTTTCCCGCCGCTCCCGCGGTGATCCGATCACCGCGGAGACCCAGATCTACGTCGCCGACACGATCGGGGAAATGGGCCTGTTCCTCAAATTGGCCGACATCGCCTTCGTCGGCCGATCGCTGACCGCGGCGGGTGGACAAAACCCGCTGGAGCCAGCCATGTTGGACTGTGTCATCCTGTCGGGCCGCAACGTCCAGAATTTCCGCGACAGTTACCGGAACCTTCTCAAGAACGGCGGCGCGCGCCTCGTCAATGATGGCGAAATGCTGGCGAAATCGGTCGAGTTCCTGTTCAGCAACCGCAAGGCGCGCGAAAAGATGCGGGCCGCCGCCCACAGGACCGTCGAGGAATTGAGCGGCGCGCTGCCGCGCACGGTGCGGGCGCTCGAACCCTATATCAAGCCGCTGACGGTCAAGGCCGAACTGCAGCTTGACCCCAGCCGCAAGCGACGATGGTAAGCGAGGCGCCTCCCTTCTGGTGGAAAAAATCGGACTGGCGTGCCTGGGCACTCTATCCGCTGTCCTGGATCTATGGTTCTATCGCCCGCGCCCGGCTGGAAAAGGCGCCGCGTGTGCCAGTCGGGGCGCCGGTCATTTGCGTCGGCAATTTTACCGTCGGCGGAGCCGGCAAGACGCCGACCGCCCTGGCGCTTGCCGAAGCCGCCCGCAAGGCCGGCGCCAGCCCCGGCTTCCTGTCGCGCGGATATCGGGGCAGCCTGCGCACCACCACGCTGGTCGACCCGTCCCGGCACAATGCCCGCGATGTCGGCGACGAGCCCATGCTGCTGGCCGCCCGCGCGCCAACGGTGGTGTCCCCGGACCGTCTGGACGGTGCCCGGCATCTGATCGGCGAGGGCGTCGACCTGATTATCATGGATGACGGCTTTCAAAGCGCGTCCATCCTGTTCGACTACGCCTTGCTGGTTGTCGATGCCGATCGCGGAATCGGCAATGGCCATGTCATCCCGGGCGGACCGATGCGGGCGCCGATGCTCGATCAGATGCGCCATGCAACGGCGCTGCTTGTCATCGGCGACGGTTACGCCGCCGATGGCGTCATCCGCAGCGCCGGGCGCGCCGCAAAGCCGATTTTCAAGGCACGCCTGGTCGTCCCGGAGGCGCGCCGTTTCCGGGACCGGCTTTTTCTCGCCTTCGCGGCAATCGGAAACCCGGACAAGTTTTTCGAGACGCTGCAATCGACGGGTGCACGGATTGTCGAACGGCGCAGCTTCGGCGATCATCACACATTCACGGAGGACGAAATCCGGGAATTGCTGGACCAAGCCAGGAAGCAGGGTCTCGAGATCGTTACGACCGGCAAGGATATGGTCCGGCTGTCCGCCGGTCACGGACCGGCGGAAGATCTGGCCGCCAGGGCCGACGTGCTGGAGGTGGAGCTGCAACTGGAACGGTCGGACGTGCTGAAGACGATGGTCGAACAGGCCATCGCTGTATTCAAAAAACGGGGATTGGCTGCGCCGGCGGCAAGCCGTGGTCCCGAGGCAGACTGAAGCAAGGAACACCCGGCCGGGGCAGCCGCCGGCCCGTCCCGCCACCGTGAAACCAATTTCAATCCGGTCGAGATGACTCTCGCTGAGCCCAAAGGCCCGGTGCGAGACGGGCTGCACGAAAATACTGCGAACTCTGGCCGACATTGACGAGGGAAACACGATTTCGGGCAGCCGGTTCCGGCTGGGACCGGTTAGTTCGCTCCGAGCCCCGCCACCTTCCATGCGATGCCGAACGGGAAAACGAACAACCGTGCAATGGCATCTTGACAGGAAATATACTATATTCCATATTCTATAGAATATAAAAAATTGCAACATGATCATAAAGGAGGAGATTGTGAGAAGCATCCACATCAAAACCACGGCGAAACGCAGGAGCGTGCTCGCCGGTCTGGCCGGATCCGTGGTTCTGGCCGCAATGCCGCTGGCGTCCGCCCATGCGCAGGACGGGTTGGGCACCGCCGACAACCCGGTTGAAATCCGGGTCATGGCCAATGAGGCCTTCGCCAACTCATGGCAGACGGCGCTCGTTCCGGAGTTCAACAAGGTCTTTCCCCATGTGCGGGTGACCTTTGACGGTGTGCCTTACACCGAACTGCTGGCCAAAATGATGCTGGATTCGACCAGCCCGGACCCCGATTACGATGTGCTGCTGGTTGACGATCCCTGGGTCCCGCAATTGGCCGAGATCGGCGCTCTTGTGGACCTGAAAGGCGAGGAGATCTCGGCGCTTACCGACGAAGACTATGATTGGGACGATTTCAATGCGGCGCCTCTGGCGGCCGGCGAATGGAACGGGATCCAGTACGCGGTTCCCGTTCGCTCCAATCTGCTGCTCAGATTCTACAACCGGTCGCTCTACGAGCAGGCCGGATTGCCGGAACCGACACCCGCGCAAACCTGGGACGAGTTCTTCAGCGACGCAGAAAAGCTGGTGCGCGATACCAATGGTGACGGCAAGGATGACGTGTGGGCGGTCGATACCTATTTCGTTCGCGAATCGCTGACACCGACAATATGGCAGTCGATTCTCAACGCGCATGGTGGCCAATTGCTTGATGAATCGGGGGCGCCCGCATTCGCCAATGAAACCGGCGCAAAGTCGCTCGAAATACACAAGCGTCTTCTTGACTACGCCCCTCCGGGCGGGCTGGGACACGGCTTTTCGGAATCGCTTCAGGCGTTTCGCCAAGGTCTCGTCGCCAACCTGTTCAACTGGGGCAGCGTCTACAAATCGACAGCTGTGGATCCGAAATCGACGACGTTGACCGTGGAAGAGGTCGGCCTTCAGGTGCTGCCTGTGGGAAGCGCGCAGGCCGGCACGCATCGCGGTATCTGGATCGCGGGCATCAGCAGCAAGACCGAACATCTGGAAGCAGCGTGGGCTTTCATCCAGTGGCTGACCTCCAAGGAAGGCGAGAGCATCAACGCCACGCTGGTCGGGTCGTTCCCGGCGCGCAAATCCACGCTCGGAGGCGAACCTGCCGAACCCTGGCTCGGACCTGTCTATGAGACGCTGCAAAATGCCTATGAGGTGGCCGCCGACGGTGGCATGTGGCGGATCAGAAGCCCCAAATCCGATGCCGCTCAGCAAATCCTGGCGGACGAGATTGCGCGGGGTCTCGCCGGGCAGGCCAGCGCCGAAGAGGCGTTGAATACAGCTGCCGAGAAAATCAAGAAAGTTCTCAAATAGGCGGCTGCAAAGCGCGCATGGGCGCCCGTTGCGCCCATGCTTTCATCTGCGGGGAAGAACTCCGCGCAAGTTTCCGGGATCGGATTGCCGGGCCCGAGATTGACTGGGGAAAATAATGCCGACCAAAGCCATTGTGAGTGAGGTAAGAACCCTCTCCTGCAGCAACTCCTGGCGTAACTACCATTTTTTGAAAATCACGACCGAGGACGGCATTATCGGCTGGAGCGAATTCGATGAGAATTTCGGCTCACCGGGTGTTTCCGCCGTCATTGACGAGTTGTCGCATCGCCTGATCGGCCAAAGCGCAATGCACCACGAGCATGTGAGGGAAGATCTGCGCAATGTGACACGGCCCGGCTCGGGAGGTGTCGTCGGTCAGGCGCTCGGTGCGATTGAAAACGCCCTGCTTGACGTCAAGGCCAAGGCCCTGGATGTTCCATGTCACGTCCTGCTCGGCGGAAAGGTCCGCGACCGGGTCAGGGTCTACTGGTCCCACTGTGTCTCCTACCGCACGCGCATCGAGCATTTTGCGCCCGGGATTGTCGATGTGAGCGGTGTCCGCCAGATCGCGCGCGAAGTCGGCGAGAAGGGCTTCACCGCGCTGAAAACGAATATCTTCCATTATGACGACGAAGGTCGGATCAAGGGTTGGTCTCCGGGTTTCAGCCGGCCGCACGAGCCCGGCCGGAATGTCGAACGAAAAACCCGCAAGGACTTGCGCAAGCACCTTGAGATCATGCGCGAGGAGGCCGGTCCGGACATCGACATTCTCCTCGATCTGAACTTCAACGGAAAGACCGAAGGCTTTCTCAGCCTGTTGCGTGAGATCGAAGACCTGGACCTTTTCTGGGTCGAGATCGATACGCTGGACCCGAAGGCGCTTGCCTATATCCGGGCCCACAGCCGACACCCGATTTCCTCGTGCGAAACATTGATCGGCCTGCAGCAGTTCTTGCCGTTCTTTCGCGAGCAGGCCATTGATGTTGCCATCATCGATACGCCATGGAACGGCGTCTGGCAGTCGCTGAAGATCGCCGCCGCTGCGGAGGCCCATGAGATCAACGTCGCGAGCCACAATTTCTACGGCCATTTGTGCACGATGATGAATGCGCATTTCAGTGCCGTCGTACCGAACATGCGGATCATGGAAATCGACATCGACCGCGTCGCCTGGGATACAGAAATATTCACTCATCCGCCGGAGTTCCAGGACGGACACCTGATCGTGCCGGATCGACCCGGCTGGGGCACCGAGCCGATCGAGGCGGCGCTTGCCAAACATCCGCCATTGTCGACGGTCGGTATGCCGAAACGGACACCGGTCGCCCGACTCGCCCTGTAGAGACGGCAATCGCTCCGGAACGCGTAAACGGATTAAGAAAATCATGAACGAACCGGTCGACGTCGTCATTATTGGAGCCGGTGCCTCCGGTGCGGCGGTCGCCTGGAGCCTGGCCGAGACGAAGATGCGCATTCTGTGCCTGGAGCAGGGGGAGTGGACGAATCCCGCCGACCTCCCGAGCACCAGACGGGACTGGGAAGCCCGGACCCTTGAGGATTACGCCATCAGCCCGAACCGGCGCAGACGGCCCGCCGACTATCCGGTCAATGATGATTCCTCGCCCATAAAGGTCGCCAACTTCAACGGTGTTGGTGGCGGCACGCTCTTCTACGCCGCGCACTTCCCGCGGTTCCACCCGTCGGACTTTCGGGTGCGCAGTCTCGACGGTGTCGCAGATGACTGGCCGATCGACTATCGTACACTGGAACCTTTCTATGCCATGAACGACCGCATGACGGGCGTTTCAAGCCTTGCGGGCGATCCGGCATATCCTCCGAAGGATGCGGTGATGCCACCCATTCCGATGGGCCGGACGGGCAAAAGGCTCGGCGCCGCGATGAACCGGCTCGGCTGGCACTGGTGGCCATCCGATGCGGCCATCGTGACAGATGAATATGAAGGTCGCGCACCCTGCATAAATCTCGGCCAGTGCGGATCGGGATGTGCACAGGGCGCAAAAGGCGCCACCGACGTCACCTATTGGCCGGAGGCGATTCGGTCGCGCGTCGAACTGCGCACACAGTGCCGGGTCAGCAGGATCGAGACCAACCGGGCCGGGATGGCGACCGGGGTCCTGTATTTCGATACCGACGGCCGCGAGGTGTTTCAGCCCTGCGAGATCGTCATCATGGCCTGCAACGGTATAGGCACGCCGAGAATCCTGCTCAATTCCGTCTCGGGCCGCTTCCCGAGCGGTGTTGCCAATTCCAGCGGGCTGGTCGGCAAGAACCTGATGCTGCACCCCAATGCCCAGATTCGTGGTCATTTCGATGAGCCGCTCGACGGCTATCGCGGCCCGCCGATCTGTACCTGGAGCATGGAGTTTTACGAGACCGATCGCGCCCGCGATTTCATTCGGGGCTATTGCTATCAGTTCTCGCGCGGGCTCGGTCCCGTCAGCACGGCCATCAACGGAATGGCCGATGGCCTCATCCCCTGGGGAGAAGGACATCACGCCGCGTTCCGCCGCCTGTTCGATCACAGCGCCGGCATGGTTTCCATTTGCGAGGATCTCCCCGAGGAGACGAACCGGGTGACGCTCGATCCGGAACTCAGGGATTCAGACGGAATTCCGGCACCCAGGATCACCTACCGGCTTTCTGACAACACGCGCAAGATGCTCGATTACTCCGTCGCACGGGGGGTTGAGATCCTCGAGGCTGCCGGCGCGCGCGATATCACCACGAAAGTGCCGTTATCCTATGCCGGCTGGCACTTGATGGGAACGGCGCGCATGGGCACCGATCCGGAACGGTCGGTGGTCAACGAATGGGGCCGCAGTCACGATGTGAGAAACCTGTTCATTGTCGATGGCAGCCTCTTCGTCACGTCGGGAGGCGTCAATCCGACATCGACGATCCAGGCGCTGGCCCTTTATGTCGCCGACCAGATCAAATCCCGCATCTATGAACTCTTTGATTGAACACGCGATGACAGACACGCAAAGCACAGACCCTGCCGGGCTTTCGGATCGCGAATGCGAGACACTTCTCCTGCTCGTGCGCTGCATGATTCCCCCGAATCCGGAATTGGGTGTTCCGGGTGCCGATGATCCGGATGTCTTCGCTGATATCCTTCGGTCGGTCGACCGCGACCGTGCGGTGCTGCGGGAAGCGTTGCGTGTCGTCGACGAGATCGCCGGTGGCCGGCTGGCTGACCTGCCGGAACCTGAGCAGGCAGATAAGCTGGCTGAATTCAGGATCGCCCGTCCCGACCTCGCAAGGGTGATCGAGTCGGCGACGGCCCGTTGCTACTATCGCGACGACCGGGTGATAGCGTCGATCGGAATGGCGGTCCGGCCGCCATTCCCACGTGGTTATGAAGTAGAGCCGGGCGACTGGTCGCTGCTTGATCCCGTCCGGTCGCGGGGCAAGATCTATCGGGATGCCGAATAAGATGGGGGCTCGGCCATGAGCGAAAAAACAGTAAAGAAAAGACCCAGCGTCACGCCGCGCCGCAGTGGACGGGTCGCAGACCTGCTGGTTCGCTGGTCATTCATGCTGCCGGCGATTGTGCTCCTGGCCGTCATCCTGGCCTATCCGATTTTCTATACGATCGATATCAGCTTCTCGCGCTTCGAGATCACCAGTTTCGGTGCGGGCGAGTGGGTCGGCTGGGAAAACTACCGCGAGGTGATCGGCGACTACCGGTTCTGGGAATCGCTCAAGGTCACGTTGATCTATCTGGCTTTCGCGCTTCCGCTGCAGCTCGTTCTCGGTTTCGGCATTGCCTATCTTATCAATGCCGAATGGAAGGGGCGTGGCGTGATCCGCGCACTTTTCATCATCCCGATGGTCGTCGCGCCCGTGGTGGCCGGGGGCATGTGGCGCATGATCCTCGATCCTCTCTGGGGCATCATGAACTATTGGCTTGGCTTCATCGGCGTCGGTCCGCTGGACTGGTTCGGCGATCCGGACCTTGCCATGGCGGCGATCGTCATCATCGATACCTGGCGCTGGACGCCCTTCATCGTGCTCATCGCGACAGCGGCCCTGCTGGCGCTTCCCAAGGACGTCTTCGAGGCCGCCAGGATCGACGGCGCAAACTGGTGGTCGACGCTGTGGTCCGTCGCGGTGCCGCTTCTGATTCCGGTGATTGCGGCCACCTTCATCATTCGCTGGCTTGGCGCGGTCAAGATGTTCGACATCGTGCTGGCGGCGACCTATGGGGGCCCGGGCAAGGCAACCAACGTCGTCAATCTCTTTATCTATGAAGAGGCGTTCCGTTCGCTGCGCTTCGCGGAATCCGCGGCCATGGCGGTGATCGTCCTGGTGCTGACCATGGTCCTGACGGGATTGTTTCTGCGCGGCAGCCGCAAGCTGGAGGAGCTGTTTTGAGCCCGGTTGCAAAAGCCGCGCCGCGCCGGGAGCGCCGTTCGGTCGGTCACACAATCCGCATCGTCGGCGGCGTGGCGGTCAGTATCATCTTTCTGTTTCCGATCTACTGGATGGTCCTGACGTCGTTCAAGCAGCAGGTCGACATCTTCACCAACCCGCCGAAGTTCCTGTTCACGCCGACACTGGAGACCTATATCAGCTACTTTCAGCGGGCCGACATCCTGCGCCGCCTTGTCAATACGATCATCGTCGCCACGGGCTCCGGACTGTTGTCGATCGTGGTCGGCTCGATGGCGGGATACGCACTTGCCCGCATCAGGATTCGCGGTGCGGGCGTTTTTGGTCTGCTCATCCTGCTGTCGCGGGGTGTGCCGCCCATCGCGCTGGCGGTTCCGATGTTTCTGGTGGCCCGCAAGCTCGGCCTGACCGACAAGCACATCACATTGATCCTCGCCTACTGCACCTTCCTGATCCCCTATGTGATGTGGTTGATGCGCAGTTTCTTCCTTTCGCTGCCGCGCGAACTGGAGGAATCGGCGATGATCGACGGATGCTCCCGATACGGTGCGTTCTTCAAGATCATTGTGCCCATTTCCCTGCCGGGCCTGCTGTCCACCCTGATCTTCTCCATGATCCTGGCATGGGAGGAGCTGTTGTTTGCACTTGTCCTGACCAATCGGCACGCATCGACCATCCCTGTCGCGATTGCCGGCATCGCAGCGGACACGGACATCGGCGCGAACTGGGCGGCATTGACCGCGGTGGGAACGATTACCGTTGTGCCGGTCGTGATCTTTGCACTGCTGGTCCAGAAGTGGCTGATTAGAGGCTTGGCGGAGGGAGCGACGAAGGGATAGATAATCTACCCACTCCTTCGCCCGAATTGGATAGAGCCGATGGACACGCAAAACAGACATATAACCAAGGCCGAAATGGCGCGTCGCCATATACAGTCGATGATCCTCTCGGGCGTGGTCGGTCCCGATGACCGTATCACGACCCGCGAAGTATCGGATGCGCTCGGGATCAGCGAGACGCCAATTCGCGAAGCCATTCGCGGACTGGCTTCAGAGGGGTGGCTGGACATTCAGAACCACATCGGTGCCGTGGTACAGGGGCTGAGGGTCGAGCAGATCAGGGAAATCAGCGCCCTGCGCGGGCTGATCTGCGGTCTGGCGATTGAATTGGGAGCAGCGGACTTCGATGCCGAACGCCTCGCCGCGATCGATGAGAATATCGACGCCTATGCCAAGGCCCTGAAGCGCAAGCAATATGAGCGCGTCGCGGAAAAAAACTACGAGTTTCATCAACTTCTCTCGGACAATGCCCAGGCACCCTGGTGTCGCCGGCTGCTGGAGAACATGCATGGACAGATATCGGCACAAAGACACGGCATTCCGCCGGAGCACAATCGGCTTGCCGACGCGCTGGAGGAACATCGGCGCATTCGCGACATGTTGCGTGCCGGGGATTTTGCGGCAGCCGCGGAAATGGTCAAGCAACACGAGAAGAACACCGGGGATTTCCTGATCAAGACGATCAGCGAAATGCCCGTCGGTGGAAAACAGGGGCAGGCCTGACCGCCAGGAGAAGGAGACGATCCGCATGGGCACAGTGCAGATATGCGACGTGAGAAAATCATACGGTCCCGTCGAGGTTCTGCACGGCGTGACGATCCATATCGAAGATGGCGAATTCGTCGCCCTGGTCGGGCCATCGGGATGCGGAAAGTCGACATTGCTGCGGATGATTGCCGGTCTTGAGGACATCACCGGCGGGGATATTCTCATCGGAGACCGCGTGGTCAACGACATCGCACCCAAGGATCGCGACATTGCGATGGTCTTCCAGAATTACGCGCTCTATCCGCACAAGAATGTCCGGGAGAATATGGGCTTTGCGCTCCGCCAGCGCCGTGTCGCCAAGACCGAGATCGACGAACGGGTTATGGATGCCGCGCATATTCTCGGGCTGGAGAACCTGCTCGACAGAAAGCCGCGGCAGCTTTCCGGCGGTCAGCGCCAGCGTGTGGCCATGGGCCGTGCGATCGTGCGCAATCCGACTGTGTTTCTGTTTGATGAGCCGCTTTCCAATCTCGACGCCAAGCTGCGCGTCCAGATGCGTTCGGAAATCAAGGAACTGCATCAGCGTCTCAAGACCACGACGATCTACGTAACGCACGACCAGATCGAGGCGATGACGCTGGCCGACCGCGTCGTGGTCATGAACAGCGGTGTGATCGAGCAGGAAGGCTCGCCGCTCGATCTTTATGACAAGCCCGCGAGCCTGTTCGTCGCGGCATTCATCGGCTCCCCTCCCATGAATTTCCTCGAAGGCGACCTGGTTGACGGGACGACCCTTGTGCTTGCCGATAAGACAAGGTTGAAACTGCCGGTTGGCGACCGGCAGGGAAGGCCACGGGTCACGGTCGGCATCCGCCCCGAGCATTTCACCATTGCCGAAGAGGGTTGGCCGGCGACGGTTTCCGTGGTCGAACCCACCGGATCGGAGACCCAGATCACGGCCCGTCTCGCCGGCAATGTGGTGCGCGTTCTCATTCGCGGACGCACATCAACGCAACCGGGCGAAACGATCCACCTCGCCGTGGACCCCGATTCCCTCCACATGTTCGACGCGGCGCCCGTTCCGGAAATGGCGGATCTGGAGGACGTTGCCTGATCCGGCATCGGCAACGCGGTCTGGAGAGTTTCGAAGAATGCGCGAATTGCGGGAATTCTACATTGGCGGCCGCTGGGTGCCGGCACAATCGGAGCTGGCGCACGAGATGGTCGATCCGTCCTCCGGCCGGCCCATCGGCACCGTCGCCCTTGGCGATGCGCGTGACATCGATGCTGCGGTTGCTGCAGCGCAGACGGCCCTTTCGGGCTGGGCGGCCACGGATCCGGCCGAACGGATCGCCCTGATCGGGCGCATGCGGGATATATATGCCGCACGCAGCGAGGAGATGGCCCGTGCCATATCCGAGGAGATGGGCGCCCCGATCGATCTGGCGCGAACCCGCCAGGCCCCTGCCGCCATGGGCCACATGACGAATTTTCTCGAAGTCATGCGGCACTTCGAGTTTGTCAGCCCGCTCGGTTGCCATGCGCCCGATGACCGGATCCTGATGGAGCCGATTGGCGTGGTCGGCCTTGTCACACCGTGGAACTGGCCCATGAGCCAGGTCGCTCTGAAGGTCGTGCCGGCGCTTCTCGCCGGCTGCACCATGGTGCTCAAACCGTCCGAATACGCCCCGCTTTCCGCTGCGCTTTTTGCCGAGATCATCGACGAGGCCGGCGCGCCTGCGGGCGTCTTCAATCTGGTTCAGGGAGATGGCGACACGGCGGGCGCGCGCCTGGTTGCCCATCCGGATGTCGCCATGATCAGTTTCACCGGCTCGACCCGCGCCGGTCACAGCATCCTGAAAGGCGCGGCCGATTCATTCAAGCGCGTCGCGCTCGAACTTGGCGGCAAGGGCGCGAATCTGGTGTTTGCCGATGCTGACGCCGAAGCGGTCGAGCGCGGTGTGCGCCAGTGCTTTTCCAACAGCGGCCAGAGCTGCAACGCGCCGGCGCGCATGCTGGTTGAACGGTCCATCTATGCCGAAGCGGTGGACAGGGCCCGGCAGGTTGCCGAAGCGACCGTCGTCGGTCCGTCTCACGAGGAAGGCGCCCATATCGGCCCCGTCGTATCGGGTCGTCAGTACAACCGCATCCAGTCGCTGATCGAGACCGGAATGCGTGAAGGGGCAACGCTGGTGGCGGGCGGACCCGGACGCGCTTCGGGCTTCACCAGGGGCTGTTTCGTTCAGCCGACCGTTTTCGCGGATGTCTCGAATGCGATGACGATTGCCCGCGAGGAAATCTTCGGGCCGGTTCTGTCGATCATTCCGTTCGAGGACGAGGATGAGGCCATCCGGATTGCCAATGACACGCCCTATGGCCTGACCAATTATGTGCAAAGCGGTGATGGCGATCGGCGCAAGCGCCTGGCGGGGCGCTTGCGTTGCGGCATGGTCGAGATGAACGGCCAGCCCCGAGGTGCCGGCGCACCCTTCGGCGGCGTGCGCCATTCCGGAGGCGCCAGAGAAGGCGGACGCTGGGGACTTGAGGAATATATGGTCGTCAAATCCGTGTCCGGATGGGGCTGACTGAATTGTCGCGGTTGCGCCGCTGAGAGCGCATATACGGATGAATCTACCGGTGGATCTGTGTTGGCAGCACGCCGGCTCTTTTATCCGCTTCCAGCGAAGCCTGGACATCGACATAGGGCTCCTGCCGGGCGACGCTCCAATATTTCAGCTCATCGATGGGAATGATGTCCCCGGTGATCGCGCAGCGAACATGCGAGCCCGGCGCGATGACCTGAAAATCGGCATCGAGATAGCGGATCTTCGCTTCGCCCGATCCGTGCCCTTCAAATCTGTTCATCGCATTATCCTGTTGAACGGCGCCGCACTCCGCAACACCGGCGGTCAGCTTCTGCCGAACAGCCTTTCGATGTCCGCCAGCTTCAACTCAATATAGGTCGGCCGGCCGTGATTGCACTGCCCGGAGCCCGGCGTCGTCTCCATCTTGCGCAGCAGGCCGTTCATTTCCTCCGCCGTCAGCCGGCGGCCCGAGCGCACCGATCCATGACATGCCATAGTGGCCGCAACATAGTCAATCCGCTCGGCAAGGCCGCCGGCCTCGCCCCATTCGCTGATCTCGTCGACAAGCTGCCGGACCAGGCCGGCCCCGTCGATTTCGCCGAGAATCGCCGGCGTTTCGCGGATTGCGACGGCTCCCGGACCGAAGCGTTCAAGGCCAAGCCCAAGCGCCCGCAATTGTTCCGCATGGGGCATCAGCCGGTCGCAATCCTCTTCGGGAAGGTCGACGATTTCCGGTATCAGCAAGGCCTGTGCCTGGGCCTCACGCGCCTGCAGCGATTGCTTCAGCGCTTCATAGACCAGCCGTTCATGGGCGGCATGCTGGTCGACGATGACGAGACCGTCTGCCGTCTGCGCCACGATGTAGTTTTCATGCAATTGCGCCCGCGCGGCGCCCAGCGGGAACCCGTCCTCGCCATTCGGCTCGCTCGCCGGGTCGTCGGTTCGTCCGGCGGGGGAGGCGGTGCCGGCCAGCGTCTGTTGGCGCGCCTCCGCAAATCCGTTCGGTCGACCGCCATCGACCGGCCGGAAGGGGGATGCTTGCGGTGAGTGGTCATGCATCCGCGAGCCGGTGGGTCGGTGGGTGGGGAACGCGCCGTGCGCACCGGTGCGATGGCCCGCCGCCGCTCCGGCGCCCGGCCGGAACGCCTCGGCAAGGTTGCGGGTCCCGATGGTCGAGCCGCGATCGCCATCGTTGGTCAGCGCCTCGCGGATCGCCCCGATGATCAGGCCCCGCAGCAGGCCAGGATCGCGAAACCGCACATCGGCTTTTGCCGGATGCACATTGATGTCGACCAGCGCCGGGTCGATGGCGATCGCCAGCACGGCCACCGGGTAGCGCCCGCGCGGGATCGTGTCGCCATAGGCCGCGCGAAGCGTCGACAGGATCAGCTTGTCCTGCACCGGCCGGCCATTGACATAGGCGAACTGCCGCAGCGAATTGGCGCGATTGAAGGTCGGCAGCCCGACATAGCCGGTCAGGCCGACGCCCTCGCGCACGGCATCGATCGCGATGGTGTTGTCCTTGAAGTCCCCGCCGAGGACCTGGCCGATGCGGGCCAGCCGGTCGTTTCCGGTGGCATTGTATTCCGTCGTCGTGCGGTCGGTTCCCGACAGCACGAAACGCACGGCCGGAAACGCGATGGCGATGCGCTTGACGACTTCGGTGATGGCGCCGGCCTCGGCACGGTCGCTCTTGAGGAATTTCAGCCGCGCCGGCGTGGCGAAGAAAATGTCGCGGACCTCGACCACCGTGCCGGCATTCATCGCGCTCGGCCGCAACGGCCCGACCTTGCCGCCAGTGATCTGGATCTCGAAGCCGCTGTCGGCATCCGGCGTCCGGCTCTGAATGCGAAGTTTCGCGACGGATCCGATCGACGGCAAAGCCTCCCCGCGAAAGCCCAGCGTCGCGATATCGTCGAGCGTGGCGGTGATTTTCGACGTGCAGTGGCGCTGGATCGCGAGCCGCAGATCGTCGCCATTCATGCCGCCGCCATTGTCGGAAACCCGGACGAGCGACTTGCCGCCGGCGACCGTCGCGATTTCGATGCGCGTCGCTCCGGCGTCGAGCGCGTTCTCAACCAGTTCCTTGACCACGCTGGCCGGGCGTTCGATCACCTCGCCGGCGGCAATCTGGTTGATAAGCGTTTCTGAAAGCTGTTTGACCGCCATCCGGCAATCATCCCGGATTCGGATGCCGAAGGAAAGGTCGAAGACCGGTATGCGATATTTTTTAGTTGCAGTTGCGAATGATTTGCATTTGAAGTTAGGATGCGCTATAGAGTTCGCGCAACCTGTTCAACCGTGACTGCGGAGGTCCCGTCAATGTCCCTCACCCGTATCATCGCCTGCCTTGGCGTTGTGATCGCGCTTGCCGCCGGCCCGCTCGCCGTCGATCATGCGCGCGCCGCCGAGAAGCTGGAGATCGTCGCCACTGTCTCGATGGTCGGCGATGCCGTCGCCGCCATCGCCGGTGATCGCGCCGATGTGACGACACTGATGGGCGAGGGCGTGGATCCGCATCTTTACCGTCAGACCCAGTCCGACATTGCTGCAATGGTCCGGGCCGACGCGGTTTTCTGGAACGGCCTTTACCTCGAAGCGCAGCTTGAGGAGTTCCTGGAAAAGCTCGCCGAACGCAAACCGGTTTTTGCCATCGCCGAGGCAATGCCCGCCGAATTGCGCCTGTCGAGTGCCGACTATCCGGACCGCTATGACCCGCATATCTGGATGTCTCCGGACCTGTGGCGCCATGCCGTCACGGCCGCCCGCGACGCGCTGATCGAACTCGATCCCGATGGCGCGTCCGCCTATCGCGCCAATGCCGCGTCCTATCTCGCCGAAATGGATGCGCTCGCCCGCTATGCAAAGGACAGCCTGGCGACCGTGCCCGAAAACAAGCGGGTGCTGATCACCGCCCACGATGCCTTCGGCTATTTCGGCGACAGCTATGATTTCGAGGTGATCGGCATTCAGGGCCTGTCCACGGAGAGCGAGGCCGGGCTCCAGCGAGTCGATGAAATCGTCAATCTCATCGTCGACCGCAATATCGAGTCCATTTTTGTCGAAACCTCCGTGTCGGAACGCAATGTGATGGCGCTGGTCGAAGGTGCCGCCGCACGCGGTCACACGGTTGCGATCGGCGGGGAGCTTTTCTCCGACGCCATGGGAGCCACTGGGACCTATACCGGAACCTATCTCGGCATGATCGATTCGAACGCGACGACCATCACCAACGCGCTGGGCGGCAATGCGCCTGAGGGCGGCCTGAAGGGAAAGCTGATTGGAAGCTGAACGCAAAGAAAACGCGGATGCATCCACCGCCGCCATGACGGTGCGGGGCCTGTCGGTCGCCTATGGCGACAAGCCGGCCCTGTCCTCCGTCGACGCGGTGTTCGAACAGGGGCGGATGAGCGCCATCGTCGGGCCCAATGGTGCCGGCAAATCGACCATGCTGAAAGCCTCCATGAATATCATTCCGGCGATCAGCGGCGATGTCCGCTTCTTCGGCGAGCCGCTCGACGCGGTGCGCGACCGCATTGCCTATGTGCCGCAGCGCGCCAGCGTCGACTGGGATTTTCCGGTCACCGTCATCGACGTGGTTCTGATGGGGCTCTACCGGCGTCTGCGGCCCTTCCAGCTGATCGGCAGGGCCGAGCGGAAAACCGCCATGGACTGTCTTGAGGAAGTCGATATGGCGGCCCTTGCCTCGCGGCAGATCGGCCAGTTGTCCGGCGGCCAGCAGCAGCGGGTTTTCATTGCCCGCGCCTTGGCGCAAAAAGCCGATCTGCTGCTGCTTGACGAGCCCTTTGCCGGTGTCGACGCGGCGACCGAAAAGACCATCGTCACACTGCTCAAGACTCTGGTCGGCGGCGGCGGCACGGCAATCGCCGTGCACCATGATCTGTCGACGGTCACCGCCTATTTCGACGACGTGCTGATCCTCAACATCAGGCGCATCGCCAATGGTGCTGTCGAAAAGGTCTTCACCGAGGCCAATCTCGCCGACGCCTATGGCGGCCGGCTGACCCGTTCGGGCGAAGAGCTCGTCGCGGTGGGCTGACACGGCATGATTGATGTTGCGGCCTTTGTCGATGCGCTGACCTTTCGCGCCGGTTACAACACCGCGATTGTCGCCATCGGCGCGATACTGCTCGGATGGGCCGGCGGCACGGTCGGCACCTATCTGCTGCTGCGGCAGCGGTCTCTGGTCTCTGATGCGCTCAGCCATGCGACGCTGCCGGGCGTCGGCATCGCATTTCTCGTCATGGCCGGTCTCGGCGGAACCGGGCGTTTCCTGCCGGGCCTGCTGCTTGGCGCGGCGGTCAGCGCGATGATCGGCCTGGCCAGCGTCGAATGGCTGACCCGCCGCACGCGGCTGCATGCCGACGCGGCAATCGGTGCGGTTCTGTCCGCCTTTTTCGGTTTCGGCATCGTGCTTCTGACGGTGATCCAGTCGCTCGGCGTTGGCCGGCAGGCAGGGATCGGTAGCTTTCTGCTGGGTTCGACATCCGGCATGCTGCGCAATGAAGCCGTCATGCTGGCCGGACTCGCATTGTTCGTGGCCAGCCTGGTTTTTGCCTTCCGCCGGTCGCTCACCCTGGTCTGTTTCGATGAAACATTTGCTCGCACATCGGGCATCAGCGTGCGCCGCACGGACCTTCTGCTGATGTTTCTGGTGATGGCCGTGACCGTCACCGGCCTGCGGATCGTCGGTCTTATCCTGGTGATTGCGCTGCTGATCATCCCGCCGGTGGCGGCTCGCTTCTGGACGGAGAAGACCACGACGATGATCACCGTCAGCGGCGCGATCGGTGCCCTCTCCGGATTTATCGGCACGGCCCTTTCGGCCTCGGTTCCCAATCTGCCGGCCGGTCCGGTGATCGTCCTGGTTGCCGCCGTGCTGTTTGCCCTGTCGCTGCTGTTCGCACCGGCCCGCGGCGTGTTTTACGGGCTCTATCGCGCCCGGGCGTTCTCGCGCAAGGTCCATCGCCGGCAGGGCCTGCTGGCGGTTCTGCGTGGCGAGGCGATCTATGATGCTGACACTTTGCGGGTTCTCAAGGCGGACAACTACATCAGGGCCGACGGAACGCCGACCCCCGCCGGTATCGATGCCGCCGACCGGGCGGCCCGCGAGGAGGCGCTGTGGACGCTCTACCTGCGTGACAATCCCGACGCCGGATACCGGGCTGCCCGCATGCGGTTCGATCCGATCGCCGAGCGGCTGAGTGCCAGCGAAATCCGCGAGCTGGAAAAGCAGATCGCCACGCCGATGGCGGCGCCGGCCGGGTCGGGCGGGGGGTGCTGACGATGGACGGCCTGTTCATCGGTCTGGTCGCCGTGCCGATGCTGATCGGCGCGCTCGCCGCGGTCTCCTGCGCGCTGCTCGGCAATTTCCTCGTGCTTAGAAAACAGAGCTTGATGGGCGATGCGGTCAGCCATGTGGTACTGCCCGGCATTGTCGCCGCCTTCATCGTCACCGGCTCCATATCGGTCGGACCGATGCTCATCGGCGCCGCGGCCGCCGCGCTGGTCTCCGCCTTTCTGATCGAACTGGTTCGCAACCTTGGAAAGGTCGAGCCGGGGGCGGCGATGGGCGTCGTGTTCACCTCACTCTTTGCCCTCGGGGTCATCATGCTGGAGCAGAGCGACACCAGGAACATCCATTTCGACGTGGAACACGCGCTTTACGGCAATCTTGAAAGCCTCGTCTGGCTGTCCGGCATCGATGTCTCGGCGCTGTTCGATCCGGCGGCGCTCGCCGATCTGCCGCCGCAGCTTGGCCGTCTGGTTGTTGCGCTGCTGCTGGTCGCGGCGTTTCTCATCCTGTGCTGGCGGCCCCTGGTGATTTCGACCTTCGACCCGGTCTTTGCCGGTTCCTGCGGCATGCCGGTGCGTTTCATCGGGGCGGCCCTGATTGCCCTCGTTGCGGTGGTTGCGGTGACCGCCTTCGAAGCGGTCGGCGCGATCATCACCATCGCCATGCTCATCTGCCCGGCGGCGGCGGCGCGGCTGATGACCAATCGTCTCGGGCCGCAACTGGCCTGGAGCGTGCTGTTCGCACTGATTTCAGCCGTTCTCGGTTTCTGGCTGGCTGGTGGCGGCATGGCGTTGCTGGGCAGCGGCTTTGCCGTCAGCGCAGCAGGAATGATCGCTACCGTCAGTGGCGCGATCCTCGCCCTGTGTGCGATGGTTGCGCCCCACCGCAAGGGCGCCGGGGCCTGAATGAATCCGCCGCGTCCCGGCGGTTTTCAGCAGTTCGCCGGTGCTGCGAACGGACGGTTTGCGGCCCGGCAATGGCAATTTGCCTGGCATCGCACCATAACCCCTGAAATTTCAATGGTTTGTGCAAGCAAACCTGTCAAATTTAGAGCCCTGCGATAGTCTTTCTTTAACGAAGAACGTCCATTCTGTTCCACCGTGGCGGCATTCTGCGGCCCTGATGCGAGGAATTGGATCATGGCGGGCGAACCGGCTGTTGATCATCTTGTGCAACTGAATGGAACGGAGCCGGTATCCTATACGGATGCCCTGACCGGGCTCGGCAACCGCGCCCGCCTGCGCGACAAGATCGCCAAGCTGACGGCAGAGCGTGCCGACGATCCGGCGCCCTTTACCATCGGTCTTGTCAATCTGGACGGGTTCAGACCGATCAACGACCTCTTCGGCCATGCCGCCGGCGATGACATTCTGTGCCAGGTCGCCCATCGCTTGCGCGCCAGCATGCCCGATGGCGCCGTCACCGTGCGCCTCGACAATGATGTGTTCGCCTTCGTTCTGCCCTTGGTTTTCGATGAGCGCGGCGCGATGAAGATCAGCGACCTGTTCCAGCAGGTCCTTTCCGCGCCCTATGATCTCGGCAGCCGGACGGTGCGGTTGTCGGCGTCCTTCGGATTCGCCATCTATCCCTATGCCGGCAAGGATTTCGCACAATTGCTGGAGAGCGCCGATACGGCGCTCTACCGGTCGAAACGGCATGGCAACGGCAAGGCCACCGTCTATTCCGCCCGCATTGCCGACGAGATGAAACGGGCCACCCAGCTCGAACAGGCACTGCGCAGCGCGACGATCGCCAATGAGGTCGATGTCCATTTCCAGCCCATTGTCGACCTGCGGAATGGCTATCCGATTGGTTTCGAAGCGCTGGCCCGCTGGCATGACGTCGAACTGGGTTCCGTCTCTCCGGCGGTGTTCATTCCCCTTGCGGAGGAGCGCGGCCTGATCGAGGCGCTGACGGAAACACTGCTCTTCAAGGCGGCCCGGGCGGCGCGAAGCTGGCCGGAGGACAAGTTTCTGTCGTTCAATCTCTCTTCTGCGCAACTGGTCAACCCGTCGACAAACGTCAAGATGGTATCGATCCTCGAACAGGCCGATCTTGATCCGCAGCGCGTGGAGATGGAAATCACCGAGACCGCGATGATGGCCGATCCGGAATTGGCCTATCGGATCGTCGACGGCCTGCGCGATGTCGGCATGCGCATTTCACTCGATGATTTCGGGACCGGGCAGTCCAGCCTCGGGCGGCTTCGCGAGATTGCGCCGGACAAGGTCAAGATCGACCGCTCATTCGTCTCCGAAATCACCCGTGACCGGCCGTCCGAACACATCATCAAGGCCATTGTCGCTCTGTGCGAGGGGCTTGATATGAAAGTTGTCGCCGAAGGCATTGAGACCGAAGAGCAATCCGCCAAGCTCCAGTCGCTCGGTTGCTACACCGGCCAGGGCTACCTCTATGGCAAGCCGATCGACGCCGACGCGGTGCAGCGCTATCTGGCTGGCCTGGATGAAGCCCTCACTGGCCCCCGATACGCGCTTCCCGCCTGATAACAGCCTTCCGGTGCGGCGCTGGTACCGGCGAATTTGTCGCTCTGGGTATGCAGTCACCGTCGCCGCTGTGCTAAACCGTGCCATATGGTCGCGAAACGTCCCGGAACGCTGAGGTCCCGGGTCTCTTCAGGCCCCATAACACAGCGTGGTTTAGTCCTTCGAGATGCAGGATTTCGCCGCTTCGTTCTTCGAAGCCTTCACATTGGTTCTCGGTCTGAATTCCGGCCTGCTGGAAATCGTCTGGCTTTCCCTGCGCGTCAGCTTGACGGCCGTTGCCGTCGCGGCGCTTATCGGCCTGCCTCTCGGCGCCTTTCTGGCCGTCTCGCGGTTTCCGGGGCGGGCGGTCATCATCGTGATGCTGACCGCCATGATGGGGCTGCCGCCGGTTGTGGTCGGGCTGGTCGTCTATCTGATGCTGTCGAGCGCCGGCGCGCTGGGCCCGCTGCAATTGCTGTATACGCCGACGGCCATGATCATCGCCCAGTCCATTCTGGTGCTGCCGATCATCGCGGCGCTGACCCGCCAGACGCTGGAAGATCTGCATGTCGAATATCGCGACCAGTTGATGCTGTTCGGCCTCGGCAGCCTCGCCCGGTTGCGGACGCTGCTGTGGGAGGGGCGCTACAGCCTGCTGACGGCGCTTCTCGCCGGGTTCGGACGGGCGATCGCCGAAGTCGGCGCGGTGATCATCGTCGGTGGCAATATCAACCATGTGACCCGGGTCATGACCACCACCATCGCGCTGGAAACCTCCAAGGGCAATCTGGCGCTGGCGCTGGGTCTCGGCATCGTCCTGGTGGTCATGGCCGTGGCCGTCAACGCCCTGGTTTTCCTGCTGCGCGCTGCGGCGGAAAGATATGCCTATGCATGAGGACGGGCCGTCGGCGCTGCAGACGGGCACCAAACCGATCCTGCCGGTCACCGGAAAAGACCTGTTCGTTCGGCGCAAGGGACGCGATCTGCTGAACGTGCCGGACATCACCATCGGCGGACGCGGCACCACGGTTCTGGTCGGCCCCAACGGTGCCGGAAAATCGCTGCTGCTCAATGTTCTCGCCGGCCTCAAAACGCCCGACAGGGGCAAGGTCCTGTGGAACGGCGTGGCGCCGTCGCGGCCGCGCTACTGCCGCTTCGGGATGGTGCTTCAAAGCGCGGTTTTGCTGCGCCGCACGGCGCTGGCCAATGTGGAATATGCGCTTCGGGCCGTCGGCCACGACCGGCGCGAGGCGATGGCGCGGGCCCATCGGGCGCTTGACGGCGCCGGCCTGACGAAGCTGGCAATGGCGTCCGCCCGGGTTCTGTCCGGCGGCGAACGCCAGCGCCTGGCGCTGGCCCGGGCGCTGGCCGCGGGCCCGGATGTTCTGTTTCTCGACGAGCCGACCTCCAGTCTCGATCCGGCCTCGGTGCTGACGATCGAGGCTATGGTCAAAGCCGCCAGCGACGGCGGCATGCGGATCGTGCTGATTGCCCATGATCTGGCCCAGGCCCGCCGCGTCAGCGACGAGATCATGCTGATGCATAATGGCCGGATCGTCGAAACCGCACCGACGGACCGGTTTTTCGACGCGCCCGAAAGCGCCGAAGCGGCGGCCTTCATCGCCGGTAAGATCCTCATTTCCTAGGAGTTGAAACATGAAGACAGCAAAACGACACATGGCTTCGATCGCGATCGGCCTGGGGATGGCCTGGTCCGCCGCCGCGCTGGCGGCCGATAAGTACATCATCGTGCAGTCGACGACATCGACACAGAACTCAGGCCTCTACGATCATATCCTGCCGATCTATCAAGAGCGGACGGGCGTCCAGGTCCGCGTTGTCGCCGTGGGCACCGGCCAGGCGATCAAGAATGCCAGGAACTGCGATGGGGATGTGCTGCTGGTTCACGCCAAATCCGCCGAGGAAGCCTTTGTCGAGCAGGGTTATGGCAAACAGCGCTTCGACGTCATGTACAATGATTTCGTCATTGTCGGGCCGGACGATGATCCCGCCGGTATCGAAGGGACTTCCGAGGTCACCGAAGCGCTGAAGGGTATCGCCGGCAGCACCTTGCCCTTTGCCTCCCGCGCCGACGATTCAGGCACACACAAAAAGGAAATGCAGTTATGGAGCGCGGTCGGCATCGACCCGACCGTCGACAGCGGCGGCTGGTACCGCGAAACCGGATCGGGAATGGGCGCGACCCTGAACATCGCGGTGTCCATGAACGCTTATGCGATGACCGACCGGGCGACCTGGATCAGTTTCGGCAACAAGGCGCAGCATCGCATCCTCGTGGAAGGCGACCCGAACCTTTTCAACCAGTATGGCGTCATCCTGGTCGACAGCGGCAAGTGCCCCAACACCAGGGCGAAAGCCGGCCAGGATTTCGTCGACTGGCTGATCGGTCCCGACGGGCAGGCGGCCATCGGCGACTATAGCCTGCAGGGCAAGCAATTGTTCTTCCCCAACGCCCAGCCGAACGATCCGAGCTGATTGCAGGGGCGGTTTATTCCGCCCGGATTATGAGAATTAGGTCAGAAGCTACAATCAGGGGCTGAGATCGCATCGCCGGCCCTTGCACGCCCGCGGGCCGTCCACGGTCCGTTGGGTTTCCCGTTTGAACCCGGTTGACCCCGGTCTTTCCGCGTGGACTGACCGCCCGCATGCTGTCGCCGTGATCAGTAATGATCAAAATTATTCGATTTTTGTTTTGAATTGAGTGGATTGATTGACTCATTTGGCTGTTGCATGATTATTCATGAACGCAACAGCTCAATTCGGTCAAAAATGATCAAAGAACAGCGCCAGAAGAGAATTCTCGAGATCCTGCGCCAGCACGAGGTTGTATCGGTGCAGGATTTGGCGGCAATGTTTCCGGAGTGTTCGACGGTCACGCTTCGCCGCGACATCGCCGAACTGTCCAATGCAGGCGCTGTCAGACGCACCCATGGCGGCGCGGCGCTGCCGGAAATCACCAGGAGCGGGGATACTCGGGCAGACCGAAATGCGGTTCCGATGGCGCGGCCCGCCGGCGGTGCCACCGCTTACGTCAAATCAAGTGAACACGCGTCGGAGCTGGATTTCGACGCCGTGATCCTGCCGCCTATTGCGGGGCGCGGCGCCGATGCGCTTCGCCGCCAGGTGCTGAGACGCGGTCTCCCGTTCATCGCCGAATCCGCGCCGCAGGAAGGCGGGCTGTATCTGGGTCCGGACAATGAGGCGGCGGGTCGTGATCTGGGTCGCACGGCGGGAAAGCAACTGGCGGAATCCATCACAGATGCCCATGTCCTTCTCATCACGCAGGAGGCCCTTGCCAACACCAAGGCCCGCGCCGAGGGTTTTGAAAGCGGTCTGCGCTCGACCTTTCCCGGGCCGGTGACGGTTTACTGGGTCAACGGGCAGGGCGACTACAAACCGTCGCTGAGAGCCGCCAGCGATGCTCTGCTGGCCAATCCGCATATCAATGTCGTCTTTGGTGTCAACGACCACTCGGCCCTGGCCGGCCGCGACGCCGCCAAACGGCACGGCAGGAACCTCCCGGTCTATGCCGTTGGCGGCGAGCGCGCCGAATTCGTTTCCCAGGTCGCGAAGGGTGGCGCGCTCAAGGCCGTCGCAGCGTTCTTCCCCGAGGTTGTCGGTCAGCGGGCGATAGACATCATCGCGCAATGCCTGAGCGGCGTTAAGCCGCCGGACGATGCGTTTACCCCTCACGCCATCATCACTTCCGACAATCTCTCCGAATATTATGTCGAGGACACGGACGGGTGGAGGCTCGAGGCCGACATCAGGGATCGCATGATCGCCGCCACTGCCCGGACCAGGGCGTTGAGGCCGCGCGGAACCATCGCGTTCATGCCGCACTATCCGGCCCATGACTGGTACCGGGTGATGATCCAGTCCATGCAGAGCCGTGCGGCGCATTACGGTCTGAACCTGGTAATCGTTCCGCCGGTCGAAGGCATCTCCCGTGAGCTGACGCGGCTTCGGCGTGTGATTGCGGCCGCGGCCGCGGAACACATCGAGACCGGTGACACCATCATCATCGGCGAAGGTGAAATCGGCGTGCATCTGGCAAGGGAGGTTCGCTCGATCACCGCCCGGCCGGACAACCCGGTGCTGGACTTGACGGTCATCACGAATTCCCTGGACGTCCTCGACCGGCTGTCCGGCGCGGCCAGCGTCAAAGTCATCTTGACGAGCGGGGAATACCAGGCTGCTGACAGATGTCTTGTCGGCCCGAGCCTGGAAGCCTTGTTCGAGCTGATGCGGGCCGACAAGGCGTTTCTTTCGGTGGGCGGAATTTCCGCACGTTTCGGCGTCACCTCGGTCGACGAGCGGCTCGCCCTGGCGGGCATGCGGTTCGCACGTGCCGCGCGCGAGGTGATCGCCATGGCCGACCACACGCTGGTCGGTTGGGAAGCCAATCACCGCATATGCCGCATCGAGGAGGCCGACATCCTCGTCACCGACGACGGGTCGCCGCCGCAGGAGCGGCTGGCGCTCAGATCCGCCGGAATCAAACTGCAGCTGGCATCCGACGACCCCGCCAAAGCGACGGCGGATGACGCTGCACCGGGACCACGCCGGTCCGGACAACACAACCGAGTGTAAGGGAGTTCAAAGGAGGAAATCATGAAACGCACCCTGTTTGCATTCACCGCCGCCGCGGCGGTGATGGCGTCGTCACTGGCGACCGCCGAAGACATCACGCTGAAATTCTGGGACAATCAGCAAACGGAGTCGGGCCTGTCGAAATTCCAACAGGCCGCCGTTGACCGTTTCGAGGCCGAAAACCCCGGAATCAAGATCGAAGTCACGACGATTCCCTATCCGGAATATCAGCAGCGCCTCCTGACCGCCGTTCAGGGCGGCAACGCGCCTGATGTCGCGACGCTCGATCAGATCTGGGTCGCGGCCTTTGCCGAGGCCGGCGCGGTCAAGGACCTGTCGGGTATGGCCGGCGATGCCGGTCTCAGCAAGGACAAGTTCTTTCCCGGCGCGTGGGATTCGGCGAACTACAATGGCGGTCTTTACGGGATTCCGTTCAATGTCGATGTCTGGCAGTTCAGTTTCTACAACAAGGACCTGTTGGATGGCGCCGGCGTCGACCCGGCATCCCTGACCACTTTCGCCGGGCTGAAATCCGCTGCCGAAAAGCTGAGCGACGCCTCAAGCGGCAAGTTCGGTGTCGGCCTGTTCGGCCACAAGGGTGAGGACACGGTCGTCGTCCTCGACAGTTTCATCTTTTCCAACGGCGGCAAGGTTCTCAATGACGACGGATCATGCGCCCTCGATTCGGCGCAGAGCATCGAGGCTCTGGAATATCTGCAGAGCCTGGTGCCCTACGCGCCGAAGGGCATCTTGAATGCATCCTCCGGCGACATGCGCGAACTGTTTCTGAACGGCTCGCTGGCCATCGAGTTCTGGCCGGCGCTGGAGCAGCCCACGCTGCAGAAGAGCGACATCGATTGGGGTTTCGTCAACGGCACCGCGCCCGAGGGCAAGACGCCTGTCGGAACCTATGGCGGGTGGAATCTGGCGATGTTCGCCAGCTCCGAACACGCGGATGCCGCCTGGAAGTTTATCGAGTTCATGGTGCGCGAGGACGTCAATGGCGATGTGGTCGACCTGATTCCGGCCAACAAGGCCGCGGCCGATGCGTTCCTGAAGGCCAACCGCAAGGATCCGGCCAAGATCATGGAGCATTTGAACAATGCCTCTCCGCGGCCATTGTCGCCGAAATATCTTGAAGTCGCCGATATTCAGATGCGGCTCGCTCAGGATGTCTATGGCGGCGGCGATGTGAAGGAAGCGGCGGCTGCGGCTTGCACGGCGATCAACGCCCTGTAGGCTGTTGAACCGCAAACCGCGTTCCGGCCGGTGACCGCGCGGCCGGAACGCGCATTCCTGTCGGTTTTTGCAGGTTGAACGATGTCCAAGGGTGACAGATGGCTGATCTGGGTTTTCCTGGCGCCGGCCTCGGTTCTGCTGGCCGCGCTGATGTATTATCCGATGATCGGAACGGTCATAGAGAGCTTTTTCGATTCGTCCTTCATCAGCGCGACTCCGAAATTCGCTGGCTTCGAGGTGTACAGAAAGGTTCTTGCCACCCGCGATTTCAGCGAGGTTCTGTGGAACTCGATTTACTGGACCCTCGGCGTCGTTGCCCTGCAGAACCTGTTCGGATTTTTCACCGCGCTGTTACTCAATGAGCATATTCCGGGACGCGGCATGCTGCGCGCCCTGGTTCTGCTTCCCTGGATATTGCCGGGCGTGGTAACGGCCATTTTGTGGCGCTTCATGTATGACCCGCAACTGGGCCTCATCAACTCATTGCTTATTCGGTTCGGATTGATGGACGAGGGCGCCGCCTGGCTGGCTGACAGTTCCACGGCAATGGCGGCAGTGATTTTCGCCGCCGTCTGGAAGGGCTTTCCGTTTTCGGCGCTGATCTATCTGGCGGCGCTGCAGAATGTCGACAGGGAACAGCTCGAGGCCGCGACCATCGACGGCGCCGGCGCCTGGCGCCGTCTGTGGGATGTCACGCTGCCGGCCCTGCGCAGTGTCGTCGTCGTCAATGTCGTTTTGACGCTGATCCTCACCTTCAACTATTTCGACATGGTCTGGGTGCTGACCCGCGGCGGCCCGCAGAACGCAACCCACATCTTCCCGACCAAGATCTTCGAGCTTGGTTTCGGCCAGTTCCGCTTTGGCGAGGCCGCCACCTATGGCGTCTTTTCGATCATGGTCCTTGCCGTTCTGGTGAGCCTCTACTTTATTGCGCAAAGCGTCGTTACCGGCCGCCGGAGAACGTCGTGAGTGCTCCCGGGCAGACCGCGGCGCAACGTGCCGGGCTTTATCTCGGCCAGCTCGTTCTGGTGCTGTTCCTCATGCTGCCGCTTTTCTGGATGCTGTCGGTCAGCCTCAAACCGGCCACCGAACCCTTTGCCATCCCGGCGCGGCTCTGGCCGCAGAACCCGACGCTCGAAAACTATGCCAATGCGTTCCGGCCGGAATTTCGGACCTATTTCCTCAATTCGATCGTGGTGTCGCTGTCTTCCGTCGTCATCACCGTGACGCTGGCGCTGCTCGCGGCATACAGTTTCAGCCGGGCCAAGCTGCTTTTGATCTCGGTCCTGATGTCGCTGGTCGTTCTGGCGCAGATGTTCCCGCATTCGGCGATCATCATTCCCATCTACAAGATGATGCGCAGCGCCGATCTCCTCAATACCTACGCATCGCTGATCATCGCCTATGTATCGGTCACATTGCCGGTGGCGATCTGGATGCTGCACGGCTTCCTGGTCAAGCTTCCGGTGGCCCTGGAGGAGGCGGCGACGATCGATGGCGCCGGCCCGCTGCGTGTCTTCTGGGACATCGTCATACCGCTCGCCCGGCCGGGCGTCATTGCCACCGCGGTCTATGTGCTGGTCGTCACCTGGCAGGAATTCCTCTTCGCCCTGTCCTTCACCTCGACCCGGGAGATGCGCACCCTGCCGGTCGGTCTCAATGATTTCATCGGCCAATACGGGATTCGTTACGGCGAGTTGATGGCGTCATCGGTGATGGTATCCATCCCGGTGATCCTGGTGTTCTTCCTTTTGCAGCGCTATTTCGTCGCTGGCCTGACAGCGGGCGCGGTGAAAGGCTGAGCCATGGCGAAGACCAGCATCCAGACCATTGAACTGGCGCCCGCCGCGCAAGGGACGGCGTTGAAGCCTTTCGCGCAAAAGAACCGCCCGGATTTTAACGGAGAATGAAATGACGGTCCTGCCGACGGAATTTGAAGACAAGACGGCTGTGGTCACCGGAGCGGCGATGGGAATCGGCCGGGCCTGCGCCGAGCGCCTTGCGGCGGGCGGCGCCAATCTGGTGGTTGCGGATATTGACGAGACCGAGGGAAAGGTCGCGGTCGGCGCCATAGGCTCGGCCGGCGGAACCGCAATCTTCGTTCGGGCCGACGTGCGCCGGATGGATCAGATGGAGGCGCTCGCCGATGCCGCCGTCGAAGCCTTCGGTGGTGTCGATATTCTCGTCAACAACGCGGCGCGGGCGCTCAACGGTGTCGTCGACGAGATCGACGAGGCACGCTGGAACGAGGTGATCGACACCAATCTGTCGGGAACCTGGCGCGGTATCCGCGTCTGCGCCCCGCTGATGAGGGCGCGCGGCGGTGGCGCCATTGTCAACATGTCGTCCGTTCAGGGTTTGATGGGCTTTCGCGGCTGGCCAGCCTATGCGGCGGCCAAGGGCGCGATCAACGCCCTGACCAGACAGGCGGCGGTCGATCTGGCCCCGGCCGGAATCCGTGTCAACGCCGTCGCGCCGGGGACCATCCTCACGCCCATGAACGAAAGGATCTTTGCCGAAACCGAGGATCCCGAGGCGCTGAAGAAGACCTGGAACGAGGCGCATCCCATCGGCCGCTTCGGCTACCCCCACGAGGTGGCGGAGGCGGTGGCCTATCTGGCCGGCGACCGCGCCTCATTCGTCACCGGTGAAACGCTCCGGGTGGATGGTGGCCTGGCGATCAAGGGTGAATGATGAGCGGCGCACATGTCTTTTTGCGGCGGGATGGATTTTGAAATGGCCCGTATAGAACTCAGGAATCTGGCCAAGAGTTTTGGCACCTTCACGGCCCTCGAGAACCTCAATCTCGAAATCGGGGACGGTGAGTTCCTTGTGCTCCTGGGGCCGTCGGGCTGCGGCAAGACGACGACGATGCGCATGGTCGCGGGGCTGGAAGAACCGACCGAGGGCGACATCTACATCGACGGCGAGCGGGTCAACGACAAGCGGCCGCGCGACCGCGATCTGGCGATGGTTTTCCAGAACTATGCGCTCTACCCCCATATGACCGTCGGCGAGAACATCGGGTATCCGCTGCGCGTGCAGCGCATGGCCCGGGCCGAACGCGAGCAGCGTGTTGCCGAAGCCGCGGCCAAGGTCGAACTGGGAGACCTGCTTCTTCGCCGCCCGGCGGAACTGTCCGGTGGGCAACGCCAGCGCGTGGCGCTGGCGCGGGCCATTGTCAGGACCCCTAAACTGTTCTTGATGGACGAACCGCTGTCCAACCTCGATGCCAAGCTGCGCACGGTGATGCGCGCCCAGCTCAAACATCTGCAGCGGGACCTTGCCACCACCACGATCTACGTCACACACGACCAGGTCGAGGCGATGACGCTTGCCGACCGTATCGTGATCCTCAACGAATCGCGCATTCAGCAGATCGGCACGCCCGGCGAGATCTATGCCGAACCGGCAAACAGCTTCGTGGCCGGCTTCATCGGTTCGCCGCCGATGAACCTGATCGGCGGAGAATGCCGGGCCGACATGTTTGTCCATGACGGCGGACGGATACCGGCCGGTTGCAGCGTTGAGGGTCCTGTCGTTCTCGGCCAGAGGCCGGAGGACCTGACGGTCGTCGACACCGGGTCGGGCGACCTTTCGGGGGAAGTGTTTTCATCGGAGCTCCTGGGTGACAGCACGCTTCTCAACATCCAGTCGGGTTCTGATCTTATCGCGGTAAAGGCCGGACCGGAGGCCGCACTGCCCATGGGCGCACAGGTCGACTTGAAGTTCGCGCCCGGCAAGCTGCATTTTTTCAGCGCCGAAACCGGCGCGCGTCTGGACCCGGCCTGACCGATGCAAACCCATCCTTTCCATTGGGCTGAACCGCCAATCCTGAAAGCGGACCGCGCTTCCGTCTTCTTTGACGGCGTGTTTTCGCAGCCCCGGCTGCGTCATCCCGAGGGCGTGGCGGTGGGGCCGGACGGCTGGATCTGGTGCGGCAGCGAAGACGGGGAGATTCTGCGTATCGCACCGGATGCCGGCACCATTGAATGCGTTGCCGCCACCGGCGGCTTTGTTCTGGGGCTGGCGTTTGACGGCGCGCGGGCGCTTTTGGCATGCGACCTGAAACATGCCGCCGTCTTTCGTCTGGACCTTGGCTCGCTGGAGTTGCGGCGTTTTACGCCTCCCGGCATCAAAATCCCCAATTACCCGCTCATTGATTGCCGCCGCAATCGGCTTCTCGTCTCCGACAGCCATGCATCCGGAACACCGGGTCCCGGTGTCTGGGCCTATGACCTTGAAACCGGCGAGGGCGAGCTCTGGTATGGCGAGCCCATGCAATTTGCCAATGGTCTGGCTATGCGCGCCGGCGAAGAGGCGCTTTATGTTTGCGAGACCTTCGCCTCGGCGATCACCCGCATTCCCATTCTGGCCGACGGCCGTCCGGGTGAAGCCGAAACCTTCGCGAGCGACCTTCCCGGTCTTCCCGACGGCATCGCCTTCGATGCGCGGGGAAACCTGATTGTCGGTTGCTATGAGCCGTCGCGGCTGCTGCGCATCGCACCGGACGGAAGCAAGACGAACGTTCTGATCGAGGATGTCACGGCACACACATTCTGCCATCCGACGAACATCGCCTTTGATGGCAGCCACCTTTACACCGCCAATCTCGGCCGCTGGCATATCAGCCGCGTCGAAATGGATGTCGGCGCGCCGCCCCTGTGGCAGGAGGCGCGCCCATGAAACCGCGTCACAAGGAGACAGCGCGATGACCGCCGAAAAGGCCCTGGACGGTGTGACCGTCCTCGATTTCTCTCACCTTCTGCAAGGGCCCTTTTGCACCCAGCTTCTTGCCGATATGGGTGCCGACGTGATCAAGATCGAGCGTCCGGGCACCGGCGATCTGTTCCGGTCCATGACGTTCAACAACAAATGGCTGGGCGGTTCCGAAAGCCCCAATTTTCTGGCCTGGAACCGCAACAAACGCTCGCTCGCCCTCAATCTCAAGGCGCCGGAGGCGTGTGAGATCGTCATGAAGGCCGCCGAGACGGCCGACATCGTGGTGCAGAACTTCAGGCCCGGCGTCATGGCGAAGCTCGGCTATGGCTATGAGGATTTCAAGGCCGTCAATCCGCGGATCATCTATTGCTCCGGCTCCGGCTATGGGGATAGCGGACCCTATCTATCACGGCCCGGCCAGGACATGCTGCTGCAGGGCCTGACCGGGCTGATGGCCGCAACCGGGTCCGCCGACGGGCCGCCGGTGCCGGTCGGGGCTGGGTTTTCCGATCAGGTTGGTGCCATGAACATGGTCTATGGCATATTGTCGGCCTTGTTCTTCCGTGAACGGACCGGCAAAGGCCAGGAGGTCAAGGTCGACCTGATGTCGGGAATGCTGGCGCATCAGGCACAGGAAATGGTCATGGCCATGAACACCGGCAGCGATTTCCAGCGGCCGAAATCCGGAATCGGCCATCCCGGCATGGATGCACCCTTTGGCGTCTATCCGACGAAGGATGGCTGGGTCACAATCGCCATGAGTCCCTTCCGGACACTCGTCGGCGTTTTGGGCGACGACACGCTGATGGAGTATGATGATCCGGCGCGCCTGTTCGACGAGCGGGACGAAATCTGGGAACGCCTTGCCGCCCTGACGGCGACCTGGTCCACCGCGGATCTGCTGGAGGCGATGCTTGCGGTGGATATCTGGTGCGGCGAGGTCAAGACCCATCTGCAGGTGGCTGAGGACCCGCAGGTCGAACATATGGGCTGCATCGGCAGCTACCGGCACCCGGTCGCCGGCGATGTCCGGGTCGTCGCCCCCGCGGTGAGAATGTCCGAAACGCCGGCGGCGATCGAACGACCCGCGCCGCTTGTCGGCGAACACAGCCGCGAAATCCTCCGGGAACTGGGCCTGTCCGACGACCGGATCGATCAGTGCATCAGGCTGGGCGCGGTTGGCGCCCACACACCGCAATAAAGCGCTCACAGGCCCGGATCGCGCGAACCGGCCTGTCCCCGTTGGATCAGGTCACCCGGATAAGGTCGCTGATCTCGGCGACCTTGGCGTCCACCAGATCCGCATCGCCGCGCGCCTCGACATTGAGCCGCAGCAGCGGTTCGGTGTTGGAGGCCCGGACATTGAAGCGCCAGTCATCGAAGGCCATGCTCAGACCGTCGATTGTCTCGACTGTCGGGTAGGCCGGGCCGTAATGGTCGGCGAGCCGTTGCTGGACCAGTTTTGCATCGTCGACGGTGAAATTGATCTCCCCCGAGCAGGGAAAAGCGCGGATGCGCTCCTCGACCAGTTCGCTGAACGGTTTTCCCGAGGCCGAGAGCTCGGCCGCCACGGCAAGCCAGGGCAGCATGCCGGTGTCGCAATAGCTGAAATCGCGAAAATAGTGATGAGCGCTCATCTCGCCGCCATAGATGGCGTCTTCCTCGCGCAGCATCTGCTTGAAGAAGGCATGGCCGGTGCGGCAGAGTTTCGCCGTTCCGCCGGCCGCTTCCACCATATCGATCGTGTTCCAGGTCAGGCGCGGATCATAGAGGATCGTGCTTCCCGGATGGCTGCGCAGCATCGTCTGGGCAATCAGGCCGACCAGGTAATAGCCTTCCACGAACCGGCCGTGCTCGTCATAGAAGAAGCAGCGGTCGAAATCGCCATCCCAGGCGAGACCGAGATCCGCGCCATGGGCCTTGACCGCTTCGCTGGCGCGCGCCCGTTTTTCCGGCAGCAGGGGGTTGGGAATGCCGTTGGGCAGCGCCGGGTCGGGCGTATGGTCGACCTTGATGAACTGGAAGGGCAGATGCTCTTCCAGGAGGTCGATAACCGGACCGGCACAGCCGTTTCCGGCATGGCAGACAATCTTGAAGGGTTGGAGATCCAGGCCCGCCACCTGCTGCAGCAGCCGTTCGACATAGCGGTCCTTGGCAACCTCCGGCGCCAGCGTGCCGCGTTTGGAATAGTCGGGCACCGTGGCGAATTTCCGGTCGGAGTAGATCAGCGACTCGAGCGACTGCAGGGCGTTGTCGCGGGTCGCCGCCCGCGATCCCTTCAGCACCATCTTTATGCCGTTGTAACTGTTGGGATTGTGGCTCGCCGTTACCATCAGCCCGGCATCGGCGCCGCTGTGATCAGTCTGGAAATAGACCTCCTCCGTGCCGCATTGGCCAAGCGGCAGCACGTCGACGCCGCTGTCCAGCAGCCCCTGTGCGATGGCCTGGGCAAAGGCCGGGCTGTCCTGGCGCATATCATGGCCGACAACGACGGTCTTCGGTTTCATGTCAAAGGCCACGGCCTGCCCGAAACGATAGGCGAAGGGAGAATTCATCTGCCCCGGGATTTCGCCGCGAATGTCATAGGCCTTGAAAGCTGAATTCATAGTGGGAGCATCCATTGTCCTGCTGCGGCCGCCTGGCGGCGGCGGCTCCGGAAAGGCGATATCATTCAATATTGGCATTAACAATTCGTGGAAGCGTCTATGCCCGGCGCTGCCCGAATCCGGGTCTCTGGGCGACCGGTCTCAGCAGTCATCGGGTTCCTGAGGACTATCGACCGGGGCCAACGAGACCTCCAGTTCCCGGCGCAGCCAGCGTTCGAAATCCCGCACGCTGCGGGATTTGGAGACATGCTGCCCGGTGACGAACCAATGGGCCAAGTCGGTCCGGTAGCGGTCCGGGAAAGGGGCGACCAGACGGCCGAATCGCAGCGCGTCGCAAGCCACCGTCTCCCAGGCGAGAAACACCCCCTGTCCGGCGATCGCCGCATCGAGGCACAGTGAACCGTCGGAGAATTCCGGCCCGTCGCCGAGGATCGTCTCGTCAAGGCCGTTATGTTTCAGCCAGATGTTCCAGCTGAAGGTCTGGCCCTGGTCGCGTATGATTGGAAACCGCGCCAGATCCTTTGGCGACGAGATTTGCTGCGCGAGCATCGGGCTGCATACGGGAAAAACCCGCTGGTCGATCAGTTTCGAGGCGCTGACGCCCGGCCAGTCGCCGGTTCCCACGCGAATGCACACATCGACATCGGATGTGTCGGGATCGACCATCGTCTGGGTCGCATCGACCCGCACATGAATATCCGGATGTCGCGCGTTGAAGCTCTTGAGCCGCCAGACCAGCCATTTGCTGGCAAAGACCGGGGCGACGGAGACCGTCAGCACATGCTCCTGCCGCCGCTCGGCCAGGGCAACGCCTGCTGAAAGCTCCGACATGCCGGCCGTCAGGTGCCGCATGACGGCTTCGCCCTGCGGCGTCAGGCGCAGCCCCTTCGGCCGACGCTCGAACAGCCTGCGGCCGAGCTGTTGTTCGGTCTTCTGCACCTGCTGGCTGACGGCGCCGATCGTGACACCAATTTCATCGGCGGCGGCGCGCAGGCTGCCCAATCGGCCCACGGCCTCGATCGCCCGCAATCCGCCAAGATTGATCCGACTGAGGTTTTGCATATAGCCTCACTATACCATCATCTATCATTTTTCGATAAAAATATGGAGTTCGGCGTCCTATTATTCAGCCATGCTAGAGACTTTGAAAAAACTCATGAAACGTCTTCGGAGTGATGATTCGCTGCCCGGTGGACAGGATTGCGAGGCTTGCGAGCAATGGTACAGCGATCCGCTGGCCCATCCGCAGTTGCGCGCCATGTCACAGCGGGAGCTTGCCGACATTCCCTTCAATCCACGCGGTATCCGGCGGGTTCCGTAAAAGCCCGTGCTTGTTTTTCGGGGGCAGGGAGGTCACACTTCGCCCATGGAAATCGGGGGCACGACCATAACTCACCGGACTCCGGGCCGTGAAAGGCGGCTGGCAATCGGCGCGCTTACCGCCGCCTGCCTGTCGTTCGCCGCGGGCACTCCGGCCCGGGCCGAGGATCAATCGACGCTTCCTCCGGTTGCCGTCTACCGGGCGATGCTCGACGCCAACCGGCAGGGCGGCTGGGTCCAGTTCCGCAATTATGACGGCCATCAATGGATCTATTTCACCGCATTGCAGACCATGCATTGCCGGCTGAAGGAAATACGCTATTCGATCAATTCCTATGCGCTGGATGCACGGTTCCCGCTGGTCGCCTGCAATCTGCAAAACCCCTTTGCGCTGCCACCGGATGCCGGAATTGACGACATTGCCATTCGCCTCGCGCCGGGCACCGCCGAAACCGTCGCCGTGCAGATTGTCTGGGACGACGGAAGCCTGAGCGACATGGCGGTGTATGCGCCATGCGCGGCCGTCGGCGAACAAACCTGCGCCGCTCCGGTGCCATAGCCTGCGAATTCGCCTGGCCCAAAAAAATTTGCACTGCCGCATCCAAATCCGATCCGTTCGCATCTTTTGTTGCAGAAACAGATCAAATCGACGGAGATTGAAATGGATTTGAACTCTTTGGGTGCCGGCTTGGCGGCCTTGGGCTTTTGGGGCTTCATTGCCGCCATCATCGTAGGCGGCCTGTGGTATGATATCCGCCGGCGGCAGATCCGCCATGAAACGCTGCGGCGGTTGATCGAAAGTGGCCAGACCGCCGATGCGGACCTGGTGAACCGGCTGGTTGGCGGCAATGATCATCTGGATCGCGACCTCAAGGTCGCCGGATTGATATCGCTGGTAACGGCGCCGGGCATCGTCCTGTTGGGCTGGCTTCTCAGCTACCTGGCCGAGGCGGCTTTCCTGCCCCTTTTGGGTGCCGCGGCGCTGCTGGCCTGCGTCGGGATCGGGCTTCTGGTCGCGTCCCGCGCCGTTGAGCGCATGACGGATTGAAACCGGACACAAGGCCGTGCCCCAGACCCACGCGCAATATGGCACAAGCCCGGAGGCCGTCATCGCCGCCCTGGCGCGCGATGGCGACCGCGATGCCTTTGCCGAACTGGTCCGCCGCCGTCAGTCCTGGATCCGCAACCTGATGCGGCGCCTCTGCGGCGATGCCCATCTGGCCGACGATCTGGCGCAGCAGGTGTTCCTGCAGGCCTGGCGCAATATCGGGCAGTTGCGCCAGCCCGGCCGGTTCGGCGCCTGGCTGAAACGCCTCGCCGTGACCGTGTGGCTGCAGCATGTGCGCCGGCACGACGCCCTGGTCCAGGCCGCGGAGATCGATGAAACGGCGATGGCGCCGCCGGCCGCGCCCGGCCTCGCCATGGACCTGGACCGCGCTCTTGCAACACTGCCGGAGGCTGTCCGCCTGTGCATCGCCCTGTCCTATCATGAGGGAATGACGCAGGACGAAATCGCCGATCTCGTGGGCCTGCCGCTCGGAACGGTCAAATCCCATATCCGCCGCGGAGCCGAGCGCCTGCGGCAGCTCTTGTCGGCCTATGGCACGTCGCCGGAGGAAACACCATGACGAATGATCGAGATCCTGTTTTGCAGAAACTGTTTGCCGAGTCTGAAGAGGATCTGGACGGCGATGTCTTCACCGCCCGAGTGATGTCGCAGGCCGGCAGGGTGAACCGTGTGTCGATTGCGCGGCGGCTCGTGCTCGGCATCCTGCTGCTGGTCTGTGCCTGGTTTGCCGCCGCCCCGTTGCTGCATGCATCCGCTCTTTTGACACAGGGCCTGCTCGCGCCGCTGCTTCCGCTTGAAAGCGGTTTGTTCACGCTGCTGCTTGCGCCGGTCAACAGCTATGCGGCGGGCCTGGCGCTGGTCCTTCTGGTCGTCGCGGCGGCCTGCAGGAGGCTGTTTTCCTCGCCCTGCTGACCGCCATCAAATGCGTCAGGGTCATCATGGAATGCTCTGGAACTGCGACCTATTGCCGCGCCCCCTGAATCGGCTATACTGCCCTCAGTGATGGTCGCGTAGGACCTGATCTGCACGCCATGACAGGCGCGATAGGCGGGTGCCGCGCATGACCATCCCAAATTGCCGGAGGGAGAGACGGTCATGGCCAATATCCACATACTCAGGGGCGCGGGGCAAACAGTTGCACATCCGGATGTGCGGCGGATCGGCTATTCGGATGTCATCGACGCGCTCCGATCGGGATTGGCCGATTTTTGGGAAAAACCCTCGCACTATGCCTTCATCTGCCTGGTCTATCCGATCGTCGGCGTTATCATGCTGACCTGGGCTTCGGGCGGCAATGTCGTGCAGTTGGTCTATCCGCTGCTGACGGGTTTTGCCCTGCTTGGGCCGATCGCCGCGATCGGCCTTTATGAAATCAGCCGACGCCGGGAACTCAACCTCGATACGTCCTGGCGTCATGCGCTGGAGGTCAGGAACTCACCGGCCATTCCGGCGATCCTGGCGCTGGGCCTGTTCCTGCTGGTGCTTTTCGTCGCCTGGATGTTCGCCGCCCAGTCAATTTATGAATGGCTCTACGGGTCGACGCTGCCCACCTCGATCTTCGGCTTTATCGCGGACGTGCTGACGACCCAGCGCGGCTGGACTCTCATCGTCGTCGGCAATGCCGTCGGTTTTGTCTTCGCCGTGGCGGTGCTGTGTACCACGGTCATCGCCTTTCCTCTGCTGCTGGACCGCGATGTCGGCCTTTATTCCGCCATCGGCACATCGGTCCGCGTCGTGCAGACCAACCCGCTGGAGATGGCGTTTTGGGGATTGATCATTGCCTTCGCCCTGGTGATCGGTGCCATACCGATGCTGATCGGGCTGGCCATCATCATCCCGGTGCTCGGCCACTCCACCTGGCATCTCTATCGCAAGGTGGTCGCTCCCGATAAGGCGGGGTAATCGCGAACCGCAGCGCGATCGGTCAGTTGTTCACGAAATAGAAGCTTCGTGTCAGGAATGTGTAGTCGGATTCGATGGCCATGATGGCCACGAAGACGAGGATCGCCACGGGCGGGATCAGGATGGCATAGCTGAGCGCCAGCCTCTCCCACGCCATATGCATGAACACCGCGACGATAAGGCCGGCCTTCAGCACCATGAAAATCAGGATGAGGGTCCAGCGAAGATAGCCCTGAAGTTGGACATAGTCGACGAAATAGGACGCCGCGCTGAGCACGAAAAGCCAGCCCCAGACGACGAAATAGACCTTCAGCGGATGATGCTGGTGCTCTTCATCGCGATCGTCATCCGCATTGGCCGCCTGCGCCGGATCGTCGGCCGTTTTGGTGTGTTCCATATCGTGCCTCACCACAGATAGAAAAATGCAAAGATAAAGACCCAGACAAGGTCGACGAAATGCCAGTAGAGGCCCATGATTTCGACGCTCTCATAATGGCCGCGCCGGCTGGTGAAGAAACCGCGGCGCCCCTCGTCATAGTCGCCGCGCCACACTTTGCGGGCGACGATCAGGAGGAAGATGACGCCGATAGTCACATGAGTGCCGTGAAAGCCGGTGATCATGAAGAAATTGGCGCCGAACTGTGCCGCGCCCCACGGATTGCCCCAGGGCCGGACCCCTTCGGAAATGAGCTTGGTCCACTCGAAGGCCTGCATGCCGACAAAGGCCGCGCCGAGGATCGCGGTGATCACCAGGAAGAGGGTTGTTTTGACGCGGTCGCGGCGATAGCCGTAATTCACGGCCATGACCATCGTGCCGCTGCTCGAGATGAGCACGAATGTCATGATGGCGATGAGAATAAGCGGCAGATGGACGCCGAAGATTTCCAGCGCGAAGACCTCGCTGGCATTTGGCCAGGGCACGGTCGTCGACATGCGGCCGGTCATGTAGGACAGCAGGAAACTGCCGAAGATGAACGTGTCGCTGAGCAGGAAGATCCACATCATCGACTTGCCCCAGGAGGCGGTCTTGAAGGCGCGCTGGTCCGAGGCCCAGTCGCGGACGACGCCGCTCCATCCGGGAGCCGGGGTTTGCTCGGGCGAGTGCGCCATGGTCGTTCCTCCCTAGGCGATCAACTGTCTGCAGATATCGGCGAATTCATTGAACCACCCGGCCAGCAGGGCAATGATGACGAACCAGACGAGCAGCATGAAATGCCAGTAGGTCGCACACAATTCGGTGCTCATGCGAAGCCGGTCCGATACCGCCGCCGCCCGGGCCCGCAGCGCGGCGCGGCCGAGGACCAGCAATCCGCCGATCATGTGAAGTCCGTGCACAGCGGTGATCAGATAGAAAAAGCTGCTGGCCGGGTTGGACGAACCGTAATAGCCGAGGGCGGCGATGTCGTGCCATGCCAGCCCCTGGCCGACCAGGAAGAGAAGCGTCGCAATGCCGGCCGCCAGCAGGTCCTGCCGCAGCGATGTCAGCCGGCCGTTGCGGGCGGCGATCACCGCGAAGTGCATGGCGACGCTGCTCAAAACCAGAATGCCCGTATTGAGCCACAGGATGCGCGGCATCGCCAGCGTCCGCCAGTCGGGCAGTTCCATGCGCATGAAATAGGCGCTGATGAAGAGCGCGAACAGCGCCCCGACAACAGCCAGGAAGAAACCGAGGCCGACTTTTACCGCCGGCAGATCGACGGCTTCCGTGCCCGGCGCCAGGCCGCTTGCACCGGTTTCCAGCCACGGTTTGGACATCAGCCGCTGGCCGGCCAGCCACCAGCCGGCAATCACGGCGACGATCGCCAGGAAGATCAGGATCGCGATCATGAGGCAGTACTGCCAGCGGGCCGCTGCCAGGGATCGTTTTGCGCCAGATAATCTTCCGGTGCGCCCGGCACGCTGTAATCATAGGCCCAGCGATAGACGATCGGCAGTTCCTTGCCGAAATTGCCGTGTTCCGGCGGGGTTGCCGGGGTCTGCCATTCGAGCGTCGTTGCCCGCCAGGGATTGCCGCCCGATTCCTTGCCGTAGCGAAGGCTCCAGAACAGGTTGAACATGAAGACCACCTGGGCAAAGCCGACGATCAGCGCGGCGACCGAGATGAAGGAATTGAGCGAATGCAGCGAATCCGTCACGAACGACGCATCGCCGAGTTCGTGATAGCGGCGCGGCACGCCGACCAGCCCGACATAATGCATCGGGAAGAAGATCGCATAGGCGCCGATAAATGTGATCCAGAAATGAAAATGGCCCATCGCCTCGTTCATCATGCGGCCGGTCATCTTCGGATACCAGTGGTAGATCGCACCATAGATGACCATGACCGGCGCGACGCCCATCACCATATGAAAATGCGCCACCACGAACATCGTGTCCGAAAGCGGCACGTCGACAACCACATTGCCGAGGAACAGCCCGGTCAGCCCGCCATTGACGAAAGTAACGATGAAGCCGATCGCAAACAGCATCGGCAGCGTCAGGTGGATGTCGCCGCGCCACAGGGTCAGAACCCAGTTATACACCTTGATGGCGGTTGGAATGGCGATGATCAGTGTCGTGGTGGCGAAGAAGAAGCCGAAATAGGGATCCATGCCGCTGACATACATATGGTGCGCCCAGACGATGAAGCTGAGTGCGCCAATGCCGACAATGGCCCAGACCATCATGCGGTAGCCGAAGATGTTCTTGCGCGCATGGGTGCTGATCAGGTCGGAGACGATGCCGAAGGCCGGCAGGGCGACGATATAGACTTCCGGGTGGCCGAAGAACCAGAACAGGTGCTGAAACAGGATCGGACTGCCGCCGCCATATTCCAGCTGCTCGCCGAATTCCACCAGGGCCGGCATGAAGAAGCTGGTGCCCAGCAGCCGGTCGAGCAGCATCATCACCGTGGCGACGAACAGGGCCGGGAACGCCAGCAGCGCCATGACGGTGGCGGTGAAGATGCCCCACACGGTGAGCGGCATGCGCATCAGGGTCATGCCGCGGGTGCGGGCCTGGAGCACCGTGACCACGTAATTGAGGCCGCCCATGGTGAAGCCGACGATGAACAGCATCAGGGACACCAGCATCAGGATGATGCCCGCCTGCTGGCCGCCCGGCGTGCCGGTCATGATGGCCTGCGGCGGATACAGCGTCCAGCCGGCCCCGGTCGGGCCGCCGGGTGCGAAGAAGCTGGCGACGAGCACCAGCACCGCCAGCAGATAGACCCAGAAGCTCAGCATGTTGACATAGGGAAACACCATGTCCCGGGCGCCGACCATCAGCGGGATGAGATAATTGCCGAAGCCGCCCAGAAACAGCGCGGTCAGCAGATAGACCACCATGATCATGCCGTGCATGGTGATGAACTGGTAATAGGCCTCCGGCGTGATGAAATCGAAGGTGCCGGGAAATCCGAGTTGCAGCCGGATCAGCCAGGACAGCACCAGCGCCACGAGACCGATGGCGATGGCCGTTGCCGAATACTGGATCGCAATGACCTTGGCGTCCTGCGAGAAGACGTATTTCGTCCACCAGCTATGGGGGTGATAGAGCTCGACCTCCGGGACCTCCGCTGGCGGAACGAGATCCGCGGCATGGGGCGTGGTGTCCGCCATGGTTTCCCTCCTCCATTAGGCAGCCTTGATGTCGCGATTCATCCTCGGCTGCTCAAAACACGCACCGTCGGACGTGCCAGTCCGACTGTTTTACGCCTCATGGCTGGTCCTGTTCTGCCTGACTGAGGCGCAGGGGCGCCTCGGTCTGCGCCATCAACTGCTCAAACGTATCCTGCTCGGCCAGCCATTCCTGGTAGTCCTCCTCGGTGTCGACAACCACGAAGCCGCGCATATGCGGGTGGCCGGTGCCGCACAGTTCGGCGCACAGGATCTCGAATGTTCCCGTCCGCGTCGGGGTAAACCAGAAATAGGTCACCATTCCGGGAACCATGTCCATTTTGGCCCGGAACTCGGGCACGTAGAAATCGTGCAGCACGTCGGCCGACCGCAGCAGCATCTTGATCGGCTTGCCGATGGGCACGTGCAGATCGTCGGCTTCGATCACCACATCGTCCTGCGCCGACGCATCGCTCGGATTGATGCCCAGCGGGTTGTCGAAGTCGATCAGCCGGTTGTCCGATTTGCCCAATTTGCCGTCGGCACCCGGCAGCCGGAAATTCCACTGCCATTGCTGTCCGAGGACCTCGATTTCCGTCGCCTCGTCGGGCACGGTGATGAACTGGCCCCAGATGATCAGCCCGGGCGCGAGCATCGCCGCCACGCCAATGCCGGTGACGATCGTTAGCCCCCATTCCAGCTTGTTGTTTTCCGGCTCATAGGCGGCCTTGCGGCCTTCCTTGTGGCGGAACCGGATGACGCAATAGGCCATGAATAGAATGACCGCCGTAAAGACGACACCGGTGATCCAGAATGTAATGACAAGTGTATCGTCGATATAGCCCCAGTTGGAGGCAATCGGGGTCCACCACCAGGGACTCAATACATGAAAAAGAATTGAGCCGGCAACAACGATAACCAATATTAACGCAATGGCCATATCCTCTCCCCCTCGGCCAATACTGCTCCGCCGCGAAACATGGGACCAATTGCTGATCGCAATACAATAGCAAAGGTTGGCCTGAAATCCTAGATGACCGCGCCGGCGGGCCGGCTGGCACCGGCTGCCGGCCCCGTGCCCGTCACCGAAGCCGCTGAAATCGCGCGACAATTCCCGACCTCGCAAAGCTGCCGACGGTCGTGCCATGTCGGCAGTCATCCACAGGGCGGATGACATGGGAACGACGACGGATGCGCGGCTACGGCCTCGATTCGAAGCGCCCATCGACCGCCGACAACCGGCCGGACTCAGTCGCGTGGTCGAGCCGTCCTTATTACTGTGATCTTTCCGATCGACACCATTCCGCGGCCATCATCGGCTGCCGAATTGAGGCCTTGCGGCGTATTCGTATGCCGGCTGTTTCAGCCGTTCGGCAGGTACCAAATCGACGGCAGAAAGTGCCCGTTACAGGCATCCAAGACCACGTATTTAACCGGCTTCTTATCCGGAAAAGCGTTGGTAGCCAATCCGGGCAGGTTCTATTGCGCGGTTTTCAGATCCGCCGCGAATTGAGTTGTATCCCGCTGGTCGGTGAACTGGCTCTGGGCGATCCAGTTTTCGGGACGGAAGGCCGGATCGATCGCCAGGATCGACTGGTAGCTTGCTCTGGCTTCGGCAATGCGGCCCTTGCGCACCTGGGCGATCACGAGGCCGATATGCGCCCGCAGATAATCCGGGTCGCCGGCGACGACGGACAGGAAGATCTTCAGCGCGTCGTCCGTTTTGCCGTCCGACATCAGGGCAAGGCCGAGATTGGTGTACATCCAGGAGGCCGGTTGCGGAATGATCTTCAGCGCCCGTTTGTACTGCTTGATCGCCTTGTCCCGCTCGCCATGCATCCACAGCATGTTCGCATAATAGGCCAGCAGCTCGCCATTGCGCGGTGCTGCCTGGATCGACTTGGCCATCGTCTCCAGGGATTTATCCAGATTGCCCTGGGCGCGCTCGACATAGGCCATCAGGGCCGTGGCATAGGGGTCCGACCGCGAGATTTTCCGCGCCATCTTGGCACGGCGCAGCGCCCGGCCGAGGCTTTTCTTCGGGTCGCTCGTCCAGCCCAGCCGGATGGAGTCGAGATGACTGAAACCGATCGCCACGATCGCCGGCACGAATGTCGGGTCGAGTTCGAGCGCGGCCGCGAAATGATCGCGCGCCGCGCGATTGCTTTCGCTCGTGTAGCGGGCCTCGCTCATCCGTCCCAGATGAAATTGTTCCCAGGCCGCCAGCGAGGTGTTGCGACCCGACCAGATTTGCGCGCTTTCCCCTTCGGTCAGCTTGATCTGGAGGGCGGTGATCACCGCCATGGTGATGCGTTCCTGGGCATCGTAGCTGGCATCGTTGCGGAAGTCGAAACGGTCGGACCAGATGGCCTGGCCATCCCGCCGGTCGATCAGGTGGCAGGTGATCCTCAGACGGTCGCCGTTCCTGACCTGACCGGTGATCTCATAGGTCGCGCCGTCATGATCCTGGTTCATCGCATCGATGCTGCGGAAGACGTCTGAAAAGACGCTCAGCGTGGTGATCAGTTCCTCGCAAAGCCCGTCGGCGAAGACCGCCGCCCGGGTCGCATCGCCTGCGGCGCGGAAAGGCCTGATGAGAATCGTCGGTTTGTCGCGCGGGATTCCGTTGAGGTCGCGGACCGGTCCGACGGCCTCCTGTGTCCCCGGCTTTTCGAGCGGCTCGTCCCCGGCGGGCGCGTCGCCTTCGATCTGCATTTCGAAAGCGCCGATCGGCTCATCGATGTTTTTGAGGTCGAGATAACCGATCTTGTGCAGCGGGAAGCGCGGTTTTCCGGGCAGGCTGTCGCGAAAGGTCTGCGACATGACGATCCCGCCGATCGGAGCCGCACCCTGCAGCCGCGACGCGATATTGATGGCGACGCCCAGATAATCGCCGGACTGTTCGTAAACGTCGCCGACATGAAGGCCCACGCGAAAATTCAGGGCCACCTGGCCCGGATCATAGCCGATCGGCTTGAGAAACTTGACGGCGGCATCCAGCGCGTCGCCGGATGTGCCGAAAAGCGCCAGCAGGAAATCGCCGGGCAGAGCGGCCACCAGCCCGCGATTGGCCGAGACGATCTCACGCATTCTCTCCCGGTGCCGGTTCAGGCTGTGGATCGTGCCCTCCGGATCCTCCGGCAGCAGACGCGAAAACCCGGCCGCATCGGCAACCAGAACCGCCTTCAGGGCACGGTTGAAACCGTGATCCTGGTCGAGCTCGAACAGATCCTGATTGTTTGGTGTATCACCACCAGACATGAGAGGAGATAACCTCCCGCTTCCGGCCCCGAATTTCTAGGAAGCGCACCCCATAATGACAATCGACCCCATTGCCTCATGCGCAAGCTTGTTTCCACTGTAGACTTTCCCGCCGAGGAAAGGAATGACGATGTGGATCTCGTCGGCGCTGTCGTAAACGAGATTGATTTTCGAACTGAACGGATCCTTGAAAAGAGCCGCGACGTCCTGCTGGTTCCGGCTGATTGCCGCCGCGCTGAGTGCACCGGCCTGACCGCCGGTGTTCTCGGCGATTTTCAAAACGGCTTCGCCCAGCGTTTCGGAAGATACATTGTCTTTCAGTAAGAGTCTGGCCATGGATGTTGTCCTCTTTTGTTGATAGACACGGTCATTCGACAGTCGCCAACGGTCAAAGTCAAACTGAAAATCTTTCATAACGGGTCGATGGCTTGGACACGAAAAACCTCATCGCACGGGCCGAGCGGCACCGTGGCACGCTGATCGGCGAGCCCCAGCCGGTCGACCTGTCGCGCCATTGTCCGGTCAGCGCCTATCTGTGCCCGGTCAGCCTGCCGACCGGCTGTGCCGCGCCGGCCGGACAGATCCCGGTGCGCATCGGCGCCGGTGCTTCGCTGTCTGCCGAATGGGCGCGGACCCTCGCCCTGTTCGAGGCCATCGAGCGCTTCAGCCTGCAATATCGGACCGGCGATCCCGAAACCGCCGCGGCCACGCGGCTGGGCGGCTCGGTGAAGGGCGACATCCCCGCGCACCGCCTGTTGCTGGGCCATCCGGTGTCGCCCAGCAATGGCGGCATCGTCGACAGCCGCGGCTGTTCCATCGGCCGCAATCCCGTCGACGCGGCTGCGCGGGGCCTGCTGGAACTCATCGAGCGGGATGCCTTTGAGACATGGCGCGGCGGAACGGCTGGAGCGGCGCAAAGGGTCGTCGTTTCCGGGTCCAGCCGGTTCGATGAGATCACCGAATGGCTTGACGGCCTGGGGCGCGAACTGAACCTCCTGCAGATGGTGCATCCATCCGGCGCGCAGATCGTCATATCAATCTGTTGCGACATAAGCGGTGCGAAACCGGCCCTCGGCAGCGCTGCCGGCTTTGATGCCGGGCAGACACTCACCCGCGCCTGCCTGGAAAGCATTGTCTCCTGGCGCAACCTGATGGCGATCGACTTGAACGGCCTGATAGACGAGGACCTGCCGCCGGCGCATGCTGCGATTCTGCGGACCTATCGGGGCCAGAACCCGATACCGGACTGCACAGCCGGTCAGGCCGCTCCGGTGCCGGTGCCGTTCGAGACAGAGAATGCCGAACTGTCCGAGGCCGATCAGCGGAACATGTTGGACGCGCTTTTAAGGTCGACGGATGAACCGGTCATGATTTTCGATATGACCCGCGAAGATGTCGGCATCCCTGTGGTGCGCGTCCTGAAGCAGCCGGGCTGATTTTTGTCAGGCCTCGATGATCGCGACATCCGACGGTTCGAGTTTCGGCTGGCCGAGCCGGTAGCGGCCCGACACGCCGATGGCGCTCAGGTCGACGGCGCTGTCGCCGTAGTTGAAGGCGTAGGTCACCGTTCCGTCGCGGCGCAGCCGCAGGCCATCCGGCAGTCTCATCAGCGACAGCCCGGCTTCCCGGCCGAGATCCTCGAGGATCCTGTCGAGCAGCGTTTCATCCGGCCAGCCGCCGAGATAGTGGAACCGTCCCTGGGTTACCAGAACCGGTTGTCCGTCAGCGCTCTCGAGGCTGACCGTGCCGGCGGGGCCCGGTTCCAGATATTCCCGCCAGAATTTCAGCGTCCCGTTTCCTCCGCCGATCGGCACCGGGCAGTCGGCGGGCAGGCTTTCCACCTGACTGACCGTGACATCGGCAAGTGTCGACGGCAGGTCCGGCGGCAGCCTTTCGGGGATCGAGAAATAGGCGGTCTTTGAGCCGGTCCTCGGACCTGCGAGAACAGTCCCCTCAAAGGATTCCAGGGCTGCCAGAAGGGTCTCGTTCCACGCAAAGAGGCCGGGAATGAGGACCAGCCGATAGGCCGACAGGTCGTCAGTGTCCGGCGGCAGGAAATCGACCGAAAGACCGCGGGCGCGCAGCGCCCGGTAATGGTCGAACACCAGCCGGAAATAGTCGAATTCGCGTCCCTGGGGCTGGGTTTCCCAGGCCCAGGAAGAGGCGTAGTCGAACAGGATGGCCACCTCCGCCGGCCCCGCCGGCGGCAGGTCCAGTTGCGCCAGTTCGCGCGCTACGGCCTCCGCGGCGGCGCTGCCGTCGGTGCTCGCGCTGTCAGGCCTCAGCAATCCGGCATGCATCTGCTCCTGGGCAAAAGGCGCCTGCCGCCAGCGAAAATAGCTCACCACTTCCGCCCCGTGGGCAAAGGCCTCCCAGCTCCACAGGCGGATCATGCCGGCGCGCGGGACGGGATTGTGGTCGGCCCAGTTGACCGGTCCGGGCTGCAGTTCCATCACCCACCAGCGCCCGGCCGACGTCGCCCGGTAAAGATCGTGGTGGAAAGCCTGCAGATCGGGGTCGCCGGCCCGCATGAAACGCCGCCGCCAGGCATCGTCTACCTCCAGCCGGTCCTCCAGGAAGCCCAGCGGATAGCAGTCCCAACTGGAAACATCCAGATCCGACCCCACCTTGAAATGATCGAAGGTCAGCGTGCGGCCCATGAAATTGTGGATGACGTCGCGCCCCGGAGACAGTTCGCGAATGACGTCCGCCTGCAACCGGTTGAAGCGCACGATCTGGTCGGAGGAATAGCGGTAGAAATCCATCCGATGCGCCGGATTGTGCTCGCTCGGCGTCAGCCCCGGCAGTTCCACCGAATCGAAATCGGGATATTCCATCGACCAGAACACATTGCCCCAGGCGAAATTCAGCCGGTCGATATTGCCGTATTTTTCGGCAAGCCAAAGACGAAACCCGTGCAGCGCGGGCGCCGACCAGGACCGCGCCGTATCGTGGCAGGCATATTCATTGTCGATCTGCCAGCCGACAATGCCGTCATGCCTGCCAAAGCGCTCGGCCAGTGCCTTGGCGATGCGCACGCATTCGCGCTGATAGCCCTCATGGGAGAAACAGCAGTGCCGACGCGATCCGAAACCGCGGGCATGGCCTTCGACATCGATCGGCAGCATGTCCGGCATTTCGTCGACGAGCCATTTTGGCGGTGTTGCGGTCGGGGTCCCGAGAACGATCTTGAGGCCGGCCCGGTGCAGC